>NZ_BAABBV010000001.1:0-705942 GCF_039538145.1 Gryllotalpicola daejeonensis | reverse complement strand
AGTCTTAGCGGTTCGGCTTCGTTGAGTGAATCGACCTCCCAGAGTCTGAGCGGCTCTGCGTCGACGTCGGTGAGTGAATCGACGTCCGAGAGCTTGAGTGGGTCTGCTTCGACCTCGTTGAGCGAGTCGGGCTCGCAAAGCTTGAGCGGGTCTGCGTCGACGTCGATAAGTGAGTCCGCTTCGGAGAGCTTGAGTGGTTCCGTGTCGACTTCGGCAAGCGAGTCGACCTCGGGCAGTGTGAGTGCATCGGCATCCACGTCAACAAGCGAGTCGACGTCCGAGAGTCTGAGTGGTTCGCTGTCTACATCGCTGAGCGAATCGACTTCGGGCAGCCTCAGTGGCTCCGCGTCGACGTCGTTGAGCGAATCCAGCTCGCAGAGCTTGAGTGGTTCTGCGTCGACGTCGTTGAGTGAGTCGACGTCCGAGAGCTTGAGTGGCTCTGCGTCGACGTCGTTGAGCGAGTCGACTTCGGGCAGCCTGAGCGGCTCGGCCTCCACCTCGTTGAGTGAGTCGACGTCGGAGAGCTTGAGCGGTTCGGCATCGACTTCTCTGAGTGACTCGGCTTCGGCATCGCTCAGCGATTCTGCGTCGAGCAGTTTCAGCGACTCCGCGTCTGCATCGATCAGCGAGTCGGCATCGGCAACCGGCACGACGAGCGTCTCCGCGACGAGCGCCTCCGCGACGAGCGCTTCGCCGGCGCCCAGCGAGTCCACGACCACCGCAGACACCACCGCAGCGTCGACGAGCGGCTCCGCCTCCGGCTCGATCAGCGAGTCGGCATCCGTCACCGGGTCCGCCTCGATCAGCGAGTCCGCCTCGATCAGCGGGTCGGCCTCGACGTCGGGCAGCGAGTCGCACAGCACGGTGATCTACGAGTCCGTCAGCGGCACCCTGTCGGCGAGCGATTCCGAGTCGTCGGTCAGCGACTCGGTCATCGCGAGCATGTCGCAGGCCGAGAGCGTCGTTCAGAGCGGCTCCGCGGCGCCGGCCGATGCTCGCCAATCGCGCATCGGCTCGCTGCTCAAGTCGCTGAACATCTTCGGCAACAGGAAGTGACACCACAGCGAGTGACGCCGGCACGCAGGGGAAGGACGGGGTGTGGCGCGAGTTCGTGACAGCAGATACGCGACGCTGAGAACAAAGCTCCTGTGGACGGCGCTGTTCTTCGTGTGCTTCATGATCGGCCGCAACATCCCCGTGCCCCTGCTTCACGGCACCGTGACGGGAACCGGCACGACCAATGCGCAGCTGCTCGACATCGCCAACATCGCGACCGGCGGCAACTTCTTCTTCCCGTCCCTCTTCTCGCTGGGGCTCGGGCCGTGGATGGGAGCCGCGATCCTGTGGCGGTTCCTGTTTCTCGGGCAGATCGCCCGCGATCGCAAGATCCCGGAAGAGACCGTCAATCGCGCCCGCAACGTGCTGATGGTGATCCTCGCGATCATCCAGTCCATCAGCCTCATGACCAGGTACCAGATCGAGCCGCTGCCGTTCGGCCCGTTCTCCGGTGAGGTCAACGCGCAGATCGTGGTGGTCGTGATCTTCACGGTGGGCGCGGCGCTCGTCGCCTGGCTGGCGAACCGCAACGAGGCGCTCGGCCTCGGCGGCGTCACGATGTTCATCCTGTACCAGCTGATCATCACGGCGATGCGCAACTTCGAGACACTGCACGTCGCGGCATCCCCTGAATACGTCCACATGCTCTGGTTCGTCATCATCGCGTGCGTCTGCGTCGTCATCATCGGCGTGTTCGCGGGCAACGCCGAGATGCGGCTGCACGTGAACAAGGTGTCGATCGACAGCGGATTCATCGGCGTGTCGTATCTGCCCATCAAGCTCAACCCGGCCGGCGCGTCGCCGATCATGTACGCGCTCTCTCTGCTCGCGATCCCTCAGTTCATCGTGCATGCCGCGGGCGCGGTCATCCCCGGGGCAGCGCATGGCGCCGACCGTTTCCTCGAGGTGTGGGGCCTGAGCAGCCCGATCGGCTTCACGTTCTACCTCGTGCTGCTGTTCGTGCTGACCATCTTCTTCGGCCTCTTCACCTTCAAGCCGAAAGAGACGGCAGAGCGCATGCGCGACGGTGGCGAGTACTTCGACCATGTGCAGCCGGGGGAACCGACGCGCCGCTACATCCGCCGTCGGGTCGTTCTGCTGTCAGTGCTGAGCGGCGTCTTCCTCGTGATCTTCACCGGCATTCCGCTCTACTTCATCGGCACGTTCCCGAACCTGCAGTACCTGCTGACCGCGCCCGGCACCCTGATGATCCTGCTCGGTCTGCTGTGGGCTCTTCACGAAGAGATCGCGGACTCGCGCCTCGGCACGAAGTACGTCTTCTCGTTCCGCACGCGCTCGGGCGGTGCGACGGCATGATCCACTTCATCCCCGCCTGGTACAACGCCGAGCGCCGGTGGTATTCGACCGACCGGGTCTGGTTCAGCACCCGCGGCGCCACCGAGTCCGACGACACCGTCACCCAGTTGCGCGTCTTCCGGCAGGGCAGCGAAGAGGCGCGCCTGATCGTCCTGAACTACGTGCCGAGCCTGCGCCGTTTCCTGCACAGTCAGAACATCTTCGACGTGCCGTACTGGTCGTTCTTCGACGAGGTGCAGGGGCTCACCGACGACTACACGCGCCCCATCGACTTCCTCGAGCTCGAGTGGCCCGAGGATGTCAGCTTCCACTACAACCCATTCATCGTCACCGTCATGCGCGAGAGCGAGGTCTATGCGCGCGTCTACCTGTCGAAGGACGGCACGTTGCAGTCGATCCGCTTTTACGGGGCCGGGATGCCTGCACTGGAGCGCATCTATGACGACCGGGGATTCCTCTCAAGTGTTCTCATGCACGACGAGGCCGGCCAGCCGATGACGCAGTACTACCTCTCACGCGGCGGCGATGTCATCGTGAGCGAAGACGTGCCGACCGGGCGTATCGACGTCGTGCAGAACGAGGGGGAGCGGTTCAGGCATCCCTCGTACGACAACTGGGAAGCGCTGATGGCCGAGTTCCTCGGCGCGCACCTCGGTGCGCGCGACGGCGAGCACGACACGGTGGTGGTCGCGGTGTCTGAGCAGCACAACGAACTGGTGACGTCCCTGCTCACCGACCAGACGCTGGTGCTGTCGCGCTCGGCGGCACGGCAGGCCGTGGCATCCGGTGAGGTCATCCAGCGCGCGGGCGCCGTGTTCGCCGGCGTCGGGCAGCGGGAGTCGGACGCCGGCGACCCGCTCGACGACTGGGCACTGCTGCCGGTCGTTCCGGTCTATCCGCTCGAGCGCCGGCCGACCTTCGGCGCGAGTGCCAACGAGGCCAAGGTCTACATCTCGCTGTTCGTCGACGACATCCCCCTCGACGAGCTGGACTACGCGATCGCGATGAGCGCAGGTCAGCTGGTCGGCGACGACCACACCCGGTTGCTGGTGTGCACGTTCCGCTCGCAGGACCTCGACTTCCTGCGCGAGGTGCGGCGTGTCATCGCCGGGTACCAGCACCTCGACACGGCGTTCTTCGAGGCAGACGAGATCGCTGCCCTCGGCGTCGACGTCGGCATCGCGGAAGAGCCTGAGGAGAAGATCCAGCTCACCTTCATCGACCGCGAGGCCGACCTGACGCAGACGATGATCAAGTCGCGCGTGCTCGTCGATCTCGGCGAGACGGTGAATCATCGCCTCGCGACCGAGGCCGTCAACGCCGGCGTGCCTCAGATCAACCGCTACGAGCAAGAGCTCGTCACGCATCCGATCAACGGCTTTGTCATCGGCGACATCTCGGAGCTGGCGACGGCGCTCGAATACTTCCTCGAGGGCCTCGAGCACTGGAACCAATCGCTGGTGCAGTGCCGCGTGCTGCAGGATCTGTTCCGGGCGCAGGAAGTGCTCGACCGGTGGGATCTGATCAGAGAGGCGGTGGCCTATGCGGGTCCTTCAGATCGGGCGTGACGACTGGTCGGCCGCTGGCGGCTTGGGCGCCCGCGACGAATGGGTGTTCGTCGACGCCGGTGACGAGAGCGGCTTCGACGCGAAGCTGATCGGGCGCATCGCGGTGACGGTGCTGGATGCCCCGTGCGAGCTGCGTCTGCTCGAGCAGCTCGACGCGGTCATCTCGCCCTACGCGCTGCTCGTGGCCCGAGAGCTGGAGGTCGGGTTCGACGACGAGACGCGCCGCTTCCTGGCGCGCAAGGCGGCGAGCTTCATCGACGTCTCCGATCGGCAGCAGGTCATCGCCGAGCTGCCGCGCAAGTACTTCCCGAAGCCCTTCGGGCAGAAGCTCGAGATCCGGCGCGCGCAGGTCTCGCCGTTCCATACGACCGGCTGGTCGTTCGAGGGGAACTCGTACGTCGTGGCCGACGTGGATCGTGACGAGCTGCGCCAGCTCGTGCTCTGGCGCGAGAACATCGCCTATCAGAGCGACCGCCCGCTCGAGCTGTGGCCCGAATATCTGAAGGACGAGGGCTGCGAGATCGAGCTCTGCGTGCAGCTGATCCAGAGCGGCTCGCCCGACGTCATCACCTTCCAGCGCAACTACACCGAGGCCGAGCTCGCTGAGCCCATCATCATCGACGAGCCGACGAGCGGATATCTGGCCTGCTCGGTGTTCGCCAAGGGAAAGGGCCGGGTCAAGGTCGGCCCCATCCATTATCGCCACACCCGGTTCGGGGCCGGCCAGTTCGTGCCGGGCGGCCAGCGACTCGTCGACAGCAATCGCGAAGAGCTCTTCTACTTCTTCCACCCCGGCAACCTCGAGCCGCCGCTCAACATCTACTTCGCGGGTTACCGCCCCGCCGAGGGCTTCGAGGGCTACTTCATGATGGAGCGCTTCGGGCACCCCTTCCTGCTGATCAGCGACCCGCGCCTCGAAGGCGGCCGCTTCTATCTCGGCAGCAGCGAGCTCGAAGACCTGCTGCTGCGTACGATCCGCGGCCTGGTGCGCGACCTGGGATTCGAGGAGAAGGATGTCATCGTCTCGGGCCTGTCCATGGGGTCGTTCGGCGCGCTGTATTACGGCTCGCAGCTCGACGCGCTGGCGATCATCGCGGGCAAGCCGATCGTCGACCTGGGCTACGTCGCGGAGCGCGGCCGGCTTGTGCGACCGGGCGACTTCTTCACCATCTTCGACATCGTGAACTTCTGGGACCGGTCCGACCACGGCGCAGACGAGGCGACGCCCGACGCGTTCACGACCCATCTCGTCGATCGGTGGAACGGCGAGCCGGGCTTCGGTGACACCAAGATCCTGCTGTCGTACATGGAGCAGGACGACTACGACGATCAGGCCTACTACACCCTGCTCAACTCGCAGACGGGCAAGCCCACCTCGGTGATCGCCCGCGGCTACCAGGGCCGTCACAACGACGACAGCGCATCGATCGTCACCTGGTTCGTGAACCAGTACACGCGCACCATCGAGGAATACCGGGGGGCCCGAAATGGCACCCGCTGAGATCGCGACAGTGCGCTGGGGCAGCCACAAAAGCGCGGATTCGCTCTACGGCTCGGCGCTGACCATCAGCCCGGCGGGCGAGGTGAGCCTCGTCAACCATCTGATGCCCGGCGGCACCACGATTCAGGAGTGGTACTCGGTCACCGACTACCAGTCGGTGCGCGACACCCCCGACCTGCCGCTGCTGCATGCGGGAAGGACCTATCGCGTCGCGGCCCAGGTCACGTCGGTTCCCGAGGGCACGCTGGTCTTCGAGGCGCGCTTCTTCGACCGCTTCGATGCGCTGGTCGGCGTGCAGGTGCTGCATGCGCCCGATTGCGAGTTCGAGTACCCGGGGGATGCCCACCACTATGCGATCCGCATGGTGAACGCCGGCTGCGACGAACTGCACTTCACATCGCTGGCGCTGCTGGAGGTGGACGGGAATGGCTGACACCCAGGCCAAGAACCGGCGCCTCGTGCAGCGCATCGCCTCGTATGAGAGTCAGATGCGGGCTCTCAGCGACGACCAGCTACGGGTGGCGACGGCGGGGTACCGGGCGCGGGCGCAAAAAGGCGAATCTCTCGACGCGCTGCTGCCGGAGGCATACGCGGCCCTTCGCGAAGCGGCCCTGCGCATCGTCGGCAAGTTCCCTTACGAGAACCAGCTGCTCGCGGCGATCGTCATGCACCAGGGCAACATCGCGGCGATGAAGACCGGTGAGGGCAAGAGCCTCACGGCGACGCTGCCGCTCTACCTCAACGCCCTCAGCGGGCGCGGCGCGATGCTCGTCACGGTCAACGGCTACCTCGCGCGCCGCGACGCAGAGGAGTTCCGGCCGCTCTTCGAGTTCATGGGCCTGAAGCTGGCCATCGGCGTACCGGAGGCCGGCGCGAACGACTTCTCGGTGGCGGAGAAGAAGGAGATCTACGCCGCCGACGTCATCTACACCACCAGCGACAAGGTCGGGTTCGACTACCTGCTCGAGAATCTCGCCGGCACGAGCGAAGACAAGTACCTGCGCCCGTTCAACTACGTGCTGATCGACGAGGCCGACGCGATCCTGCTGGACCTCGCGCAGATGCCGCTGGTGATCTCGGGCTCACCGCGGGTGCAGTCGAACCTGTACCCGATCGCAGATGCATTCGTGGCGACGCTGCGGGAAGACATCGAGTACGAGTACGACGAGAGTGACGGCGTGGTGACCCTCACCGAAGAGGGAATCGCCGCCGGCAACCGGTTCTTCCACGTGCCGAATATCTACGCGCCCGAGTACTTCCAGCTGAACCGCCACATCTTCCTCGCGCTGCGGGCCCGCACGCGCTTCCAGCCGCTGCGCGACTACATGGTCGTCGGCGACCAGCTCGTGCTGCTGAGCTCGGTCACCGGCCGCCTGCTCGAGGGCAACAAGCTGCAGGGCGGCCTGCACCAGGCGATCGAAGGCCGCGAGGGTCTCGAGATCACCACGGAGAACCGCGCGATGGCCTCGGTCACCTATCAGAATCTGTTCCTCATGTTCGACAAGATGGGCGGCATGACCGGCACGGCCAAGGGGTCAGAGAAGGAGCTGCTCAAGACCTACGGCACCGCTGTCGTCGAGATCCCGACGTACCGCCCGGTCATCCGCGTCGATGAGCCGGATGTCGTCGTCGCGACGATCGACGAGAAGGAGCAGCTCGTTCTGGACTATGTCGAAGAGGTGCGGAAGACGGAGCGCCCGATCCTGCTCACGACGGCCTCGGTGAACAGCTCGATCAAGTTCTCGCAGTACCTGCTCGACCGCGGCATCGAGCACAACTTGCTCAATGCGCTGAGCGAGGCGAAGGAAGCGGCGATGGTGCGTGAAGCCGGGCGCAAGGGGGCCATCACGGTGGCCACGCTGATCGCCGGCCGCGGCACAGACATCAAGGTCGAGCCCGACGCCAAGGAACTCGGCGGTCTCGTCATCATCGGCACCGAGAAGTTCCCGAACCAGCGGGTCGAAGGCCAGGTGCGCGGCCGCGCGGGACGTCAGGGCGACCCGGGGTCGAGCCGCTTCTACGCGTCGCTCGAAGACGACCTGTTCGTCAAGTTCGGCTCGGTGAAGCAGAAGGATCTCGGCAAGAAGCGCCGCAGCCCCGCCACCATGCTGCGGCTGCTGAACCGGGCACAGCGTGCCAGCGAGGACTCGGCGAGCGGTGCCCGGAAGCTGTCGAAGGACTTCGACATCGCGATGGCCCGCCAGCGCGACCTCGTCTACGCCGTGCGCAACGAGATCATCACGGGCGAGCCGATCACGCGCCGGGAACTCGATGCGATCGCGAATGAGGTCTTCACCGATGCGGTCGCCGCCGGCGTCGGCGCCGACTCCGGGTCGCTCATGCGCTACATCTTCGACAACGTCAGCTACCACCTGCCCGAGGGCTTTCATTCCGTCGATCTGGCGAACGGCGAGGCGGTCAAGGGGTTCCTGGCCGAGATGTTCGCGCAGGAGATCCAGCAGAAGGCGGACGCACTCGGGGACGACACGATCTACACGCGCTTCCAGAACATCTGCTTCCTCAAGTCGATCGACGTCGCCTGGATCGAGCAGGTGGACTTCCTCGAGCAGCTCAAGACCGTCGTGCAGAACCGCAACCTCGCCCAGCACAAGGTCGAGTACGAGTACCGCCGCGAGGCCTACTTCGCGTTCGAGGAGATGAAGAAGCGCATCAACCGCGACATCGTGCGGCTGCTGTGCCTGAGCCGCATCGAGCAGGGCAGCGACGGCGCCCTCGTCATCCAGTTCGCGTAGGGCAAGCATCCGTGCGTGTCTTCAACATCAACAAGGCGATCGGCCTCGCCTCGAGCGGCGTCGAATACGCGCAGGTCTACCGGCGCGAGCTGTTCGCCGGCATCCCTGCCGTCGACGACTACTACGTGTTCACCGACTACATCCCGACGAACCTCAGCGTCTTCACCGATCGTCTCGGGTTCCGCCGCGACCAGGTGCTGTGGATCTACGACCTCGTCGCCGGGCGCACGACGCGTCCGAGCACGCTGACGGTCGACGACTACCTGGCGCGCGTCGGGCAGCCGCACGAGGTCGCGCCCGCCATTCCCGAGTACACCGACGTCGCGCTGACGGGTTCACCCGTCCGCTACCGCATCAGAACTGTGATCGGCGCCATTGTCGATCGCGTCGAGACGATCGTCGGCGACCGGATCGTGCGGATCGAGCACTACGACGAGACGCTGCACGACATCGAGTACTTTCACGACGGTCGGCTGGTGCGCCGCGTCTTTTACACCGACGACGGCCGCGTCGCCGCCGAGCAGTTCTATCGGAACGACGAGATCCTCCGCACGCTGATCACGAGCGCGTCGCCGCTCTACACGCAGCGGCTGCGCGCCGGGCGCGAGCGCCCCGTCACCTTCGGCGGCGATCTCGTGCTCGAGGGGCGTGCTCAGTTCTTCCAACTCGTCTTCGCGCAGCTGTTCAGCCGGCCCGACGACGTGGTGATCGTCGACCGCGCCCTGGATGTCATCGACGGCATCTACCCGGTGATCGGCGCCCACCGCCTGTACTCGATCGTGCACGCCGAGCACTTCGACCCGCGGCAGCTGGAAGACGGCGTGCTGCTGTGGAACAACCACTACGAGTTCGTGTTCACCCGCCCCGACCTCGTCGACGGATTCATCGTCTCGACGCACCGCCAGCAGGAGGTGCTCGAAGCGCAGTTGGCCGAGCGGATGCCTGAGGGTTCGTTCAGCGTCGCTCGCATCCCCGTCGGGTTCGTCGCCGCGCCCGCGTCATCGCCCGAATACGAGCGGTTCGCCCTCGTCACCGCGAGCCGCCTCGCCGACGAGAAGCACCTCGATGTGCTCGTGCGCGCCGTCGCAGCTGCCCGGGCGACCCTTCCCGAGCTTCGTCTCGACATCTACGGCGAAGGCAACCGCGAACCGCTGCTCGCCGTCATCGAGGAGACGAAGAGCCAGGAGTTCATTCGGCTCATGGGGCACCAGAAGCTCGAGGGGCTGCTCGGCCCCTACGGCCTGTACGTGTCGGCGTCCACGTCTGAGGGCTTCGGGCTCTCGATGCTCGAGGCGATCGCTGAGGGCCTGCCCATCGTCGGCCTCGACGTCGACTACGGAAACCGCGAGATGGTCGAGTCGGGCGTCAACGGCCGCCTCGCGCCGCACACGAACGCCGAGGGCGACGCCGCGGCGCTTGCCGACGCGATCGTCGAGGTGCTCACCGACGCGCCGCTCGACGAGCTGCGGGCGGCCAGCCTGCGCAAGGCCGAGGAGTTCACGGCCGCACAGGTGCGGCAGCTCTGGGAAGACCTCCTGTTCGGAGGCGCCCCGTGCTAGCGCTCTTCGACAGCTTCGATGAGGCCACGCGGCAGCTGACTCGGTCGCTGCACGCCGCAGGCATCCCGTTCACGCCCGTCGTCATCACGTACCAGGGGGAATTGCCCGACGACGCCCTGTGCCCGTTCGTGGCCTACACGGGGCTTCCGCGCACCGGGCGACCGCTGTTCTTCAACGAGGTGCCGGTGCCGCCCTGGTGCGAGATCAGGCACGGCCGTGAAGAGCACGGCGAGATCCTGCGTGACGGATTCCTGCTCGGCCGCATCAACTACGAGGCGAACTCGTTCCGGCAGGTCGAGAGCGTCGACTGGCTGCTGCCCGACGGGGCGGTCAGCCACACCGACCTCTACGACCGCTACGGCAGCAGATACGCGACGCGGTACTGCAGCAACGGAGCCGCCTACCAGACCGTTTACAGCGGGCCGGGGGAGTGGACGATCGAGGTCGACCACGCGACCCGCGTCATCGTGCTGCGCTCGGCGACGCGCGTGCTCGCCTTCGACTCTCTGACGCAGTTCGTCTCGTTCTTCATCGATGACCAGCGGATTCCCCACGACAGCCTCCTCATCAACTCGCTGTCATACCCACTGTTCGTTGCGCGCGCCCGGGCGACGCACCCGAACACCACGCTGTTCTGGCAGGAGCCGATGCCCGGTGCGGTGCCCGAGAACATGGCGCTCGAGCTCGAGCTGCCGACGGCGCTCAGGCGCATCGTCTTCTTCGACGAGGCGCTTCGTGCCAAGGTCGCCGCGCATCACCCGAATACCGCGGTCGAGCTCGCCTATCTGTCGCACCTCGACCAGTTCGCCGAGAAGCGCGACTACGACCCGCGCCGCGCGTTCATCCTGACCGCGAGCGACGAGATCCCGGGCCTCGTCGAGCTGCTCGAGGCGTTCCCCGACGTGACGATCTCGGTTGCGGCGATGACGCTCATGAGCGCGAAGCTGCACGACCTCGCCGCACGGTACCCGAACCTCGTGCTGACGCCGACGATCAACCACACCGGCATCCGCACGGAGCTCGAGCAGGCATCGGTCTACCTCGACATCAACGCAGGGCCCGAGGTGCTCGACGTGGTGCGCGCGGCCTACCACCTCGATCTCGTCGTGCTGGCGTTGGGCGCTCAGGCGAAGGCGCCCGACTTCTCGCTCACGTCGGCCACGGTGGACGAATTGAAGGCGCGGGTGGATGCCGTCACGAGCACGCGCTCGGCGCGCAGCCGCGCCCTCGACGAACTGCACACGCAGCACGGACCGCTGTCGACGGCGGAGGACTGGCGGCCGCTCTTCCTCTAGCCCTTCGGGAACGCGGAGTGAAGCTCGGCGAGCCAGGTCGTCGCCGTGGAATCCGACGGCGCGCGCCAGTCGCCGCGCGGCGACAGCGAGCCGCCGGCGGCGACCTTCGGGCCGTTCGGCACCGCCGTGCGCTTGAACTGCGCGAAGCCGAAGAAGCGCTTCAGGAACACCTCGAGCCAGGCGACGACCTCGTCGGCCGAGTACTCGACCTTCGCGTCGTCGGGGAATCCGGCCGGCCAGGTGCCGGTGGAGGCATCCGCCCACGTCTTCGCAGCCAGCCACGCGATCTTGCTGGGCCGCAAGCCATAGCGCAGCACGTGGAAGAGCGCGAAGTCGTGCAGTGCGTAGGGGCCGATGGTCTTCTCGGTCGACTGGGCGACGCCGTCCTCGCCCGCCGGAACGAGCTCCGGGCTGATCTCGGTGGCGAGCACGCGCTCGAGCACCTGCGAGACGTTGGCCTCGAACAGCCCCGAGCTGCTCACCCAGCGGATGAGGTGCTGCATCAGCGTCTTCGGCACTCCAGAGTTCACGGCGTAGTGCGACATCTGGTCGCCCACGCCGTAGGTCGCCCAGCCGAGCGCGAACTCGGACAGGTCGCCGGTGCCGACCACGATGCCGCCGCGCTGGTTCGCGATCCGGAACAGGTAGTCGGTGCGCAGACCGGCCTGAACGTTCTCGAAAGTCACGTCATAGACGGGCTCGCCATTGGCATACGGATGCCCGATGCGACGGAACATCTCCTCGGCGGTCGGCTTGATGTCGAGCTCTTCGAAGGTCACGCCGAGGGCCTCGGCCAGCGCGTAGGCGTTCGACTTCGTCTGGTCTGAGGTCGCGAACCCGGGCATCGTGACCGCGATGATGTCGCTGCGCGGCCGGCCGAGACGGTCGAGCGCCTGGGCGCAGACCAGCAGCGCGTGCGTCGAGTCGAGGCCGCCCGAGACGCCGATCACGAGCTTGGGACCGCCGATCGCCGACATCCGCTGCTCGAGCCCCGAGACCTGGATGTTGTAGGCCTCGTAGCAGTCCTGCGCGAGCCGCGCCGGGTCGTCGGGCACGAACGGGTACCGGTCGACGGCCCGCTCGAAGCCGATGTCGCCGGTCGGCGGGTTCAGCTCGAAGGGCACGCGGCGGAACTCGGCGATGCGCTCGTCGAGTGCGCGCCGGTTGTCGTCGAAGGTGCCCTGGCGCAGGCGCTCCTGCCGCAGCAGCTCGACATCGATGTCGGCGAGGGCGATGCGCGGCCCGTCGGGGAAGCGGTCGGTCGCGGCCAGCAGGCGCCCGGTCTCGTAGATGAGTGTCTCGCCGTCCCAGGAGAGGTCGTTGCTCGACTCGCCCATGCCCGCGGCGGCATACACATAGGCGGCCAGGCACCGCGACGACGCGGAGCGTGCCAGCAGCTGCCGATCGTCGGCCCGCCCGACGGTGATCGGGCTGCCCGAGAGGTTGAGCAGTACCGTCGCGCCTGCGAGCGCCGCCTCGGCGCTCGGCGGTACGGGAATCCACATGTCCTCGCAGATCTCGGCGTGCAGCACGAGACCGGGCACATCGGAGGCCTCGAAGAGCAGCTCGGGCCCGAACGGCGCGGACTGGCCCGCGACGGTGATTTCGCCGCCGCGCTGGTCGTCGCCCGAGGCGTACCAGCGGCGCTCGTAGAACTCGCGGTAGGTCGGCAGATAGGACTTGGGCGCGACCCCGAGCACGCGGCCGCGGTGGATGACGACCGCGCAGTTGAAGAGGCGGTTGCCGTGGCGCAGCGGCGCGCCGATGACGAGCACGGGCATGAGGTCGACGGATGCCTCGGCAATGCGAGCGAGAGCGGAGTCGACCCCGTCCAGCACGGCGTCCTGCAGCACCAGGTCGTCGTGCGCGTAGCCGGTCAGGCAGAGCTCGGTGAACACGGCGACGGCGACGGATTTCACGTCGCAGACACGCGCCTGCTCGAGCAGCCGCTCAGCGTTCGCGGCAGGGTCGGCGATCACGAGCGGGAAGGTCACTGCGGCGACGCGGGCGAAGCCCTGGGCGTAGGCCCCGGCAGCGGCCCCCAAGGCGCGTGCTTCCGTCAGGCGTTCAGACATGGAGAACCCGGTCTGTCATGCAGCAAGTCTGGCAGACCGGGTTCAGGCGCGACGCGAGGCTGGCGCGCGACGCGCTAGGCGGTGTAGCGCTCGGGCTCCTGCTCGTCGCGGTG
Source organism: Gryllotalpicola daejeonensis (assembly GCF_039538145.1). Lineage (NCBI taxonomy): Bacteria > Bacillati > Actinomycetota > Actinomycetes > Micrococcales > Microbacteriaceae > Gryllotalpicola > Gryllotalpicola daejeonensis. The sequence goes on along the minus strand of NZ_BAABBV010000001.1, from coordinate 692,705 downwards.
CAGGTAGGAGGGCGCCGTGGGCAGCGGCATCGCCTGGGTCGGCGTGTCGACGGTGCCGGTGGGCTGAGCGGTGGGCGCCGGGGCGGCAGTAGCCGGGGTGGCAGTAGCCGGGGTGGCAGTAGCCGCTGCCGACGCGTGCTTCTCGTGGTGCTGCCGTGCGACCCACTTCTCCTGCTCGGCGTCGAGCTGCGCGTCGGGGGTGCTCGACTCGAATCGCCAGCGCTCGAGATCGCCGGCGAAGATGCGCTTGGCGCGGCCGGGCTTGTTCTGCCACTCGATGAGCCGATCGCGGAACTCAGCGACGACCGGGTCGAGCTGGTAGCCGAAGGTCGCCGAGTTGCGCTTCATCTCGGCGAGCTGGTGGCTCGCCCAGTTCGCGGCGACGCCTGCGCCCTTGATCGGCAGCAGGCGCACCTGGATGTCGGCCTGGCCGACGGCGCGGTCGCTGAGGACCTGCTCGCCCGGAGTCAGCGAGTTCCAGACGGATGCCTCGGTGGCGGCATCCACCAGCGCGGCGATCGCCGACGCCTTCTGCTGGCGATCGGTGCGTGCGAGAACTCCGCGGACAGTGCCGCGGGCGATCCAGGCGGCGATGAGACCGGAGACCACGATGCCGATGAAGAGCACCGCGATGGCGAAGAGAAGGGGCTCATTGCTCGGGTCGGTGAGCCAGCCCGTGAAGTCGTTCCATAGCTGCATGCGGTGAGAGTACGACGAGCGCTGTCGCCGCTCGGGAACGATCTGCGGCGTGCCGTCGTTTGAGAGCATGGACATGACTTCACGAAAGGGGTCCCCATGCAGACCTTCGTCCTCGCGGGCGGTTGCTTCTGGTGTCTCGACGCGGTCTATCGCACGCTTCGCGGTGTCAGCGACGTCATCAGCGGCTACACCGGCGGCTCGGTCGCGAACCCGAGCTACGAGCTCGTGTGCACCGGAACGACCAATCACGCCGAGGCGGTCGCCGTCACCTTCGACGAGACCGAGATCCCGGCATCCATCATCCTCGACGCGTTCTTCACGCTGCACGATCCGCGCCAGCTGAACCGGCAGGGCGCCGACGTCGGCACGCAGTACCGCTCGGCGATGTTCTATGCGGACGACGAGCAGAAGAAGCTCTTCGAAGAGGCCATCGCGCGCGCGAACGACATCTGGGGCGGGGGAGTGGTCACGACTCTTGAGCCGCTCGGCGAGTTCTATCGCGCCGAGGACTACCACCAGGACTTCTTCGCGAAGAACCCCGGCCAGGGCTACTGCCTGGCGGTCGCCGTGCCGAAGGTGAACAAGGTGCGGAAGGCATTCGGCGAGTACGTGCGCGTCGCGTAGTTCTGGGGCTCTTCCCCAGCACAGCCCCCGGATCGGCGGAGTCATCCCCGATCCGGGGGTTTCGTCGTTCGCGGGGATGCCTTCCCCGGTCACACTCGTGGAACCGCGCCGCTTCGGCGCCGATCAAGGAGGTTCCGCAATGAGTTCGAGCATCACCGTGCGCGGCTTCGCCGCGACCCAGCCCAAGTTCGTGATCGTCAACGGTCTGAGCATCTCGAGCTTCCGGCTCGGGTCGTCAGAGCGCCGCTTCAACCGCGCCACCGGCGCGTGGGAGAACGGCCCGACGAGCTGGTTCAGCATCAGCTGCTTCCGTGAGCTCGCGACCAACGCGTTCGCGAGCATCAACAAGGGCGACCCGATCATCGTGACCGGTCGGCTGAAGGTCAGCGAGTGGAGCGCGGGTGACAAGTCCGGGCTTGACGTCGAGATCGAGGCAGACGGCATCGGCCACGACTTCCGCTGGGGCAAGGCGGTCGGGTTCGCCAAGAACAATGGCAAGCCGAGCGGCGGGAAGGACGACGGTGCGCAGCCCGTCGAAGACGAGCAGACGCCGCCCGATGAGCAGTCCGTCGGCAGCGACTGGGGCGCCATGCAGCTCGGGTCGGCGACCGTGGCGGATGCCGGCGAGCCGGCCGGCCTCGCGCTGGTCGAGTTCGACGACGAGACGGGCGAGGTGCTCGACGAGCCGGTCGCGGCGACACCGCCGTTCTGAGAGGCGCGGTGTCTAGACTCGACCTCAGTCGGCCGCCCGGCCGGCGTGTGAGGGGGAGTCGTGCAGTTCGGTCGCGTGGCAGTCGTCGGTGCCTCTGCCGTGCTCGCCCTCACGCTGGCCGGCTGCACCGCGGCCGCAGCTCCGCAGGGTGCGGCGCCCACGCAGACGTCGTGGTCCGAGGAGCCGTCGACAGGCGGAGACTCGGGCACGGGTGCGACCACCTTCGACGCGAAGGGCACCGCCGCGTCAAACCGGGCTGCGTTCGACGCGGCGATCACGCGCGTCGTCGCGAAGAATGCGAAGGCGAGCGGCTCGGCGGTCGCCGCGTCCCTCAAGTCGGCGGGCTTCCCGATGAACGCCACCCAGATCACGGCAAGCAAGACCTCGGCCGACCTGCAGCCGGGCTCGATCATGGTCGGCGTCAAGGTCGGCGCCGACTGCCTGGTCGGCCAGTGGGGCAGTGCGGTCGACGGCTACCACTCGACGATCACGCCGGTGCTCGCCTCGGGCGGCTGCCTCATCGGCGGCATCCCGCCCGTCGGCTGAGTGATCGAGATTCAAGAATGATCGATGACATCATCTCGGGGCTGGTAGACGGCGTCGCAGAGAACGCATTCTTCAATGCTGCGTGGAAGCGGCGTGCTCGGCTGGCTCGTGAGGACGGCAAGGCGCTCAGCAGCCTTCGCGTCAAAGAAGGCACGGTTGCCGGGCTGTCTGGTCGTTGGCGGACCATGGCGGTTGCGCCTATGAAGGGTGCGATCCGCTTCGAGCTGACGGGGCTGCGCGTGCAGCATGCGAGCGTCCGTGAGCAACCCTTGACGTTGAGCGACGTGTTCTGGGTCGGGCCGCCATCGCCCGTGGTCCTTGAGTTGCGTTCAGAAGATGTCGCTGTGGAGTGGGCGCTGGGGCGAGACGATGCCGCTTGGGCGCTGGCGCAGCTCGCGACCGAGTAGACACGTCGCGGGCGCGGCATCCCGGCCGTCGGCTGAGTGCCGGGCGCGCCAGCCCTTTAGAGTCGATCAACGTGGCTGACTACATCTAGCCACACCTATTTCAACAATGGCGCTGTTTGCGAAGGTGAACTCTCGAAGCGATCGGTTGTTGATTCGTCGGCGTAGAAATACTGGTCTATGTCGAGGGATGCCTGAGCGCGCGCGAGCCAGGCAATAGCGCCTGACTCCAGCCAAATGCCCTTGGCGGCGGTGTCGGCATCACCGTGGACGGATTGAACGTACTGGACGCTGACGCTCGCGCCGCGCTGCGCGAGCAGGGACAGCCGGTCTGCTAGTTCGTTGCCGAGTTTCATCACGGCCTCGCCGAGCTGAAGGTTGAGCGGCTGCTCGTCAGAGTTACCGAGGAAATAGCTAACGGAGTTCCATTTCGAAGCTGGTCCGTTTGGAGTGGATTGTTCCCCAAGGCGCCGCGTTTCGTCAGGTGTGCGCTGAAGCACCCGAACGATCTCCTCGACGCTGATCGCGGGGTCCTCTAATGACACGGACAGGCATGCGTAGTTCTTGTCTCGGTCGAAAGCCACAGCACGAGTGTGGCGCAGTAGCGCCCGAAATTGCCGGCGCACATGATCGGTAGGCTTGGACGTTGGAACGTGAAGCGAAGAGAGAGCGTGTAAACGACTTGGCCGATTACATCTATTCCATGGTCCGCGCCCGCAAGGCCGTGGGCGACAAGGTGATCCTCGACGACGTGACGATGGCGTTCCTTCCGGGCGCGAAGATCGGCGTGGTCGGCCCGAACGGTGCCGGTAAGTCCACCATCCTCAAGATCATGGCGGGGCGCGACCAGCCGAGCAACGGCGAGGCTCGCCTGAGCCCGGGCTACTCCGTCGGCATCCTCATGCAGGAGCCCGAACTCGATGAGGACAAGACCGTCCTCGAGAACGTGCAGCAGGGTGTCGGCCCGATCAAGGCCAAGGTCGACCGCTTCAACGAGATCTCCGCCGCGATGGCAGACCCCGACGCCGACTTCGACGCGCTGCTGGCCGAGATGGGCACCCTGCAGGAAGAGATCGACGCGGCCGACGCCTGGGACCTCGACTCGCAGCTCGAGCAGGCGATGGACGCGCTGCGCTGCCCGCCGTCTGACGCGATCGTGAGCGTCCTCTCCGGTGGTGAGAAGCGCCGCGTCGCGCTGTGCAAGCTGCTGCTCGAGAAGCCCGACCTGCTGCTGCTCGACGAGCCCACCAACCACCTCGACGCCGAGAGCGTGCTCTGGCTCGAGCAGCACCTCGCCAAGTACCCCGGCGCCGTGCTCGCCGTCACCCACGACCGGTACTTCCTCGACCACGTCGCCGGCTGGATCTGTGAGGTCGACCGCGGTCGTCTCTACCCCTACGAGGGCAACTACTCGACCTACCTCGAGAAGAAGGCAGAGCGCCTCGAGGTGCAGGGCAAGAAGGACGCCAAGCTCGCGAAGCGCCTCGACGAGGAGCTCGCCTGGGTGCGCAGCAACGCCAAGGGCCGCCAGGCGAAGTCGAAGGCACGTCTCGCCCGCTACGAAGAGATGGCGGCCGAGGCGGAGCGCACGAGGAAGCTCGACTTCGAGGAGATCCAGATTCCGGCGGGCCCGCGCCTCGGCGACATCGTGATCGAGGCGAACGACCTCAAGAAGGGCTTCGGCGACCGCGTTCTCGTCGACGGGCTGAGCTTCACGCTTCCGCGCAACGGCATCGTCGGCGTCATCGGCCCGAACGGTGTCGGAAAGACTACGCTGTTCAAGACCATCGTGGGCCTCGAAGAGCTCGACGGCGGCACGCTCAAGGTCGGCGAGACCGTCAAGATCTCCTACGTCGACCAGAGCCGTGCCAACATCGACCCGAACAAGACCCTGTGGGAGGTCGTCTCGGGCGGCCTCGACTACATCCAGGTCGGCAAGACCGAGGTGCCGAGCCGCGCCTACGTCTCGACCTTCGGCTTCAAGGGCCCCGACCAGCAGAAGAAGGCGGGTGTGCTCTCCGGTGGTGAGCGCAACCGGCTGAACCTCGCTCTCACGCTCAAAGAGGGCGGCAACCTGCTGCTGCTCGACGAGCCGACTAACGACCTCGACGTCGAGACGCTCTCGAGCCTCGAGAACGCGCTGCTCGAGTTCCCCGGCTGCGCGGTGGTCATCACCCACGACCGGTGGTTCCTCGACCGCATCGCGACGCACATCCTCGCCTACGAGGGCACCGAAGAGAACCCGGCGAACTGGTACTGGTTCGAGGGCAACTTCGAGGCCTATGAGGAGAACAAGGTGCAGCGCCTCGGTGCAGACGCCGCCAAGCCGCACCGCAGCACCTACCGCAAGTTGACGCGCGACTGATGGCTGAGGACGCAACGGTGACGGATGCCGCAGCTGCGGCATCCCGTCGCATTCATGTCCCCACGGTCATGCGCTTCAGTGACCTCGACGCGTACGGCCACGTCAACAACGTCGCCATGCTGCGCTTCTTCGAAGACGCGCGTGTGCAGGCCTTCTGGGCAGGCGACCCCGACGAAGAGGGCCACGTCGATCCGGGCCCGTTCGCGGACACGGCGGTGCTCAAGTCGAAGCCGGGCGAGGGCACGCTGACCGTGCTCGCGCATCAGGAGATCGAGTACCTGGCGCAGATCCCGTTCCTTCGCTCGCCGCTCGACCTGCAGCTGTGGATCGGGCGCATCGGCGGCGCGAGTCTCGACATGTACTACGAGATCTACTCGCCGGTAACCGCGAAGGAGCGCGTGCTGTACGCGCGTGCTGCGACGACGCTCGTGCTGGTGGATGCCGAGACCGGCCGGCCACGCCGGATCGGCCCCGACGAGCGCGCTGCGTGGGAGCCCTACGTCGGCGAGCCGCTGCAGTTCCGGCGCGGATCCACCTCGCGCTAGACACCCGCGGCGGCCGGGAGCACCATGGCCGCATGCGCGAGGTAATCAGCACGCCGGAAGCGCCGGCGTCGCCGCTGTACAGCCAGGCCGTCAAGGCCGGGGGATTCCTGTATGTCTCGGGCCTGGTCGGTGTCGACCCGGCCCGAGGCGTCGTTGCGGGTCCGACCATCCAAGAGCAGACCCGGCAGGCGCTCAAGAACTGCGAGGCGGTCGTGCGCGCTGCGGGCGGCACCCTCGACGACGTGGTCGAGGTGGGCATTCTGCTCGTCGACCCCGACGACTTCGCCGGCATGAACGAGGAGTACGCGCGGTGCTTCCCGCACGACCCGCCCGCCCGCTACGCGGCGAAGCTCGGTGCGGTGCTGCCCGGCATCCTCATCTCGATCCGCCTGACGGCGTACCTGGGCTAGTGGCTACGCGCCGAACTCGAGGTTGTCGCCGTTCACCGTGACCGTGACCTCGTCGAGCGGCAGCGACGCCGGGCCGTGGATCGCCTTGCCCGTGAAGGCGTCGAACTTCGAGCCGTGACAGGGGCAGTGCAGCTCGGCGCCGGCGGCCGCGACGACGCATCCCTGGTGGGTACACACGGCCGTGTGTGCGACGAACTGGCCCGACTTCGGCTGGGCGAGCGCGACGGCCGGGTCCGACTGGGACCCGGTCTGCACCACGACAGAGCCGCCGACCGGCACCTTGGACGCGGCGACGGAGAGCTTCCCGGTGGCATCCTTCGTCGGCGTCACCGCACCGCCGGTGTCGCCCGGCGCCTGCCCGTTCGTGGGCGAGCAAGCCGCCAGAGAGACGGCGGCCGCACCTGCGGCAGTAAGAGAGAGGGCTGCGCGGCGGGTGAGCTGGCTCATGTGCTGATCCTCGGTCGGGCGGCTATTCGTGGGCTGTGTGCTGCTCGGGAACGCGCAGCATGCCCTCCTGCGCGACAGTCGCGGCCAGCGCGCCGTCCTGCCGGTAGATGCGGGCGTGCGCGAGCCCTCGGCCTCCCTGCGCGCTGGGGGCGTCTTCGACGTAGAGCAGCCACTCGTCGGCGCGCGCCGGCCGGTGCCACCACATGGCGTGGTCGAGGCTCGCCATCTTGATGCCAGGCGTGGCCCACGCGACGCCGTGGCGCCGCAGCACCGGCTCGAGGATCGTGTAGTCGCTCGCATAGGCCATCGCGGCCCGGTGCAGTACCGGGTCGTCGGGCAGGGTGCTCTTCGCCTTGAGCCAGACGGCCTGGTGGGGCGTCCGCTCGCCCGAGTCGTCCACCGGCAGATAGACGGGCGCGTCGATGTAGCGGATGTCGAAGGCGCGCGCCTCCGTCCAGAAGTGGGCGGCCGGGTGCTGGATGCCGGCGAGGTGCTCACTGACGGTCGGCAGCGACTCGGGCTCCGGCACGTCGTCTGGCATGTCGACCTGGTGGTCGACGCCGCCCTGCTCCACCTGGAACGACGCGATCAGCGACATGATCGGCACGCCGGCCTGGAACGTCTGCACGCGCCTGGTCGAGAACGAGCGCCCGTCGTGGATGCGGTCGACGCCGAGCGTCACCCCGAGCTTCACGTCGCCGGGGCGCAGGAAGTAGCCGTGCAGCGAGTGGATCATGCGGTCGTCGGGCATCGTGCGCGACGCGGCGATGATCGACTGCGCGAGCACCTGCCCGCCGAAGACCCGCCCCATGGGCATCCACTGGCTCGGCGCCGTGAAGATGTCTTCGTTGGTGCGCGCACCCGTGTCGGTGAGATCCAGAGCCTGCAGCATCGCGGAGACCGGGTCCATGTCTCGTAGTCTATTCAGTGCCCATGAGTTCGACTTTCTCGCTCGACGACGCCCTTGCCGTCTCCGACCTGCAGACCTATCTCGGGCGCGCCGGGCGTGTCGAAAACGGATCGGTGCGCCTCGTCGCCTCTGCAGGTGTCCTCGCTGCCTACACGGCGGTGCTGTACCCGCACGGCCTGCTCGACCAGACGCCGACGGTGCTCGGCCTGCGCACCTTCCGCACTTCCCCCGAGGTCGAGTTCGACGCGGTCGTGCCGACGCGTTCCCTGCTCGACAGGCTGGCGCGGGCCGAGCCTGGCGAGATCCGGCTGCCGCTCGAGGTCTCGACCGTCACGTGGGCGGGCATCTCGCCACCCAGAGGCGGCTGGCAGCGCGTGGGTCAGACGGATGCCTCACTGCTGCAGCGCGTCGCCGCAGACGGCATCGCCGAGGTCGCCCGGGCGATCCCGGAGGGCACAGGCGAGCAGCTGGTGTGGCGGGTGCGCGGCTCGGTGTGGGGCGCTCCGATCGACGAGCTGGGCGACGTCGCCGCGGGCGTCGCGTTCGCGGCCGATTCGCTGGGCTTCCTCGGCGATGCGGGCGAAGAGATCGCGATCTTCGAGACCGGCCCGTGGACGAGGCTCTCGATGCGCCGCGGGCACGTGCTCGTGAAGCGCGCGGCGTGGTCGCTGCGCGGCTGAGCGTCTACAGCGCCGCCGCGACGGCGCGCCCCGCGATGCGCCCGCTGAAGAGGCACCCGCCGAGGAAAGTCCCCTCGAGCGCGCGATAGCCGTGCACTCCGCCGCCGCCGAAGCCGGCCACCTCGCCGGCCGCGTAGAGCCCGGGCAGCGGCCGACCATCAGCCCGGAGCACGCGCGCCGACAAATCGGTCTGGATGCCACCGAGGCTCTTGCGCGTCAGGATGTGCAGCTTGACGGCGATCAGGGGCCCCGCCTTCGGGTCGAGGATGCGGTGCGGCGTGGCGACGCGCCCCAGCCGGTCGCCCAGGAACGTGCGGGCATTGCGGATGCCGGCGAGCTGCGGGTCCTTGCTGTAGGGGTTCGCGAGCTCACGGTCGCGCTCGGTGAGCTGCTTCTCGATGAGGGCGGTGTCGAGCGGGGCATCCGTCTTCGCCAGCATCCCCTGGAACAGCTCGGGCAGCGTGTCGGCAACCACGAAGTCCTCGCCGTGCTGCTTGAACGCCTCGACGGGCGCGGGCGCGCCGGGCGTGACCCGGCGCAGCACCCGGCCCCAGTCCTTCTCGGTGAGGTCGGGGTTCTGCTCGCTGCCCGAGAGGGCGAACTCCTTCTCGATGATCTTCTGCGTGAGCACGAACCAGGTGTGGTCGTAGCCCGTCTTCTGGATGTGCTCGAGCGTCGCGAGCGTGTCGTAGCCGGGGAAGTTCGGCGCGGGCAGCCGGCGCCCCACCGCATCGAACCACATCGACGACGGGCCAGGCAGAATGCGGATGCCGTGCATCGGCCAGATCGGGTCCCAGTTGACGATGCCCTCGGTGTAGTGCCACATGCGGTCGGTGTTCACGAGCCGCGCGCCGGCCGCGGCGGCGATCTCGAGCATGCGGCCGTCGACGTGCGCCGGCACGCCGGAGATCATCGTCGCCGGGGGAGTACCGAGGCGCTCCGGCCACGCCTTCCGCACCAGCTCGTGGTTGCCGCCGATGCCGCCGGTGGCGAGTATCACGGCGTCGCCACGCAGCTCGAAGTCCGCCACGACCTCGCGATTCGAGGACTTCCCGCGTGCGACGTCGTCATCGGCGAGCACAGCACCGCGGATGCCTGCCACCGCACCGCTCTCGACGATGAGCTCGTCGACCCGGTGCCGGTGGCGGAACACGACGCGCCCGGCAGCGGCCGCGGTCTTCACGCGGTCGGCGAAGGGCTGCAGCACGCCCGGGCCGGTGCCCCAGGCGATGTGGAAACGCGGCACGGAGTTGCCGTGACCGCCCGCCGAGCCACCGCCGCGCTCGGCCCAGCCGACCAGCGGGAAGATGCGGATGCCCTTCGAGCGCAGCCAGGCGCGCTTCTCACCGGCGGCGAACTCGAGGTAGGCATCCGCCCACCTTCTGCCCCACTCGTCGCTGTCGCGGTCGAATGCGGCAGACCCGAACCAGTCCTGGCGCGCGAGCTCGAGCGAATCGTGCACGCCGAGGCGGCGCTGCTCGGGGGTGTCGACGAGGAACAGGCCGCCGAACGACCAGAACGCCTGGCCGCCGAGCGCCTGCACCGGCTCCTGGTCGACGATCGTGACGCGCTTGCCCGCCTCGAGCAGCTCGCAGGCGGCGACGAGCCCCGCGAGCCCGTGGCCGACGACGATCGCGTCGGTGTTCTCAGCATCGGGCCCCGTTGCCCTCACAGAAGTCACGCCTCGAAAGTATTCACCATCGCGTGGGCGGCGCGCTCGAGGTAGGCCCAGAGTGTCGCCTCGTGCAACGGCGACAGCCCGAGCGAGTCGACGGCGGCGCGCATGTGCGCGAGCCACCGGTCGCGCGCTTCGGGGTTCACCTTGAAGGGCTGGTGCCGCAGCCGCAGACGCGGGTGGCCTCGCTGCTGGGAGTAGGTCGTCGGTCCGCCCCAGTACTGCTCGAGGAACAGGCGCAGGCGCTCTTCGGCCGGCCCCAGGTCTTCCTCGGGGTACATCGGCTTCAGCACCTCGTCGCCGGCGACGCCCTGGTAGAAGGCATGCGCGAGCCGGGCGAACGTCGCCGAGCCGCCGATCTGCTCGTAGAACGTGGCGGGGTCGGCCGGCTCCTGCTCGATCGTCACAGCTCCTCCTCCGGCGGGTTCACCTGGGGCGGTCCGCCCGTCGGCTTGCGGCGCACGCTGCGCTTCTTCGGCTTGGGCGCCTCGGCCTGCACCGGCGGGATCGGCCGGGTGCGCGGCGGGTGAGCGCCGTTCACCGACGCCACGCTCTCGAAGCCGCTCAGAATCGGGTTCGACAGCGCCGGCACGGTCACGCCCGCCTCGCGCGCCGCGGCGAACACGCGCGCGTTGAGCTCGCGGGCGACGTCGTCGCGCGCGGTCGAGCGGGTCTTGACCGCCACGCGCAGCACGATCATGTCGTCGGCGACCGATTGGATGCCCCAGATCTCGGGCTTCTCGACGATGCGGGGCCGCCACTTGGTCTCGCGGGCAAGGGCCTCTGCGCTCTCGAGCAGCTTGCTCTGCACCTCGTCGACGTCGTTGTCGTAGCCGACGGCGACGTCGACGATGACGCGGGTCCAGCCCTGCGACAGGTTGCCGACGCGCAGGATCTGTCCGTTGCGCACGTACCAGAGGGTGCCGTTCACGTCGCGGATCTGAGTGGTGCGAATGCCGACGGCCTCGACGACGCCGTCGGTCGCGAGACTCACCATGCCGGCCTCGACGATGTCGCCGACGCCGAGCTGGTCCTCCATCACCATGAGCAGGCCGTTGAGGATGTCACCGATCACGTTCTGGGCGCCGAAGCCGAGCCCCGCGCCGATCGCGGCGGAGAGGATCGCGAAGGACGCCAGCACGTCGGGGGCCAGCACGTGCAGGATCAGCAGCAGGGCGATCACGGCCACCACGACGTTGGCGATGTTGGTGAGCACCGAGCCGAGCGTGCGGGTGCGCTGCACCACACGCACGGTGGCGATCGGCGAGACCTGCAGCGCCTGGGTCGTCTCGACGCCCTGTGCCTTCTTCACCGTGCTGACGATCCGGTGCACGATGTGGCGGATCGCGATGCGCAGGATCCACGTGGCGATGATCGCGCAGATCGCGATCAGCACGGCGGAGCCGAAGCGCCAGAGCACGGTGCCGAGCGGCGTGTGGAAGAAGTCGGTCAGCCCTGCCCAGAAATCGGTGGTCGCGGTGTCTACGGGAGTGGCACTCTTCATAGTCGGCCCAGTCTACGAACCGGACTTCTCCGGCCCCTGGGCGCCGTACGCGAAGCCGTTCAGCAGGCCGTTCTCATAGACGAAGATCACCGCGTGCACCCGGTCGCGCAGCGCGAGTTTGGCGAGCACGCGGCCCACGTGGGTCTTCACCGTGGATTCCGTGAGGAACAGCTCAGCGGCGATCTCGGTGTTCGACAGGCCCCGGCCGATGGCGAGGAGGATCTCGCGCTCGCGCGGCGTGAGTGCAGCCGCGGCATCCGCTCGCGGTGCGTCGCTGGGCAGCTGCGCGCCGAACAGCTCGATCATGCGCCGCGTGATGCGCGGTGAGACGGCGGCGTCGCCCGCGGCGACGGCGCGAATGGCCGCGAGCAGCTCCTCTGGCCGGGCGTCTTTGAGCAGGAATCCGCTCGCCCCCGCGCGCAGGGCGCCGAACGCGTACTCGTCGAGGTCGAACGTCGTGAGCACGAGCACCCGCGTCTCGGGCAGCTCCGCGGCGATCTCGGCGGTGGCGGCGATGCCGTCGGTGCCCGGCATGCGCACGTCCATGAGGACGACATCGGGCCGCTCTCGGCGCGCGAGCTCGACAGCCTCACTGCCGTCTGCGGCCTCGCCGACCACCTCGAGGTCAGGCTGCGCCTCGAGCACCATGCGGAAGCCCATGCGGACGAGCGACTGGTCATCGGCGATCGCGACGCGCGTCATGCGGTGTCCTTTCCGGTCGAATCGGGCTGCCTGGGAACGGTGGCGGCGAGGCGCCAGCCCGCGCCGCTCTCGTGCGGGCCAGAGGCGAGGCTACCGCCGAGGGCCGACACCCGCTCGCGCAGGCCGAGCAGCCCCTGGCCGGCGCCGACCGACGGAGTCGGCATGCCGGGCAGCCCGTCGTCGTCGACGACGACGGTGATGGGGTCGGATGCCGCGTCGATCAGCACCTCGACGCGGGTCGGCCCGTGCGAGTAGCGCAGGGCGTTGGTGAGCCCCTCCTGCACGATGCGATACGTGGCCAGCTGCAGCGCGGGCTCCGCGGGCAGCTCGCCGTCGATGCGCAGTGTGACCGGCAGGCCGAGCTCGCGAAAGCGCTCGACGAGGCGTGGGATGTCCACGGCGGTCGGCTGCGGGGCGAGGGCGGCCTCTTCGCCCTCGCTGCCGAGCACTCCGAGCATCTGGCGCATGCCCGTCAAGGCCTCCCTTCCTGTCTCGGCGACCTGTCTCATGACGGTGGCGGCTCGCGAAGCATCCGTCTCTGCGGTCATCGCCGAGCCCTCTGCCAACGTGACCATGACGGTGAGCGAGTGCGACACCACGTCGTGCATGTCGCGCGCGATGCGCGCGCGCTCGGCGACAGCCGCGAGCAGCGCCTGCTGGTCGCGCTCGCGGGCGAGCTGGTGGGCGCGATCGATGAGGGCGGCGAGATAGCGGCGGCGGTTGCCGACGGTGATGCCGATCGCGAGCGCGATGAGCAGCTCGATGCCGAAGATCGGCGTCCACTGCGCGGGGCTGTGCGCGAGGGTGCGGCTGGTGCCGAGCGGCGAGACGAGCCAGACGTAGAGCGTCGAGGTGACCTCGAGGGCGGCGGCGCCGATCCAGGCGGCTGCATTCGAGCGATACACGGCGAGGCTGTAGACGCCGAAGACGGGGATGAGCTGCGAGGGCCCCGACTCGACGAACGGCACCGGCAGCAGGGCGATGCAGAGGATCGCGAAGGCGAGCACGGGGCGGGTGCGGCGCAACCGGATGCCTGCACACGAGCCCACGACCAGAAGCGCAGCCACAAGGGCGCCCCAGACACCGAAGACGTGGTCGCGTGTCTCGAGCGTGATGAGCGTGATCAGCGTCGCGGGCAGGCCCCAGAAGATCGCGATCAGCCAGTCGGCGAGTGCCTCGTGCCTCGCCCAGAACCGGCGGACGACCCCCGGCTGGCGAGGCAGCCGGAGGTCGTCCTGTGGGTCGAGAACGGTCACGCGTCCCGGCGCTTGACCAGTGTCAGGGCCGCGATGCCCACGGCGAGCACCTCGGCGCCGAGGACGCCGAAGCCCTGCCAGCCGTTCAGCACGACGGTGTCGGCGGGGTGCTGGGCTCCGCTCGGCGTGGTGTAGCTGAAGAGCTCCGCCCCGGCACTCGACGGCAGGAACGCGCTGACGTTGGCCGGCCACGTGGTGCCGTGAAGCAGATTGGTGAGGATCTGCAGGATCAGCGGTGCCACGAGCAGCAGGCCGAGGGTGATCGCGATGCCGCCGGCCGAAGCGCGCACCAGCGAGCCGATGCCGAAGGCGAGCAGCGCGACGAGGGTGACATAGACGCTCGAGCCGAGGATCGGCAGGAACATCTTGGAGTCGCCGAGGTCGTAGTCGATGCCCTGCCCGGACAGGATCGGATGCACGGCGATCGCGGCGATCCAGGTGGAGGCGGCGCTGACGACGAATGTCGCGATGGCCAGCACGAGCGCCTTCGCGAACATCGAGCCGAGACGCCCGGGGTTGGCGGTGAAGGTGCCGCGGATCATGCCGGTGGCGTACTCGCCGGAGATGATCAGCACGCCGAGCACCGCGACGACGAGCTGCGTGAAGTTCACGCCGAGCGTCACCACCATGAGCGCGACCTGGTTCGCGTTGTCGCCGACGAGGTGCGGGTTGTCGGTGCCGCCGACGCTGCCGGTCGAGGCGATCAGCAGCGGGAAGCCGATGTTGAGCACGAACAGGATGCCGAAGCACCACATGGTCGAGCGGATCGAGCGCAGCTTGATCCATTCGCTGCGCACGAGGCGCGCGAAGCTCAAGCGGATGCCGTCGAGGTCGACGTGGGGCGCCTGATGCGTGGGTGCGGTTGCCGTGGTCACTTGGCCACCTCCGAGTGGTATTCGACCTCGTCCTGGGTGAGCTCGAGGTAGGCCTGCTCGAGGCTGGCCGTGACGGGAGTGAGTTCGTGCAGCACGACGCCGGCGCGGGCGGCGGCCTCGCCGATCTGCTGGGCCGCGATGCCGTTCACCGACAGCGAGCCGTCGGCGGTCTGCTGAACCTGCACGTCGGGCGAGGCGATCGCGCCGATGAGCAGGTCGGGCGTGGGCGTGCGCACGGTGACGCGCTGGCCGGACGCGCCGGAGAGGATCTCGGCGATCGGCGCGTTCGCGAGGACCTTGCCGCGGCCGAGCACGATGACGTGATCGGCCGTCTGCGCCATCTCGCTCATGAGGTGGCTCGACAGGAACACGGTGCGGCCCTGCGAGGCGAGGTAGCGGGTGAGCTGGCGCACCCAGAGCACGCCCTCGGGGTCGAGGCCGTTGACCGGCTCGTCGAGGATGAGCGTCTGCGGGTCACCGAGCAGCGCGACCGCGATGCCGAGGCGCTGCCCCATGCCGAGCGAGAAGCCGCCGACGCGCTTCTTCGCGACCGATTCGAGGCCGGTCATGTGGATGACCTCGTCGACGCGCTGCTTCGGGATGCCGTGCGTGGCGGCGAGCGCCAGCAGGTGGTTGAAGGCGCTGCGGCCGGTGTGCACGGCCTTCGCCTCGAGCAGTGCCCCGACCTGCCGCAGCGGGTCGCGCAACCGCGTGTAGGGCGCGCCGTTGATGGTCACGGAGCCGGAGGTCGGCCGGTCGAGCCCCATGATCATGCGCATGGTGGTCGACTTGCCGGCGCCGTTCGGGCCGAGGAACCCGGTCACGATGCCGGGCCGGACGGTGAACGTGATGTCGTCCACCGCAAGCTTGTCTCCGTACCTCTTGCTGAGGTTCTGGATTTCGATCATGGGCCAACCGTAATGAGCACGGGCCCCGCGGCACGTCAGCCGCGGGGCCCGTTTCGAGGCACGGATGCCTCAGACTCCGGTACTACGCAGGTCGCCTACGCGTCGGCCGCCTGCACCTTGAGCGCCCGCTCGACGCGGGCCAGGTTCTCGACCACGAGGCGGCGCAGAGCCGCAGGCTCCGGGTTCGCGTCGAGCCACGCACGGGTCGCGTCAGCGAGCTCCTGGTTCGCGAGCGTGAAGGGGTAGAGCCCGTTGATCAGCCCCGCTGCGATGGCGTAGCTGCGGGAATCCCAGATGCCGCGCAGGCTGTCGAAGTACTTCCCGACGAACGGCGCGAGCAGCTCGTGGTCGTGCGCGCGCTGGAACCCTGCGCCCGTCGCGCGGACGATCAGGTTGGGCGCGCCGTCCTGGTCGACGACGGATGCCCACGCCGCGGCCTTCCCCTCAGCGGTCGGCAGCGCCGCGCGGGCGTGCGCGGCCGACTGGCTGCCGCTGGCGGTATTGTCGCCGGCGAGCGCCGCGTCGATCTCGTCCGAGCCGGCCTTGCCGCCCACGACGAGCGACTGCAGCAGCTCCCACCCGAGGTCGGTGTCGACCTCGAGGCCGGGCAGGGTCACCGAGCCATCGCGCAGCCCGGCCACGGTGGCCAGCTGCTCGTCGGTGCTCGCGAGCTGCGCGAAGACCTTGACGAACTGGAACTGCGCGTCGCTGCCGGGCTCAGCCTGCTGCGCGAGCGCCCAGATGCCGTCGGCCGCAGCGATCGTCGCTGCCTCCCGCTTCGCGGGCGCGACATAGGCGCCCACCGAGAGCACCAGCTGGTTCAGCGCGGTGCGCATGGTGGTCGAACCGGTCTCGGCACCGACGTTGTTCAGCACCAGCTGCACGAAGTCGCTCGCCTTCGCCTCGGCGTCGCGCGTGGCATCCCACACAGCGCCCCAGACAATCGAGCGCGCGAGCTCGCTGTCGATCTTGCCGAGGTGTGCGACGGCGGTCTGCAGCGAGCGCTCGTCGAGGCGGATCTTCGCGTAGGCGAGGTCGTCGTCGTTCAGCAGAATCAGGTCGGGCTGCTCGAGGCCGACGAGCTCGGCGACCTCGGTGCGCTCACCGTCGACGTCGAGCTCGACGCGGTGGGTACGGCTCAGACGGTCGCCCTCGAGCGTGTAGAAGCCGATCGCGAGGCGGTGCGGGCGGATCGTCGGGTAGTCGGCCTCGGCGGTCTGCAGCACCGCGAACGAGGTGATCTTGCCCTCGGCATCCGTCTCGAACTCGGGGCGCAGCGTGTTGACGCCCGCGGTCTCGAGCCACTTCGCCGACCAGTCGGCGAGGTCGCGACCGCTCGTCTTCTCGAGCTCGACGAGCAGGTCGCGCAACTCGGTGTTGGAGTACTCATGCTTCACGAAGTACTCGTGCACTCCGGCGAGGAAGGCGTCCTGGCCGACCCACGCGACGAGCTGCTTGAGCACCGAGGCGCCCTTGGCGTACGTGATGCCGTCGAAGTTGACCTGCACGTCTTCCAGGTCGCGGATCGCGGCGACGATGGGGTGCGTCGACGGCAGCTGGTCCTGGTTGTAGGCCCACGACTTCTCGGTCGACGCGAAGGTCGCCCACGCCTCGGTCCACTCGGTGGCCTCTGCAGTCGCGAGCGTCGAGGCGTACTCGGCGAACGACTCGTTGAGCCACAGGTCGTTCCACCATTTCATGGTGACGAGGTCGCCGAACCACATGTGGGCGAGCTCGTGCAGCACGGTCACGACGCGGCGCTCGCGCACGGCATCCGTCACCTTCGAGCGGAAGACGTACGCCTCCGTGTGCGTGACGGCGCCCGCGTTCTCCATCGCCCCCGCGTTGAACTCGGGCACGAACACCTGGTCGTACTTCGCGAACGGGTAGGGGTAGCCGAATTTGGACTCGAAGAAGGCGAAGCCCTGCTTGGTCTTCTCGAAGATGTAGTCGGCGTCGAGGTAGGGCACGAGCGACTTGCGCGCGTAGACGCCGAGGGGGATCGTGCGGCCGTCCGCGCTCGTCAACTCGCTCGTCTCGCCCTGGTAGGGGCCGGCGATGATCGCCGTGATGTAGGAGGACAGCACGGGGGTCGGCTCGAAGACGTAGGTCACCGAGTCCTTCAAGGATTCACCGTCGATCGGCCCCGAGAAGATGGGCTCCGGAGTGGGGGAGTTGCTGATCACGATCCAATCGGACGGCGTCGTCACCGTGAACTGGAACGTGGCCTTGAGGTCGGGCTGCTCGAACACGGCGAACACGCGCCGCGAGTCGGGCACCTCGAACTGCGAGTAGAGGTAGACCTCGCCGTCGACCGGGTCGACGAAGCGGTGCAGCCCTTCGCCGGTGTTGGTGTAGAGCGCGTCGGCGACCACGACGAGCGTGTTCGACGCCTGCAGCTCGGGCAGCTGGATGCGCACCCCGTCGTTCACCGCCGCGACGTCGAGTTCGACGCCGTTGAGCTTCACCGAGTGCACCGTCTTCGAGATGAAGTCGATGAAGGTCGAGGCGCCGGGCGTCGCGGCGAAGGTCACCTTCGTCTCACTGCGGAACGTCTCCGGCCCCTGCGTGAGGTCGAGCTTGACCTCGTAGGCGTGGGTCTGAACGACCGCCTTGCGCTCGGCGGCTTCGATTCTGGTGAGGTTCTCTCCGGGCAACGGTGCTCCTTCGTCGGTGGGCGGCGGGACTCGTGGCCCCGACAAAACCCTATTGAGTAGAACTGGTGTCATGACGACGTCAGTTGATTTCTGGTTCGACCCCTCGTGCCCGTGGGCCTGGATGACCTCGCGCTGGGTCGACGAGGTGAGCGCGGCGCGCGACCTCGACGTGACCTGGCACATCATGAGCCTCGCGATCCTCAATGAGGACAAGGACGTGCCGGAGAGCTACCGGAAGAACTTCCCGCGGCTGCTGCGCTACGCCCGCCTCGTCACCGCCGTCGGCGAACTCGAGGGTCAGGCCAGCGTGAAACCTCTGTACGACGCGCTCGGGACCCGCATCCACCCCGGTGGCTCGAAAGACGCCGACGCGGTGATCGCCGGTGCCCTGGCTGACACCGGCCTTCCGGCCGACTACGCGCGCTTCGCCGACAGCGACGAGTACGACGCCCAGCTGCGAGCGAGCCACAACGACGGCATCGAGCGCGTCGGGCAGGAGGTCGGCACGCCGATCATCGCCGTGAACGGCACGGCGTTCTTCGGCCCGGTCATCTCGCCGACCCCGCGCGGCGAGCAGGCGCTCACGCTCTGGGACGGCATCGTCGCCGCCGCCTCGTACGACGGCTTCTTCGAGCTGAAGCGCACCCGCACGAGGGAACCGCAGTTCGACTGAGGTGGGCCCGCGGTATGACGGATGCCGCGCGCAGAACCCGCCTCGCGGGCGATGTGCGAGGCATCCGTCGCCCGAAAACATGGGGGCATGCACAACCTCATCGAGGCTCGCAGCCTCTTCAAGGACTTCGGGCCCACCCGCGCGCTGCGCGGCGTCGACCTCGCGGTCGCACCCGGCGAATCCGTCGCGATCATGGGCCCATCCGGCAGCGGCAAGACCACCCTGCTGCACTGCCTCGCCGGTATCGAGCGGCCGGGCGCCGGTGAGGTGCTGCTGCGCACCACCGCCGGCGTGGTCGAGGTCGCGGCACTCAGCGATCGCCGCCGCAGCGAGCTGCGCCGCACCACGTTCGGCTTCGTGTTCCAGCAGGGACTGCTGCTTCCCGAGCTGACGGCGGGCGAGAACGTCGCGCTTCCTTTGCTGCTGCTCGGGCAGGGGCGATCGGATGCCGAGGCGGAGGCGCTTCGTCTGCTGCAGCTCCTCGGCATCAGCGACAAGGCCACGGCTCGCATCGGCGAGCTCTCCGGTGGCCAGCAGCAGCGCGTCGCCATCGCCCGCGCCCAGGCGGCGCAACCTGCGGTCGTGTTCGCCGACGAGCCGACGGGCGCCCTCGACTCTGTGACTTCGACCGAGGTCATGACCGCGCTGCTCGCCTCGACGGTCGGGTCGGGGCGAGCGCTCATCGTCGTCACGCACGACGCCGGCGTCGCCGCGCGGTGCGATCGCACGCTGCACATGGCCGACGGTGTGATCGTCGAGACGAGTGGCGTCGCCGAACGCGCCCAGGCGGAGGCATCGTGACCACGCTCGCGCTCGCCCGGCTGTTCGCGCGCCGCGCCGGTGGCGACGCCTCTACCGTGGTGCTTCCGGCCGTCGCCTTCGCCGTCGTGACGCTCTGCACGACCGTCGTCACCGGTGGCGTGTTCGCTTTCTTCACCTTCGCCGGGCAGAACGGGTCGACGTATCGGATGCTGGCGCTGCTCGCCCTCGTGCTGCTCGTCATTCCGCTGGCGTCGCTCGGCGGCGCCGCAGCACGTCTCGCCGCTCGCCGGCGCGACGAGCGGCTCTCTAGCCTGCGCCTCCTCGGCGCGTCCACCGGGCTCGTCTCGGCGCTCACGGTGCTCGAATCGACGGTGGTCGCACTCGCCGGCGCGGTCATCGGGGCCATCGCCTCACTGGGCGCCCTGCCGTTGTTCGGCCTTCTGCACTTCGACGGGCGTGCTCTCGGTGGCGCGATCTGGCCGCCCGCGTGGGTGTTCTTCGCGGTGATCGGCGGCGTCGCGCTGCTCAGCGCAGTCAGCGCCGCGATCGGCCTGCGTGCCGTCGTCCTCACCCCGCTCGGCGTGCGCACCCGGGTCGTGAGCGCCGGGGTGAAGTGGCTGCGGGCCGGAATCGCCGCCGGGGTTCTCGTCATCGCGGTCGCCATCTCGAGCTCGCTCAATGCGTTCGCGCAGATCGGCGGGCTGATCCTCGTCATCGCCGTGCTGCTGTGCGGGTTCGGGGCGGTGCTGTCCATGCTCGGCCTGGTCGGCCCGCTGGTGCTGCGCGGCTTCGGCCGTCGCTGGCTGAAGCGCGCGAGCGGCCCTGCGCAGCTGATCGCGGCGCGCACCGTGCTCCACGACGTCAAGGGCGCGTGGCGGCAGGTCGGGGCGCTTGCCCTGGTCAGCTTCGTCGCCGTCTTCACCGGCATCGGCGTCGCTTTCACGCACGTGATGGGGTCAGAGGACGCCGCTTCGAGACTGCTCGCAGCAGACATCCGCACCGGTGTGATCTTGACCCTCGTGATGTCGTTCGCGATGGTCGCCTGCGCGATCGGCGTGAACCAGGCAGCAGGCATCCTCGATCGCCGCTCGCTCTATGTGAGCCTCGACCGCATCGGCATGCCGTTCACGGTGATGGACTCCGCGCGCCGCCGCGCCGTGCTCGCGCCTCTGCTCGTCGTCACCGTCGGCTCGGCCACCGCGGCGGCGCTCGTCCTGTTCCCGCTCACCGGGTACACGCTGCTGCTGCAGCCGCTCGGGCTCGCGGTCATCGCGGGCTGTCTCGCGCTCGGCATCGGGCTCGTCTGGGCGGGTCTCGCCGCGACGCGCCCGGTGCTGCGGCGGGTCGTCGGGGAGGCATCCGCGACCTTGCCTGATCGGTAATCTGAATCCATGCGCATCCACATCGCCACGGACCACGCCGGACTCGACCTCAGCCAGAAGATCCAGGCGCATCTGCGCGAGCAGGGTCACGAGGTCGTCGACCACGGCCCCACGGCGTACGACGCGCTCGACGACTACCCCGCGTTCTGCATCAACGCCGCCCAGGCGGTCGTGAACGACCAGCAGGCCGGCACCGAGTCGCTCGGCGTCGTGTTCGGCGGGTCGGGCAACGGCGAGCAGATCGCCGCGAACAAGGTGAAGGGCATCCGCGCAGCGCTGGTCTGGAACGACTCGACCGCGCTGCTGGCCCGCCAGCACAACGACGCGAACGTCATCTCGATCGGGGCCCGACAGCACACGGAAGACGAGGCGATCCGCTTCATCGACCTGTTCGTCGCCGAGCCGTTCAGTAATGAGGAGCGTCACGCGCGCCGCATCGCGCAGCTCGCGGAGTACGAGGCCACGGGCGACATCGCCGGCAAGGGCGTCGACCACTGATGCGGGTGTCGACCGATGCCTGAGGGGCATTCCGTCCACCGCATCGCCCGGCAGTTCGCCCGCAACTTCGTGGGGCACCGGGTGGCCGTCTCGAGCCCGCAGGGCCGCTTCGCCGCGGGCGCGAAGATGCTCGACGGCGCGACCATGACGCGTGCGACCGCGGTCGGCAAGCAGATGTTCCTCGAGTTCGACAACGGGCTCTGGCTGCGCGTGCACCTCGGCCTGTACGGCGCGTGGGATTTCGCCGGCGAGATCACGACGGATGCCACGATCAGGTCGGCCGGCGGCCGCATGGGTCAGACGAACCAGCGCGGCACGGACTTCGCGGAGGGCGAGCCCCTCGAGACCGACCGCGACTATCTGAACGACGCCGACGGCGAGGACTCGATCCACTCCATCGGTGCGCCGCGGAAGGCGCGGCTGCACATGGCCGAGTCCGAGAAGGAGAACGACGACGCCGACTTCGAGTTCCCGCCGCCGCCCGTCGGCCAGGTGCGCGTCCGCATTCTGACCGAGACGGCCTGCGCCGATCTGCGCGGGCCCACGGCGTGCGAGGCGATCAGCGCGTTCGAGGTGCAGCAGCACATCGACCGGCTCGGCCCCGACCCGCTCAACGACGATTCGCAGGAGGCCGAAGACCGCGTCGTCGCCGCCATCCGGAAGTCGAACCAGCCGATCGGGCAGCTGCTCATGGACCAGTCCGTCGTCAGCGGCATCGGCAACGTCTACCGCGCCGAACTGCTGTTCCGCGCCCGGCTCAACCCGTTCACACCGGGCAAGCAGGTTCCCGAGCAGACGGCACGTGAGCTGTGGCGCGACTGGGTGCACCTGCTCGACGTCGGCGTGCGC
This sequence comes from Gryllotalpicola daejeonensis, assembly GCF_039538145.1. Classification (NCBI taxonomy): domain Bacteria; kingdom Bacillati; phylum Actinomycetota; class Actinomycetes; order Micrococcales; family Microbacteriaceae; genus Gryllotalpicola; species Gryllotalpicola daejeonensis. The sequence goes on along the minus strand of NZ_BAABBV010000001.1, from coordinate 670,622 downwards.
ACCGGCCAGATGATGACGATGGACGGACTCACCGGCGAGGCCTATCGCCGCGCCATGGCCAAACGCGATGATCGGCACTGGGTGTACCACCGCACCGGCCTGCCGTGCCGCGTGTGCGGTACGCCGATCGCCATGCAGGACATGGCGAATCGCAAGCTCTACTGGTGCCCCAAGGACCAGGCCTAGGCGAAGGAGCCCGAAGTGACCGTCACCTTCAGCAACGCTCGGCTGCTCGACGGCCGGCTCGTGGACGTGACGGTGACCGGTGGGGTGATCTCGGCCGTCACCCCCGCCGGCGAGGTGCCGGCTCGCGGCGAGCACATCCAACTCGACGGGCACCTGCTGATCCCCGGCCTCTGGGACCAGCACACGCACTTCACCCAGTGGGCCCAGTCCTCGAGGCGCGTTCAGCTGGGCGAGGCGCAGTCGGCGGCGGATGCCGCGGCGATGCTGGCGTCGTATGCCGACGCGCACCCCGACGGCGACCTGGTCGGCGTCGGGTTCCGCGACGCTCTCTGGCCGGACGTTCCGCACTTCGAGCTGCTCGACGAAGCACTGAGCCACGGTGACATCGGCGACGACGGCCCCGAGCGCCGCGTCGTCGCGGTCAGCGCCGACCTGCACACGGTGTGGCTGAACTCGGCCGCGCTCAAGGCGCACGGCTTCCGCGAGCACCCGAGCGGCGTGCTGCGCGAGCAGGACGCCTTCGCCGTCATCGACGCGCTCGACGAGGTCTCCGTCGAAACCGTCGACCGCTGGGTGCACGAGGCGGCCGAGGCCGCCGCCGCCCGCGGCGTGGTCGGCATCGTCGACTTCGAGTGGGGCTATGCCCCCGGCGACTGGCTGCGCCGCTTCGCGGCGGGCTTCGACGAGCTGCGCGTCAGCGCCGCGTTCTACCCCGACCGCTTCGACGACGCGCTCTCGCTCGGCGTCGGCGGGGGAGAGCCGCTCGAGGAATCCGGCCTGCTCACCCTCGGCCCGCTCAAGGTGATCACCGACGGCTCGCTCAACACGCGAACGGCCTATCTGCGCGAGCCGTACCACGGCCACACCGGCGACGGTGCGCGCGGCCAGCTGACGGTGCCGCCCGACGAGCTCGTCGCGCTGCTGCGGCGCGCCGTGCGCGCAGACCTCGGCGCCGCCGTGCACGCGATCGGCGACCACGCGATCTCGCACGCGCTCGACGCCTTCGCGATCACCGGCGCGCGCGGCTCGATCGAGCACGCGCAGCTCGTGCTGCCCGAGGACCTGCCCCGCTTCGCGGCGCTCAGGGTGACCGCCAGCGTGCAGCCGGAGCACGCACTGGACGACCGCGACATCGCCGAGCGCTACTGGGGCGCTCGCTGTGCACACGCCTTTCCGCTGCGGGCGCTGACGGATGCCGGCGCCGAACTCGCCCTCGGGTCGGACGCCCCCGTCGCCCCGCTCGACCCGTGGGTCGCGATCGCGGCGGCGGTCTTCCGCACGCGAGGCGACCGCCCGGCCTGGCACGGGGAGCAGACTGTCTCCGTCGAGCGCGCGGTGCAGGCATCCGTGCGCTCATCGATCGCCGTCGGCCAGCCGGCCGACCTCGTCGTGCTCGGCGCGGACCCGCGCGAGGCGGACGTCGCGGCGCTACGCAGCCAGCCCGTCGTCGCGACGATGCTCGCGGGCCGGTTCAGCTTCGACGTGATCCGCTGAGTCGCGCAGCAGGATGCCTCTGAAGCGGCTCGCCGCCCAGAAGACGAGCGCCACGACGACCGCGATCACGACGATAGCTCCGCAGTACAGCGAGACGCTGCCGTAGCCGGTCGCCGGATCCATGAACGGATACGGCACCCAGTGGTCGGTCGCACCGCGGGTGAGCGTGACGCCGAGCCAGACCACGGCATAGGGGAAGATCACCCACAGCTTCCAGAAGCGCAGCGGCGCGCGGTCGCCGATGAGCAGCCAGTCGAGCAGGCAGTAGGCCGGTATCACGCCGTGGACGACGTTGTTGGTCCACGGGATCTCCGGCGGCATGCTCGCGGCGAGCAGCGTCCAGTAGACGGTGCCGACGATGAAGATGTAGACGGTGACGGCGCCGCGCGCGTATTCGAGCCAGCGCAGGCGCCGACCGGTGAGCAGCAGAATGCCCGCGAGGCTCAGCACGAAGCCCGCGGCGAGGTTGTTCTGATTGGTGAAGTAGCCGAACCAGTCCCACGGCCAGACGTCGCCGCCGTGGGTCGCGTCGTAGACGAACGAGCGGGTGACAGCGGCGAGCATGAGCGCGCTGAACGCGAATCGCAGCGCTGCGACGGTGAACTTCACGTCGCGAGCGTAATGCCCATGCTCGGAAACGCCCCCGGGCCATGCCGTATGCTGAACAGGCTGCCTTCGGGCGGCGAAGAAACCCTTCCGGGGGCGTAGCTCAATGGTAGAGCCTCAGTCTTCCAAACTGATTACGCGGGTTCGATTCCCGTCGCCCCCTCGCGGTACCACCGTGCGGATCGCATGCATCCGGGGCGTAGCTCAGCTTGGCTAGAGCGCCCGCTTTGGGGGCGGGAAGTCGCAGGTTCGAATCCTGTCGCCCCGACCACTACCGCAGATGTCCATCACCTCCTAGGAGAACCACCAGTGCCCACCACGGTCGAACAGCTGAGCCCGACGCGCGTCAAGCTCACCACCACGGTCACGCCGGAGCAGCTGAAGCCCAGCATCACGCACGCTTACGAGCACATCGCCGCCGACGTCACCATTCCCGGTTTCCGCAAGGGCAAGGTGCCGCCCGCCATCATCGACACGCGGGTCGGCAAGGGCGCCGTCCTCGAGCACGCGATCAACGACTCGCTCGACGGCGCGTACCGCGAGGCCGTCACCGAGACCAAGCTGCGCCCGCTCGGCCGCCCCGAGGCCGACATCGTGACGGTGCCCGACGTCAACACGTTCGAGGGCGACCTCGTGGTGACGTTCGAGGTCGACGTGCGCCCGCAGATCACGGTCCCGAACTACGACAAGCTCGCCGTCACCGTCGAGTCCTCCGCGGTCACCGACGCCGACGTCGAGGCCGAGCTCGACCGCCTGCGCAGCCGTTTCGGCACGCTCATCACGGTCGACCGCCCCGCCAAGAGCGGCGACTTCGTGCAGATCGACCTCGAGGCGAAGATCGGCGACGAGGTCGTCGACAGCGCCGAGAACATCTCCTACGAGCTCGGCTCCGGCGACCTGCTCGACGGTCTCGACGACGCGCTCGACTCGCTCACCGCCGGTGAGGCGACGACGTTCAAGTCGAACCTGCTCGGTGGCGACCACGAGGGCGAAGAGGCTGAGATCAGCGTCAAGGTCAACTCCGTCAAGGAGCGCGAGCTGCCCGAGGCCGACGACGACTTCGCTCAGATCTCGAGCGAGTACGACACCATCGCCGAGCTGCGCGAGGGCCTCAAGTCCGAGGCCGCCAAGTCGAAGACCTTCGCCCAGGGCAACGAGGCGCGCAACAAGCTCGTCGAGCTGCTGCTCGAGCAGGCCGAGATCCCCGTGCCCGAGGCCGTCATCGAGGACGAGGTGCACCGCCACCTCGAGGCCGAGAACCGCCTCGAAGACGACGAGCACCGTGCAGAGGTCAAGGAGGCGAGCGAGAAGGCTCTGCGCACGCAGATCCTGTTCGACGAGATCGCCGAGTCCGAGAAGGTCACGGTGAGCCAGAACGAGCTCACCTCGTACCTGGTGCAGGCCTCCGCCCAGTACGGCATGGACCCCAACGAGTTCATCAAGATCCTGGCTGACAACGGCCAGATCCCGCAGATGGTCGGCGAGGTCGCCCGTAGCAAGGCGATCTCGATCGTCCTCGGCAAGGCCGTCGTGACCGACGAGGACGGCAACGCGGTCGACCTCGGCGAGTTCGCCGCCGTGCAGAACGACGACGACGATTCCGACATCATCCTGCAGGCCGAGCCGCAGAGCGACGAAGAGGCGGCCGAGAGCGCCGGCGAGGCCATCGCCGAGGCGAACAAGCCCGCCAAGAAGGCGAAGAAGTCGACCAAGAAGGCAGACGCCGACGCCGAGGCCGAGGGCGACGCCGAGTAGGCGACACGCGAAGTACTGATACGGATGCCGGGGCCGATGCGCCCCGGCATCCGTCGTTAATGCGCGCATCGCCCCGCGAGGGCGACACGCATGCGCCGTGGGCGAACAGCCCCGGCCCCGTGCGTTGCCCACCGATAGATTCGATGCAGTTCTACTTCAGAAACGGAGCATCACACATGGCCGAACCGACACTGACTCCCAGTGTTTTCGATCGACTGCTGAGGGACCGGATCGTCTGGCTCGGCGAAGAGGTCCGCGATGACAACGCAAACGAGATCGCCGCGAAGCTCCTCCTCCTCGCCGCAGAGGACCCCAAGAAGGACATCTACCTCTACATCAACTCGCCCGGCGGCTCGATCACGGCCGGCATGGCGATCTACGACACCATGCAGTTCGTGCCGAACGACATCGTCACGGTCGGCATCGGCATGGCCGCCTCGATGGGTCAGCTGCTGCTGACCGCGGGCACCAAGGGCAAGCGCTACATCACGCCGAACGCCCGCGTGCTGCTGCACCAGCCGCACGGCGGCTTCGGCGGCACCGCGAGTGACATCCAGACCCAGGCCCAGCTGATCTCCGACATGAAGAAGCGCCTGTTCCAGATCACGGCAGAGGCCACCGGCAAGACCTTCGAGCAGGTCACCGCCGACGGTGACCGCGACCACTGGTTCAACGCGCAGGAGGCGCTGGAGTACGGCTTCGTCGACCACATCCGCGACACCGCGACCGACGTCACCGGTGGCGGCGGCACGGATCAGCAGGCGTAGGCGCGAGCGAGAAGAAGAGGAACGTCAATAATGGAGACCCCCACGTTCATGGCAGGCGGCAAGAGCCTGCAGATGCCGAGTTCGCGCTACATCCTGCCGAGCTTCGAAGAGCGCACGGCCTACGGCTACAAGCGCCAGGACCCGTACGCGAAGCTGTTCGAAGACCGCATCATCTTCCTCGGCGTGCAGGTCGACGACGCGAGCGCCGACGACATCATGGCCCAGCTGCTCGTGCTCGAGAGCCAGGACCCCGACCGCGACATCGTCATGTACATCAACTCGCCCGGCGGCTCCTTCACGGCCATGACGGCGATCTACGACACGATGCAGTACATCCGCCCGGAGATCATGACGGTCGTGTTGGGCCAGGCGGCTTCTGCGGCTGCCGTGCTGACGGCGGCCGGCACGCCGGGCAAGCGCCTCGCGCTTCCGAACGCCCGCATCCTGATCCACCAGCCGGCGATCGGCGAGGCAGGCCACGGCCAGGCATCCGACATCGAGATCCAGGCTGCTGAGATTCTGCGCATGCGCACCTGGCTGGAGGAGACGCTGGCGAAGCACTCGAACCGCAGCCAGGAAGAGGTCAACAAGGACATCGACCGCGACAAGATCCTGTCCGCGGCCGAGGCCCTCGACTACGGCCTCATCGACCAGGTCCTGACCAGCCGCAAGCAGGTTCAGGCCGCGCTCACCAAGTAGGGCGCCGAGTAACACTCCGGGGCCGACATCGCGCAGATCCCTGCCGATGTCGGCCCCTCGCGTTAGGCTCGACGCAAGGCAGCCCGCCCTGATCTGACGGGGCTGTGTTTCATGAAGGGGATTTCGAATGGCACGCATCGGAGAGAGCGCCGACCTGCTGAAGTGCTCCTTCTGTGGAAAGAGCCAGAAGCAGGTCGTGCAGCTGATCGCCGGTCCCGGCGTGTACATCTGCGATGAGTGCGTCGAGCTCTGCAACGAGATCATCGAAGAGCGCATGGCCGACGCCGAGGCGGGCAGCTCCGGCGAGTTCGAGCTTCCGAAGCCCAAAGAGATCTACAGCTTCCTCGAGGAATACGTCATCGGCCAAGACGCCGCGAAGAAGGCTCTCGCCGTCGCCGTCTACAACCACTACAAGCGTGTGCGCGCACGCAACGCCATCGGGCCGGCCGACGTCAAGGCCGACGAGGTCGAGATCGCGAAGTCCAACATCCTGCTGATCGGGCCCACCGGCTGCGGCAAGACGTATCTGGCGCAGACGCTCGCGAAGCGGCTGAACGTGCCGTTCGCGGTCGCCGACGCTACCGCGCTCACCGAGGCGGGCTACGTCGGCGAAGACGTCGAGAACATCCTCCTCAAGCTGATCCAGGCCGCCGACTACGACGTCAAGCGCGCAGAGACCGGCATCATCTACATCGACGAGGTCGACAAGATCGCGCGCAAGGCCGAGAACCCGTCGATCACGAGGGATGTCTCGGGCGAAGGCGTGCAGCAGGCGCTCCTGAAGATCCTCGAGGGCACGGTGGCTTCCGTTCCGCCGCAGGGCGGCCGCAAGCATCCGCACCAGGAATTCATCCAGATCGACACGACGAACGTGCTGTTCATCGTGGCCGGCGCGTTCGCCGGGCTCGAAGAGATCATCTCGGCCCGCGCGGGCAAGAAGGGCATCGGCTTCGGCGCCCCGCTGCACTCGAAGGGCGACGACCTCAACCTCTTCAGCGAGGTCCTTCCCGAAGACCTGCATAAGTTCGGCCTCATCCCCGAATTCATCGGGCGCCTTCCGGTCGTCACCACCGTGACGCCGCTCGACCGCGAGGCGCTGATCCAGATCCTCACCGTGCCGAAGAACGCGCTCGTCAAGCAGTACCAGCGCATGTTCGAGCTCGACGGCGTCGAGCTGGCCTTCGAGCAGGGCGCACTCGAGGCGATCGCCGATCTGGCCGTGCTGCGGCAGACGGGTGCTCGCGGCCTGCGCGCCATCATGGAAGAGGTGCTCGGGCCGGTCATGTTCGAGGTGCCGTCGACCGACGAGGTCGCGCGGGTCGTCATCACCCGAGAGGCCGTCGAGTCCAACGCGGCCCCGACGATCGTCCCTCACCGCAGTTCGCGGCGCGAAGAGAAGACCGCCTGAGCGCGGTCTCTCCTCAGCTCGTCGTGCGCCGCCGGCGCGCGGCGGACTGCCCAGTGATCGTCAGCTGGGTGCCCGACGCGCACGCGCTGTATCTCTTCGCCGGTCCGCAGCCGACGTGGCCGTTCACCGTCGAGCAGCTGCGCGCCTACGAACAGCGCGACGGCCACGGTGCCTGGGTGGTCGTCGACGACGGCGGCCGCGTGATCGGCCAGTTCGAGCTGACCATCACCGGCACGTCGGCGTGGCTCAGTCGCGTCATCATCGATCCGGCGCAGCGGCGCAGAGGTCTCGCGCGCGTCCTTGTTGGCCGCGCGATCGAGGGGGCGCGCTCGCGCGGCGCGACGGAAATCGGCCTTAAGGTGATCGCCGGCAACGACGCGGCCATCCGAAGCTACGTCGCTGCCGGGTTCCACGACACCGGGGACGCCGAGCGCCTGGACGTGGTCGCCATGCGCCTTCAACTGCGCTGAACGGTCACCACTGCGCTGCGCGCCATGCCGCCTGGAGCAGCAGTGACCGTTCGAAGCAGATGCGAAGCGGGTCAGTCAAGGAGGCCGCGGCGCTTCAGCAGCGGCTCGAGCTCAGCAGGGCGGCCGCGAAAGTCGACGTAAGCCTCGATCGGGTCCTTCGTTCCGCCGACGCCGAGCAGGCGCGCGCGGAAGCGATCGCCGTTCTCGCGGGTGAGGCCGCCGTTCTCTTTGAACCACTCGACCGTGTCGGCGTCGAGCACCTCGCTCCAGATGTACGAGTAGTACTGCGCGTCGTAGCCGCCCGAGAAGGTGTGGGCGAAATACGTGCTCTGATAGCGCGGAGGAACCGGCGCGAAGTCGAGCCCGACGCCGGCGAGGGCGGATGCCTCGAACGACGCGACGTCGATGACGGCATCCGCCTGCTCGGGCGTCAGCACGTGCCAGGCCTGGTCGAGCAGCGCGGCGCCGAGGTACTCGCTCGTCGCGAAGCCCTCGTTGAAGGTCTCTGAGGCGGTGATGCGGTCGACGACGTCCTGGGGGATGGGCTCGCCGGTCTGGTAGTGCTTGGCGTAGTTGGCCAGCACCTCAGGCCACAGCATCCACATCTCGTTCACCTGCGACGGGAACTCGACGAAGTCGCGGTGCACGCTCGTGCCTGCGAAGCGCGGGTAGACGGCGTGGCCGAACAGCCCGTGCAGCGCGTGCCCGAACTCGTGGAACAGCGTGTGCACCTCGTCGAAGGTCAGCAGCGTCGGCTCGCCGGGGGCCGGCTTCGGCACATTGTGGTTGTTCACGACGACGGTGGTCGGCTCGCCCAGCAGCTCTGACTGGTCGACGAGGCTGTTCATCCATGCCCCACCGCGCTTCGAGTCGCGCGTGTAGAGGTCGTAGAGGAACAGGCCGAGCTTCGACCCGTCTTCGTTGAAGACCTCGAAGACGCGCACGTCGGGGTGGTAGCCGACCAGGTCCGGGCGCTCGGTGAAGCTCAGGCCGTAGAGCTTGTTCGCGGCAAAGAACACGCCGTCATGCAGCACGCGCTCCGCCTCGAAGTACGGGCGCAGTGCGGTCGTGTCGACGTCGTACTCGGCGACACGCACCTTCTCGGTCCAGAAGTCCCAGTCGGCGGCCGCGACCGGCGCACCCGCGGTCGCCTCGAGCGCTTCGTGCTCGCGCCGCGCGTTGCGGGCGGCGGCGGGCGCGAGCTTGCCGAGCATCTCGGCGACGTTGGCAGCGCTGCCGGCGGTCTGGGCGGCCGTGACGAAGTCCGCGTGGCTGGCGAAACCGAGCAGCTGCGCGCGGCGCGCACGCAGGCGCACGAGCTCGAGGATGAGCGGCCGGTTGTCGTTCGCGCCGTCACGCGCGCCCCGCGAGCGCGAGGCCGTCATGATGCGGTCGCGCACCTCGGGCCGCGTGAGCGAGGCGAGCCAGGGATGCCCGGTCGGCAGCACCAGCGTGACGAGGTACTTCCCCTCGAGCCCGCGCTCCTTGGCGGCTTCCGCGGCGGCAGACAGCTCGCCGTCACCGAGCCCCTCAAGCTCGGCGGCATCGTCGAAGACGACCGCGAGCTCATTGGTGTCGGCGAGCAGCTGCTTCTCGAACTTGGCCTGGAGGCCGGAGATGCGCTGGTTGAGCTTCGAGAGCTCCGCCTTGGCCTCGTCGTCGAGGCCGGCGCCGGCCAGGGTGAAGTCGGTGTAGTAGCGCTCGACGAGATAGCGCGCCTCCGCGTCGAGATCCGTTCGCGCGTCGAGCCCGTCGCGAACGGCTCGGATGCGCTCGTACAGCGCGGAGTTCAGCTTGATGGCGTCCTCGTGCGCGGCGAGCTCTGGCGCGAGCTCCTCATCGAGGGCGTTGGTGGCGTCCGTCGAGTCGGCGGACGACTTGTTGAAGAAGACGTAGGCGACGCGGCGCAGCGTCTGCCCCGAGCGCTCCAGCGCAACCAGCGTGTTCTCGAACGTCGGCTCGTCGGGGTTCGACGTGATCGCCTCGATCTCGGCGAGCTGCTCGGCGAAGCCGGCGTCGAACGCGGGGCGATAGTGCTCATCGGTGATCTGCGCGAACGGCGGAAGCCGGTAGTCGAGCGTGCTTGCGGTCAGGAGCGGGTTCGAGGCATCCGTCATGTCTCTCACCCTATCCAGGCGCTAGGCCTCGGCCCCGCCATCCGCCCGTGCTTCGAAATCGTTCGAGCTGATCGTGGCGGTCTCGCTGCCCGCGTTGTAGCGGATCACGGTGCCGTCGTCGAGCTCGACGACGGGTTTGCCCTCAAGCCAGGTCAGCGTCCAGCGCCAGGTCGAAGCGTCCACGCCGTCGGCGTCCAGTTCCTCTTCGACGGCCTTGATCGCCCCGAGGACGACTTCGGGCAGAGATGTCGGCGCAGAGGCGCCGACCGGCCAGCGGGTTCCGAGCTGCACTGCGGCCCGCTCAGGCCGGCTGCGGGGTGGTCTGCAACTCGACGTAGGCCGACGACGCTGCCGCACCACCGGCTTCGGCGAGCACGCGGGGCAGTGTCTCACCGTCGGCCTGCGTCCACCTGATCACCGCGGCTCCCTGAGCCGCCGCGGTGTCGCGCACCGCGCGGAAGAGCTCCTGCGCGACCGTGTCCTCTCTCGCGTGAATGGCGTCGATGAACACGCCGGTCTCGCCGAGCAGAGGCCGCGGGAAGGTGTGGAAGTGCACAAGTCCTGTCACGTCGCCGTCCTCATCGAGGGCGATGAGCGACGTCTCAGGGTGGTGCGGATCCGAAAGCCACGTCCACAGCTGCAGGGCTCGCTGCTCCGTCAGCTCGACACCGCGCTCCGACGCGTACCCCTCATACAGACTGAGCCAAGGGAAGAAATCGCTGTCGCGAGCTTCCCGGATTGAAACGGTCATAGCACCCCTCCCGTGGTGACCATAGCGCGAATAGTCCTGATCAGGACAGGTCTCCGAGCTCGGCATCGCGCACGGCGACGGCCTCGCCCTCCGCGTACTCGATGACGCCGATGCGCCCGACCGCCTTCAGGTCGTCCTCGGCCAGACGCAGTGCGGCGAGCTGCTCAGCGGTGCCGGTCAGCGTCACGCGTGTGATCGGCGTCTTCTGCGACACCTTCGCGTCGGTCTTCGTCCGGCGGATTCCGACGAGCGCCTGGCTCGCGACGGCGAGCACCGCAGGGCCGGATTCCGAAACGCCGAGCTCTGCGCTCTTCGGCCACGCGGCGGTGTGCACCGAGCCCTCGTTGAACCAGCTCCAGGTCTCTTCCGTCGCGAACGGGATGAACGGCGCGAACAAGCGGATGAGAGCGCTCAGAGCGAGGCGCAGCGCCGCGACGGCGGATGCCCGGCCTGCAGCGTCCCCGGCACCGTGCGCGCGCTCCTTGACCAGCTCGAGGTAGTCGTCGCAGAACGTCCAGAAGAACGTCTCGGTGACCTCGAGCGCGCGGGCGTGGTCGTATGCCTCGAACGCGGCGGTCGCGTCGGCGATGACCTTGGCGAGTTCGCGCAGCATCGCGGCGTCGAGGTCTGCGGTCACTTCGGCGCCGGTCGTCGCCTCGAAGCCGAGCACGAACTTGGCCGCGTTCAGCACCTTGATCGCGAGCCGGCGGCCGATCTTGATCTGCGTCGGGTTGTTGATGTCGAACGCGGCGTCGGCGCCGAGGCGGCTCGACGCGGCCCAGTAGCGCGTGGCATCCGACCCGTGCTGCTCGAGGATCGCCGCGGGCGTGACCACGTTGCCCTTCGACTTCGACATCTTCTTGCGGTCGGGATCGACGATGAAGCCGGAGATGGCGGCGTGGCGCCACGGCAGCGAGTCGTGCTGCTGCACCGAGCGCAGCAGCGTCGAGAACAGCCAGGTGCGGATGATGTCCTGACCCTGCGGGCGCAGGTCGAACGGGAAGAGCGCCTCGAACAGCTCGGGGTCGCGCTCCCACCCGGCGGCGATCTGCGGGGTCAGCGACGACGTCATCCAGGTGTCCATGATGTCGACCTCGCCGACGAAGCCGCCGGGCACGCCGCGCTGCGACTCGTCGAAGCCGGTGGGCGCGTCGGACGAGGGGTCGACGGGCAGCTGCTCGGCCTCGGGCAGGATCACCTGGTCGAACTGCGTCTCGCCGCTCTCGTCGACGCGGTACCAGACGGGGATCGGCACGCCGAAGAAGCGCTGGCGCGAGATCAGCCAGTCGCCGGCGAGTCCGTTCACCCAGTTCTCGTAGCGCACGCGCATGAAGTCGGGGTGCCAGTCGAGGCTCTTCCCGGCCTCGAGCAGGCGGGCGCGCAGAGCGTCGTCCTTCCCGCCGTTCTTCACGTACCACTGGCGCGTCGAGACGATCTCGAGCGGGCGGTCGCCCTTCTCGTAAAACTTCACCGGGTGCTGGATCGGCTTCACGTCGCCGATCAGCTCGCCCGACTCGGTGAGCAGCTCGACCATGGTCTTCTTCGCGCTGAACACAGTCAGCCCGGCGAGCTTGGCGAACGCCTCGCGGCCCGCATCAGAGGTGATCGCCTCCGGCGCGTCGGCCACGATGCGGCCGTCGAAGCCGATGATCGCGCGGGTCGGCAGCTGCAGCTCGCGCCACCACGTGACGTCGGTGATGTCGCCGAAGGTACAGACCATCGCGATGCCCGTGCCCTTGTCGGGCTGCGCGAGGTGGTGGGCGACGACGGGCACCTCGACGTCGAAGATCGGGGTGCGCACGGTCTTGCCGAAGAGCGGCTGATAGCGCGCGTCGTCGGGGTGCGCCACGAGCGCGACACACGCGGCCAGCAGCTCGGGGCGCGTCGTCTCGATGAACACGTCGCCGCCATTGCCGTCGAGGTCGGGGCCGTGGAAGGCGAGCCGGTGGTAGGCGCCCGGCTGGTCGCGGTCTTCGAGTTCGGCCTGCGCGACGGCCGAGCGGAACGTCACGTCCCACAGCGTGGGCGCCCAGTCCTGATAGGCCTCGCCGCGCTCGACGTTCTTCAGGAAGGCGAGCTGCGAGGCGCGGATCGACTCCGCACCGATGGTGCGGTAGGTCTGCGCCCAGTCGACCGACAGACCCAGCATCCGCCACAGCGCCTCGAACTGCTTCTCGTCCTCTTCGGTGAGGCGCTCGCACAGCTCGATGAAGTCGCGGCGAGAGATCGGCACCTGGTCTGCTGCCTTGCTCGACTTGTTGTCGCCGCCCTCGAACGGCGGCTGGAAGTCGGGCTGGTAGGGCAGCGACGGGTCGCAGCGCACGCCGTAGTAGTTCTGCACGCGGCGCTCGGTCGGCAGGCCGTTGTCGTCCCACCCGATCGGGTAGAAGACGGTCTTGCCCTGCATGCGCTGGTATCGGGCGACGACGTCGGTGTGCGTGTAGCTGAACACGTGGCCGATGTGCAGCGAGCCCGACGCGGTCGGAGGCGGCGTGTCGATCGAGTAGATGCAGGTGCGATCGGATGCCTCAAGCGCGGCCTTGCGGTCGAAGGAGTACGTGCCCGACCGCTGCCAGATCTCACCCCACTTGGACTCGAGGCCTTCCAGGGCGGGCTTGTCAGGGATCGCAGTCATGTCAGGGCCTCGTTCGTCGGTATGTGCGGCACCGCGTCAGAGGGTGCCTGAGTGTGGGATGTAACCGGCAGTCTATCGGTAGACTTGGGGCATCGACTTTGATCCGGCCATCACCGGGGAGTCTTCGGAAGAACGGCTGCACGCCAAGTAGAACCGAACGGGTCGGGCCCGTCATCGCCTAAGAACGAGTGGTTGAGACATCCGTTCTCAACAATCGAGGTGGTACCGCGCGACGTGAGCCGCGTCCTCGTCTGCAGAAGAGACATCGAGGAGCCCCGTTGCCGTACCCCAAGTCCGATGAGCCGGAAGTCGTCTCGAGCCCGCGCTTTCCGGAGATCGAGCAGAAGGTGCTTGCGTTCTGGAAGCAGGACGAGACCTTCAAGGCATCCGTCGATCGGCGCGAGGGCTGCGACGAGTGGGTCTTCTACGACGGCCCGCCCTTCGCCAACGGCCTGCCGCACTATGGCCACCTGCTGACCGGCTACGCCAAGGACCTGTTCCCGCGGTACCAGACGATGCGCGGCAAGCAGGTCAAGCGCGTCTTCGGCTGGGACACGCACGGGCTTCCCGCCGAGCTCGAGGCCGAGCGCCAGCTCGGCATCAACGGCAAGGCCGACATCGAGAAGATGGGCCTCGCCGCGTTCAACCGCGCGGCGCGCGAGTCCGTGCTGCGCTACACCGAGGAGTGGCAGGACTACGTCACCCGCCAGGCGCGCTGGGTCGACTTCGACGGCGGCTACAAGACCCTCGACCTCACCTTCATGGAGAGCGTGCTGTGGGCGTTCAAGCAGCTGCACGAGAAGGGCCTCGCCTATGAGGGCTACCGTGTGCTGCCGTACTGCTGGCGCGACGAGACTCCGCTGTCGAACCACGAGCTGCGCATGGACGACGACGTCTACAAGATGCGCCAGGACCAGACGGTGACGGTCACCTTCCCGCTCGTCGGTGAGAAGGCCGAGTCGCTCGGCCTGACCGCGGTGCGTGCACTCGCCTGGACGACGACGCCGTGGACGCTGCCGACCAACATGGCGCTCGCCGTCGGCCCCGACATCGAGTACGCCGTCGTGCCGGCCGGCCCGAACGGCGCGGCCGACACGCCGGAGGAGGCGGGGGAGTACCTGCTCGCCCGCGAGCTCGTCGGGAACTACGCGAAGGACCTCGGCTACGACGACGCAGCCGCCGCGCTGGCATCCGTCACCCGCACGATCGCGGGCGCACAGCTGGCGGGCGTCCAGTACGACCGGCTGTGGGACTTCTACGCGGATGCCGAGACGTGGGGCACCGGGAACGCGTGGCGCATCCTCGTCGACGACTACGTGACGACCGCCGACGGCACCGGCATCGTGCATCAGGCGCCCGCCTACGGTGAAGACGACCAGCGCGTCTGCGAGGCGAACGGCATCCCCGTCATCGTCTCGGTCGACGACGGCGGCAAGTTCCTCGCCAACGTGACGCCCGTCGCGGGCCTTCAGGTGTTCGATGCCAACAAGCCGCTCACCCAGCTGCTGCGCAGCGAGAACCGCCTGCTGCGCCAGGCCAGCTACGAGCACTCGTACCCGCACTGCTGGCGCTGCCGGAACCCGCTGATCTACAAGGCGGTCTCGAGCTGGTTCGTGAGCGTCACCGAGTTCAAGGACCGGATGATCGAGCTCAACCAGGAGATCACCTGGGTGCCCGAGAACGTGAAAGACGGCCAGTTCGGCAAGTGGCTCGAGGGTGCGCGCGACTGGTCGATCAGCCGCAACCGCTACTGGGGCTCGCCGATCCCCGTGTGGAAGAGCGACGACGCGAACTACCCGCGCATCGACGTCTACGGGTCTCTCGAGGAACTCGAGCGCGACTTCGGCACGCTGCCGCGCAACACCGAGGGCCAGGTCGATCTGCACCGCCCGTTCATCGACGAGCTCACCCGGCCGAACCCCGACGACCCGACCGGCAAGTCGACAATGCGACGCATCAGCGACGTGTTCGACGTGTGGTTCGACTCCGGCTCGATGCCGTTCGCGCAGGTGCACTACCCGTTCGAGAACCGCGACTGGTTCGACACGCACAACCCGGCCGACTACATCGTCGAGTACATCGGGCAGACGCGCGGCTGGTTCTACGTGCAGCACGTGCTGGCGACGGCGCTGTTCGACCGTCCCGCCTTCCGCGCGGCGCTCAGCCACGGCATCGTGCTCGGCTCCGATGGCCAGAAGATGTCGAAGAGCCTGCGCAACTATCCCGACGTCGCTGAGGTGTTCGACCGAGACGGCTCGGACGCGATGCGGTGGTTCCTGATGTCGTCGTCGGTGATCCGCGGCGGCAACCTGATCGTGACGGAAGAGGGGATCCGCTCGGGCGTGCGCGAGCTGCTGCTGCCGCTGTGGAGCTCGTACTACTTCTTCACGATCTACGCGAACGCGAGCGGCTACGAGGCGAAGCGGTCGACGGCGTCGACGAACGAGCTCGACCGCTACATCCTCGCCAAGCTGCGTGAGACGGTCGAGGCCGTCACCGAGCACTTCGACGACCTCGACAGCCCCTTCGCCGCGGCGGCCCTGCGTGACTTCGCCGACGTGCTCACGAACTGGTACGTGCGCCGCTCGCGCGACCGCTTCTGGGAAGGCGGCGCCGAGAACGAGAGCGCATTCGACACGCTGTTCACCGTGCTGGAGACGCTCTGCCGCCTCGCCGCGCCGCTGCTGCCGCTCGTCACCGAGCACGTCTGGCAGGGGCTCACCGGTGGCCGCAGCGTGCACCTCGAGGACTGGCCGAGCGCCGCCGAGTTCCCGGCCGACCACGAGCTGGTCGCAGCCATGGATTCCGTCCGCCAGATCGCCTCGACGGGCCTGTCGCTGCGCAAGGCCAACGGACTGCGCGTGCGGCTTCCGCTTGCGAAGCTCACCGTGGTGGTGCCGGATGCCTCGTCCCTCGGCGCCTTCGAGGGAATCCTGCGTGACGAGCTGAACGTGAAGTCGGTCGAGCTGATCGCCGAGACGGCCACGAGCGCCGACGACTACGGCATCACCCGCCGCCTGTCGGTGAACGCCCGCGCCGCCGGCCCGCGTCTCGGCAAGCAGGTGCAGGAGGCCATCAAGGCCGCCCGCTCCGGCGACTGGAGCGAGCACGACGGCGTCGTGACCGCGGGCGGCATCGCGCTCGAGGCGGGGGAGTACGACCTCGTGCTCGAAGTCGCCCAGAAGGACGACGCCTCGGAAGCGCTCGCGCTGCTTCCCGGCGGCGGCTTCGTGCTGCTCGACACCCACGTGACGCCGGAGCTCGCCGCCGAGGGCACCGCCCGCGACCTGATCCGCAGTGTGCAGGACGCTCGCAAGGCGGCCGGCCTCGAGGTGAGCGACCGCATCAGCCTTCGGCTCGTTCTCGACCGCGAGACGGCCGGCGCCGCTCGCACCCACGCCGAGCTGATCGCCGCCGAGACGCTGGCCGTGCAGTACACGGTCACCGAGGGCGAGCAGGCCATCGAAGTCGAGAAGGTCGAGGTGCCGGCATGACCGACTCCTATCGAGAGGCCGCAGACGCGGCGTACGCCGAACTGCTCGAGCGCGTCGGCGAGGCGAAGCCCGAGCGCCGCCTCGACGCGACCCGGCGCGCCGTCGAGGTGCTCGGCGACCCGCAGAAGGCCTACCCGATCATCCACATCACCGGCACGAACGGGAAGACCTCGACGAGCCGCATCGCCGAGAGCATCCTGCGCGCCTACGGTCTGCGCACCGGCCTGCTCACGAGCCCCCACCTCGAGCGCTTCAACGAGCGCATCCTGATCGACGGCGAGCCGATCAGCGATGAGGCGCTCGCCCGCAACTGGAGCGAGATCAAGCCGTATCTCGAACTGGTCGACCAAGAGCTCGAGGCAGCCGGCCGCCCGCGCCTCACCTTCTTCGAGGCGGTCACCGCGCTCGGCTTCGCCTGCTTCGCCGACGCCCCGGTGGACGTCGCGGTCGTCGAAGTCGGCATGGGCGGCGAATGGGATTCCACGAACGTCGGCGACGGCACCGTGGCGGTCTTCACGCCGATCTCGCTCGACCACATGGCGCAGCTCGGCGGCACGATCGCCGAGATCGCGCACACGAAGGCCGGAATCATCAAGGACGGCGCCACAGTCGTAACCGCGCGGCAGACACCAGAGGCCATGCGCGAGATCGAGGCGGCGGCGGCGAAGCACGGGGCATCCGTCATCGCTCAACCGGCCGAGTTCGATGTGACCGCGACCTCCGTGGCGGTCGGCGGGCAGCTCATCGACGTGCGCGGAACGGCGGGCGCCTACGACGGGCTCACGCTGCCGCTCTACGGCGATCACCAGGCGCAGAACGCGGCGGTCGCGATCGCGGCGGTCGAGGCGTTCATCGGCGGCGGCGAGCACCGGCTCACCTACGAGCTCGTCGAAGAGGGCATCGCGGGGGCGAGCTCGCCCGGCCGCCTGCAGCTCATCGGCACCGAGCCGACCGTGATCGTCGACGCCGCGCACAACCCCGCGGGCGCCGTCACGCTGCGCGCCGCGCTCGAGCGCTACTTCGACTTCGACGAGATCGCCTTCGTGCTCGGGGTGCTCAAAGACAAGGACGCGCACGGCATCGTCGACGCGCTCGGCCCGGTGGCGACCACGGTCATCGTGACGCAGTCGCACTCCGACCGAGCCCGCTCAAGCGAGGACCTCGCCGAGGACATCTACGAGTGGACGCACGAGCACGTCGACGAGGTCGAGGACCTCGGCGAGGCGATCGAGGCCGCCCGTGCCTGGGCGCTCGAGGGCGAGAAGCGCGCGGTCGTCGTCACCGGTTCGATCACGCTCGTCGGCGAGGCGATGGTGCTCGCGGAGCAGCGCGGCTGGAAGGCGGCGCGGCCGGAGGACGTCGAATGAGGCGCGAGCGCGGCATCCGCGAATCGCTCGGCTCGATCGTGCTCGGCTTCGAGCTCATCGTGCTGTTCCTCGGCACGCTCGTCGCCTGGGGCCTGCACAGCGCACCGGCGGCGATCGTCATCGGCGGTGGCGCGTTCCTCATCGTGCTCGCCATCATCGCGATGCTGACGCTGCGCTACCGCTACGGCACCTGGATCGGCTTCGCGGTGCAGGTGCTCGCGATCGTCGCCGGCATCTGGGTGCACATGATGTTCATCGTCGGCGCCCTCTTCCTCGCCATCTGGATCTACGCCATGTACTCGGCCGATAAGGTCGAGCGACTGAAGGCGTCCCGCGCCCAGAACGACCCGCAGCTCAACGAAACGGAGAACCCGCAGTGACCACCCCTGTCGAAGAGACCCTCGTCCTCGTCAAGCCCGACGGCGTCGCCCGCAACCTGACCGGCGAGATCCTGCGCCGCATCGAGGCGAAGGGCTACCAGCTGGTCGACATCCGCCTGGTCGAGGCGGACCTCGAGCTGCTCACCGAGCACTACGCGGAGCACCAGGGGAAGCCGTTCTTCGAGCCGCTGCTCGAGTTCATGCAGTCGGGGCCGATCGTCGCGATCCGCATCGCTGGGCACCGCGTCATCGAGGGCTTCCGTGCGCTCGCCGGCACCACCGACCCGACGACCGCGGCGCCCGGCACCATCCGCGGCGACCTCGGCCGCGATTGGGGCCTCAAGGTGCAGCAGAACCTCGTGCACGGCTCGGACTCGCCCGAGTCGGCCGCGCGCGAGCTCGCGCTCTGGTTCAAGTAACGGGGCCGCGGCTCACCACTCGCTGAGCACGCAGAACTCGTTTCCCTCGACGTCGGCCAGCACGACGAACGATCGACCGTCGCCCTGGCCGACGTCGACGCGTCTTGCGCCGAGGGTCTCGAGTCGCGTCACCTCGGCCCCCTGATCGTCGGCGTACAGATCGAGGTGCACACGGTTCTTGACGCTCTTCGGCTCGGGAACCGGCTGGAACACGATGCTCGGCGGCCCATACCGTGTCTCGCCCTCGGCGGGCTCGATGATCACCTCGCCTCGCTCGCCCGATGAACGCCCTGACCAGCCGAGCGCGGCTGCCCAGAAGTCGGCGACCCGCGCCGGGTCAGCGCTGTCGACGACAACGCCTGTGAATGTCAATGCCATGCGCACATGCTGGCCCAGACCGCCGACATCGGTAAGCGGCACCGGTCAGTCGGGCAGCTCAATACCGGCGTCGTCGACGTCGGCCGGCGTATCGATGTCCCCGACGACCTCAGAGCCGACCGGATGCCTCGCGAGCCGCAACCCGCCGAGCAGCGCCCTCATCGACGCGCCGACCGGGTCGCCGAGCGCGGCCAGCGCCTCACTCAGCGCGGCCGTGCGGTAGATGCCGCAGAGCCACTGCGGGCGGCCATCGGGGTCGACGAGCAGACATCCGTCATCGCCTGAATCGGCCGTGATGAGCACGGCCACGACAGCGTCGGGCGAGCGCAGATCGGCGGCGAGCACGAGCACCCATTCGGCATCGATGCGGGGGAGCGCGGCTGCGATTGCGGCCACCGGGCCGCCGAACGGCGGCTCCTCCCGCACCCATTCGACGCCGAACCCCGGTCGCTCGGGCCCCACGACGACGGAGCGGGCGCCCACCGCGTGGGCTGCCGCCACGGCGCGGCTGAGCAAGGGCACACCGTCAAGCTCAAGCGCAGCCTTGTCCACGCCGCCGAGCCGCGTGGCGCGGCCGCCCGCCAGCACGATCGCGCCCAGACCCTCAGCCATCGCCGGTCGCCTTCAGCACGGTCACCGCGTCGCCGGCTCGCACGTCGCCGATCCCGGGCGGCACGACGGCATAGGCATCGGCCTGAGCGAGCCGCGCCACGAAGTGCGACCGCCCCGCACCGGCAGGCCGCACGAGGCGGCCGTCGACGATCACGGGAAGATACTGCTGCCGATCCGCACGGACCCGCCAGCCCTCCGCCGCCGTCGCCGTGAACGTGCGCGTTTCGCCCGTCAGGCCCCGCAGGCGCGCGATCGCCGGCCTCACGAACACCTCGAACGACACGGCGGCCGCCACCGGGTTCCCCGGCAGCCCGAACATCGGCGGACCGCCGCCGACGCGCCCGAACGCCTGGGGCCTGCCGGGCTGCATCGCCACCTCGCGGAAGTCGAGCACGTCGCCGAACGCCTGCCGCACGACGTCGTACGCGCCGGCGCCGACGCCGCCCGTGATCACGATGAGGTCGACGGATGCCTGAACCGTCGCGACCCGCGCGCGCAGGGCCTCGCGCTCGTCTCTCGCGAGTTCGACGTGCGTGACGGAACCGCCGGCAGCCGTGACCAGCTCGGTGAGCAGCAGCGAATTGGACTCCCACAGCTGCCCACGCGCGAGCGGAGCGCCCGGCGTGACCAGCTCGTCACCGGTGGCGAACACGGCGACTCGCGGCGCCGGGTGAACAGTGACCTCGCTGCTCCCGGCCGCCGCCGCTGCCGCCAGCTGCCGCGGCCCGAGCGGCACTCCGGCGTCGAGCACGACCGCGCCGGCCTGCGCTTCCTCGCCCGCGCGCCGCACATGGGCACCTTCGCGCGCCGCTCGCATGACGTCGACACAGCCCCTCGCCGGGAAGGCGGAGCCCGAGGTCGTCTCTTCGAGGGGAACGACGGTGTCGGCATCCGTCGGCATCGGCGCGCCCGTCATGATGCGCGCCGCCTCACCGGGCGCAAGCGGCGGGTCGGCTGCGCTGCCGGCCGCAACGTCCGCGACCACCTGCACACTCACCGCCGCATCAGGCGCAGCCGACGCGACGTCCGCGAAGCGCAGCGCGTAGCCGTCCATGGCGGCGTTGTCGAACGGCGGCAGTGCGTGCGCCGCCACGACAGGCGAAGCAAGAACCAGCCCCCTGGCGGCCGTCAACGGCGCTGTCACGGGCGCGAGCGGAGCGCACTGCGCGAGAACGAGATCGAGGTGCTGCGCGACCGAGAACATAAGGATGCGACTTAGCATACGGTCATGGCGAAGAAGGCCCCGAAGACCGGAATCGACGAGTCGGAACTGCGCACGGGGCATCGGAAGCGGGTGGCCGTCGGCGTCCCCGCCATCGTCAGGTCGATGCGCATGTCGGTCGATCAGATGGGCGTGGTGCGCAGCGCAGAGACGCTGCTGCGGGTCAATCAGAAGGACGGCTTCGACTGCCCGGGCTGCGCGTGGCCAGAGAATGAGCGCCGCCACATCGCCGAGTTCTGCGAGAACGGCGCGAAGGCCGTCGCCGAAGAGGCGACGCTGCGCCGGGTCGGCCCCGCGTTCTTCGCGCAGCACTCGGTCGCAGAGCTGCTCGAGCGGGACAACTACTGGCTGGGCCAGCAGGGGCGGCTCACGCATCCGATGATCCTCGACGAGGGCGCGACCCACTACCGCCCGATCTCGTGGGACGACGCGCTGAGCGAGGTCGCCACAGCGCTGCGCACGCTGCCCGATCCGAACGAGGCGGTGTTCTACACCTCGGGTCGCACCTCGAACGAGGCGGCCTTCCTCTATCAGCTGCTGGTGCGCGGGCTCGGCACGAACAACCTGCCCGATTGCTCCAACATGTGCCACGAATCCAGCGGCACGGCGCTGACCGAGACGCTCGGCGTCGGCAAGGGCACGGTGTCGATCGTCGACGTGCAGAACGCCGAGCTGCTCATCGTCGCCGGTCAGAACCCGGGCACGAATCACCCGCGCATGCTGAGTGCCCTTGAGAAGGCCAAGCAGAACGGCGCGACGATCATCGCGATCAACCCGCTGCCCGAGGCCGGACTGTTGCGATTCGAGAACCCCCAGACCCCGCGCGGGGTGCTGCTCGGCGGCACCAAGCTCGCCGACCGCTACCTGCAGATCAAGCTCGGCGGCGACCAGGCGCTGTTCCAGGCGGTCGGCAAGCGGCTGCTCGAGCTCGAGGCGCAGCGCGGCGACGTGCTCGACCACGAGTTCATCGCGCAGTGCACGAGCGGATTCGACGACTACCGCGCCGCGCTCGAGGCGGCCGACTGGGCTGAGCTCGTCGAGGCGAGCGGCATCCCCGAAAGCGAGATCAGGGCGGTCGCCGACGCGATCGCACGGTCGAACTCGACGATCGTGTGCTGGGCCATGGGCCTCACGCAGCACGCGCACGCGGTGCCGACGCTGCGCGACATCGTCAACGTGCTGCTCCTGACCGGCAACATCGGGAAGCCGGGCGCCGGCGTCTGCCCGGTGCGCGGCCACTCGAACGTGCAGGGCGACCGCACCATGGGCATCTGGGAGAAGCCGGGCGAGGCGTTCCTGGCCGCACTCGACCGCGAGTTCGCCTTCACCGCGCCGCGCGAGCACGGCTACGACACCGTGGCCGCGATCGAGGCGATGCGCGATGGCAAGGTGAAGGTCTTCATGGCCGTCGGCGGCAACTTCGCCTCGGCGACGCCCGACACCGAGGTCACCGAGGCCGCCCTGCGCACTACCGAGCTCACGGTGCAGGTGTCGACGAAGCTCAACCGCTCGCACCTGGTCACGGGGCGACGCGCGATCATCCTGCCGACCCTCGGCCGCACCGACCGCGATCGGCGCGACGCCGGTCTGCAGAAGGTCACCGTCGAGGACTCGATGAGCGCCGTGCACGGGTCGCACGGCCGCCTCGCGCCGCCCGCCGAGGACCTGCTCAGCGAAGTCGCGATCCTCGCGCGTCTGGGCGCACTCATTTTCACGGGGCCGGATGCCCGGTCGAATGCACCCCAGGCGGATTGGCGCGCGCTCGAGGGCGATTATCGACGCATCCGCGCGCACATCTCGCGCGTCGTTCCGGGCTTCGACGATTTCGAGACCCGCATCGACGGCGGCCGCAGCTTCGTGCTGCCGAACGGGGCGCGCGACTCGCGCACCTTCGCCACGGCGACCGGCAAGGCGATGTTCACGGCGAACGAGCTGCAGTACCCGCGCATCCCGAAGGGCCGGCTGCTGCTCCAGACGATCCGCTCGCACGATCAGTACAACACGACGATCTACGGCTCGGACGACCGCTATCGCGGCATCTACAACGGCCGCCGCGTCGTGCTCGTCAACGCGCACG
This sequence comes from Gryllotalpicola daejeonensis, assembly GCF_039538145.1. Taxonomy (NCBI): domain Bacteria; kingdom Bacillati; phylum Actinomycetota; class Actinomycetes; order Micrococcales; family Microbacteriaceae; genus Gryllotalpicola; species Gryllotalpicola daejeonensis. The sequence goes on along the minus strand of NZ_BAABBV010000001.1, from coordinate 647,785 downwards.
ACCTGCGTGAGCTGGGCTTCGAGAACGGCGAGCTCGTCGACCTCGTCTCAGAGTGGCGCGACGGCGTCAAGCGCAGGGCGGAGAAGTTCCGACTGGTGACCTACAGCACGCCGCGCGGCAACGCGGCCGCGTACTACCCGGAGACGAACGTCCTCGTGCCGCTCGACTCCTACGCGCAGGGCAGCCGCACGCCCACGTCGAAGTCGATCATCGTCCGTCTCGAGAAGCGGGCGGACGAGGCCTAGTGTTCCGGCGCCCAGCCGGCCGCCAATTCTGTGACGGATGCCACCGCCGCGGCGATGTCGTCGGGAGTGGCGCCTGCGCGCCCCGCCACGAGCCCCGCGGCGAAGGCGCTGAAGGGCGCTGCGGGCCGGGCGACGCTTCGCGCGACATCGCCCGCGAGGTCCAGAATCAGGGCGATCGGCAACTGCTCGGCGTCAAGGCCGAAGCGCTCGCGCAGCGCAGCAGCCCACTCGTCGAGGGCTTCGGGCGGAAGCGAACGGGACGAGCTCTCTGACATGGGTTCCTCCTCGATCAGCGCAGGCCGGGGCGACTTAGCATGGCCGCATGGGACGCATCACGGCGCATCGGCCCGTCACCAGGATCACGCTAGGCCACGAGCCGCACCGGCGGCCAGACACGCTCGTGGTCGAGGAGCCGCTCGAGATCAGGGTCGGCGGCCTGCCGCTCGCCGTGACGATGCGCACACCGGGCAACGACGTCGAGCTGGCCGCCGGGTTCCTCGTCTCGGAAGGCGTGATCGCCCACGCGGCGCAGTTCGGCTCGGCGATCCACTGCGGCGGGCCGGGAACCGGGGGCGTCGAGAATACGTACAACGTGCTCGACGTGACTCTCGCGCCGGGCGTTCCCGCCCCGACCCCCGACCTCGCGCGCTCGGTGTACACCAGCAGCTCGTGCGGGCTGTGCGGCAAGGCATCCATCGAAGCGGTCGAAACCGTGTCGAACTACGACGTGGCCGCCGACGCGGCCGCGCTCGACGCGACGCTCCTCGCGACGTTTCCCGACCGGCTGCGCGCAGCGCAGGCGGTCTTCCAGAAGACCGGAGGCCTGCACGCCGCAGGCCTCTTCGATGCGGGCACGGGCGAGCTGCTCGTCGTGCGCGAGGACGTCGGTCGGCACAACGCCGTCGACAAAGTGGTCGGCTGGGCCGTGCTGCACGGCCGGCTGCCGCTTTCCGGCACGGTGCTCATGGTGTCCGGCCGTGCCGGTTTCGAGCTCGCGCAGAAGGCCGTGATGGCCGGCATCCCGATCCTCGCCGCGGTCTCTGCGCCGTCTTCGCTGGCGGTCGAGCTCGCCGCGGCGTCCGGCCTGACCCTCGTCGGATTCCTGCGCGGCCAGTCGATGAACGTTTACGCGGGTGCCGAGCGGCTGCGCGTTCCCGCGCTCAGTGGAACAGCTGGCTGATGAGGTCGAGTCGCAGCTGCGCCTCGAGCGCGATCACGACATAGAGGGCGAGCGACAGCAGCGGAACCCACGAGATGAGGCCGCTTCCGACGGAGATGAACGCCCTGCCGTACCGCCCGGTCGCCATGTTGTGCAGGGTGACCGCAAGCCACATCGGAATCACGACGGCGTAGACGAGCGCGCACCACGGGCACAGCGTGCCGATGTTGTAGATGCTCTCGGTCGACAGCCACGCGATGAAGCCGATCGCGAACCAGTGGCCGAGATTGAACAGCAGCCAGAACCAGTTCGGGAAACGCACGCGGCCCAGCAGTGCGACGCCGACGATGACCGGTGCAGGGAACATCATGAGCCCGAGCAGTGGGTTCGGGAAGCCGAACACCCGGCCCTGCCACGACAGGATGTTCTGACCGCATTGCAGCGACGCAGAGATCGTGCAGCCGAGCTGGGCGTCCGGGTGCGCGAGCAGCGTGAAGTCGTCCTGCGTGAGCGAGAACGAGGCGAGGAGCCCGAGCGCGCCACCGACGATCAGCAGAATGGCGAGTGCGAGGTGGCGGGGGCGCTCGGCGGTTTCGGGCAGGGTCTGCGACACGAGGTGAGTATCGCATGCCGCGTTAGGCATGAACCTGCGGAAGACACGCCGTGCGATAATGAGATGCAGGCCATCCCGCGAGGCGGACGATGGCCGTGACGAAGACAAGGTTTTCGTGTTCCCACAGCGAACACGAGCAGGCGGCCCGACACGGCCCGCCGAGTGAAGGATTTGCGGCAGCTGCAGAAGCTGCCCCGTGAGAGTTCCCGTGGCGACGGGGCCCAGGCTCCGCCCGCACGGTACGAGGAGTGCACCAGTGATGGTGGAAAAAGATGAATACAACGGTTCGGCTGACGCAGGAAAGCGTCGTGGGCGATTTTTCGGCGGGCGTCGCCGCAAGGCAGACGAGGGTGAAGCGGTCGCGCAGCCGGTGACGCCGGAGCCCGAGCCCCAGCCCCAGCCGCAGCCCGAAGCTCCCGCAGCGCCCTCCGCCGAGACGTCGATCGACGAGGAAGCGGTCGCCGCCGATCAGGACCACCCGCTTGCGCCGGCGCTTCCTCAGCCGCTCACCACGCCGGTTCCCGTCGTCGGAACCCAGCAGGTGCCGCTGACCGGCCCCGCACCGACGACGATGCTGCTCTTCCAGGCGCCGCCCGCCCTCGCGCTTCCGCCCTTCGATGACGACGAAGAGACCGGGGATGCCGATTCCGGCGGCACCGGCACGCGTCGTCGCCGTCGCCGCGGCGGCTCGGGCGGGGCATCCGATGACCAGCCGCGCGAGCGCGAGAAGCCGGCCAAGCGCGAGCCCGAGCTCATCACCGAACCGCAGAAGGTCAAGGGCTCTACCCGGCTCGAGGCCAAGAAGCAGCGCCGCCGCGACGGCCGCGACGCCGGCCGCCGCCGCGCCGTCATCACCGAGGCGGAGTTCCTCGCCCGCCGCGAGGCCGTCGACCGGACCATGGTCGTGCGCTCGAAGGGCGGCCGCATCCAGATCGGCGTCCTCGAAGACAAGGTGCTCGTCGAGCACTACGTCGCCAAGAGCCAGGAAGCCTCGCTCATCGGCAACGTCTACCTCGGCAAGGTGCAGAACGTGCTTCCCAGCATGGAGGCCGCCTTCGTCGACATCGGCCGCGGCCGCAACGCCGTGCTCTACTCGGGCGAGGTCGACTGGGAAGCCGCGCAGGCCGAGTCCGGCGAGAAGAACCAGCCGCGCCGCATCGAGCTCGCGCTCAAGCCCGGCGACAAGGTGCTGGTGCAGGTCACGAAGGACCCCGTGGGCCACAAGGGCGCCCGCCTCACGAGCCAGGTCTCGCTGCCGGGCCGGTACCTGGTCTACGTGCCGAACGGCTCCATGAACGGCATCAGCCGCAAGCTGCCTGACACCGAACGCGCCCGCCTCAAGAAGATCCTGAAAGAGGTCCTTCCCGACAACGTCGGCGTCATCGTGCGCACCGCGGCGGAGGGCGCGACCGAGGAGCAGCTGACGCTCGACGTCAACCGCCTCACCGCGCAGTGGGCTTCGATCCGTGAGGCCGTCGAGAAGGTGCAGGCGCCGGCGCTGCTGCACAGCGAGCCCGACCTGCTCATCAAGATCGTCCGCGACGTCTTCAACGAGGACTTCCAGAAGATGGTCATCCAGGGTGACGACGCCCGCGAGACGATCGAGCGCTACCTCGGCCACGTCGCCCCCGACCTGCTCGACCGCGTCGAGCCGTACAGCGGCACGAAGGACGACGCCTTCGACGAGTTCCGCATCTCCGAGCAGATCGAGAAGGCGCTCGACCGCAAGGTGTGGCTGCCTTCCGGTGGCTCGCTGATCATCGACCGCACCGAGGCCATGACCGTCATCGACGTCAACACCGGCAAGTTCGTCGGCTCAGGCGGCAACCTCGAAGAGACCGTCACGAAGAACAACCTCGAGGCCGCTGAAGAGATCGTCCGGCAGCTTCGTCTGCGCGACATCGGCGGCATCGTCGTCGTCGACTTCATCGACATGGTGCTCGAGTCGAACCGCGACCTCGTGCTGCGCCGCCTCGTCGAGTGCCTGAGCCGCGACCGCACCAAGCACCAGGTGGCGGAGGTCACCTCGCTCGGCCTCGTTCAGATGACCCGCAAGAAGCTCGGACTCGGGCTGCTCGAGACCTTCAGCGAGCCGTGCGAGGTGTGCGCCGGCCGCGGCATCATCGTCCACCACGACCCCGTCGTGAAGCACCGTGCGCAGCAGCCCGAGCGCGGCAGCGAGCGGCGCCGCGGCCGCGGTGAGCGCGGCGGCAACGGCAACGGCGGCTCGTCGAACGGCAACGGCAATGGCGCGCACGCCCACGAGGGCACGCACCAGCTGACGGAGGAGGCGCGCAACAGCCTGGCCCGCATCGCGGCCTCGACGCTCGGCCACCCGGTCACCGCGCCCGTGCAGGTCGTCGAGGCCGAGGCCCCGGTTGAACAGGAGGCTGCCGCGGAGGAGGCACCCCGCAGCCGTCGATCGCGTTCGCGCCGCGCGCGCAGCGGGGGAGGGGCGGGGGATGCCACGCCGCAGGCCCCTGCGCACGAGGAGCCGCAGCATGAGGCATCCGTCATCGAATTGCCCACGCCGCAGCCCCAGGCCAAGGCCGAACCGCGTCCCGTCAACGCGCAGGCGACCGAGCAGCTGCTCGACTCCGTGCTGGACTCGCTGCCCGCGAAGCAGCCGCGCCGCAGCCGCCGGGTCTCGACGGGTGCGCTGACGACGCAGAGCGGTCAGTCAGCGGCGGTCGACGGCGCGGACGCGTAGCCCGCTGTCGCGCAGCCGCTCGACGAGCTGACGCATCGACACCGGCTGAGCGCCGAGGGCGACGAGCTCGTCGTAGCGCTCGGCCGGCACGTCGTAGTGGTCCAGATCGAACGCACGGCGTGGCACTCCGGCTTTCCCAGCGAAGGCATGCAACTCTTGAAGAGACGCATCACTGACCAGGTGCGACCACAGCGTGCCGTGAGCCGGCCATGCAGGTTGGTCGATCAGCACGGTCATAGGCGTCGAGCCTAGCTGAGTGCCCCGTGCGCGAGGCTGGCCTCGGTTTGACCGAGCATGCCGCATCAAGTACCCTTGATTGTTGGCGTGCGCTGGCTTTCGCCGCGCTCAAGCCCAGGTTTCCCGAGCCGTCACCGGCCGGTGATCAACCCCAATTTTCAAGCATCGGAGCGAGTTCGCTCCCCGGAGAAGTAGGTACTGAAGTGGTTTTCGCAGTTGTGCGCGCCGGCGGTCGGCAGGAGAAGGTCGAGGTCGGCACCATCGTGACGCTCGACCGCATCAAGGCTGACGAGAACGGCAACGTCTCGCTCGCGCCGGTGCTGCTCGTCGACGGCGACAAGATCACCTCCGACGCCAAGGCCCTGGCCAAGGTGACGGTGACCGCTGAGGTCCTCGGCGACCTCCGCGGCCCGAAGATCGTGATCCAGAAGTTCAAGAACAAGACCGGCTACAAGAAGCGCCAGGGCCACCGCCAGGAGCTCACGCGCGTCAAGGTCACCGGCATCAAGTAGTCCCCAGGGCTCGAGAGACATAGAGGCACAGAGATGGCACACAAGAAGGGCGCAAGCTCCACTCGCAACGGCCGCGACTCGAACGCGCAGCGCCTCGGCGTGAAGCGCTTCGGCGGCGAGCAGGTCAACGCCGGCGAGATCATCGTCCGCCAGCGCGGCACCCACTTCCACCCCGGCGCCAACGTGGGCCGCGGCGGCGACGACACGCTGTTCGCGCTGTCGGCCGGTGCCGTGCAGTTCGGCGTCAAGGGCCGTCGCAAGGTCGTCAACATCGTGGCGGCTGAGGCGTAATCGTCGAATCCTTGAGATTCAATGAAGGGGCGGGCTTCGGCCCGCCCCTTCGCTATTCCTGAACAACCCCGCTCCCTGAGGAGACTTTCATGGCGACGTTCGTCGACCACGTGACCCTGCATCTGCGGGCCGGTCACGGCGGAAACGGCTGCGTGAGCGTGCGCCGCGAGAAGTTCAAGCCACTCGCCGGCCCTGACGGCGGCAACGGCGGCCACGGCGGCGACATCGTGCTGGTCGCCGACCCGCAGGTGACCACCCTGCTCGGGTATCACCGCCGCCCGCACCAGTCGAGCGAGAACGGCGGCTTCGGCATGGGCGACATGCGCCACGGCGCGCGGGGAGCAGACCTCGAGCTGCCCGTGCCGGTCGGCACCGTCGTGAAGACGCCGGAGGGCGAGGAACTCGTCGACCTGAACGAGCCCGGCATGCGCTTCGTCGTGGCCGCAGGCGGCGTCGGCGGCCTCGGAAACGCGGCGCTCTCGAACCCCAAGCGCAAGGCACCTGGTTTCGCGCTGCTGGGCACGCCCGGGTGGGAGGGCGACGTCGAGCTCGAGCTGAAGACGATGGCGGATGTCGCGCTCGTCGGCTACCCCTCGGCGGGCAAGTCGTCTCTCGTGGCCGCGCTGTCGGCTGCGAAGCCGAAGATCGCCGACTATCCCTTCACCACGCTGACGCCGAACCTCGGGGTCGTGCAGGCCGGCGACGTCCGGTACACGGTCGCCGACGTGCCCGGCCTCATCGAGGGCGCGAGTGAGGGCAAGGGCCTCGGCCTCGAGTTCCTGCGCCACGTCGAGCGCTGCAGCGCGCTGCTGCACGTGCTCGACTGCGCCACGCTCGAGCCCGGCCGCGACCCGATCTCCGACCTCGAGGTCATTCAGGCAGAGCTCGCGGCGTATCCCGTGCCGGCCGGCCAGGTGCCCCTGCTCGAGCGCCCGCAGCTCGTCGCGCTGAACAAGATCGACGTGCCCGACGGCAAGGACCTGGCCGACTTCGTGCGGCCCGAGCTCGAGTCGCGCGGCTTCCGGGTCTTCGAGATCTCGACCGTGAGCCACGAGGGCCTCCGGCAGCTGTCGTTCGCGCTGGCGGAGGTCGTCGAGGCCGAGCGCACCCGCCTTGCGGCCGAGCAGGAGGAGCGCCCGCGCATCGTCATGCGCCCGCAGGCGGTCAACGCCGCGCCGTTCACCATCAAGGTCGAGGGCGGCAGCGACGGCACGTACTATCGCGTGCTGGGCCAGAAGCCCGAGATGTGGGTCGCGCAGACCGACTTCCAGAACGACGAGGCGGTCGGATTCCTCGCAGACCGCCTGGCCAAGCTGGGTGTCGAAGACGGCCTGTTCGAGGCGGGCGCGGTCGCCGGCGACACCGTCGTGATCGGCCCGGGCGGCGGCATCGTGTTCGACTGGGAGCCCACCCTGACCTCGACCGCCGAACTCGTCACCGCTCCGCGCGGCACCGACGAGCGACTCAGCCAGAGTTCGCGGGCCACGCGCCGCGAGCGCCGCGAGCAGTACTACGACCGCATGGACGGCAAGGCCGCCGCCCGCGCCGAGCTGGACGCAGAGCGCGAGGCGGGCATCTGGACCGATGCCGACGGGGAAGATGTCGAAAGGAACGACGATTAGCACTCGGAACGTCGTCACAGCAGCCACGCGGATCGTCGTCAAGGTCGGCTCGTCGTCGATCAGCGGCGAGAACTCGTGGCAGATCGCGCCCCTGGTGCTCGCGCTCGCGGCAGCGCACCGTCGCGGCGTCGAGATCGTGCTGGTCTCGTCCGGCGCGATCGCGACGGGCATGCCGTTCCTCGAGCTCGAGTCGCGCCCAGATGACCTCGCGACCCAGCAGGCCGCGGCCGCCGTCGGCCAGAACGTGCTCGTGCATCGCTATCAGGCCGCCCTCGACCCCTATGGCATCGTCGCCGGCCAGGTGCTGCTCACGGCCAACGACATGGAGGACCTGACCCACCGCGAGAACGCGCAGCGCGCGATGGAACGGCTGCTGCAGCTGCGCATCCTGCCGATCGTCAACGAGAACGACACGGTCGCGACCCACGAGATCCGCTTCGGTGACAACGACCGGCTCGCGGCGCTCGTCGCGCGGCTGATCGGGGCGCAGGTGCTCGTGCTGCTCTCTGACGTCGACGCGCTGTATACGAAGCCGCCGCAGGAGCCCGGTGCCGAGGTCATTCCGTATGTCGGCATCGACGACGAGCTGGCCGGTGTTGAGATCGGCGCGACCACGGTCAACGGGGTCGGCACCGGGGGAGCGGTCACCAAAGTCTCTGCGGCGCGCCACGCCGCCGAAGCCGGCATCGCGGTGGTGCTGACGTCGACGGATCTCGTCGCAGACGCTCTGGACGGGGCATCCGTCGGCACCTACTTCGAGCCCGCGCGCAAAAACTAGACTGACCTGCATGTCCCTGCTCGAGAACGCAACGGCGCCCACAACCGGCGACTTCGACTCAGCCGCCTTCTACGCGAAGCTCGACGAGTCGAAGCTCGCGGCGCGCGCACTGGCGACCGCAAACACCGCCGCGAAGGACGCGGCGCTGGAGGCCATCGCGCAGGACCTGCTCGCGCACGTCGACGAGATCGTCGCCGCGAACGCCGACGACCTTGCCCGCGGCCAAGCCGACGGGCTGAGCACGGGCCTGCTCGACCGGCTGACGCTGACCCCCCAGCGTGTGCAGGGTCTCGCTGACGCGGTGCTCGACATCGTCGCCATCGCCGACCCCGTGGGGGAGTCCGTGCGCGGCAAGACCCTGCCGAACGGCGTGCACCTCGAGCAGGTGCGTGTGCCGTTCGGTGTGGTCGGCGCCATCTATGAGGCGCGCCCGAACGTCACGGTCGACATCGCGGCGCTCGCGCTCAAGAGCGGCAATGCCGCGGTGCTGCGCGGCGGGTCGGCCGCCGAGAGCACCAACCGCGTGCTCGTCGCAGTGATCCAGGGTGCACTCGCGCGCACAGGGCTTCCCGGGACATCCGTTCACACCATCGACGAGTTCGGCCGCCGCGGCGCCGCCGAGCTCATGCGCGCGCGCGGCTGGGTCGATCTGCTTGTGCCACGCGGCAGCGCGCAGCTGATCCAGACCGTCGTCACCGAGTCGACGGTGCCCGTCATCGAGACCGGCGCAGGAGTCGTGCACATCGTGCTCGACGCGAGCGCGCGCGAGGACTGGGCCGTCGACATCGTGCGCAACGCGAAGGTGCAGCGCCCGAGCGTCTGCAACGCGGTCGAAACGCTGCTCGTGCATGCGGATGCCGCGGCGAGGCTCCTTCCCCCCGTGCTCGGCGCGTTGCGGGAGTCCGGGGTCACCATCCGTGCCGACGAGCGCGCGCGGGCGGTCTTCCCCGACGCGGTGCCCGCGACCGACGAGGACTGGGCGACCGAGTACATGAGCCTGGACCTCGCCGTGCGCGTCGTCGACGACCTCGACGAGGCCATCGACCACATCCGGCGGTACTCGACGAGCCACACCGAATCCATCATCACCAATGACCTCGGCAACGCCGACCGCTTCCTCGCCGAGGTCGACTCTGCGGTCGTCATGGTCAACGCGTCGACGCGGTTCACCGACGGCGGCGAGTTCGGCTTCGGCGCAGAGGTCGGCATCTCGACGCAGAAGCTGCACGCCCGCGGCCCGATGGGTCTGCCAGAGCTCACGAGCACGAAGTGGCTGGTGCGCGGCTCCGGGCAGATCCGCCGATAGACTGAGCCTGACGCCCCACGTCGAAAGGAACCGATCCGCAATGCTGCACACCGCCGTCCTCGCCGCGTTCGAGTACCAGGAGCACGAGCTGCCCATCCCGGCGATCGTCTACGGCATCATCGGCGCGGTCGTGTTCATCTTCCTCGGCGCCGTCACGTGGAGCTACAAGGATGTCTCGCTGCGCCACCGCGCGTCCGGCGACCCTGACGCCGCGCAGCACATGACCTCGACCGGCTCCGAGTCGCACGGCTCGGGCCACCCGGGCCACCACTAGGCTTCAGCGGCAGCCGCCTACACAGATGGTCGTGCCTCAGCTCGGTCGACGACGGGTCGGCGTGATGGGCGGCACCTTCGACCCGATCCACCACGGCCACCTGGTCGCGGCGAGCGAGGTCGCCCAGTCGTTCGGCCTCGACGAGGTGGTCTTCGTGCCGACCGGCCAGCCGTGGCAGAAGGGGCCGGTGAGCCCGGCGGAGCATCGCTATCTGATGACCGTCATCGCGACGGCATCCAACCCGCGCTTCACCGTGAGCCGCGTCGACATCGATCGCCCCGGCCCGACCTACACGATCGACACGCTGCGCGACCTGAAGGCGGAACGGCCGGACGATGAGCTCTACTTCATCTCAGGCGCCGATGCGATCGCCCAGATCCTCACCTGGCACGACGTCGAGCAGCTCTGGGAGCTGGCCCACTTCGTCGCTGTGAGTCGTCCGGGACATGAACTGAGCATTACAGGTTTGCCGAAGGGCGACGTAAGCTTGTTGGAAGTTCCGGCACTGGCGATCTCCTCCACGGATTGCCGCAGCCGGGTGAGCAGGGGCTTCCCCGTCTGGTACCTGGTTCCTGACGGCGTTGTCCAGTACATCTCCAAGCATCATCTGTATCGGAGCGTGGCATGACGTTGAGGCAGGATCAGCAGCCGCCGCTGACGCGCCGTCAGCTCCGCGAGATGGAGCGGGCTGCACAGATGGAAGCGACCGGCGAGCAGCAGGTTCCCGCCGTCGCGCTTCCCTTCTCCGCTTCGCCCGCACCAGAGCCTGCGGATCTGCGGCCGGTGATTTCCACGGATGCCCCGGCACCGCCGCCTGCGCAAGAATCCGAGCCCGCTGCTCCGGCCGCCGCCGTGGTGCCATTGACGCGCCGTCAGCTGCGTGCCTTGCAGCATGCAGAAGAGATCCAGTCGGCACCGATCTCCGAGCCGCAGGAAGAGAAGCCGGCCGCTCCCGCCGCCGAGCCCATCACCGAGGCTCCTGTCGCGTCGCTTCCCATCGCGTCTCTACCGTTGCCGCAGCCGTCGCTTCCGACCCCGCCAGTCATCTCGGAGGCTCCGAAGCCGGCCATCCCTGCCGCGTTCACCGCTGCAGAGCCCGAGGTCATCGACGATGCTCCCGTCGGGCCGACGACGGGCGAGGTGCGCGCCTACCAGCCGCCGACCGGCCACTGGTCGCTCGGCGCGAACGAGACCTTCGACGACGTGATCGCGTCGGGTGTGGCGGATGCCTCAGGGGCCACCACCACCTCGAACGCGCTGATCCTGCCGGTCATCCCCTCTGCCGCGGACATGACCGGGCCGCTGAACGCGACCGGCGAGATCCTGCTCACGGGCTCGATCGACCTGCCCCGGGGCCTCGGCTCGACGGGTCAGATCCAGGGCCACTTCGACGGCCCTGATATCGACCACCTGCTGGATCAGCACGACCGCGATGCGGCGCCGAACTCGAGCGTCGAGCCGGTAGCGGCGACCCGTGCGATCTCGACGCACGTCCCGACGGTCAGCACCAACATCGTTCCGCCGAAGAAGACGAGTCACAAAGTCGGCGCGATCGTCGGCGTCTCCGCGGGCGGAGTCGCGGCGCTCGGGGTCGTCGGCGCGATCATCGCCGGCTTCGTCTTCCACGTCTTCTGAACCAGAGAGATCACTGCATGACGGCATCCGCCCAGGCCCGAGAGCTTCTGCAACTGGCTGCGGTCGCAGCCGACTCGAAGGCCGGCGAAGACCTCGTCGCGCTCGACGTCAGCGGCCCGCTTCCCCTGACCGACATCTTCCTGCTGGCGTCGGGCAACTCCGAGCGGAACGTCGTCGCGATCTCTGACGCCGTCGAAGACGCGCTGAACGACGCCGGCGTCAAGACGCTGCGTCGCGAGGGCAAAGAAGGCGGTCGCTGGGTGCTGCTCGATTTCGGGGACCTCGTGGTGCACGTCTTCCACCAGGAAGACCGGCAGTACTACGCGCTCGAGCGACTGTGGCGCGACTGCCCGGTGGTGCCGTTCGAACTGCCGCACTCGGCGGTGGCGGGGCAGGGCTGAGGTCGCCTCGATTTCATGGCACGCCCTCGGCTGTAGTAAGCTGAACGAGTTGCCGCGAGAGCGAAAACACCTCCACTGGGTTGGTTTCAACACTGTGTTGGTCCAGCAACATGGGTCTGTGGCGCAGCTGGTAGCGCACCTGCATGGCATGCAGGGGGTCAGGGGTTCGAGTCCCCTCAGATCCACTCCAGATACACGGAAGCCCCGGTCAGATTCGCTGACCGGGGCTTTTCCGTACCGGGTTGAACCCCCTTCCCGGCCCAGTTGATGTGTGATTGGGGGTTGGGAGAATCTCGGGTTCATCTCCTGGGCCGGGAAATCGGGTTACCCACCTATATTCGCGGTGCAGTCATCGGCCGGCATCCGTGCTGACCACGGAATCACCACGGATGCGTCCACTGTCGGTAGATTCGAACGATGACTGGGCCGACCCCCGCAGCCATCTCCGCTCGAGAAGCGGAGGTGCTCAGCGCGCTCCGTGAGCACCTGTCGAACGCTGAGATCGCCGCCCGTCTGAGCCTTTCGGTGCGCACGGTCGAGAGCCATGTGTCTTCGCTGCTGCGGAAGCTGAACGCCGCCGACAGGCGGGAGCTCGCGGCGCGGTCGATGCCGGGCTCCACGCCACCGCCGCGGCTGGTGAGGCCGCCCGTGCAATGGACCAGTTTCGTCGGTCGTGAACGTGACCGCGCGGAGCTCATCGACGCCCTCGAGCGCTCCCGTGTCGTGACCGTGCTCGGACCGGGCGGCATGGGGAAGACCCGGCTCGCGGCCGCCGTGGCCACCGAAATGGCCCCCGACCTGCCGGGCGGCGCGGTGTGGGTGGATCTGGTCTCATCGCAGCCGGAGTCGGCTCTGCAGGCCGTGGCAGCTGCTCTCGAGGTTCGCGAAGAACCGGACAGGGCGCTGCGCGAGCTCGTGCTCGATCGGCTGGGTGCGCAGCCCTTGCTCCTGGTGCTCGACAACTGCGAGCAGCTCATCGACGCCGTCGCGGAATTCGTCTCAGCCGCCCTCGCGGCCTGCCCCTGGGTGACGGTGCTGGCGACGAGCCGCCGCCGTCTCGACATCCGCGGCGAGCGGGTGGTCGCCCTGCCCCCGCTCGCGCCCGACGACGCCGTCCGGCTGTTCCTCGAGCGAGCGGGAAGCGACGAGATGATCGAGCGGCCGGCGGTCGAGGAGATCTGCCGCCGACTCGAGGCGATGCCACTGCCGATCGAGCTCGCGGCAGCCCGGGTCGCGTCGCTCGGCGTGCCGGCCGTGCTCGCCGCGCTCGATGACTCCCTGGACTTCCTGTCACGCGGGCAAAGCGTGGACGGCCGGCACAGCTCCGTGCGCGGTGTGCTCGACTGGAGCTTCCGCCTCCTGCGCGACGACGAGCGTGCCGTCTTCGTTCGGCTCGGCGCCTTCGCCGACCAGTTCGACCTGGAAGCCGTCGCCGAGGTGGCGGGCGTTGAGGCCGCGGCAGCGGCGGGTCTGCTCGGCCGCCTCGTCGACCACAGCCTGGTCGTGCGCGTGCACACGGCGGCCGGGACCCGCTGGCGGATGCTCGAGCTCGTGCGGGCCTATGCCGCCGAGCAGCTGGAGCTGACCGGCGAGACGGGCGAGGCGCAACTCCGTCACGCCAGATGGGCCGCGGCATCCGCGGTGGCGCTGGAGCGGCGGCTAGCTGCCGACGACCCTGCATGGCGAGCGGAACTCGACGTCCTGGTGGACGAACTGCGCGCCGTGCGCGACCGCCCGGCCGCGAGCGACGAATGGCATGTGCTTGTGCCGGCCCTGGCGCATCTGCTGTACGCGAGCGGATTCCTCGCCGAAGCGCGCGAGACCTACCTGAGCGCGGCAGAGCACGCGCCGGCGGATCGCGAGGCGATCGACGCTCTCATGGCCGCGGCGGATATCGCACTGGCGGAGTTCCACGTCGGCGGGGCATTCGACGACTTCCTTCGCGCCGCCGATGTCGCCGAGCGAGCCGGCGACGGTGTCGCGCAGGCCGAGAGCCTGGCCCGCGCGGTGATCACGGCGACCCGTCTCGCTGCGGGCATGCCGCGCAGGATCGGCGACGAGCGGCTGGCGGAGCTTGTGGATGCCGCGCAGCGCGCCCTGCCGCCGGGGGAGCAGGCCGCAGCCGCCGTCGTCGCACAGGCGCGGGCGAGCATGCTGATCCGCACTCGTCGTGCCGCAGAGGAGGGATTCGAGGAGAGCGCTCTCGCGGCCGCCCGACGCAGCGGCGACCCCCTCCTGATCAGCGGTGTGCTCGACATCCTGGCCATGCGCGACCTCGGCCGCGGTGCCCTGCGCTCGGCGTATGAGCACACCGCCGCGCGGGTTGAGGTCCTGCGGGCCGTGGAACGGCATGATCCGCGCGGAGCGTTCGAGCTCACCGACCTCTTCCGCATGCTCACCGAGGTGGGGCTCGCCGTAGGTGTGCTGGCGGAGACCCTCCGCGAGCTCGAGGGCTTCCGCAGGGACGCCGCCGTGATCACGCCTCGGCAGCGCACCGCCGAGTCGGCTCTGCCGCTCGCGCTGGCGGGGCGGTTCGATCAGGCGCTCGACGCCGCCGCGCACGCCTGGGCGGAGTGGAAGAACGGCATCGGCCGGCCCCCTCGTGGGCTCGAGGAAGTCGCCTACGGTGCGGCGCTCGTTCACGGCCTGCGTGGGGACGACGGGCTGAGCTCTGAGTGGTTCGAGCGCGGCGATCGTGTGGAGCGGGCGATCGGCCACGACCCCGAGGCGAGCGACGTGCGGCGGTACTGCGCGGCGCGCATCGCCCTTGCCCGCGACGACGCACCTCGGGCCGTCGCGATTCTCGGCGACGTCCTCTCGGACCCGGCCGGCTGGCACCACCCGCGCCCGGACTTCACCGTCGACCGCGTGTACGTCTGGTCGCTCGCTGCGGAGGCCGCGGTCCTCGCGGCGCGGCCCTCGGCCGCAGCCGAGCTCGAGGTCGCGGCGCAGGCCGCTCACGAGAGCGACTGGACGGCCGGCTATGTGGCGCGGGCGAGGGGGAGGCTCACCGGCGATCGGAGTGCGCTTGAGGCATCCGTTGCCATCTGGGAACGCATGGGGGCGCGCTACGAACGCGCCTGCACGCTGCTTCTGCTGCCGTCCCGCGCCGACGAAGGGCGGCGCGAGCTCGCGGCGCTCGGATGCGGTTAGTCGCCTCCACCGGCGCTGCGGTGGCGTGCCTCGATCTCACGATTGATCTCGACCAGCTGCTCGTCCGTCAGGTTGTAGCGGCTGATGATGACGATGGCGAGGATCAGCAGGATGCCGGGGATCACGGAGACCAGCCAGAGGATTCCCTCTTTCGCGCCGTTCGTCTGAGTCTCGGTGCCCGCGACGTAGCCGGTGGCAGCGAGGACGATCCCGGGAACGACGCCCCCGAGCGCGAAGCCCGCCTTGAAGAAGATGCCGGTCAGGGCGTTCACGATGCCCGAGATGCGCCGCCCGGTCTTCCATTCTCCGAATGAGATCACTTCGGGCACGAGCGCCCACATGTACCCGGTCGCCACGATGATGCCGATCGACCGCACGACCTGCGCCACGAGCACCCAGGCGACGTTGTGGGCGGGATCCGGGATGAAATAGAGCATCGCGAGGCCGACGATGCCCACGAGCAGGAACGAGATGAAGAGGGCGCGCTTGCCGATCGCCCGGCGGATGGCTGGGACGATCGGCAGGAAGACGAATGCCGGAAGCACTCCGAGCGCGTTGAACCACCCGGCGAGCTCCTCGTGATGCACGACCTCTGTCATGTAGTAGGCGGCACCCGAGTTGCCGACGGCCATCATCGCGAAGGCCGTGACGAAGAAGAATGCGAGGGTGCGCAGGTGCCGGTTCCGGCGGAACTCGACGACGAGGTCCGTGAGCTTCACCTCCTCCTGATGTGCGGCATCCATGACCACGCGCTCGCGGGTCTGGCTGAAGCAGAAGATGAGCACGGCGAGGCCGACGGCGGCGAACACGGTCATCGTCGTCTGCCACGCGCCGGCGGCGGCCGCCGTTCCCCAGTCTCCGGTGGGCGAGATCGCCTGCACGATCACGGGAACACCGAACGCGACCGCGAGGCCGCCGATGTTCGCCATGAACATGCGCGTCGTGGTCAGGACGGAGATCTCCTCGTTGTCTCGCGTCAGTGATGCGTTCAGCGCGCCGTACGGCACGTTGAGCAGCGTGTAGAGCATCGACAGCCCGACGTAGGTGACGTAGGCGTAGAGCAGTGAGCCCGAGAACCCGTTCCAGAACACCAGGACGGCGAATACCGAGAGGGGGATGCCGGCGAGGATGAGGTAGCCGCGATATCGACCCCACGGCGTCGTGTGCTTGTCGACGAAGGTGCCGACGAGGGGGTCCCACACCACGTCGACGAGGCGAACCACGAGGAACATCGTCGCGGCGACGCCCGCCCCGAGGCCGAAGACCTGCGTGTAGAAGAACAGCAGGTAGGTGGCGACGGTGTTGTAGATCAGATTCTGGGCGAGATCGCCCGCGCCGAAGCCGATGCGCTGCAGCCAGCTGAGCCGATAGAAGCCGGCCGCCGTGCTCTCGGAGGACGCCACACCCGGATCATATGACGACGGCGCCCCGGGCAGAACCCGGGACGCCGTCTTCGCTCGTGAGCGCTGAGCGTCAGCGCCGCAGCAGGCTTCCGCCCGCGCGCAGGCGCGAGAGCGCATCGATCGTCGCCGCGAGCACCAGGACGGCGCCGGCGATGACGTTGTTGATGCCGGAGGGGAGGTTGAGCAGCCCCAGGCCGTTCGTGATCACGGCGATCACGAGTGCACCGACCGCGGCGTGCACGAGCCGGCCACGGCCGCCGAAGAGGCTGACGCCGCCGACGACCGCAGCCGCGACACCCGAGAGGACGATGTCCTTGCCGGCCGTGGCGTCGATCGACCCGACGCGCGCCGCGGTGAAGAGGCCGGAGCCGACCGCGAGGAACGAGCAGATCACGAACACGAGGAAGCGGATCAGCACGACGTTGACGCCCGAGCGGCGCGCGGCCTCTGCATTGCCACCGACCGCGTAGATGTAGCGACCGAACTTCGTCCGGTCGAGCACGAAGGTGCCGATCCACAGCACGGCGAGCACGATCGGAACGACGATCGGGACACCGCGGATCGAGATGATCGACGACGACCGGTCCTGGCTGAGCAGGAAGACGGCGAGGCCGCCGAGCACCAGCAGTGCCCCGGACTTGATCCACACGAGCGAGAGCGGGCCGTTCGGAACGTTCGCCGCGGTGCGGCGGCTGCGGTCCCAGAATGCCGTCGCGAGCGACAGTGCAACGAACACCGCGAGCATCAGCCAGCCTGCCCAGACGGGCAGATTGTTGTTCATGATCGCGACGATCGCCGGCGTCTGCACCTGGTAGTTGCCGCCCGTGCCGATGATGATCAGCTCGAGGCCCTGGAAGCCGAGGAACAGGCCCAGAGTGACGACGAACGAGGGAATCCCGATCCGTGCCACGAAGAAGCCGATGAACGACCCGACTGCGAGGCCGACGACGAAGGCGATCAGCAGCGCGAGCAACCAGTTCAGCTTCGTCACGTCGACCAGCACGACCCACACGCACATCGCGAGGCCGCCGGTGACGCCGGCGGACAGGTCGATCTCGCCGAGCAGGATGACGAAGACCAGCGCCATGCCCAGCATGACGAGCTCGGCGGCCTGGGTGAGGAAGTTGGCGAAGTTGCGCTCGGTCAGGAAGTACGGGCTCAGGAACGAGAACAGCACGGCGAGCACGATGAAGCCGCCAACGGCGGGCAGTGCGCCCATCTCGCCCCCGCGCACGCGCGACCACCAGGCGCGGACCTGGTCGCCGACGCCGCCTTCCTGGCCGCTGCCGATCAGGCTGTCGACGGACTCGGGCAGGAGCGTCGTGGTGTTCGTGGTCGCGGTGTCATTGCTACTGGAGGCGCTCATGCGCGTGCTCCGCTCGGGTCGTAGGTCTTGCTGCCGGTGATGTAGCCGACGACGTCGTCATAGGTGGTCTCGGCGGTGGCGACCTCGGCGACCATCGTGCCGAGGTACAGCACGCTGATGTAGTCGGCGACCTTGAAGACGTCGGCGAGGTTGTGGCTGATGATGATGACGGCCACGCCCTGTGCGGCGAGCCGCTGCACGGTGTTGAGCACCTGCTCGGTCTGCGCGACGCCGAGGGCGGCGGTCGGCTCGTCGAGGATGACGACCTTGGCCTTCTTGAGCACCGCGCGTGCGATGGCGACGGTCTGGCGCTGGCCGCCGGAGAGCGAGGCGACCTTCTGGCGCACTGACTTCACCGTGCGCACGTTCAGCGCGCGCAGCGCCTCGGAGCTCTGGCGCTCCATCTTGCCCTCGTCGAGCGTGCCGCCGACCAGCTCTTCGCGGCCGAGGAACATGTTCTGAACGATGTCGAGGTTGTCGCAGAGCGCGAGGTCCTGGTAGACGACCTCGATGCCGAGAGCGGATGCATCACGCGGGTGGGTCAGCGACACGGGCTGCCCTTCGAACCGCACCTCGCCCTCGTCGTAGGGCTGCACGCCGGCGAGGCCCTTGATGAGGGTCGACTTGCCCGCGCCGTTGTCGCCGACGAGGGCCGTGACCTTGCCCGGGTAGGCGCGCAGCTCGACGCCGCGCAGCACATTCACCGGACCGAAGCTCTTGACGACACCCGTCAACTCGATGATGGGAGTGTCCATGTGGGGAATCCTCAATCTCTTGAATTGATGCCAGAAAAGTAGGGGCCGGCCCGGGAAGATGACCTGGGCCGACCCCTGCTTGTGGACTGCTCAGGCGCCTACTACTGGACGCCGTTGGCCGCGCAGGCCGCCTTGACGGCACCGGTGCAGATGTCGGAGACCGTGGCGTCACCGGCCTGGACGACCTTCTCGACGTCCTTCGGGCCGACGAGCACGGGCGTGACCGCCACATACGGCGTGCCGTCGTCGAGCTTCTTGTCGACGTTCGGCTTCTTGCCCTTCAGCAGCTCGATCGCGAGGTCGCTCGCGGCCTTCGCCTCGTCGGGGACGTGCTTCCACACGGTGCCCGTCTGCTTGCCGAGAAGGACGTTCTGCAGACCGGCGGTCGACGCGTCCTGGCCGGAGACGGGAACCTTCAGGTGGTTCTTGTCGAGGACCGAGATGACGCCCGCGGCGTTGGTGTCGTTGGCGACCCACACCGCGTCGACCTTGCCGCCGAGCGCGGTCAGCGCCTGCTCGAAGTTGGTCGCCGACTTGGCGCCGTCCCAGACCCCCGGCGGCTCCTTCGCCGGCTTGATGCCCGCCTCGGACATCACCTTGTCGGCGCCGTCGTGGAACATCTTCGCGTTGCCGTCGGTCGGGTCGCCGCCCATGTAAACGACGGTGGCCGTCTTCGGGTCCTTGTTCTCGGCCTTGAGTCCGTCGACGATCGCCTGGCCCTCGAGCTCGCCGACCTTCTCGTTGTCGAACGAGACGTAGTAGTCAGCACCCGAGATCGGGCGGTCGTAGGCGATGACCGGAATGCCCTGGGCCTTGGCCTTCTTGGCCACGGCGGCGCCCGCGCCGTTGTAGTCGACGAGCAGCATCACGCCGCAGCCCTGCGAGAGCTCCTGGTCTGCGATGGTGGCGTACTTGCTGGTGTCGCCCTGGGCGTTCTGGATGTCGGTCTTGAAGCCGGCGCCCTCGAGGGCCTTCTTGAGGTCGGGCCGGTCCATGTTCTCCCAGCGGGGCGAGGACGCCGCGTCGGGGAGGATCACGCAGGCGGTCTTCGAAGAGGCCTTGCCTGCCGAATTCGACTTGCTGTTGTCGCCGTTGCCTGAACAGCCGGCCAGCACCAATGCTGCCGCGGATGCCAGAACAGCGAGCGAAACCAATGAGCTGCGCTTCACGTCGCGCTCTCCTTCGTTTGCTGTGAGCGAGAACACTCTCGCTGCCCCCTCATCCTTGAGTGGGGCATTCGCATCATGCCTGAAACTGAGCGTTATTGCACGACAGGACGAACGCGTTTTTGTATCAATACCAGTTCGGCGTGTGCGACATCTCGAAAGACCACGCGGCGCACGGCGTGCCGTAGGAGCTCTTGATGTAGGCGAGGCCCCAGTTGATCTGGGTGACGTAGTTCGTCGTCCAGTCCGCGCCGTAGCTCGCCATCTTCGACCCGGGCCACGCCTGGGGGATGCCGTAGGCGGCGCTCGAGGGGTTGTACGCGTTGACGCGCCAGCCGGACTCATGGGTCCACAGGTCGAGCAGGCAGCCCCACTGACTGGAGCCCCAGCCGTGGTTGCCGAGCTGCGACCGCGCATACGCCTTGGCGGCGGCCGGGTCGGGCGTGATACTGCGCGAGATCGCATACAGCGAAGACGCGCTGCCCTGGGCGGCGCGCTGCCGGGCGAGCGCGGCGAGGTACGCCTGGTGCTCCGCGTACTTCTTCTGCAGTGCGGCGCTCTGCGACTTGAGCTCGCCCATCTCCTTGAAGGCGACGGCGCTCTGCTTCTGAGAGCTGGAGAGTGCGGAGTCGGCCGCCTGCTGGGCGGCTTTCGCCGTCGCGAGAGCCTGCTGCGCCTGCTCGTCGAGCTTCTTTCGGGTCTGCTCGGCTGCCGCGGCCTGCGCAGACAGTGCGGCGGCGACGTTGGACTGCTGGGATGCCTGATCGCGCAACCCCGAGGCGAGGCCGGTGAGCCGGCTCATCGCGCTCAGCCGGTCGAGCAGCTGCGACTCCTTCCCGTGCTGCAGCAGCAGCTGGGTGGTCATTCCGCTGTTGCCGCCCGCGAGATACAGCTGCGAGGCGATCGAACCGAAGCGGCGGTCGGCCGACGCAGCCTTCTCTTTGGCGGCATCCGCCTGCGCCTTCAATCCGTCGGCCTTCTTGCTCGCCTGCTGGTACGCCTGCTCGGCCTTGGCGTAGTCGTTCTGCTTCTCGAGCGCGGTGGCCGCTGCGGCGACGGCGACGGCCTGCTGCTTCTTGACGAGGCTCTGCAGCTTGTTGTACTCGGCGGTCGAGGCGGCTGCGTTGCGCTTGGCGGCCTGCACCTCGGCCTCCGTCGGCCAGTGCTCCGCGGCAGACGCGGGGGCTACGGCACCGAGGCCGGTCACAAGCGCCGCCGCGGCCGCGACGGCAATGGCCAGAGTCACTCTCGTCCTACGCATACGCTCGAAACCATATAGAGCGGGGATGGCCGCCGCAGGGCGGAACACGCGGTCAAGCGGAAATCTCTGTCGACCCCCGCATGGGGGACGCGTGCGGGCGATGTCTGCAGCCGGTGCTTGACTGAGCCGTGTGATGCAGCGCACGGTCCTGCTCGTGGCGATCCTCGCCTCGTTCGTGGCGTTCCTCGATGGCAGCGTCGTGAACGTCGCCCTGCCGGCGATCGCGCGCGAGCTCGGCGGCGGCCTCGCGCTGCAGCAGTGGGTCGTCGACGCCTATCTCGTGACGCTCGGTGCGCTGATCCTCGTCGCGGGCTCGCTGAGCGATCTGTTCAGCCGCACCCGAGTGCTGTTCGGCGGCCTGATCGGGTTCGGCGCGGCATCGGTGCTGTGCGCGGTTGCTCCGACGGCCGGTGTGCTGATCGCCGCCCGCGCCGTGCAGGGGGTTGCCGGCGCGCTGCTCGTGCCGAGCTCGCTCGCGCTCATCATCTCGGCGTTCGAGGGCCCGGCGCAGTCGAAGGCGATCGGGCGGTGGACGGCGTGGACCGGCATCGCGATGCTGATCGGGCCGTTCCTCGGCGGCCTGTTCGTCGACACGCTCTCGTGGCGGTGGGTGTTCGCGATCAACGTGGTTCCGATCGCCGCGACCCTGCTGCTGCTCGCTCGCCTGCCCAAAGCCGAGGGGCGGCCGAACGCGCGCGTCGACGTGCCGGGCGCGGTGCTCGGCGCGGTGGCGCTCGGCGGCATCGTGTTCGCGCTCATCGAGCAGGGCCAGCGCGGCTGGGTGGATGCGGTCGTCATCGCCTCCGCTGCCATCGGCGTCCTCGCCGCCATCGGGTTCGTTCTCGTCGAGCGGCGGGTGCGCCAGCCGATGCTGCCGATGTCGATCTTCAGGGCCCATGACTTCGCGGTGGGGAACGTCGCGACCTTCGCGATCTACGCGGCGTTCTCGCTCGGGCCGCTGATGGTCGGCCTCTATCTTCAGCAGGTGGCGCGCGTGCCCGCCGCACTCGCCGGCCTCGCGCTGGTGCCGAGCACGCTCGCGGCGCTGCTGCTGGCGAGCCGCTTCGGCGTTCTCGCCGGGAAGTACGGCGCGAGGTGGTTCATGACGGCCGGCCCGCTGGTCGTCGCGGCCGGCTTCCTGTCGATGCTGCTGATCAGGCATCCGTTCGACTACTGGACCCAGCTGCTGCCCGGCACTGTGATCGTCGGGCTCGGCATCTCGATCACCGTGGCTCCGCTGACGTCGGCGATCCTCGGGTCGATCCCCGAAACGCAGGCCGGCATCGCGTCGGCGATCAACAACGCGGTTGCGCGGGTCGCAGGGCTCGTGGCGGTGGCCTGCGCCGGGTTCATCGTGGGGGAGCACCTCGACCTCGCCGGCCTGCAGCGCACGATTATCGTGCTGGCGGTGCTGCTGGCGGCGGGCGCGGCGGTGTCGGGCATCGGCATCCGCGACGAGTTCCTCGCGGAGCGGCCTACACCAGCTCCTCGCCCGTGATCTCCTCACGGATCCGGCGCAGGTCCTCGAGCAGCGACCCGACCAGGATCCAGTGCGTCGGGTCGGGGCGGCTGACCGTCAGCGGCGCCGTCAGGGCGGGCGGTTCCTGGGCCGCCTGGGAGGCCTCGGCCGGGGCATCGGCGGGCGTGAGGCGCAGCAGCCGCAGGTCGTGCGCAGCGCGACGGGTCTCTTCGGCCAGGGCCGCGATGGTCGGCTCGTCGAGCAGTTCGTCCGCGTAGCGGTCGTGCAGAGTGCGGGTCATCGCGGTCGTGCGGTTGACCAGGTTGCTGAGGCGGTCGCGCAGCGCCTCGGCCTCCGCGAGTCCCGGCTGATGCCGGTTGCGCTGCGGGTTGATCGAGAGCGATTCGTCGGCTGCGGTGATCGCGGCGTTCGCCTTGTCGACCATCGGCCTCAGCAGGCGGGCGAGCACGAGCAGCTCGTCGAGCTTCTGCGGCGACTGCGGCACGGTGAGCGCGGTGGCGATCGCGTCGATGCGGTTCGCGATCTCATCGAGCAGGGCGTCGACGGAGTCGCGCGCCGGAGCGATCGCGACGGGCGGGACCACGAAGATGTTGACCATGAGGCCGATGGCCGCGCCGATCACCGTCTCGATGATGCGGTCGAGTGCGTACCCCGGCGTCGACGAGCCCACCGAGAGCACGAGCATCGCGCTGATGGGCACCTGCACGGACGTCGTGGGCGTGAGCCGCAGCAGCCACGTGACCGCGATCGCCGCGACGATCGACAGCAGCACGACCCAGTACCCGCCGCCGAACACGATGCCGACGATGTACGCGACCAGCACTCCGGCGATCACGCCGAGGCTGCGCTCGATCGCCCGCGAGAGTGATTGGTTGAGGCTCGGCTGGACGACCAGCAAAGCCGCGATGGCGGCGAAGGCGGGCAGCTGTCCGTGGATCAGCAGTCCCGCGATGACCCAGGCGGCGATCGTCGCGAGCGCGGTCTTCGCAGCCTGCAGCAGCGGCACGCGAGCCGAGGCGCGCAGCGATTCGAGGTAGCGCACGCCCTTAAGCTACCCAGCCGCGGCGCGGAAGAGACGGTAGCGTTCTGCGCTGCGCGCGACGCTCGCCGCAGAGAGGGGGGATGCCTCGTCGAACGGCCGGGCCCTGACGGTATCGCCTTCGTCGCTCCACGTTCCGACGATTCGCCCCGCGCTTACGACGATCGGCAGGAACCGCCCGTTGCGCTGTGGCGCGACCCTGTCGCGGTACCGGGGCGGCAGCACGAGATCGCGTTGCTGATAGCCGAGCAGGTACTCGTCGAACGCCGGCAGCAGCAGCGCGCCGCGCGGCGCCGGCGGGGGAGCGGACGCCTGGTCGATCAGGTACGAGGTCCCGTCGACCTCGAGCAGGCCGACGCGGGCGGCATCCGCCCCGCGCCTCACCCAGCTGACCGGGATGCCGGCCCACCAGACGAGGTCGGCGGCGGTCGCCGGGCCGTGGCCGGCGAGATAGCGGGTCACGAGCCGCTCGAGCGCCTCGTCGCGGTCGACCGCGGGTGCGGCGGGCACCCACTCGTCGAGCAAAGCAAGGCGCTGCGTCGAGCCGCTGCTCGCGGCCCACACCAGCGTGCCGGTGATTGCGAGCGCAGAGATCACCTGGTAGCCGCGGCCGCCGCCCATGGCGACGCCGGCCGTCTCCAGCACCGTGCTGAGTTCGGCTCGCGTGAGTGCGCGGCCGCCTTCGAGCGCGGCGACGGATGCCTGACGCGCGGTCGCTAGCAGATCGACGGTCACGCCCCACGACTCGCGGATGCGCGCAGCCGCACGCCATTGCCGCTCGGCCGTGAGCTCGAGCAGCCAGCGCAGGTCCTCGCGCGTGACGAGCTGCAGAGTGCCGCGCAGGGGCCAGTGACGCACGAGCGCGCCGGAGTCGATGGCATCCGTCACGTCCTGGTCGACGGAGTCCGGAACGCGCGCGCCCAGCGCCCAGCGCGCGGCCGGGAGATCCTGCGCCTGGACGGCGAGCAACCGCCGAGCGGCATCCGTCACGCTCGACGGGCGCTCGGCTGCGAGCCCCTGCGCTGCCAGACGCAGGCGCCGCAGCTCAGACGCGCTTGCCTTCGTCATGATGACCCCCGACGAAGCCGAGGTCGCGCAGCTGACGGTAGAGGCTCATGCCGTCAGGGCCGTAGACCCAGGGAACGCCGCCTGCCTCGCTGTGCACCTCCGCCTTCGACCGGCCGCCGGCGAGCATCGCCTCTGTGACGTAGAGCTGGCGGATGGCGACGGCGGCGACGGAGTCGGGGTGCTGCTGGATGAAGTTGCTGTAGATGGCCTCGTCGTGCTGTCCGTCGTCGCCGAAGAGCAGCCACTTCACGTGGGGGAACTCGGAGGCGAGCCTCTCCAGGTTCTGCTCCTTGTGCACGCGCCCGCTGCGGAAGAAGCGGTCGTGCGTCGGGCCCCAGTCGGTGAGCAGCAGAGGGCCGGAGGGGAAGAGGTTCCTGGTGAGGAAGCGGCGCAGCGTGGGGGCGACGTTCCAGGGGCCCGTCGAGAGATAGACGAAGGGGGAGCCCCGGTGCTCGGAGCGGATGCGCTCGTAGAGCACCGCCATGCCCGGTGTGGGCACGCGGGCGTGCTCGTCGAGGACGAACGTGTTCCAGCCGGCCAGCAGCGGGCGGGGAAGCCAGGTCACCATGACCGTGTCGTCGATGTCGCTCACGACGCCGAACCGCGTCTCGGGGCCGACGATCAGCAGGGTCGCGATGCTCGCCGTCTCGATGCCGAGCGGGCGCAGGCGGATCTCGTGCCTGCCAGGCGTCAGCTCGACCGGCACGACCTGATCGATCACGCCGCCGCGGTCGGGCTGCAGCACATGCTCGACGCCGGCGATCTCGGCGATGACCGGCACGTCGCTGATCGGCACGCTCGTGAAGCTGCGCCAGCCCCGCACGCTCTCTTCCCGCTTCCGGTAGCGACCGCCCAGGCGCGTTCCCGGCCGCGGGTCCTTCGCGAGCATGACCCGGCCGAGCACTCGCGCCCACTGCGGAGTGCCGTAGCCGGCATACGGCACCACCGTCGGCAGGAAGCCCTTGGCCCGCGCGCGCTTGGCGCGGTAGTGGTTCACCGCGTCGTCGAATTGAGCAGCGCGGTGCTGGCGGGCACCTGGCGTGGACATTGCAGAAGAGTCTGGCATGCCGTCGCGACGCGCCGACTCAGGAATGAGTGATGTGCGGCCCCGTCAAAACCTGACGGTCTACACTCGACCGCAGGAGCAACCGAAGGGACTCTCACTTCCGTGCCTATTCACGATCTCGCCAAGGATCCGTCAGCTTCCCTCGCGGCCCTTGTGCGCACAGAGCCGATCCAGGAGCGCAGCGCCGCGCGGGTGGATGCTCTTCTCGATGCCGCCGCCGCCGTCGTCGACGAGATCGGCTTCGACCGCCTGACGACCGCGATGGTCGCCGAGCGCGCCGACGCCTCGATCGGAACGGTCTACCGGTACTTCCCGGACCGCATCGCGCTGCTGCAGGGGCTGCGCGAGCGAGCCATCGGCCGCTTCCGCCTCGCCGTGGTGCAGCGCATCGAAGAGGTGAAGCCCGCCACCTGGCTCGAGGCCGTCGACTGCTCGATCGACGCGACCGTGCGCATGTACCGCGATGAGCCCGGCTTCCGCATCATCCGCTTCGCCGACGACGAGCGCGGCAACGAGGCGACCGGTGAGTTCGCGGGCGAGACGGTGCCGTTCTCGCACGGTCTCGCCGAGGTGCTCTCCGAGAACTTCGGCCTTCCCGCCGGCGAGGAGCTCGAGTTCCGCCTGGGCATCGCCGTCGAGATCGGCGACGCCCTGGTCGGGCGGGCCTTCATCGCCTCGAGCGACGGCGACGAGCGCTACATCACCGAGGCGCGGGCCGTCATCGGCGCCTATCTGAGCCGCTATTACAGCTGACGCGGGTCGCGGGGCGTGTACCCGTATTGCGGCGGACGTTGCCAGTGTCGGTGGTGCGTGGTCGTATTGAGCGGTGATCGAATTCCGCGCCGTCACGAAGCGCTTCCCTGACGGCACCCTCGCGGTCGACGAGCTCGACCTGGTGATCCCCCCGCGGCAGGTGACCGTGTTCGTCGGCTCGTCCGGCAGCGGCAAGACGACCGTGCTGCGCATGATCAACCGCATGGTCGACCCGACCGCCGGCACGATCCTGATCGACGGCGACGATATCGCGACGCGTGAGCCCGTCGCTCTGCGGCGCTCGATCGGCTACGTCATGCAGAACTCGGGCCTGCTGCCGCACCGCACGGTGGTCGACAACATCGCGACGGTGCCGTTCCTGCGTGGTGAGAAGAAGAAGGATGCCAGGGCCCGGGCTCGCGAGCTGATGACGGTCGTCGGCCTCGACGCGTCGCTCGCCGATCGCTACCCCGCACAGCTCTCGGGCGGCCAGCAGCAGCGCGTGGGGGTCGCCCGGGGTCTCGCGGTCGACCCGAACATCCTGCTGATGGACGAGCCGTTCGGTGCCGTCGACCCGCTCGTGCGCGTCGAGCTGCAGACCGAGCTGAAGCGACTGCAGCGCGAGCTCGACAAGACCGTCGTGTTCGTCACGCACGACATCGACGAGGCGTTCCTGCTCGGCGACCAGGTGGTGCTGTTCAAGCCGGGCGGCACCGTGGCGCAGCGGGGAACGCCGTCGGAACTGCTCGAGCACCCCGCCGACGATTTCGTGGCGGAGTTCATCGAGGCCGGCCGCCCGCGGAGCATCCTGCGGTGAACTGGGTCGTCACCAACTGGAGCCAGGTCTCGGAATACGGCCTGGCACACATCTGGCTGTCTATTCCGCCGATCGTGATCGGCTTCGCGATCTCGGTGCCGCTGGGGTGGGTGGCCAACCGCTTCGCGTTCTCACCCGGCGTGCTGCGCGCGATCCGGCCCGTGCTGCTGACGGTGGCGGGCATCCTCTACGCGGTGCCGTCGCTGCCGCTGTTCGCGCTGCTTCCGTCGCTCATCGGAACGCGCATCCTCGACCCGCTCAACGTCGAGATCGCGCTCACGCTCTACGCCGTGGCCCTCATGGTGCGCACGACGGCCGACGGGTTGGCGGCGGTGTCGTCCGACGTCAAGCTGTCGGCGTCGGCCATGGGCTACGGCACCGCGCGTCGCTTCTTCGGCGTCGAGCTGCCGCTCGCGGGGCCGGTGCTGCTCGCGGGCCTGCGGGTCGTGTCGGTCAGCACGGTGTCTCTCGTGACCATCGGCTCGGTCATCGGCGTCAACAGCCTCGGGTTCTTCTTCATCGACGGCTATCAGCGCGCCTACCTCACCGAGGTGTGGGTCGGCATCATCGGCACCGTCATCATCGCGCTCGTCTTCGACGTGCTGCTCGTGCTGCTGGGCCGCTGGCTCATGCCGTGGACGCGGCGGCAGCGGATCTCGCGTGATGCCCGACTCGCTGCCGCGGAGGCGGTGAGCGCATGAACTCCTACTCGCAGGCCTTCGCCTGGCTTGCCGACCCCGCGCACTGGTCGGGAGCGACGGGCGTGCCGCAGCGCCTGCTCGAGCATCTCGGCTACACGGGCCTGACCCTGATCGTCGCGATCGCGATCGGGCTGCCCGTCGGTCTGCTCATCGGCCACACCGGCCGCGGCCGCGAGGTGGTCGTGCCGTTCACGGGCGCCTTGCGCGCGCTGCCGACCCTGGGCCTCGTGATCCTGCTGGCGCTGGGGCTCGGCATCGGCATCCTGCCGCCGCTCATCGCCCTCGTGATCCTCGCCCTGCCACCCATCATCGCGGGCGCGTACTCCGGCGTGGAGTCGGTCGACCGCGAGGTCGTCGACGCCGCCCGCTCAGTGGGCTTCACAGGTTCCGGCGTACTTTGGCAGGTAGAGGTACCGCTGGCGCTGCCGCTGATCGTCGGTGGCATCCGCTCGGCGTGCCTCCAGGTGATCGCCACCTGGACGGTCGCCGCATTCCTTCCGCTAGGGGGTCTCGGCCGCTTTCTTTACGACGCATTACCGAATGAGGATTACGCGCAGCTCCTGGCTGGTTCGATTCTTGTGATCGTGCTGGCGCTGCTGGTCGACGGGCTCTTCGCCCTCGTGCAGCGACTGGTCACCCCCCGAGGGGTGCTCGCAGGGCGCACCGCCGACATCCGCACCAAGACGCAATCACCCACCCGAAAGGACCCGTCATGGCTCGCACCAGAAAAGGCGTGATCGCCGCAGCAGGCGCCCTCAGCCTGGCAGCGCTCGTGCTCACGGGCTGCGCCGGCAACAACGGCAACCCGCTGTCGAACGACTCCGGCTCCAAGGGCTCGTCCGGCACCATCACGGTCGGCTCCGCCGCGTTCCCCGAGAACGCGATCCTCGCGTACATCTACGCCGACGCGCTCTCCGACGCCGGTGTGAAGACCGACGTGAAGGCGAACATCGGCCAGCGCGACCGCTACATCGCCGCCCTCAAGAACGACGAGATCCAGCTAGTCCCCGAATACACGGGCAACCTGCTGCAGTTCCTCGACTCGACCTCCAAGGTGAGCTCGAGCGACGAGGTTTACTCGGCGCTTCAGACGGCGGTGAAGAACGGTGGCGGCGGCAAGCTCGACGCCGGCAAGGCCGAGGTGCTCGACCAGGCCCCCGGGCAGGACGCCGACTCGTACAACGTCACGAAGAAGTTCAGCGACGACAACCACGTCACGAGCCTCGCCGACCTGAAGAACGTCAAGGGCGAGCTGAAGGTCGCGGCGAACCCCGAGTTCGCGACGCGTCCCTATGGCATCCCCGGTCTCAAGTCGACCTACGGGGTGAGCGCGACACTCACGCCGATCAACGACAGCGGCGGCGCCAACACGCTGAAGGCGCTGCTCGACGGCTCCGTCCAGCTCGCCGACATCTACTCGAGCGACCCGTCGATCGCGAAGAACAACCTCGTCACCCTTGCGGACCCGCAGCACCTCATCGCGGCGCAGAACGTCGTCCCGCTCATCTCGAGCAAGGTCGCGAGCGCGAAGGTGAAGGACACGCTCAACAAGGTGTCCGCGAAGCTGACCACCGACCAGCTGAGCGACATGCTCAAGAAGAGCTACAACGACAAGGAGGCCTCCGACCAGATCGCCAAGGAGTGGGTCAAGGCGAACGGCTTCTAGCCAGCGCGCCTCACCAGGCATCCCTCGAACGCCCCCTGCCGCTTCACGCAGGGGGCGTTCGTCATGCTCCGGTAACCTTGATAGTCGGCGCCCGGCGCCGGAAATCCCAGCACTGAAGACAGGACACACGTGGCAGACGAGCAGACGGCGACGCGGGAGAACGACGAGGCACGCGAGGCGCGCTATGACTTCGCCGCCATCCAGGACAAGTGGGCTCCCGTGTGGGAGGCTCTCCAGCCGTTCGCGACCGACGACCCGGCCGACAACCGGCCGCGCAAGTACGTGCTGGACATGTTCCCGTACCCCTCCGGCGACCTGCACATGGGTCACGCCGAGGCGTTCGGCTTCGGCGACATCGTGGCGCGCTACTGGCGGCAGCAGGGCTTCAACGTGCTGCACCCGATCGGGTGGGACAGCTTCGGGCTGCCCGCCGAGAACGCGGCGATCAAGCGCGGCATCGACCCGCGCGGCTGGACCTACGACAACATCGCCCAGCAGAAGGCGTCCTTCAAGATCTACGCGCCCAGCTTCGACTGGTCGCGCGAGCTGCACACGAGCGACCCCGAGTACTACAAGTGGAACCAGTGGCTGTTCCTCAAGCTGTACGAGAAGGGCCTCGCGTACCGCAAGGACGGCAGCGTCAACTGGTGCCCGAACGATCAGACCGTGCTCGCGAACGAGCAGGTCATCGACGGGCACTGTGAGCGCTGCGGCTTCCTGGTCACGAAGAAGAAGCTGACGCAGTGGTACTTCCGTGTCACCGACTACGCAGACCGCCTGCTCGACGACCTGAACCAGCTCGAGGGCACTTGGCCCACGCGCGTGCTGACGATGCAGCGCAACTGGATCGGCCGGTCGGTCGGCGCCGACGTGAGCTTCACGATCGAGGGGCGCGATGAGCCGGTGTCGGTGTACACCACGCGGCCCGACACGCTCTACGGGGTGACCTTCATGGTCGTCGCGCCGGATTCCGATCTCGCGCAGGAGCTCGCGGCCGGGGCATCCCCTGAAGTCCAGGCCGAGTTCAACGCATACCTCGAGAAGGTGCGTGGCGCGACCGAGATCGAGCGCCTGTCGACGGAGCGCGAGAAGACCGGCGTCTTCCTCGGCCGCTACGCGAAGAATCCGCTGACGGGTGAGCGGCTGCCGATCTGGGCTGCAGACTACGTGCTCGCCGAGTACGGCCACGGCGCGATCATGGCCGTGCCCGCGCACGACCAGCGTGACCTCGACTTCGCCCGTGCCTTCGACCTGCCCGTGAAGGTGGTCGTCGACGTGAACGCACCGGTCACCGGGGCGATCCCGGTGATCACCGGCGACGACGAGCCGGAGGACCTGCCGCCGGTGCTGCCCGACCCCAAGCAGACGGGTGAGGCGCTCACGGGCGCGGGCCGCCTGGTCAACTCCGGGCCGTTCAACGGTCTGAGCAAGAACACGGCCATCACGAAGGTGACCGAGGCGCTCGCGCAGGCCGGCATCGGCGGCGCCGCGCGCAACTACCGCCTGCGCGACTGGCTGATCTCGCGTCAGCGCTACTGGGGCACGCCGATCCCGATCATCCACTGCCCGAGCTGTGGCGAGGTTCCGGTTCCCGAGGACCAGCTGCCGGTGAAGCTGCCGGATGCCGCAGGGCTCGACCTGCGGCCGAAGGGGTCGAGCCCCCTCGGCGCCGCCGAGGACTGGGTGAACGTGGACTGCCCGTCGTGCGGCGGCCCCGCGAAGCGCGACAGCGACACGATGGACACCTTCGTCGACTCGTCGTGGTACTTCCTGCGCTTCCTGTCGGCGAACGACGACACCCGCGCCTTCGACCCGGCCGAGGCCGGCAAGTGGGCGCCGGTCGACCAGTACGTCGGCGGTGTCGAGCACGCGATCCTGCACCTGCTGTACTCGCGGTTCATCACGAAGGTGCTGTTCGACCTGGGCTACGTCGACTTCACCGAGCCGTTCATGTCGCTGCTGAACCAGGGCCAGGTGCTCATGGACGGCTCGGCGATGAGCAAGAGCAAGGGCAACCTGGTCGAGTTCGCGTCGCAGCTGAAGGAATACGGCGCCGACGCGCTGCGCGTCACGATGGCGTTCGCCGGGCCGCCCGAGGATGACATCGACTGGGCGGATGTCTCGGCCACCGGCTCCTCGAAGTTCCTGGCGCGCGCCTGGCGCATCGCTCGCGACGTGACCTCGTCGCCCGACGTGATCTGGAAGGACGGCGACCTCGCGCTGCGGAAGCAGACCCACCGCTTCCTCGCCGACGCGCCGGGTCTCGTCGAGGCGTTCAAGTTCAACGTCGTCGTCGCCCGGCTGATCGAGCTCGTCAACGCGACGCGCAAGGTGATCGACTCCGGGGCGGGCCCCGCCGACCCGGCGGTGCGCGAGGCGGCCGAGGTCGTCGCCATGTCGCTGAACCTGTTCGCCCCGTACACCGCAGAGGACATGTGGCAGCTGCTCGGCTACGAGCCGACGGTGGCCAATGTGCAGTGGCGGAAGGCCGACCGCACCCTGCTCGTCGAGGACACGGTGACCGCCATCGTCCAGGTCAACGGGAAGGTGCGCGACAAGTTCGAGGTGCCGGCGAAGATCGGTGCGGACGAGCTCGAGCAGCTCGCGCGCTCGTCGGCTGCGGTGCAGCGCTCGGTGGGCGACCAGCAGATCGTGAACGTGATCGTGCGCGCCCCGAAGCTCGTCAACATCGCGACGAAGCCGCAGTAGCCCCGTCGCCTGAGGGCTCTCGCCCTGCACAGGTCGCCCGGCGCGCCCGGCATCCCCAGAACGGATGCCGGGCGCGTCGGCGTGTGAGCCGCGCCGCCTAGCCTCGCGGCGTGAGCGATTCCGTCGACGAGCCAGAGGAAGCGCTGGCGGCGTCCGCGCGCGCCGGCACGCGGTGGCGCATCGGCGTGGGCGCGGCGATCGTGCTGCTCGTGCTCGGCGTGGCGGTCGCCGTCGTGGCGGGTCTCGTGAGCGGCGGTGGGGGAGCGCAGCCGATTGCCGAGCTCACTCCTTCGCCCGGGGGCGTGGTGACCCCGGCGACGGCGGTGCCGACGGCGGCATCCGTTGTGATCCACGTGCTCGGGCAGGTCAAGCGGCCCGGCGTGTACGAGCTGCCCGACGGAGCGCGCGTGATCGACGCGGTCGGAGCTGCCGGGGGATTCACGGCGGGCGCCGACCAGTCGGGGCTCAATCTCGCTCAGGTGCTCGCCGACGGCCAGCAGGTGCTCGTTCCGACGCCGGGCCAGGCGCTGCCGCCGGCTGCGGCAGCCGGCGGCAGCGGAGCGACGGCAGGCGGCACTCCGGCGCCCGGGGCGAAGATCGACCTCAATGCCGCGACGCTCGAGCAGCTCGAGACACTGCCGCGCGTGGGCCCCGCGATGGCGCAGCGCATCATCGACTGGCGCACCCAGAACGGCCGCTTCGCCTCGGTCGACGACCTGAAGAACGTGACGGGCATCGGCGACAAGACGTTCGCCGACCTGAAGGATCTGGTGGCGGTGCGGTGAGAGCCCGCGGTCTGGATCTGCGCCTGGTTCCGCCGGCTGCCGCCGCCTGGCTCGCGGCAGGGCTGCTGCTCGCCGACCCTGAGGCGGGCTGGGTGTGCGCTGCGGTGAGCGGGTTGGCTGCGGTCGCGGTGGGGGTGATCGGATTCCTGCGCCGCAGCGGCATCGCCGGAATGATCGTCGTCGCTCTGGCCGCCATCGGGGTCGGCGCGGCGGCGACCGCGATCGCCGGGCCGGTGCGGCACCCTCCGGCGCTCGACGGCGCCGTTTCGGGTCACACCGTCAGCGCCGTCGGAACCGTCGATTCCGGCGCGCGGGCCGCGGCCGGCGGCGCCTTCGGCGGGGGCGAGCGGGTGAGCTTCCACGTGACGGTGAGCGAAGTCGACGTCGGACGCACGAGTATCACCGGGCGCGTGCCGGCGCTGGTGTACGCGAGCCGCGCTCGAGCGCAGCCGCGCATCGGCGAGACGGTGGCTCTGACGGGCACGGTGAAGACGATGCCGCCCGAGGACGACGTCGCTCTGACCGTCTATGCGGACTCCTGGCGTGAGACCGCAGCACCGCCTGCGTGGCTTGCCTGGTCCGACGGCCTGCGAACGCGGTTCGGCACCGCGACAGCGAAGCTGCCGGGTGGCGGCGGCGAGCTGCTGCCCGGCATCGTCATCGGCGACGAGTCGCGGGTCAGCGCAGACCTCGACGCAGACATGAAGGCATCATCGCTCAGCCATCTCACTGCGGTCTCCGGGTCGAACTGCGCGGTCATCATCGCCGGGCTGCTCGCGGTCGGGGCAGCCGCCGGTCTGGGCCGCGGAGCGCGCATCGCAGGGGCGCTCGTCGGTCTCGCGGCTTTCGTGGTGCTCGTGACCCCCGGGGCGAGTGTGCTGCGCGCCGCGGTGATGGCAGCGATCGTCGTGCTCGGCACGGCGCTCGGCAGGCCGGGCCGCGCACTTCCGGCGCTCGCCCTGGCCGTGCTCACCCTGCTCGTCGTCGACCCCTGGCTGGCCAGGGACTACGGGTTCGCCCTCTCGGTCGTCGCGACCGCCGCGCTGCTGGTGCTCGCGCCACCGCTGGCGACGCGGCTCGAGCGCTGGCTGCCGCGCTGGCTGGCGGTCGGCCTCTCGGTGCCGCTCGCGGCACAACTCGCCTGTCAGCCGGTGCTCGTGCTGCTGAACCCGACGGTCCCGCTGTACGGCGTCATCGCTAACGTGCTCGCCGAACCTGCAGCGCCGATCGCGACCGTGATCGGGCTGATCGGATGCCTGGTCGTGCCGCTCTCCACGCACCTCGCCGCTCCACTCCTGTGGGCCGCCTGGGCGCCCGCGAGCTGGATCGCCGGGATCGCCCGGACGTCGACCACCCTGCCGGCCAGTGCGCTGCCCTGGCCGGCGGGCGTGATCGGGTTCGGCGTCGCGGTGGTGCTGACGCTCGGGGTGGTGGCCCTGGTCGCCCGTCCGCGCACGGTGGGCGGGCGGCGCGTGCGAGGAGCCGCGGCCGCAGCATCCGCCCTGCTCATCGTCGGCGTGCTCGCTCTGCAAGCCGGGCCGGCGATCGCCGCGCGCGCCGCGATGCCGCGCGACTGGGTCATCGGGCTGTGCGACATCGGCCAGGGCGACGCGATCGTGCTCCACAGCGACACGAGCTATGCGCTCATCGACACCGGGCCCGACCCGAAGCCGCTCGCGGACTGCATGCGCGAGTTGGGCATCCATCACCTCGCGCTGCTCGTGCTGACGCATTACGACTCCGATCACGTCGGCGGCCTGGACGCAGTCGTCGGCATGACCGGCGCCGCCGTGATCGGGACGCCACCGACCGGGGACGCAGCGGCCGAGCACCGGGTCGAAGAGCTGCGCACGCATCACGTTCCGATTCGGTTCGGGACACGCGGCGACCAGGGCGCGCTCGGCGAGCTGCGGTGGCAGGTGCTCTGGCCCGATGGCGCTCACCCTGACATGTCGACCAGCAACGAGGGCGGTGTCGCGCTCGAGATCGAGGGAGCAGGGGTGCGGATGCTGACGCTCGCCGACCTCGACGAGAAAGCTCAAGACGCGATGCTCTCCGACGGCGGACTTCCGAGCGTGGACATCGTCAAAGTCGCCCATCACGGCAGCGCCGACCAGAGCGAGAAGCTCTACGGGCTCGTGCACGCGCGGCTCGGCCTGATCTCGTGCGGTGCCGGCAACACCTACGGCCATCCGACCGCGAAGGCGCTGCAGCTCCTGCGCGCCGCGGGGACGCAGGTCGCCCGCACCGACCTCGAGGGCACGCTGCTCGTCACCTCTCATCGCGGAGCGCTCGCGCTGTGGTCGCAGAAGCGCACGACGGCCACCGCGCTGTGGACTCCGGCGAGGCGGTGATGGTGGCGGCAACTAGGCTGGGAGCACGAGGAGGACGAGTGGCCGCGAAGACCGCCATCCCGCAGCTGAGCTGGGGGCAGGTGCGCCCAGCACCCGTTGTGCTCGTGTCGGGCACCGAGACGGTGCTGGCAGACCGGGCGATCCGCCTGCTGCGCGACCAGCTCAAGGAAGCCGACCCGAGCCTCGAGGTCAGCGACATCGACGCCGGCGACTACGCGCCGGGCGAGCTCGTCACGCTCGCGAGCCCATCGCTGTTCGGCGAGCCGCGGCTGATCCGTGCGAGCGGGGTCGAGAAGGCATCCGACGCCTTCATCCTCGAGACCATCGACTATCTCTCCGCCCCAGATGACGGTGCCGTGCTCGTGCTGCGCCACGCAGGGGGAGTGCGCGGGAAGAAGCTGCTCGACGAGATCCGCTCTGGCCGCGGCGGCGGCATCGAGATCGTCTGCGCCGAGCTCAAGCGCGACTCCGACAAGTTCGACTTCGCCCGAGACGAGTTCCGCCGCGCCGGAAAGCGCATCACTCCGGCCGCGCTGCGGGCGGTGGTCTCCGCCTTCGCCGACGACCTGGCCGAGCTCGCCTCCGCCTGCCAGCAGCTCATCAGCGACAGCGCTGCCGAGATCGACGAGAAGGTCGTCGACAGCTACTACGGCGGCCGCGTCGAGGTGAACTCGTTCTCGGTGGCCGATGCGGCGATCGCGGGCCGCTATGGTGAGGCGCTCGTGACGATGCGGCACGCCCTCGCGAGCGGCGCCGACCCGGTGCCGATGGTCGCGGCGTTCGCGAGCAAGGTGCGCACCATGGCGAAACTCAAAGGCTCGCGTGGCGCCGACGGGCAGCTGGCGAGCAAGTTCGGACTCTCGCCCTGGCAGGTCAAGCGCGCCCGCGAAGAGCTGCAGGGCTGGGACGAGCAGGGGCTGGTCGCGGCCATCCAGGCGCTGGCGGCCGCCGATGCCGAGGTGAAGGGCGGCGGCCGCGACCCGGTGTTCGCGCTCGAGCGGCTCGTGCGCATCGTGAGCTCCAAGGGCCGGGCGTAGCTCGGGTATAGGAAAAGGGCCCCGCCGAAGCGGGGCCCTTCCGAATGCGTGCCTTACAGGCTGCTGACCAGCTTGGCCAGGCCGGACTTGCGGTTCGCGGCCTGGTTCTTGTGGATGACACCCTTGCTGACGGCCTTGTCGAGCTTCTTCGACGCGGTCTTCAGAGCGGCGGCGGCCTTCTCTGCGTCGCCGGCGGCGACGGCGGCGCGGGTGGTGCGCACGAGGGTCTTGAGCTCGCTCTTGACGGCCTTGTTGCGCTCTTCGGCCTTGCGGTTGGTCTTGATGCGCTTGAGCTGCGACTTGATGTTTGCCACTTGCGTGTTCCTTCTATCGAACGGACTGATGAATGGCCACCAGGAGGTAGAGGGGCTCCGGCGGCGATTCGCACGCGTGTGGGACACGTGCGGAAGTCGACCACTCATGCTATCAGAGCGCCCCGATAGCCTCGGGTGCATGCCAGAGCTCGCGCGCCACATCGAGTCCGTTCCCGCGTCAGGCATCCGCCGCGTCTTCGATGCTGCCCACGGCCTGCCGGACGTGATCATGCTCGCGATCGGCGAGCCCGACGCAGATCCGGCGCCGCACATCGCAGCGGCGGCCGCGCGCGCCTGGGCAGACGGATTCACCGACTACACGCCGAACGGCGGCATTCCCGAGTTCCGCGAGGCTGTGGTGGCCAAGCTGCACTCCGTCAACGGCATCACGGTCGACCCGGACCAGGTCTGGAGCACCGTGGGCGCCACCCAGGCCCTCCACCAGGCGCAGGGTCTGGTGCTCGACCCCGGCGACGAGATCCTCATTCCCGACCCGGGCTACACGACGTTCGCGATGGCGGCGCGCATGCACAGCGCCGTTCCCGTGCGCTACGCGCTGCGTGCCGAGCACGGATTCCTGCCCCAGGCATCCGACCTCGAGAAGCTCGTGACGCCCCGCACTCGCGCGCTCCTCGTCAACTCGCCCTCCAACCCCCTGGGGGTCGTCTTCCCCGAAGAGACGCTGCGCGAGCTGCTGGAGTTCGCGAAGCGGCACGACCTCTGGGTGATCAGCGACGAGGTCTACGAGTACTTCGCGCACGGCCGGCCGCACATCAGCATCGCGAGTCTCGACGCTGACGACCGCGTGCTGAGTGTGTTCTCGCTGTCGAAGAGCTACGCAATGACCGGCATTCGCGCGGGCTACCTGGTCACGCCGCCCGGGCTCGGCGACGAGCTGCGCCGCGTGCAGGAGGGCTCGATCAGCTGCATCAACGCGCCCGCGCAGTATGCGAGCATCGCCGCCCTCACGGGGCCGCAGGACGCCGTCGCCGCCGCCGCCGAGCACTACCGCGAGAACGTCGCGCAGGCGACCGCGCTACTGCGCGAGCGGGGGATCCGGCACTACGAGCCCGAGGGCGCCTTCTACCTCTGGATCGACGTCTCGCAGGCCGTCGGCGAGGGCGACGTGCAGGAGTGGGCCGAGCGCTTCGTCATCGAGAAGCGCGTCGCGGTCGCCCCGGGCAGCGCATTCGGCCCATCAGGCGAGGGGTGGATCAGGGTCTGCGCCGCGAGCCCGACCGAGGCGCTGCTGGAGGGGCTCCGGCGTCTTCCTGCCCGAGTCTGAGTTTCAGGGCCGATCTGAGAGAATCGTCGGGACATGTCACCACGAGCCCAGGCGGCCCTCGAGCCCGCAGCAACGGACCCGGCCCGCATCCGCAACTTCTGCATCATCGCGCACATCGACCACGGCAAGTCGACGCTCGCCGATCGGATGCTGCAGCTGACCGGCATCGTGCAGGAGCGCGACATGCGCGCCCAGTACCTCGACCGCATGGACATCGAGCGCGAGCGCGGCATCACGATCAAGAGCCAGGCCGTGCGGATGCCGTGGGAGCACAGCGGCGACACGTACGCGCTCAACATGATCGACACGCCCGGCCACGTCGACTTCACCTACGAGGTCTCGCGCTCGCTCGCCGCCTGCGAGGGCGCGATCCTGCTCGTCGACGCGGCGCAGGGCATCGAGGCGCAGACGCTTGCGAACCTCTACCTCGCACTCGAGAACGACCTCGAGATCATCCCTGTCCTGAACAAGATCGACCTGCCCGCCGCAGACCCTGAGAAGTACGCCGCCGAGCTCGCGAACCTGATCGGCGGCAGCCCGGACGACGTGCTGCGCGTCTCCGGGAAGACCGGCATGGGCGTCGACGCGCTGCTCGACAGGGTCGTCGAGCGCATCCCGGCGCCGAAGGGTGACGCATCCGCGCCCGCCCGCGCCATGATCTTCGACTCGGTCTACGACGCGTACCGAGGCGTCGTCACCTACGTGCGCATGGTCGACGGCAAGCTGTCGCCCCGCCAGCGCATCCAGATGATGTCGACGCGCGCGACGCACGAGCTGCTCGAGATCGGCGTGAGCTCGCCGGAGCCGACGCCCACGAAGGGCCTCGGCGTCGGCGAGGTCGGCTACCTGATCACCGGCGTGAAGG
Organism: Gryllotalpicola daejeonensis; assembly: GCF_039538145.1. NCBI lineage: Bacteria > Bacillati > Actinomycetota > Actinomycetes > Micrococcales > Microbacteriaceae > Gryllotalpicola > Gryllotalpicola daejeonensis. Next base: position 608,959 of record NZ_BAABBV010000001.1, on the reverse strand, counting down.
ACGTTCGCCAGTCCAAGGTGGGCGACACCGTCACCGATGCAGTGAAGCCGGCCACGGAAGCACTCGCGGGCTACACCGACCCGAAGCCGATGGTGTTCTCGGGCCTGTACCCGATCGACGCGAGCGACTACCCCGAGCTGCGTGAGGCGCTGGACAAGCTGAAGCTGTCGGATGCCGCGCTGAACTACGAGCCGGAGACGTCGGTCGCCCTCGGCTTCGGCTTCCGCTGCGGCTTCCTCGGTCTGCTGCACCTCGAGATCGTCACGGAGCGGCTCGAGCGCGAGTTCGGCCTCGACATCATCACGACGGCCCCGAGCGTGGTCTACGAGGTGACCACAGAGGACAAGAAGACGGTCACCGTCACGAACCCGTCGGAGTTCCCGAGCGGCAAGATCGATTCGGTGCGCGAGCCCATGGTGCGCGCCGCGATCCTCGCGCCGAAGGACTACGTCGGCACGATCATGGAGCTCTGCCAGTCCCGCCGAGGCACGCTGATCGGCATGGACTACCTGAGTGAGGACCGCGTCGAGATCAAGTACGTCGTGCCCCTCGGCGAGATCGTCTTCGACTTCTTCGACCAGCTGAAGAGCCGCACCCAGGGCTACGCGAGCCTGGACTACGAGCCGGCGGGCGACCAGGAGGCCGACCTCGTCAAGGTCGACATCCTGCTGCAGGGCGAGCAGGTCGACGCGTTCAGCGCGATCGTGCACCGCGACAAGGCGTACGCCTACGGCGTGCTCATGACGGGCCGCCTGCGCGAGCTCATCCCTCGGCAGCAGTTCGAGGTTCCCGTGCAGGCTGCCATCGGTGCCCGTATCATCGCCCGCGAATCGATCCGCGCGATGCGCAAGGACGTCCTCGCCAAGTGCTACGGCGGTGACATCACCCGCAAGCGCAAGCTGCTCGAGAAGCAGAAGGAGGGCAAGAAGCGCATGAAGATGGTCGGCCGCGTCGAAGTCCCGCAGGAAGCCTTCATCGCCGCACTCTCCGGCGACACCGAGCGCAAGGACAAGGACAAGTGAGCGCGCAGCGCCGCGGTCGCGAAGGCGCGGCCGAGACGCCGGTCACCTATGGAGCGATCGGCGGTACTCAGGCCATCGACCTGCTGCAGTACCCGCCGCACGGCTATAAGCCGATGGAGCGCAGCATCCGCCTCGGCAGCGGCGACGAGCGCTGGGAGACGTCGAAGGCCGCCCTCATGTCGTGGGGCGTGCAGCGCGGCGCCGGACTCAAGGTGACGAACGTCGACCTCGGCACCGGCGAGCAGTACGCCGGCGTGCGCTTCGCGGAAGACGGGACCCCGGTCGGCATGCGCGACGTCGGCGGCGCGGAGTCCGTGTACAACGACGAGGGCGAGCCGCTCATCTCGAACGGCATGTCGGCGGTGCTCAAGACGAAGATCGGCCCGATCACCGTCGAAGCGCCGGTGCGCGTCGTCTACGTCATCGACGACCCGAAGCGGGTCGGCTTCGCGTACGGAACGCTGCACGGCCACCCCGAGAGCGGGGAAGAGGCCTTCATCCTCGAGCACCGCGACGACGATTCCGTTTGGCTGACCGTGCGGAGCTTCTCGCGCCCCGCGTCGTTCGGCTGGCGCCTGCTCTCACCGATCTCGAGCAGCGTGCGCAAGGACATCACGGCGAAGTACCTGCGCGCGCTGCATCCCATCAATGCCGCGTAGCCATCGTGCCTAGCGCACTTCCCCTCGGCGACCCCGCACCACAGGACGGGCTGTTGCCGGCGCAGGCGGCGGTCGGTGCGACCGATCGCGATTTCGGCGTGTACCTGCACGTGCCGTTCTGCCGCGTGCGGTGCGGCTACTGCGATTTCAACACGTACACCGCGACCGAGCTGCGCGGGGTGAAGCAGACGGATTACGCGGACCAGGCGATCGCCGAGGTGCGGTTCGCCGCCCGCGCGCTCGAGCGGTCGGGCCTTCCCGCACGCCCGGTCTCGACGGTCTTCTTCGGCGGCGGCACGCCGACGCTGCTGCCGCCCGGCGACCTCGCGCGCATGCTCGCCGCGGTGCGCGACGCATGGGGGCTCGCGCCTGGGGCCGAGATCACCACAGAGGCGAACCCCGACTCGGTGGATGCCGCGGCGCTGCGCAGCCTCGCCGATTCCGGCTTCACCCGCGTCAGCTTCGGCATGCAGTCGGCCGTGCCGAGCGTGCTTGCGACCCTCGAGCGCACCCACGACCCCGAGCGCGTGCCCCTCGTCGTCGAGTGGGCGCGCGACGCCGGGCTCGACGTGAGCCTCGACCTGATCTACGGAACGCCGGGGGAGACCCTCGACGACTGGCGCCGCTCGCTCGATGCCGCGCTCGCGTGCGCCCCCGACCATCTGAGCGCGTACGCGCTGATCGTCGAAGAGGGCACCAAGCTCGCGCGCCAGATCCGCCGCGGCGAGGTCGCCGAGCCCGATGACGACCTGACTGCGGACATGTACGAGCTGGCGGATGCCGTGCTCGAGGCGGCGGGCTACGGGTGGTACGAGGTCTCCAACTGGGCCACCGGCCCCGAGCACCGCTCGCGGCACAACCTCGGCTACTGGCGCGGCGCCGACTGGTGGGGCGTCGGCCCCGGCGCGCACAGCCACGTCGGCGGTGTGCGCTGGTGGAACGTCAAGCACCCCGCGGCATACGCGGCACGGATGCTTCAGGGCGAGTCGCCCGCCGCAGGGCGCGAGACCCTCGACGCCGAGACTCGGCGCGTCGAGGACATCCTGCTCAAGGTCCGCATCGTCGAGGGGCTGCCCGTCGCAGAGCTCGATGATGCCGGGCGCACCGAGGTCGCCGGGCTCATCGCCGAAGGGCTGATCGACGGCGCGGCGGCGATCGGCGGAAGCATCCGGCTCACCCTGCGCGGCCGCCTGCTGGCCGACGCGGTCGTGCGCCGCCTCGTGCCGTGATGCGCGCGGCTACTTGAAGAACTTGATCGCCAGCGGATACGTGTAGTACTCGCCGCGGCTCGCGGCCAGCGCACCCATGATGCTGAACACGATGTTGACGATCCACACCGCGGCGAGGATGAAGAACCCGACGATGAGGAACGCGGTGATCCAGCCGATGATCTCGGCGATGATCATCGTGATCTGGAAGTTCAGCGTGGTCGTGGTGTGCTGGCGGACGAACGGGCCGCGGTCCTTGTAGACGACATAGAGGACGATCGCGCCGATGAGGCCCGCGAACAGCCCGCCGGTGATCAGGTTGAGCCCGCCTGCGATGACGTGCGTGAGGATCGACCAGGTGCGCTCTTCGTCAGGGCGCAGCTGCGCCCCGGCGTACTGCGGGGGAGGCGGCGGCGGTGTGTACGACATGGTGTGCGAGCTCCGTACGTCTAGTTTGGAGTCAGCGTAGCGGGGTTAGTATTGGCACTCATAGGTCTTGAGTGCCAGAACTGGTGAGGGGAGCGTCGTCGATGGTTTCTGAGCGAGGTCTCGCGGTTCTCCGGGCGATCGTGCAGGACTACGTCGCGACGCGCGAGCCCGTCGGCTCGAAGACCATCGTCGACAAGCACCGCTTCGGGGTGTCGGCCGCGACGATCCGCAACGACATGGCGCTCCTCGAAGACGAAGAGCTGATCGCAGCGCCGCACACGTCGTCCGGCCGCGTCCCCACCGACAAGGGCTACCGCGTGTTCGTCGACCAGCTCGCCGACGTCAAGCCGCTCTCACCCGCGCAGCGCCACGCGATCGAGGTCTTCCTCGGGGCATCCGTCGACATCGACGACGTGCTGTCGCGCACGGTGCGCGCGCTCGCGCAGCTGACCCACCAGGTCGCGCTCATCCAGTACCCGTCGGTGTCACGCGCCCGCATCCAGCATCTCGAGTTCGTCGCGCTCGCCCCGCGGCGCGTGCTCACCGTGCTCATCGCCGACACCGGCGTCGTCGAGCAGCGCGTCGTCGAGTTGGGCGCGGACTATGAAGAGCCCGTCCTGCGCTCGCTGCGCGACGCCGCGAACGAAGCACTCGTGGGCGTGCCGATGGCGGATGCCGCGACCGTGCTGCCGACGATCGTCGAGCGCTTCCCCGAGCCGCTCCGCCCCGTGATCGCCGAGCTGGTGGAATCCGTCGCCGGCATCATCGGCTCGACCCGGCAGGAGCGCCTGATCATGGCCGGCACCGCGAACCTGGTGCGCACCGAGCACGACTTCACCGGCAGCGTCTACCCGATCATGGAGGCCATCGAAGAGCAGGTCGAGCTGCTGAAGCTCTTCGGTGAGATGGCGGCCGAGCAGCACGGCGTACTGGGCAACCGCGACGTGAGCGTGTCGATCGGCCGCGAGAACGAGCCGTTCGGCCTTGCAGAGACCTCGGTGCTGACCTCCGGCTACGGCACCTCGGGAGGTACGGTCGCGCGGCTCGGCGTGCTCGGCCCGACGCGCATGGACTACTCCACCAACATGGCCGCGGTGCGGGCTGTCGCCCGCTACCTGAGCCGCTCGCTCGGCGACCAGGCCTGACCCGGCCCGAGCCACGACCACCAACTGAAGGAGCCGCCAGTTCATGGCAGCAGACCACTATGAAGTCCTGGGCGTCGACCGCGACGCCAGCCCCGATGAGATCAAGAAGGCCTACCGGCGCCTCGCGCGCGAGCTGCACCCCGACGTGAACCCCAGCCCGGAGGCCGCAGAGAAGTTCAAGCTGGTGACGCACGCCTACGACGTCCTCTCGGACCCGCAGCAGCGCCAGCAGTACGACCTGGGGCCGCAGGCGGGGCCGTTCGGCGGCGCGCAGGGCTTCGGCGGCTTCGAGGACATCTTCTCGACCTTCTTCGGCGGGGGCGGTGCGAGCCGCGGGCCGAAGTCGCGCCGCGAGCGCGGACAGGACGCGCTGCTGCGCGTCGAGATCGACCTCGCCGACGTCATCTTCGGCGCCCACCGCGATCTCGAGGTCGACACGGCCGTGCTGTGCGAGCGCTGCCAGGGCTCGTGCTGCGAGCCGGGCACCCACCCCGTCACGTGCGACATCTGCCACGGCACCGGGTCGATCCAGCGTGCGGTGCGCTCGCTGCTCGGCAATGTCATGACGTCGAGCCCGTGCGGCACCTGCCGCGGCTACGGCACCGTGATCGCGACGCCGTGCGTGACCTGCCAGGGTCAGGGCCGCGTCCGCGCGCGCAAGACGATCCCCGTCGACATCCCCGCCGGCGTCGACACCGGCCTGCGTCTGCAGCTGCCCGGCCAGGGCGAGGTCGGCCCCGCGGGCGGCCCCAACGGCGACCTCTACCTCGAGATCAAGGTCAAGCACGACGACGTCTTCAGCCGCGACGGCGACGACCTGCTCGCGACGCTCGAGGTTTCGATGACCGACGCGATCCTCGGAACGTCGACGACGTTCACGGCGCTCGACGGCGAGGTCGACCTCGAGCTGCGACCGGGCACTCAGAGCGCCGAGGTGCTCACGATCAAGAACCGCGGTGTGACGCGGCTGCGCGGCAACGGCCGCGGCGACCTGCGCATCGGGATCCAGGTGGTGACGCCGACGAAGCTCGGCCGCAGCGAGCGAGAGCTGATCGAGCGCTTCGCGAAGCAGCACAAGTCCGAGAGGCCGCATCTCTCGCAATTCCAGCAGGGGCTGTTCGCGAAGCTGCGCGACCGGTTCCTGAACCTCTAGCCCGTGGCCAACTTCTACCTCGTCGAAGAGCTCGCCGACGCGACGGTCGGCGGGCTCGTCACGGTGGCAGGCCCCGAGGCGAAGCACATCGCGACCGTGTCACGGACCCGCGTCGGCGAGCCGCTGCTCGTGGGCAACGGCCGCGGGCTCGTGGTGAGCGGCGTGGCCGAGTCCGTCGCGCCGGCTTCGGTCGAGGTGCGCGTCGACGAGGTGCGCAGAGCGGATGCCGCAAGCCCTGCGATCCGACTCGCGCAAGCGCTCGCGAAGGGCGACCGCGACGAGCTCGCGATCCAGGCCGCGACCGAGCTCGGCGTCGATGGGGTGATTCCGTGGCAGGCCGAGCGATCGGTCTCGCGCTGGGCCGGCCCGAAGCTCGAGAAGGGCCGCGAGCGCTGGGCGACCATCGTGCGCGAAGCGGTGAAGCAGTCCATGCGCCCGTGGGCGCCCGAGGTCGCTCAGCTCGCCTCGACGAAGCAGCTTTCCGAGCTGGCCGCGACCCACCGCGTGCTCGTGCTCGAGCCGACGGCCCAGCATCCGATCACCTCGATCACGCCGGACGGGCGCGACCTGCTGCTCGTCGTCGGCCCTGAGGGCGGCATTGCGCCCGCAGAGCTCGATCAGCTGCAGGCCGCAGGCGCCGAACTCGTGCGCCTCGGCGACTCCGTGCTGCGCACCTCGACCGCGGGGCCCGCGGCGATCGCCGTGCTCAGCGCGGCGCTTCGTCGCTGGTAGTCCGCCGCTGCAGCGCGAGCTTCTCGAGCTTCGGCGCGAGCGCGTCGAAGAGCGCGAAGAGGTTCTCGGTGATGCGCCGGCCGCCGCTCGGCAGCGCGAAGCGGCCGATCAGGTAGACCGAGCGGCCGGCGATCTGCAGCTGGATGCCCCGGCCGAAGTCGTGCAGCACCGCCATCAGGTCCGGCTGCAGCACATAGAGCAGCTCGGCGGGGTTCGCGTCGGCTGCGTGCCGCAGGCGGAACTGCGACTGGAAGTCGCCTTCGAGCTCGAGGGTCTTCGGGTAGCGGTCGAGCGCGTTCCAGTAGCCGCCGAGCACGGGCCGGGTCTCGCTGTCGAGCCAGAGCCCGGGCAGCTCGGCCGGCAGTTCGAAGTGCAATACGCCGCGCACGTGAGTGACGCGGTTGCGCCCCGTGGGGCGCAGACCTGCCGTGGTGGTGAAGTTCAGCGCGTAGGTATCGAACGCGCGTCCGCGGATGCCGGTGAGCCTGTCCCTGATCGTGGCGTCGCTGCCCACCCCGCGGTAGAGGAGCTCGGGGTCGAGGTCTGGCGGGAACGGCAGACGGCGCGGGTCATAGGTGAAACCGTTCGCGGCGGCGAACCGCGCCAGCCGAGCACGCCCGAGAGCGAGGCGCCGAGCCTGCCGCGACCACCAGGCGACGAGCCACACCCAGAGCCCGAGAAGCGCGGCGGCCACGCAGCACACGACGATGCGCCCGGTCGGGCCCTCGAGCAGGAACAGCGCGGCGAGGCAGAGCAGCAGCACGGTGCCGGAATTCCTCGACGTGCGCCACAGCGGCGCAGGCATCCCCAGTCCCTTGTCCGCGCCGGCCGCAACGCGCATCGCCTGCACCTCGCCCGGCGCGCAATCGGCGCTCAGCTCATCGAAACGCAACGGCGCAACTTCCCCCACGGTTCACATGATGCCCGCCGAATAGGATTAGGGGCATGAGCGACCGCGCACCGTCCGTCTTCTCGCGCATCATCGCGGGTGAGATCCCCGCAGATGTCGTCTTCGATTCCGATCGGGTGATCGCCTTCAAGGACATCAACCCGCAGGCGCCCGTGCATGTGCTCGTCGTGCCGAAGACCGAGCAGTACGCGAACGTCGCCGAGCTCGCCGCCGGCGACCCCGAGCTGCTCGCCGAGGTCGTCGCGACGGCGCAGAAGCTCGCGGAAGAGCTCGCCGACGGCGACTACCGACTCATCTTCAACACCGGCCAGGGTGCAGGGCAGACCGTGTTCCACGTTCACGCCCACGTGCTCGCCGGTGGTCTGACGGAAGGCTCTCTTGTCTGATCAGCCCACGCAGGCACATCTCGAGATCGACGGCGTCGCCATGGTGCGGCTGCTCGGCCCGCAGGACCGGCTGCTGACCACGCTCGAGAGGCAGTACCCGGCCGTGCAGGTGCACGTGCGCGGAAACGAGCTGACGCTGTCGGGCGACGCCGACCAGGTCGCCAGCGCCCGCACCCTCGTCGCAGAACTCATCGAACTCGTCAAGAACGGCCACGACCTGCACCCCGCAGAGGTCGGCCGGGGCCGTCAGATGGTCGATGCCGGCCTCAGCCCCAGTGCCGTTCTCGGCGAATCGATCCTGCAGGTGCGCGGGAAGACCATTCGGCCGATGACCCCGGGGCAGGCCGACTACGTGCACGCCATCGACGAGAACACGATCGTCTTCGGCATCGGACCGGCGGGCACCGGCAAGACCTACCTGGCGATGGCCAAGGCTGTGCAGGCGCTGCAGCGCAAAGAGGTCGACCGCATCATCCTGTCGCGGCCGGCGATCGAGGCGGGGGAGCGGCTCGGGTACCTGCCCGGCACGCTGACCGACAAGATCGACCCGTACCTGCGCCCGCTCTACGACGCACTCAACGAGATGATGGACCCCGAGCTCGTGCCGAAGCTGCTGGCGGCCGGAACGATCGAGGTCGCACCGCTCGCCTACATGCGCGGCCGCACCCTGAACTCGTCGTTCGTCGTGCTCGACGAGGCGCAGAACACCACGCCCGAGCAGATGAAGATGTTCCTGACGCGACTGGGCTTCGGCTCGCACATGGTGATCACGGGGGATGTCACGCAGATCGACCTTCCCGCCGGGGCATCCGGTCTGCGCCTCGTGACGCGCGTGCTCAAGGACATCGACGACATCAGCTTCTCGTACCTGACCAGCGACGACGTCGTGCGTCACAGCCTCGTCGGCCGCATCGTCGACGCCTACACCGAGTACGACCAGACCCAGCAGGCCCGGCACTTCGAGCGCGAGCAAGCCCGCGACTTCGCGAATCGGGCCGAGCGCCGGGCGGCAGACCCCAACCTCCGACCCAGAAGGCCGCGCCAGTGACCATTGAGGTAAACAACGAGTCCAACGTCGACGTCGACGAGGCCGCTCTGCAGCGCCTCGCCGTCTACGCGCTCGACGCGATGCACGTCAGCCCCGAGGCGGAGCTCGCCATCCTGCTGGTCGACGAGGCGGCGATGGAGCAGCTGCACGTGCAGTGGATGGACGAGCCGGGGCCGACCGATGTGCTGAGCTTCCCGATGGACGAGCTGCGCCCAGGAACAGAAGACCAGCCGAGCCCCGCCGGCCTGCTCGGCGACGTCGTGCTGTGCCCGCAGGTCGCCCAGACGCAGGCCGAGAACGCGGGCCACTCACTGAAGGACGAGCTGCAGCTGCTGACCGCGCACGGCATCCTCCACCTGCTCGGCTTCGACCACGCCGAGCCCGCGGAGGAGCGCGAGATGTTCGGCATCCAGCGCGACATCCTCGTCGGGTTCACCCTGCAGGAACGCCGCAGGTAGGCGCGGGTGTTCGCCGCCATCCTGTTCGTCGGCGCGTTCCTGCTCGTCGCCCTCGGTGGCTTCCTCGCCGCCCTCGAGTCGGCCCTGTCCGTCACCGGCGGCGACATCCGCGACCAGAACGCGGTCAGCTTCTTCCGCGTCGTCGCCGAGACCACGGCGGCGGTGCTCGTCACTCTCGCGTTCGTCATCGTGCTCGACCGCTGGTGGCTCGCCCTCATCGTGAGCGCGCTCATCATGACCGGCGCGAGCTTCGTGCTGGTCGGAACCAGCCCGCGCAGCGTGGGCCGCGCGCACCCCGAGGGGCTGCTCCGGTTCGCGCGTCCGCTCATCGTCACGCTGCGCACGGTGCTCGGCCCGGTGGCCCGCCTGCTCGTGGCTCTCGGCGACCGTGTCACTCCCATGCGCGCCCGTTCGACGGTCGGCAGCGAAGAGCAGCTGCTCACTCTCATCGATGACGCGGCGTCGCACGACGTGCTCGAAGAGCAGGACGCCGAGCTGATCCACTCGGTGTTCGAGTTCGGCGACCGCCTGGTGCGCGAGGTGATGGTGCCGCGCACCGACATGGTGACGGTGGATGCCTCCGCGTCGGTCGCCGCCGCCATGAGCGTCTTCCTCGGGCGCGGTGTCTCGCGCGTGCCCGTCACCGGCGACGGACCCGATGACGTCACCGGCGTGCTGTACCTGCGCGACGTCGCGCGCCTCGTCTATGAGCGGCCGAGTGAGGCGGATGCCGCGGCAGCGGCGACCCTGCAGCGGCCGGCCGCGTTCGTCCCCGAGTCGAAGCCCGCCGACGCGCTACTGCGGCAGATGCAGCTCGAGAAGAACCACCTCGCGCTCGTCGTCGATGAGTACGGCGGCATCGCGGGTCTCGTCACCATGGAGGACCTCATCGAAGAGCTCGTGGGCGAGATCACCGACGAGTACGACAAGGGCGCGCCGCTGGTCGAGCCGCTGGACGAAGGGCCGACCGCCTTCCGCGTCAGCGCGCGCTTGTCGACCGACGAGCTCGGCGAGCTGTTCGACCTCGAGGTCGACGACGAAGACGTCGACTCGGTGGGCGGCCTGCTCACGAAGGCGCTCGACAAGCTGCCAGAGCCGGGGGACCACGCTGAGGTCGCCGGCCTCGAGCTGACGGCCGAGCGCACCCAGGGGCGCCGGGGCCGGCTCGCGACCGTCATCGTGAGGCGTGCCACCATGGAAGACGATGAGTGAACAAGCATCCGCCCCGCCGTTCAAAGCCGGATTCGTCAGCTTCGTCGGCCGCCCGAATGTCGGAAAGTCCACGCTGACCAATGCGCTGGTCGGCGAGAAGGTGGCCATCACCTCGTCGAAGCCGCAGACGACGCGCCGTGCGATCCGCGGCATCGTGAACCGCGCCGACGCCCAGCTCGTCATCGTCGACACGCCGGGCGTGCACCGCCCCCGCACGCTGCTCGGCGAGCGGCTCAACGCGGTGGTCGAAGAGACGCTCGCGTCGGTCGATGTCATCGGCATGTGCTTCCCGGCCGACGAGAAGATCGGCCCGGGCGACCGGTTCATCGTGGAGCGGATCGAGGGCGCGCCGCGCGCGAAGAAGGTCGCGATCGTGACCAAGACGGATGCCGCGGGCAAGGCTGCCGTCGCCGAGCAGCTGCTCGCGGTCAGCCGCCTGCGCGACTGGGACGCCATCATCCCGATCTCCGCGGTCAAGGGGCGCCAGCTCGACGAGCTCGTCGACGAGCTCGTGAAGCTCCTACCGGACTCGCCGCAGCTCTACCCGACGGGCCAGCTGACCGATGAGGCGACGATCGACCGCATCGGCGAGTTCGTGCGCGAGGCCGTGCTCGAAGAGGCGCGCGAGGAGCTGCCGCACTCGCTCGCCGTCACGATCGACGACATGGTCGAGCGGGAGGACAAGGACCTCGTCGAGATCTACGCGAACCTGTTCGTCGAGCGGGACAGCCAGAAGGCGATCGTCATCGGCCGCGGTGGCGCACGCCTCAAGCAGATCGGCGCCGACGCGCGTGCACAGATCGAGGCGCTGCTGGGGCGGAAGGTGTTCCTGTCGATCCACGTGAAGGTCGCGAAGGACTGGCAGAGCGACCCGAAGCAGCTCGGCAGGCTCGGCTTCTAGCCGTACATCTGCAGACGGATTCCGGCGGCACCTGCCGTGCAGGCATCCCGTGCGCGCCTACGGTTGATGCGTGCGTGAACTCACCCGTCGCCAGCTGGGCGTCGACCTCGGCATCGCGGTCGCGTTCGCCCTGGTGAGTCTCGTGTTCGCACGTCATGACGGCCAGATCTCGCTGATCCCGCTCACGGTCGCTGCCGCCGCGGTCGCGTTCCGGCGACTCTCGCCGGGGCTCGCCCTCGGCATCGCGTGGGCGGCCGCGCTCATCCAGATGTCGGCGGGACTCAGCCCGGCGCTCTACGACCTCGGCGTCTGCATCGTGCTGTACGCCAGCGCGGCTTACGGCGGCGAGGTGGTGCGGTGGCTCGGCCTGTCGTCCGCCATCGGCGGCGCGATCATCGCGACGATCTACCTCCAGTTCCGGTTCGAGTGGTTCACGGCGCTGCTCGCGTCACCCGGAGTGCTCGTCTCCGAGCTGCGCAGCGCGGTGGCCGTCGGCGCCGGCATCCTCGCGCTCCTGGTTCTGTCGTGGGTGTCCGGGCAGCTCGCGCGCTCGATCCGCGTCGGTCGCGAGACCAGCCGGCGGGAAGAGCTCGCGCGGCACGACGCGGACATCGCCGAGTACCGCGTGGTCGTCGAGCAGGAGCGCAACCGCATCGCACGTGACATGCACGACGTCGTCGCGCACTCGCTCGCCGTTGTGATCGCACAGGCCGACGGCGCGCGGTTCGCGGCATCCGCCCGCCCCGATCTTGCCGTGACGGCGCTCGGCACGATCTCGAGCGTCGCGCGTGATGCGCTGGGGGAGGTGCGGATGCTGCTCGCCGAGCTGCGTCACGACGAGGGTTCGACCCCGCAGCCGACCGTGGTCGACTTCGATGCGCTTTTCGAGCAGCTGCGTGGCGCGGGGCTCGAGCTGCGGGTCCACGAGTCGGGCGAGCGCCGGCCGCTCGGCACCGGCCACGAACTGGCCGCCTACCGCATCGTGCAGGAAGGGCTGACGAACGCGTTGCGTCACGGAGCCCCGGGCGCGCCGGTCGACCTCACGCTGTTCTGGGCCGATGACGGCCTGCACCTCGAGCTCGTCAACGACGTCCCAGAGGCCCCGGACGACGCGCCGGCGCTGGGCCGCGGCCACGGGCTCCCGGGCATGCACGAGCGCGCCCAGCTTGCGGGCGGATTCCTGGCCGCTGAGCCCGATGCAGAGGGCCATTTCCGCCTGCGCGCACGGGTGCCCGCCGCATGAGCGCCCCGATCCGCGTCGCACTCGTCGACGATCAGGCGCTCTTCCGTGCCGGCATCCGCATGCTCATCGAATCCCAGCCCGACTTGAGCTTCGCGGGCGAGGCCGGCGACGGCATCGCCGCGCGCCAGCTGGTGGCGCAGTCGCGCCCCGACGTGGTGCTGATGGACGTGCGGATGCCACGCCTCGACGGCATCCACGCGACGCGCGACATCCTCGCCGACGCCGCAGACGGCGGCTACCCGCCGCCCCGGATCGTGGTGCTCACCACGTTCGACCTCGACGAGAACGCCGCGCGCGCCATTCGCGCCGGCGCGAGCGGCTTCGTCCTCAAAGACGCCGATGCGGAGTTCCTGCTGGCGGCGATCCGCACCGTGCACCAGGGCAACGCGGTGATCGCGGCGACGGCGACGCGTGAGCTGTTCGCACACGTGGCCGCGGGGCAGGAGCGCCGCCCCGCGCCCGCAGCGTGGGCAGAGCTCACCGGCCGCGAGCGCGAGATCTTCCGCCTCGCGGCGCGCGGGCTCTCGAACGCCGAGATCGCCGCCGCCGAATACGTGAGCGAGGCGACCGTGAAAACGCACGTGAGCCGCGTGCTCGGCAAGCTCGGGCTGCGCGATCGGGTTCAGCTCGTCGTCTTCGCCTACGAGCACGAGCTGCCGGACCAGGCCTGAGCCTCCTCATCCTCCCGGATGACGGGGAACCGCTCTCACGGGCGACGCGCCTGCGGTACAGGCATCCCTAGCGTCAAATCATGCCTACGAATCTCGCCAGCCCCCACGTCGCCCGCGTCAGCGGGCTCACCCGCAGCTACGGCGCGGGCGCCTCACAGGTCACCGCCCTCGCGGGCGTGGACCTCGCCCTGAACCGGGGCGACTTCACCGCGATCATGGGTCCGTCGGGCAGCGGCAAGTCGACGCTGATGCACATCATGGCCGGTCTGGACGCGGCGACCGACGGCCGCGTCTGGCTCGGCGAATACGACATCACGAATTTCGATGACGCCGATCTCACGCTGCTGCGCCGGCGCCGCGTCGGGTTCGTCTTCCAGTCCTTCAACCTGCTGCCCACCCTCGACGTGCGCGGCAACGTGCTGCTGCCGTTCGAGCTCGACGGCCGGAAGCCGACCGAGTCCGAGCGTCAGTGGATCGACACCCTGTTCGACTCGCTCGGCCTGCGCGACCGGCTCACCCACCGCCCGCATGAGCTGTCCGGCGGCCAGCAGCAGCGCGTCGCCATCGCCCGCGCGCTCGCGACGCGCCCCGAGGTCGTCTTCGCCGACGAGCCGACGGGCAATCTCGACTCGCGCACGGGGCGTGAGGTGCTGCGCCTGCTTGCCGACGCGGCCGCGACGCACGGCCAGTCGATCGCGATGGTGACGCACGACCCCGTGGCCGCGAGCTTCGCCGACCGCGTCGTGTTCCTCGCCGACGGCAAGGTCGTCCGCGATGAGCCGCGGCGCACGCCGGAGCAGCTCTCGGCGATCATGCTCGCGATGGAGACGGAGGCGGCGGCATGAGGGCCACCCTGCTCGTCGCCGGCCTTGCTGCCGCCTTCGGAACGGCGCTGCTGCAGATCACCGGCGTTCTCGCCGCCGTCATCTTGAACAACCCCGTGCTCGGCGACCACGAGACGACGCTGCTGATGCTGAACATCACCGCCTATGTCTTCATCGTCATCGCCGTCTACGTCAGCGGCATCGTCACGACCAACACGGTCGCGACGGTCGTCGCGGGGCGACGCCGCACGATCGCGCTGGTGCGCCTGATCGGGCGCGGAGCGGGCGAAGAGCGCGCCCGCATCGCACGCGAGGGTCTGCTGGTGGGCGCGTTGGGCGCGGTGATCGGATGCCTCGTCGGCACCGGCTTCGCCGCACTGGTCGCCTGGGCGGCCGTTGTCGCCGGGCTCTTCCCGGCCCCCGGCTATTCGTATCTGAACGCCGTCGTGCTCATTCCCCTCGGCGGCGTCGTGCTCACGACCTGGATCGCCAGCTGGGCCGGCTCGCGACGCGTGCTCGCCGTGCGCCCGACGGAGGCACTCGGGAACGCGGTCGAGCTCGACTCAGAGCCCGCAGGGGGCGGCACCGGCCGGCTCGTCGTCGCCGTCGCGCTGGTGGCGCTGGGTGCGGGCGCCCTGGCGGCCGGCATCGCCATCGGGCAGAGCATACCGCTCGGCCTGCTCGCCGCGGTCGCCGGCGGACTGCTGTCGTTCACCGGCCTGACGATGGAGGCCGGCCGGTTCGTGCCGCCGGTGCTGCGCCTGGTCGGGGGCCTGTTCGCCCGCACGCAGCCGGGCCGGCTCGCCGTCGAAAACACCCTGCGCCACCCCGAGCGCAGCTCGCGCATGACCATCGGCCTCATCATCGGGGTCACGCTCGTGACGACGTTCGCGGTGACGATGCAGTCGTTCCGTGACTTCATCGCGGTGGCGCAGCGCGCTCAGCCCGAGGTCTACCAGGGCACCAGCCAGGTGCTCGGGTCGATCACCGCGATCTTCACCGTGTTGATCGGATTGAGCGCCCTGATCGCCGCCGTCGGGCTCGTCAACTCGCTGTCGCTCAACGTGCTGCAGCGCACCCGCGAGCTCGGCCTGCTGCGCGCACTCGGAACCACGGCGGCGCAGGTGCGCGGCATGATCCTCGCCGAGGCCGCCGCGCTCACACTCACGGCGCTCGCCCTCGGCGTCGCGCTCGGCTTCCTCTACGGCTGGGCGGGCACGCAGGCGGTGCTCGGCTGGATCAAGGGGTCGCCGGGATTCCTGTGGCCCGGGGTTCCGTGGGGGATGCTGGCGGGGCAGGTCGTCGCCGCCGCGGTGCTGACGCTTGCGGCATCCGTCGCCCCTTCTCGCCGTGCGACCCGGGTATCGCCCGTCGCCGCGCTCGCTGTCGACTGAGTCGGCGTGCTAGCCTTGCCGCAATGTTCGGCCAGCTCCTCCTTAGCTGCCGCGCCGAGTCCTCCATCTAGAGGCCAGACTCGTCGCGGAGTTTCCTGTCGGCTTCTTTCCGGCTCAGGCAGTCATCCTGAGAAAGACAGCGAAAGAGTTAGAGCGATGAAGAACACCCAGCAGCCGAGCGCGATGCCGATCCACCGCTATCGCCCGTTCCACGAGCAGATCAAGGTCGATCTGCCCGACCGCACCTGGCCCGGCAAGCGCATCACCGAAGCGCCGCGCTGGTGCGCCGTCGACCTGCGCGACGGCAACCAGGCCCTGATCGACCCGATGAGCCCCGAGCGCAAGCGGATCATGTTCGACCTGCTCGTGAAGCTCGGCTACAAGGAGATCGAGGTCGGCTTCCCAAGCGCGTCGCAGACCGACTTCGATTTCGTGCGCAGCCTGATCGACGAGGGCGCGATCCCCGAGGACGTCACCATCCAGGTGCTGACCCAGAGCCGCGAGCACCTGATCAAGCGCACCTATGAGGCGATCGCCGGGGCGAAGCAGGCGATCGTGCACCTGTACAACTCGACGAGCATCCTGCAGCGCGACGTCGTGTTCCGCACCGACGTGCAGGGCGTCATCGACATCGCTCTCGCCGGCGCACGACTGTGTCGCGAGTTCGAGAAGACGATCCCCGAGACGCAGGTCTTCTACGAGTACTCGCCCGAGTCGTACACGGGCACCGAGCTCGAGGTCGCGGCGCGCATCTGCAACGAGGTGCTCGAGGTGTTCGAACCGACGCCCGAGCGCAAGGTGATCATCAATCTGCCCGCCACGGTCGAGATGGCGACGCCGAACGTCTACGCCGACTCGATCGAGTGGATGTCGCGACACCTGAACCACCGCGAGAACGTCATCCTCTCGCTGCACCCGCACAACGACCGCGGCACCGCGGTCGCCGCGGCAGAGCTGGGCTACCTGGCCGGCGCCGACCGCATCGAGGGGTGCCTGTTCGGCAACGGCGAGCGCACGGGCAACGTCGACCTGGTCACGCTGGGCGTCAACCTGTTCACGCAGGGCATCGACCCGCAGATCGACTTCAGCGATATCGACGAGATCAAGCGGACCGTCGAGTTCTGCAACCAGCTGCCCGTCGGCGAGCGCGTTCCGTGGGGCGGCGATCTCGTCTTCACCGCGTTCTCCGGATCGCACCAGGATGCGATCAAGAAGGGCTTCGAGCGCATGGCGGCGGATGCCGCGGCCGCCGGTGTCTCGGTGGACGAGATCGAGTGGGCCGTGCCCTATCTGCCCGTCGATCCGCGCGACCTCGGCCGCAGCTACGAGGCGGTGATCCGGGTCAACTCGCAGTCGGGGAAGGGCGGCGTCGCCTATCTGCTGAAGACCGACCACGCGCTCGAGCTGCCGCGCAAGCTGCAGATCGAGTTCAGCGCCGTCGTTCAGGCCAAGACGGACGCCGAGGGCGGCGAGGTCTCCAGCGAGGAGCTGTGGGCCGTCTTCCAGGACGAGTACCTGCCGGCCGCCGACGCCGAGGCGAAGTGGGGCCGCTTCGAGCTGCTCGGCACGAAGATCGACAGCGAAGCGACGGGGGAGTGCTACTTCACCGCCCGCCTGCGCGACGGCGACGAGGTCGAGATCGCGAGCGGCGAGGGCAACGGCCCGATCGACGCGTTCATCAAGGTCCTGGAGCAGCGCGGCATCCGCGTCTCTCTCTACGACTACGTCGAGCACACGATGAGCGCGAGCGGGTCCGCGAATGCCGCTTCCTATGTCGACCTCGACGTGAACGGCACGCGCCTGTGGGGCGTCGGCATCGACGGCAACACGTCGATCGCCTCGCTCAAGGCGATCGTCTCTGCCGTGAACCGCGCGATACGGGCGCAGCAGTCGGCCGCGTCGACGCAGTCGCAGCTCGTCGGAGCGTAGCTCTCTGCCGTCGGCAGATCGGCTCTGGGCAGAAAACGCCCCGGGCCGATCTGCTTGTGGCGATCGTGGGGTCATGACAGATGAAAGCCCCAAGATTCCGCTCTTCACCGAGCGCGTGCGCCGCGAGCTCTACGAGCAGCGCGTGCTGGTGCTCGACGGCGCACTCGACGACGACAACGGCACCCTGCTCGCCACCTCGATGCTGACCCTCGCCGCCGAGGACCCGGCCGCAGACATCGCCCTCTGGATCCACTCGCCGGGCGGCTCGGTGCCGTCAATGCTCGCGATCCGCGACGTGATGCGGCTCGTGCCGTGCGACGTGTCGACGCTCGCGCTCGGGATGGCGGCGAGCGCCGGTCAGTTCCTGCTGTCGGCCGGCACGCGTGGCAAGCGGCGGGCCCTGCCGCACGCGCGGGTGCTGATGCATCAGGGCTCGGCGGGCATCGGCGGCAGCGCCGTCGAGGTCGAGCTGCAGGCCGACGACCTGCGGCACATGCGCGACACAGTGCTCGGCCTCATCGCCGAGGACACCAGTCAGCCGATCGAGCGGCTCTTCGAGGACTCGTTGCACGATCGCTGGTACACGGCCGAGCAGGCACGCGACTACGGATTCATCGACGAGATCGTCGAGCGCTTCGATGACATCGTCCCCGCGGCGCGCAGCCGGGCCGGCTTCACGGTGGACGCGGGGGCGGCGCGATGAGCACCTACACGATCCCCAACGTCATCGCCCGCGACCCGCGCGGCGAGCGCATCATGGACGTCTACTCGCACCTGCTCACTGAGCGCATCGTCTACCTCGGCACGGCGATCGACGCGGGCGTCGCGAACGCCCTGATCGCGCAGCTGCTGCACCTCGAATCGGACAGCCCTGACCGGGACATCCAGCTCTACATCAACTGCGAGGGCGGTGACCCGAGCGCGATGCTCGCGATCTACGACACCATGCGCTACATCCGGTCTGACGTCGCGACGACCTGCGTCGGCCAGGCGGTGTCGGTCGGCGCCGTTCTGCTGGCGGCGGGTGCTGACGGGAAGCGGTCGGCGCTGCCGCACACCCGCGTGGTCCTGCATCAGCCGGCAGCGCAGGGGCGCGGAGCGATCCCCGATCTGATTTTGCAGGCCGACGAGGTGGTGCGGGTGCGCTCGGATCTCGAAGGCATCCTCGCGCGGCACACGGGTCAGACGGTCGAGACGCTGCGTGCGGACACCGACCGCGCGCGCATCTTCACTGCCTCGGCCGCGCAGGCCTATGGCCTGGTCGACCACGTCATCGAGCAGCGATGAGCGTCGGGGATGCTTCGCCGGTCACGCCGCGAGCGCGAACAGCGCCGCGCCGCGGGGCGCCTGGGCGGGCACCGACGCCTGCGTCTCGCGCAGCCCCTCGGCCACCGCCACGGTGAGATCGAGAAGCGTGACGTCGAGTGCCTCGGCGACCGCGGCGATGACCTCGCTCGACGGCTCCTTCGTGCCGCGCTCGATCTCGGAGAGGTACTGCGTCGAGACACCGGCGCGCCGAGCGGTCTCGGTCAGCGTCTCATCGCGGTCGTGGCGCAGTCTGCGCAGATGGGCGCCGACCAGGTGCCGCCAGAGCGGCTGACGAGCAGGTCGAGTCCGAGGCGTGAATGGTTGAGGCTGCTCAGGCATGCCTCATGCTAGGCCGCCGGTTCGGCCGGGTTCTCGCCGTTCTGCTGAGAGCAGAACGGATCCTGCGCGGGCCCGAAAGTGCTTATCCGCCAGCCGGCTTCCGGGCGGCGAGCGAGAACGTCATCGGCGTGCGGTCGCGGCCCTCCGGCAGCACCCAGCTGTCGCCCTCGGCCACCATGAAGCTCAGCGCCTTCCACGGCAGCGTGTCCTGCTCGCCGAACGCCTCGATCGTGAGCCCTGCCTCAAGAAGCACCCCGATGATCTCCGACAGCGGATGCGGCCACTCGTAGTTGGTCGTGTTGGCGAGCTTCGCCGTGCCGGTGTAGCTCGACTCGTTGTCGAACCGCAACGGCTGCTCGCCCGCGAAATACGGGTAGCGCACGACGAGCGCGTCATCGGAACGCTCGTCGTCGATCGTCGAGAACATGGGGTGCGTGTCGCGCACATAGAACAGTCCACCCGGCTTCAGCAGTGCCCGGATCTCACGCGCCCACGCGCGCAGGTCGGGCAGCCAGGTGAGCGCGCCGATGCTGGTGTAGACGACGTCGAACGTCGCGCCATCTCCCAGTTCCGCAGCGACGGCGGCGGATGCCTGATCGACGGTGGCCTGCACGAACCGTGCCTCGAGCCCGGCGCGCTGCGCAAGCATCCGGGCAGCCGCGACAGCCTCGCGCGAGAAGTCGAGGCCGACGACGCGGGCGCCGAGGCGCGCGAAGCTGAGGGTGTCGGTGCCGATGTGGCACTGCAGGTGCGCCAGCGAAAGGCCCTCGACCGAGCCGTTCGGCAGATGCGGGGCCATCAGCGCGAGGTCGTCGCGCACGACGGGCGAGATGCGCGAGGCATCCGCCACGAAGCCGTCGGTGTCGTACGCGACGAGGTGGCCGGCGACGCGCTCGTCCCAATTGAGTCGGTTCACCTCGACGGCGTCGTGCTGGTCAGTCATCCGCTCGCTCCTTGCCCTCGCCGCGCGGAACGGCCTTGTAAACCGGGATCACGCCGGTCGTCGTGGGGTACTCGCGCGGCGTGGTCTGGCGGCGGCGCAGCAGGCCGAAGCCGACGCGGGCCCGCGACAGCTCGATCGTGCGCTGCTCGGGCAGGCTCCAGCCGAACATGACGGCGAGCAGTCGCACGGCGAAGGTGACGGCGGCGCAGACCACAGCGCACCAGAACACGGAGCCGCCGAGGTCGTGCAGCAGCACGAGGGTCACCGTGCCGGCGCCGGCCGCGACGGCGTAAAGCGAGCCGACGTGCATGACGGCGATGGGCATGCCGAGCAGGATGTCGCGCAGCATGCCGCCGCCGACTGCCGCGATCAGGCCGACGAACGCGGCGGGGATCTCCGGCAGTCCGAAGGCGAGCGCCTTGGTCGTGCCGATCGCGCCGAACAGGCCCAGGGTGAGGGCGTCGAGCACGGTGATCACGGGGTCGATGCTCGAGAAGACGCGGGCGAGCAGCATGCCGATCAGCGCGGCGGCGATGGCCACGGGGAGATACCAGTTGCTTGAGAGCGCCACGAGCGGCGTGGCGAGCGACACGTCGCGCAGGATGCCCCCGCCGAGCCCCGTCGCAACGCCGATGAACGCCACGCCGAACAGGTCGATGCGGCGGTCGCGGAAGCCGCTCGCGAACGCGGCGCCCTGAACACTGCCGATGGCGACCGCGGCGAATTCCGCCCAGATCGGAATCGCGAACGTCGAGCCACCCACGGGGAAGATCCTTGCACGCGCGGATGCGGCTGCTGACCAGCACTGCCGGAGATAATGGGTCGTGCCTGTTTACCGTGATGAGGCCGTCGTGCTGCGCACCCACAAGCTGGGTGAGGCCGACCGCATCGTCACGCTGCTGTCCCGGCGCCACGGGAAGATCCGCGCGGTCGCGAAAGGCGTGCGGCGCACCGGGTCGAAGTTCGGCTCGCGGCTCGAGCCGTTCATGGTCGCCGATCTGCAACTGTATGAGGGCCGCAGCCTCGACGTGATCCAGCAGGCCGAGACCCTCGGCGCGTACGGCGCTGAGATCGCGGGGGACTACGCGAGCTACACGGCCGCCAACGCGATGGTCGAGACCGCCGACCGGCTGACCGAGGCCGAAGGGTCGCTGCAGCAGTACCTGCTGCTCGTCGGCGCGCTGCGTTCCCTCAGCCGTCGCGAGCACACGCCCGGGCTGACGCTCGACTCCTACCTGCTGCGAAGCCTGTCGATCGCAGGCTGGGCGCCGTCGTTCGGCACGTGCGCGCGGTGCGGCAAGGCCGGCCAGCACGACCGGTTCGTACCGCAGCTCGGCGGCGTGGTCTGCGAGGGCTGCGCCCCGCCCGGGACCGCCCACATCGACGCGGCCACCCTGGGGCTCCTGGGGGCGCTGCTCACGGGTGAATGGGCTGCGGCCGAGGCATCCGATGACCTCACGCGCTCACGCGCGAGCGGTATCGTCGCCGCTTACCTGCAGTGGCATCTCGAGCGCGGGCTGCGCTCGCTGAGCCATGTCTCTCGAGAGGTTCCCCCGACTTCATGACCCCGAAGCCCTTCACCCACAAGGACGCGGTCGCCTACCGCCCGATCGACTGGACCGGCATCTACCCGCCCGAGCTTCCCGCGGCGGCGGTGCCCGACCACGTCGCGATCGTGATGGACGGCAACGGGCGCTGGGCGAACCGCCAGGGCCTGCCGCGCGTCGAAGGGCACCGTGCCGGCGAGGCGGCGCTGCTCGACGTCGTCGCGGGCGCGCTGCAGATCGGGGTGAAGCATCTGAGCGTCTACGCGTTCTCGACCGAGAACTGGGTGCGCTCGCCCGACGAGGTGCGGTTCCTGATGGGGTTCAACCGCGAGGTGCTGCACCGGCGCCGCGACCAGCTCAACGAGTGGGGGGTGCGGGTGCGCTGGGCGGGGCGGAAGCCGCGGCTGTGGGGCTCCGTCATCAAGGAGCTGCAGTTCGCCGAGGAGCTGACCCGGGACAACAACCGGCTCACGCTGACGATGTGCGTCAACTACGGAGGGCGCACCGAGATCGCGGATGCGGTGCGTGGCATCGCCGAGGATGTCGCGGCCGGCCGCCTGCGCCCGGGCGCGGTCACCGAGAAGCTCATTCAGCGCCGCCTCTATCTGCCTGACCTGCCCGATGTGGACCTCTTCGTGCGCTCGAGCGGCGAGCAGCGCACCTCCAACTTCCTTCTGTGGCAGTCCGCGTATGCCGAGATGGTGTTCCTCGACACGCTCTGGCCCGACTTCTCGCGCACCGACCTGTGGGAAGCGATCGAGATCTTCGCCGGCCGCAACCGCCGCTTCGGGGGCGCGGTCGACACTCCGCAGCAGACCGGGCCGTCGTCATGATCGTGCGCTTCGAGGAGTTCGACGCGACTCCGCTCGAGACACTCACCTGTGAAGCGCGCGGCGCCGATGCGCGCGGCGCGTGGTTCTCGATCGATCCGGATTCTGCGCTGTTCGTGCCGTGGAACGCCGATTGGTGCGTGCGGTTCTACGCCGGCGACGTCGGCGGCCTCGAGGTGTTCGCGCAGGCCGTGAAGCCGGTGCGCATCTCGGGCGAGCTCGTCGAGTTCATCGCACTCGATCTCGGTGTCGAGGTGGAAGACGGCAACGTGCGCCTGACCGGCGAGGACGAGTTCGAGTGGAACCAGGTCGCGCAGGACTACCCGGAAGAGCTCATCACCCGCGCCCAGCGCGCCGTGAACGAGGCGTTCGAGCGCGTCATGCTGGCCGAGTACCCGTTCGACCGGTCGGCGGCCGAGATCATCGAGAGCCTGCGTAACGTGCGAGACACATCGACTGAATAGGCTGGTCAGATGGAGATCAGGTTGCGAACGGATGCCGACATGCCTGCCCTCCTCGCCGCGTTGAAGGCCACGCATGAGGTCGACACGTACCCCGTTCTGCCGAACCATGTCACGAAGGAGTGGCTGCTCGAGGGCGACGACGGCATGGCCTGGGTCGCCGAGCACGACGGTGACGTCGTGGGGCACATCGCGGTCGCCACGACCGAAGAGGACCCCGACTCGCTGAGCGTGCACCGCCTGTTCGTGCGGCCCGGTGCCCGCGGCCAGGGTGTTGCGAGCGCGCTGCTCACCACGGTCGAGACCTATTCGAAGGTGCTCGGGCAAGACCTGTTCCTCGAGGTGCTGAGCCACAACGTCGAGGCGATCCGGCTCTACGAGAGCCGGGGCTGGAAGCGCGTCGGCGGCTACGTCGCCGTGTGGACCGGGCCGGAAGGCACGCACCCCGACATCAACATCTACGCGTCACCCCACAATGACGCGTCGCACGTGCTCGACGTCGGCGCCGGCCGCCCAACGGAATAGGCGCGACCCCATGCCGGTTGCGGCATACATGAGCTCAACCACCCAGCCCATCAAGATCGACATCTGGTCAGACATCGCGTGCCCCTGGTGTTACATCGGTAAGCGCAAGTTCGAGGCGGGCAGCGGGTTGTTCGCCGGCGCCGGCGAGGGTCGCGGGGTCGAGATCGAGTACCACTCGTTCGAGTTGAGCCCAGACACCCCCGTCGACTTCGAGGGCAACGAAGCCGAGTTCCTCGCCCGCCACAAGGGCATTCCCGAGGCTCAGGCGCAGGAGATGCTCGATCGGGTCACCGGCATCGCGGCATCCGTCGGTCTTCAGTACGACTACGACAATCTCAAGCACACGAACACGGTCCTGGCGCATGAGGCTATCCACTTCGCCAAGGCGCAGGGTAAGCAGCTCGAGATGACTGAGCGCCTGCTGTCGGCGTACTTCCTCGAGGGCCGCCACGTCGGCCAGGTCGCCGAACTGGCGGCGCTCGGCGCGGAGATCGGACTCGATCCATACGCACTGACCGCAGCGCTCGAGTCGCACGAGTATCTCGGCGCGGTGCGCGAGGACCAGCAGACCGCCGCCGAGTACGGCATCAACGGCGTGCCGTTCTTCGTGATCGACGGCAAGTACGGCGTCTCAGGCGCGCAGGAGGCGCAGACTTTCGCCCAGGTGCTCGAGCAGGTCTGGGAAGAGCGCGCCGGACAGCCTGAGGAGGTCAGCGCGTGAAGCTCGTACAGCTCGGCGACACGGATGCCGCGGCCTGCGTCGATGGCGTGTGCGAGGTGCCCCAGCCGCCGACCGACCAGCAGGCCGAAGCCAACGGTTCAGCGTCGTCGTAGGCGCCGGTGAATCGACGCTAGGCGACGGCGGGCGCGGGCGTGGCTCCACAGCCTGCGAATGTGTCGGCGGAAGTACCAGGCGAGCGCCAGGCACAGAATGACGAGCGGCAGCAGCTCGGGAACGAGCACGAAGGTGCCGAAGACGAGCTCGAGCGCCTCGAATCCGATGAGAGAGCCTGCGGCGATCCAGGTCCACCCGCTGAAGAGAGTGAGCCGGCGATGGATGCGTCCCAGGAAGCGTGAGATAGGCATAGCGATGCTCCGTGTGACGAGGGTCGGTGGACGTCTCTCGTCGGCTGGGCAACGCGTTCGAAATGGTCGCTCGTCAGCCGACGAGCGGAACAGCCGGGGCCCTGGCACCGATCGCACCCGCCGTCCGCGGGCGGGACCGGGGCATGAGCACCTGCCGGCCAGCGTCGCCGGCTCGGGGCAATCCGTCGTACACGACCGCGCGCGGAAGGGTGCGGAGAAGGTGACGCCCGAGGTGCGCCATCAGCGCCGAGAAGGCGCAGACGAGTGCGAGCGTCGCGACCGCCGTTGCTGGGTCGATCGCCGTGACGGACGAGGTGTGGGCCCAGGCGTCCACGGCGACGAGGTGCTCGAGCAGCACCCAGCCCAGCGCCGTCAGCATCACTCGGAACCCGTTCGTCACGAGAGTGCTACTCCGGCTCGGTGATGTCGGCGACGGTCGCGCCGAACGAAGCGATCAGGTCAGAGCCCGAGACGAAGACCGAATAGCCGTGTGCGCCGGCGCCGAGGGCGATCTCGTGCCCGGCGACCAGCGAGTCGGCGAAGACCGGCCACTCGCGAGCAGAGCCCAGGGGAGTGATGGTGCCGCGCTCGTACCCGGTCGCCTCGAGCGCCAGTGAGGCATCCGGCAGCTGCAGCTTGTTCACTCCGACGAGCGCACGCAGCTTGGGCCACGAGATCTTGCGGCCGCCGGGCACCAGCGCGAACAGGAAGTCGCCGTCGTGACGCTTCACCACCAGCGTCTTGACGATGTCGCCCGGCTCGATGCCGAGCACCTGCGCAGCCTCGGCCAGCGAGTTCGCCGCGGGCCGCGATACGACCCGCACCGAGAGGCCGCGGCCGGCGGCATCCGCCTCGACGCGCGCCGTACCGATCAGGCCGGCGAATCGGTCTTCCACAGGCGCACGCCCTTTCAGCATCCATCTGAGAAACTTGGAGAGATGTCCACCGCCACACTAACTGCCAAGCCGCTCGCGCTCGGCCCGCACCAGATCGACGTTCCCGTCGTGCTGGCGCCGATGGCCGGCATCACGAACACGGCCTTCCGCAGGCTCTGCCGCGAGTACGGCGTCGGTCTCTACGTCAGCGAGATGATCACGAGCCGCGCGCTCGTCGAGCACAACGCCGAGACGATGCGGCTGATCGGGCACCACCCGTCCGAGACGTTCCGCTCGGTGCAGCTCTACACGACCGACCCGGTCACGGTGGGCGACGCGGTGCGAGTGATCGTGGCTGAGGGCCTCGCAGATCACGTCGATCTGAATTTCGGATGCCCCGTGCCCAAGGTCACCCGCAAGGGCGGCGGCAGCGCCCTGCCGTGGAAGCTCGGGCTGTTCCGCGAGATCGTCGAGAGCGCGAAGGCTGCGGCAGAAGATCTTCCGCTGACCGTCAAGATGCGCAAAGGCATCGACGACGAGCACCTCACCTACCTTGATGCCGGCCGCATCGCGCAGGACGCAGGCGTCGCCTACGTCGCGCTGCACGGCCGCACCGCCGCCGACATGTACTCGGGTCACGCCGACTGGTCGGCGATTGCGAACCTCAAGGAAGCACTCGACATCCCCGTGCTCGGCAACGGCGACATCTGGTCGGCCGATGATGCGCTGCGCATGATGCGTGAGACCGGCGCCGACGGCGTCGTGGTCGGGCGCGGATGCCTGGGCCGGCCGTGGCTGTTCGGAGATCTGGCCGCGGCCATGCGCGGCGACTGGCATGAGGGCGCGGGCATTCACCCCTCGCTCGGCGAAGTCGCTCGCGCGTTCCGGCGCCACGCTGAGCTTCTCGTCGAGTTCTTCGAAGACGAGGGGCGCGGCTGCCGCGACATCCGCAAGCACGTCGCCTGGTACTTCAAGGGCTACCCGGTCGGCGGCGAGCTGCGCGCGAAGCTCGCGACCTCGTCGAGCCTCGCCGAGATCGACGACCTGCTCGCCACGATGGACTGGAACGCGCCGTACCCCGGCGAAGGCGCAGAGGGCGCTCGCGGCCGCCAGGGCAGCCCGCGCACGCCGTCGCTGCCCGACCGCTGGCTCGAGTCACGGGAACTCGACGTCGCCACCCGTGCGGACATGTCGGCCAACGAGATCCACAACAGTGGCGGCTGAGGCGCGGCCGGCCGGCCTGTCTTCGTCGTACGGTCCGTTCGACACCGAGCGCTGGCTGCCCGAGGAGCACTCGAACCGCCGCAGTGACTTCGCGCGCGATCGCGCCCGGCTGTTCCACTCGAGCGCGCTGCGGCGGCTCGCCGCCAAGACGCAGGTGCTCAGCCCCACGGTGGGCCTGGACTTCGCGCGCAACCGCCTGACGCACTCGCTCGAGGTCGCGCAGATCGGCCGCGAGCTCGCGACCAACCTCGGCCTGAACCCCGATGTCGTCGACACCGCGTGCCTCGCACACGACCTCGGCCACCCGCCGTTCGGTCACAACGGCGAGAAGGCGCTCTCCGAGTGGAGTGACGACATCGGCGGCTTCGAGGGCAACGCGCAGACCCTTCGGGTCGTCACGCGCCTCGAGCCGAAGGTGTTCGGCCCAGACGGGCACCCTTACGGGCTCAACCTGACCCGCGCGAGCCTCGACGCCGCGACCAAGTACCCGTGGCCCATGCAGCAGGCGGTGACGGACCCGTCCGGCCGGGCCAAGTTCGGCTTCTACGCCGAGGACACCGAGGTGTTCGAGTGGCTGCGCGAGGGTGCGCCCGAGCGCGTGCGCTGCATCGAGGCGCAGGTGATGGACCTCTCCGATGACATCGCTTACTCGGTGCACGACTTCGAAGACGCCGTCACGGGCGGCTTCATCGACGTGAACGTGCTGGCGTCGGCATCCGATCACGACGCCCTCATGCGCAAGGTGAAGGCGTGGGTGGGCGACGAGTTCACGCTCGATGAGCTGGAGGCGGCCTACGAGCGCCTGCGCGCGATGGAGCAGTGGATTCATGCCTGGGACGGCTCGAGGCTCGCCCAGGCCCAGCTCAAGAACCTGACCAGCCAGCTCATCGGGCGGTTCGCGCGCAACGCGACGATCGCGACGCGCATGGCCTACCCGCGCCCGAGCCTCACGCGCTACGGCGCGCAGATGGTGGTGCCGCCCGACGAGGCGGCGGAGATCGGCGTGATGAAGGGCCTCACCGCCGCGTTCATCATGAGCAACAACGACCGCCAGCCGGTCTACCGGCGCCAGCGCGAGCTGCTCATCGGGCTCGCCGACGCGCTGCTCGAGACAGGCCCGGCACACCTCGACGCCGGCTTCGCCGAAGATTGGGCGAAGGCGGAAGACGACCACGCCCGCAAGCGCGTCGTCGTCGACCAGGTCGCGAGCCTGACCGACCAGAGTGCGATCGCCTGGTTCGAGCGCCTCGTGCAGCAGTAGCGGCGCGCCCAGAACCATAGGATCGAAAGCATGCCCGGCCTCATCCGTCACAGCGACATCGAAGAGGTCAAGGCGCGCGTCAACATCGCCGATGTGATCGGCGAGTACGTCTCGTTGAAGCCCGCCGGAATCGGCTCGATGAAGGGCCTGTGCCCCTTCCACGACGAGCGCACGCCGAGCTTCCACGTGCGGCCGCAGCTTGGCTACTACCACTGCTTCGGCTGCGGCGAGTCGGGCGATGTCTACAAGTTCCTGCAGACGATCGACCACGTGCCGTTCGCGGAAGCCGTCGAGCGGCTCGCCGCCCGGGTGGGCTACCAGCTCACCTATGAAGACGGCGGCAACGCGAGCGAGGATCGCGGCACGCGAGCGCGGATTCTTGCGGCGAACAAGGCCGCAGAGGAGTTCTACGTCGCGCGCCTGACCGCCCCCGACGCCGACCCCGGCCGGCGCTTCCTGGGCGAGCGCGGCTTCGACGCCGCGGCGGCTGCGCGCTTCGGGGTCGGCTACGCCCCGAAGAGCTGGGATGAGCTGACGAACCACCTGAAGGCCAAGGGCTTCTCGATCGACGAGCTCGCGGCCGCGGGCCTCGTCTCGCAGAACGACCGCGGGGGAGCGTACGACCGCTTCCGCGGCCGCGTCGTGTGGCCGATCCGCGACGTCACGGGAACGACGCTCGGCTTCGGTGCGCGCCGCCTGTTCGACGACGACAACGGCCCGAAGTACCTCAACACCCCCGAGACCGCCGTCTTCCACAAGGCGCAGGTACTCTACGGCCTCGACATCGCCAAGCGCGACGTCAGCAAGGGCAAGCAGGTGGTCGTCGTCGAGGGCTACACCGACGTCATGGCCTGCCACCTCGCCGGCATCACGACAGCGGTCGCGACCTGCGGAACAGCGTTCGGCCCCGAACATGTGCGGCTGCTGCGGCGTGTCCTCGGCGACGAGGGCGGCGAGGGCCAGGTGGTCTTCACCTTCGACCCGGACGCAGCCGGTCAGAAGGCCGCTGAGCGGTCGTTCACCGTGCTGCAGGAGCAGCGCATCGCCGCGCAGACCTATGTCGCCGTCGGGCCCGACGGGCTCGACCCGTGCGACCTGAGGCTCGCGAAGGGCGACCAGGCCGTCGTGCAGATGATCGGCGCCAAGAAGCCGATGTTCGAGTTCATGCTGCGCCAGGTGGTGACCCGCTTCAACCTCGACACCGTCGAGGGCCGGGTCGGGGCGCTGCGGGCCGGGGCGCCGATCGTCGCAGGCATCCGTGACCCTGCTCTGCGACCCGGGTACACGCGTGAGCTTGCGCGTATGGCCGGCGCCGAGCTGAGCGAGGCGCAGCAGGCGGTGCGGTCATTCTCTGCCAGGGCGAGGCAGGCGGATGCTTCGCCCGGCGCGCTCCGCGAGGGTAGTGGCCCTGGGCCCGCGGCCCCCGCGCTGCCGACGATCACGCTGAACGACCTCGGCCGCGACCCGATCACGACGACCGAGCGCCAGGCGCTCATGGCGGTGCTGCAGCTGCCGGACGCCGTGGGCCGCGAGCTCGTCGACCGTGCCATGCAAGCACGCTTCTCAAATCCGACACTCGAGCTGGTCAAGAGCGCCATCGCCGCGAACGCAGATGCCTTCGGCGCGCCCGACTGGTTCGCGCGGATCAGGAACGACCTGCCCGACCAGTTCCGGCCGATCGTCGAGCAGCTCGCGCTGTCGCCAGTGCCCGAGCGGAATGAGGAGGCGGCGAAGGTGTGGGCGAAGGCGATCGTCGCGTCGCTCATCGAGAAGGACATGGTGACGACGAAGGCCGAGCTGCAGAGCCGGCTACAGCGCACCGATCCGTCAGACACCGACACGCGCATCGCCATCAGCCGGGCGATGGCAGAGCTCGAGCTCGAGCGGCGCAGATTGCGCGGCGAATAACGGTTGAGCCCTCGGTTAACTTCGAGGAAACCTGGCCGCGCTTAGGGTGGAAGGACCACATTCCGTCCCCACACCTAGAAAGTGAGTCCAACGGCATGAATTCCGTTTCGACTCGTCGGGTCCGTCTGGTCGCCTCTGCTGCGGCTGTCGCCGCCGGTGCGCTCGTTCTGGCCGGCTGCGCCGGCAACAGCGGCGGCAACGGCGGCGGCAACGGCGGCAATGCCTCGGCAAAGTCCATCACCATCGGCACGACCGACAAGATCACTTCCCTCGACCCCGCCGGCTCCTACGACAACGGCTCGTTCGCCGTCATGACGCAGGTCTACCCGTTCCTGGTGGACACCCCGAACGGCAGCCCGGACCCCAAGCCCTCCATCGCCGAAAGCGCGTCATTCACCGACCCGAGCACCTACGAGGTGAAGCTCAAGCCGGGCCTGACCTTCAAGAACGGCGACAAGCTGACGTCGTCTGACGTCAAGTTCACCTTCGACCGTCAGATCAAGATCAACGACCCGAACGGCCCTGCGTCGCTGCTGGGCAACCTGGCGTCGATCTCGACTCCCGATGACACCACGGTCGACTTCCATCTGAAGGCACCTAACGACCAGACGTTCCCGCAGGTGCTCACGAGCCCCGCCGGCCCCATCGTCGATGAGCAGGTCTTCAGCGCCGACAAGGTCACGCCCGACGACACGATCGTCAAGGGCGAGGCGTTCGCCGGTCAGTACTACATCTCGTCCTACAAGGTGAACCAGCTCATCCAGTACAAGGCGTTCTCGGGCTACAAGGGCCTGAACGGCCAGGCGAAGACGCCGACCGTCAACGTCAAGTACTACGCGAGCTCCGACAACCTGAAGCTCGACATCCAGTCGGGTGCGATTGACGTCGCCTACCGCTCGCTGTCGGCCACCGACATCTCGAGCCTGAAGTCGAAGAAGAACGTGAAGGTCATCGACGGCCCCGGCGGCGAGATCCGCTACATCGTGTTCAACTTCAACACGCAGCCGTACGGTGCCAAGACCGCCGATGCCGACGCAGCCAAGGCTCTCGCCGTGCGCCAGGCCGCGGCCGATCTGATCGACCGCGAAGCGATCTCGAAGCAGGTCTACAAGGGCACCTACACGCCGCTGTACTCCTACGTTCCCGACGGCCTGACCGGCGCCACCCCCGCCCTCAAGTCGCTGTACGGCGACGGCAACGGCGGCCCCAGCCTCGACAAGGCGAAGCAGACCCTTGAGGCCGCGGGCGTCAAGACGCCGGTCACCTTGAACCTGCAGTACACGGGTGACCACTACGGCCCGTCGTCCGGCGACGAGTACGGCCTCATCAAGAGCCAGCTCGAGAACGGCGGCCTGTTCAACGTCAAGCTGCAGCAGACCGAATACGTGCAGTACTCGAAGGAGCGCGTCGCAGACGTGTACCCCGCGTACCAGCTGGGATGGTTCCCCGACTACTCGGATGCCGACGACTACCTGACGCCGTTCTTCGCGAAGAACAACTTCCTGTCGAACCACTACGACAGCGCGACGGTCCAGGGTCTCCTCGCCAAGGAGGTCGGCGACACCGACAAGGCTGACCGTGAGAAGGTCATCGAGCAGATCCAGCAGGAGGTCGCGAAGGACCTGTCGACCCTTCCGATTCTGCAGGGCTCGTCGGTCGCCGTCGTGGGCACGGACGTGAAGGGCACCACGCTCGACTCGTCCTACAAGTTCCGCTACGCGAACATCAGCAAGTAAGTAACCTGTGCTCGGGGGCGGCCATGCGGCCGCCCCCTTGTACTGCACGGGCACCGTCTGCCCTGGAAGGACAGCGTCTATGACGACGTCTCCCGAGACCGTTCCCTCGCCACTGGCGCCCGCACCGGCTCAGCCGGGCGGCGCCGCGTTGCGCGGGGGCGGCGGCCTGCTGCGCTACATCATCGTGCGGTTCCTGCTCATCTTCCCGACGATCTTCATCCTCGTGACCGTCGTCTTCTTCCTGATGCGCTCGACGGGGGACCCGATCACAGCCGCCCAGGGCGGCCGCCTGCCACCGGCTGAGCTGGCGAAGCGGATTCACGAGGCGGGCTACGACCGCCCGCTCATCGTCCAGTATCTGCAATACCTCGGCCAGATCGCCCACGGCGACTTCGGCACCACCTTCACCGATCACCAGAAGGTCACGACGATCCTGCTGACCTACGGCGGTGCGACCCTTGAGCTCGCGTTCTACGCCTTGATCGTCGCCTTCATCGTCGGCATCCCGCTCGGCCTACTCGCCGCCTACCTGCGTGACCGCTGGGGCGACGCCGTGCTGCGCGTGCTGTCGATCCTGTTCTATGCGACGCCCGTGTTCTTCTCGGGTCTGCTGCTGCAGCTCACGTTCTCGATCGGGCTCGGCTGGCTGCCGGTCGCCGGCCGCGCAGACACGAACACCGAGCTCGAGATCCAGACGCTGCCTCACCCGACGGGCATCAACCTCATCGACGCATTCAGAACGGGTGACCCGGATGCCGTGCCCGATGTCCTGAAACACGCGGTGCTGCCCGGCATCGCGCTCGGTCTGCTGACGGCCGGCGTGTTCCTGCGCCTCGTGCGCACGAACGTCATCGGCACGTTCAACACGCAGTATGTCGACGCCGCCCGGTCACGCGGTGTGCGCGAATACCGTCTCGTCACCCGCCATGCCTACAAGCCGGCCCTCATTCCGATCATCACGGTGATCGGCCTGCAGATCGCGATGCTGCTCGGCGGCGCCGTGCTCACCGAGACGACCTTCGAGTGGAAGGGCCTCGGGTTCGAGTTGAACCAGTACCTCGAGTCCCGCGACTTCGTCGCGGTGCAGGGCATCGTCGCCCTGCTCGCCGTCATCGTGGCGGTGGTCAACTTCATCGTCGACATCATCGCCGCCCTCATCGATCCGAGAGTGAGGTACTGAGATGAAGCGCTCGCTCCTCAGCCGCATCCCCGTCCTCGCCCAGCTGCGTCAGAGCGTCGGCGTGCAGCGCTTCATGCTGCTGACCGGCGTGATCATCACGGGCGTGTACGTGCTCGTCGCGATCTTCGCTCCGCTCATCGCTCCGTACAGCTACGGCCAGCTGAAGGGCCCGAGCGGCAACTTCGGCTCGCAGCAGGCTCCCAGCGGCGCCCACCTGTGGGGCACGACGGTCGGCGGCTATGACGTACTCAGCCGCACGATCTTCGGTGCGCGCACCGCCATCGTCGCGATCATCATCGCCATCGTCCTGTCGCTCATCATCGGTGTGCTGCTCGGCCTGTTCTCCGGCTACTTCGGCGGCCCCATCGACCGAGTGCTGGTGGTCATCTGCGACGCGATCTACGCGTTCCCCACCCTTCTGCTCGCGATCGTCATCTCGATCGCGATCTCAGGCGGCTCGTCGAACTTCTGGTCGGGGGTGTTCTCTGCCGCGTTCTCGATCACGGTCGTCTACATCCCGCAGTACTTCCGCGTGGTGCGCGCCGAGGTCGTGCGCGTCAAGGTCGAGTCGTATGTGGAATCCGCTCGCGTCATCGGTGCCGGCGACCTGCGCATCATCTTCCGCCACGTCCTGCGCAACTCCATCCGCACTCTGCCGCTGATCATCACGCTCAACGCGACGGATGCGTTCGAAACCCTCGCGGGCCTCGGCTTCCTCGGCTTCGGCATCGAACCGTCGAGCGCAGCCGAATGGGGCTACGACCTGCAGAAGGCGCTGTCCGACGTCACCAGCGGCATCTGGTGGACGGCGCTCTTCC
Source organism: Gryllotalpicola daejeonensis (assembly GCF_039538145.1). NCBI lineage: Bacteria > Bacillati > Actinomycetota > Actinomycetes > Micrococcales > Microbacteriaceae > Gryllotalpicola > Gryllotalpicola daejeonensis. The sequence goes on along the minus strand of NZ_BAABBV010000001.1, from coordinate 575,594 downwards.
CCGGCCTCGCCATCGTCCTGCTCGCACTCGGAATCTCGCTCATGGGCGAGAGCCTCAACGACCTGGCCGACCCGCGACTGCGCCGCCGCGGTGCTGCGAGCGAAGTCACCGAAGCCGATGCAGAGGAGGTCCTCGCATGACCAACGTCGTCGACATCACCGATCTGACCGTGCGGTTCGCGACAGACGCCGGCCCCGTCGCCGCCGTGCGCGGTGTCAGCCTGTCGGTCGCGCCACGCGAGATCGTCGCCATCGTCGGGGAATCCGGCTCGGGCAAGTCGGTCACCTCGAAGACCATCCTGGGAATGCTGCCCGAGACCGCCACCACCGGCGGCGCCGTCGTGCTGCGGGGCCGCGACTCAGAGCTCGGCATCGACATCGCCCGCATCGACAAGGCGAAGCTGCGCGCCATTCGCGGCCGTGATGCCGCGATGGTCTTCCAGGAGCCGTCGACCGCACTGAACCCCGTCTACCCGATCTGGTGGCAGATCGCCGAAGGGCTGCGCGCACACGGGAAGGTGAGCAGGAAGCAGGCGCGGGAGCGGTCGGTCGAGATCCTTCGCCGTGTCGGCATTCCCGAGCCCGAGAAGCGCATCGACCACTACCCGCACGAGTTCTCCGGCGGCCAGAAGCAGCGCATCGTCATCGCGATGGCACTGATCCTGAACCCGAGCCTGATCATCGCCGACGAGCCGACCACGGCCCTCGACGTCACCGTGCAGGCCGAGATCCTCGACCTGCTGCGCTGGTGCCGCGACGAGTACGGCTCGTCGATCGTGCTCATCACCCACAACATGGGCGTCGTCGCCGACCTCGCCGACCGCGTGGCGGTCATGTACCAGGGCGAGATCGTCGAGCAGGCCGACGCGCACACGCTGTTCGCGAGTGCGCAGCACCCGTACACGCAGGCGCTGCTCGCCGCGGTCCCGCGCGTGGGTTCCGGTCACTCGCGACTCGCGGTGAGCGAGCGAGCGGATGCTTCGCCCGAACGGTCTGCAGGGGAGCCGGTCGTGCGCGCCGCCGGTCTCGAGGTGACCTACCCGGGTCGACTCGGCCGCGGGGGATTCCGCGCCGTTCGCGGAGTCGACTTCGAGATCGCGCCGGGCGAGGTGCTCGGCCTGGTGGGGGAGTCCGGCAGCGGCAAGACCACCATCGGTCGCGCCATCGCCGGCCTGACGCACGTGACCGGAGGCTCGCTCACCGTGCTCGGCCACGAGATGCTCGGCATCCGCGAGCGCCGGTTCCGGTCGGTCCGGAAGGATATCGGCTTCGTCTTCCAGGACCCGGCGTCGAGCTTCAATCCGCTGCTGACGATCGGCGACGCGATCGCCGAGCCGATGCTCGTCCACCGCGCGGTTTCCTCGCCCACGGCCGCCCGGGCGCGCGTGCTCGAGCTGCTCAGCGCCGTCCAGCTGCCCGATGACTACATCGACCGCTTCCCGCACGAGCTCTCGGGCGGCCAGCGGCAGCGCGTGTCGCTCGCTCGCGCGCTCGCACTTGAGCCCAAGCTGGTCATCTTCGACGAGCCGACCTCGGCGCTCGACGTGTCGGTGCAGGCCCGCGTGCTCGAGCTGATCACTCGACTGCAGGCGCAGTTCGGGTTCGCTGGGCTGTTCATCAGCCACGATCTCGCGGTGGTCGATCTCATCGCGACGCGCATCGCGGTCATGCATACGGGTGAAATCGTCGAAACCGGGCCCAACGCGCAGGTGCTCGGCAGCCCTCGCGACCCGTACACGCAACGGCTGCTCGCGTCGCTGCCGGTGCCCGACCCGGAGCTGCAGGCCGCGAGGCGCGCCGAGCTCAAGGCACTCACCGGGAACGCCGGTGCAAGCGCGCGCTGAGTAGGCTCACGACCGTGAAGACGCAGCCCGGAAGCGCCCCCACCCCGATCGTCGTGCAGGATCTGTCTGCGCAGTACCGCACGAAGGGGCGGCCAGGCGGCTACGCGCTGCGCGGCGTGAGCTTCGAGGTGAAGGCCGGCGAGATCCTCGGCGTCCTAGGGGAGTCCGGCGGCGGCAAGAGCACTCTCGCGCGCATCCTCGCCGGTGAGCTCGTGCAGAAGGGGCCGGGCGGGTACGACATCCGCATCTCGGGTGGCGATGCGTTCGTGAACGGACTGGCACTGCGCACGCTGTCGCAGAGCAAGCGCAACCGACTCACGTTCCACACGGCGTATCTGCCGCAGGACGCCAACGATCGCCTCGAGCGCACCGCGACGGTCGCCGAGCTGATCCAGCAGCCGATCTTCGCCCGCGACAAGCGGTTCAACGCCGACGCGGCGCAGAACCGCGCTCTCACCGTGCTCGACGCCGTCGGCCTGCCGCTCGCCGTGATGGAGAAGTACCCGTACGAGCTCTCCGACGGCCAGCGCCAGCGCGTGGCGTTCGCGCGCTCGCTCGTGCTCGGCCCGAACGTGCTGATCGCCGACGAGCCCACCGCGGGCATCGACGCCACGGTGCGCGACACGGTGGTGCAGGTGATCACACAGCTGCGGCAGGATCCGGCGTTCGCCGGCCTCGTGGTGACCCACGATCTCGCGGTGCTGCGGCAGCTCGGCGCCAAGGTCGCGATCATGCACGACGGCGTCATCGTCGGCTACGGCGAGATCGACGAGGTGTTCGGGAAACCGGATCACCCGTATGTCGCGCGCTTGGGTCAGGCGCTGGGAGCGTGACCTTCCGGTCAGATGCTCCCCGGCTTGGACTCGAACCAAGAACCTATCGGTTAACAGCCGATTGCTCTGCCAATTGAGCTACCGAGGAATGCGGCCCGAACGCGCCGGGCAACGAGGTCTAGCTTAAGGGATCGAAACGGCGCCGACCAAATCGGGCCGCCGCTCAGCCCTCGAGCTGATCGACCCCCGGTTCCCACGCCTGACCGGGCACGCCCCAGCCGCGCTTGCGACTGATCTTGGGCCACTCCTTGTCGAAGGGGCGCGGCAGGCGATCGAGGTACAGGATGCCGTCGAGGTGGTCGTATTCGTGCTGGAAGATGCGCGCAAGCCAGCCCTCGGCCTGGATCTCGAACGGCGTGCCGTCGAGGTCGACGGCCTGCAGGATCGCCGCGGGGGAGCGGCGCAGCGGGAATCGCTCGCCGGGGAACGAGAGGCAGCCCTCGATCTCGTCTTCCTCATCCGCCTCGCCGACCGGCGTCGGCTGGATCCACAACACGGGGTTGATGGCGACCCCGCGGTGCTCGATGTCGTCATCATCGGTCCAGCCGTAGACGAACAGTCGCTTGTTCACGCCGACCTGTGGCCCGGCGAGGCCGACGCCGGGCGCGGCATCCATCGTCTCGTACATGTCGTCGACGAGCGTGCGCAGTGCATCGTCGAACTCGGTGACGGGCTCGGCGGGCGTGTGCAGCACGGGCTCACCCTGGATGCGAATCGGGAGTACGGCCATTCGCCCAGGATATCGGCGCGCCGTCCGGTACCTTTCTCACGTGCCAGCCGCCGCCATCGGGATCGACCCGGTCAGTCTCGACCCCCGACAGTTCGTCGGCATTCCTCTCGCGCTGGTCGGCGCGGTGTTTCTGTCGCTCGGCGCCCAGCTGCAGCATCGTGGCGTCACGAAGGTGGGCGAGGTGACAACCGGGGATGCCGCGGCAGGCGGTCTCAACCTGGGGCAGCTGCGCCTTCTGCTCGGGCGCCCCAGCTGGGTCACGGGGACCCTGATGCTCGGGGCGGCAATCGTACTGCAGCTCACGAGCCTCGCCTTCGCGCCGCTCATCGTGGTGCAGCCGCTCGGCGCGTTCGCGCTCGTGGTGACGGCGATCGTGAACTCGCGCGTGATGCGCCACAAGCTCAACCACCTGACGATCCTCGCGATCGGACTGTGCGTCGCCGGCGTCGGTGCCTTCGTCATCGTCGCCGCGTTCCAGGCCAGAGAGGTGCCGATCACCGAGGTCGAGCTGATCCGCATCCTCATGATCCTGGCTGCGGTGCTCGTGCTCGCGGCGGTGCTGTTCCTCGCGTTCCGGAAGAGGATGCGCGCCCTCATCTACGTCGTCGCCGCAGGCATCCTGTACGGGTTCGTCGCCACGCTCGCCAAGGTGGTCATCGCGCGCCTGCAGCAGCACGAGTTCGACCTGCTCACCGGCGTCTGCGTGGTCGCGCTCATCGCTGCGGTCGCGCTCGGCGCCTACTTCGTGCAGAACGCGTATGCCTCTGGCCCACCCGACCTCGTCATCGCCGGGCTCACGGTGATCGACCCGCTCGTCGCCGTGACGATCGGCATCGCGATCCTGAACGAGGCGCTGCAGGTGCAGCCCTGGGCGATCGCCGTGTGGCTCGTGACGGGCGCTTTCGCTGTCGCGGGTGTGCTGCTGCTGGCGCGTCATCACCCGCAGATGCCGAGCTGACATGCCTAGACTGGGGCGCCAACCCCCTTCGGCATCCCTAGGCATCACCGTTCATCCCCCGAGGTAAGCACTACGTGACCGATTCGAGCGACGAGCATTCGCGGCCGCTGACGATCCTGCTCGGCTGCGACACATTCGCCCCCGATGTGAACGGCGCCGCGCGCTTCGCAGAGCGCCTGGCCGCCGGCCTGGTCGAGCGCGGCCACACCGTCCACGTCATCGCGCCATCGACCAGCGCATTCAAGACCGGCGAGTGGGACGAGATGCACGAGGGTGCGCGTCTGCACATGCACCGCCTCTTCAGCCTGCGCTGGTACCCGCATCCCTGGCTGCGCTACATGATGCCGTGGACCAGCCGCCGCAACACGGGCCGCATCCTCGACAAGGTCAAGCCCGACGCCGTGCACTTCCAATCGCACTTCGTGGTGGGGCGCGGCCTCTCTCTGTCGGCGCGCTCGCGCGGCATCCCGGTCATCGCGACGAATCACACGATGCCCGAGAACATGATCGAGCACACCACGTTGCCGAAACTGCTGCAGCCGCTGCTGCTCAAGTGGGCGTGGCGCGACGCGACGAAGATTCTGAAGCGGGCGGATGCCGTCACCACGCCCACTCGCAGGGCGGCCGACTACCTCGAAGAGGCCACCGGGATCTCGGGTGTGCACGCGATCGGCAACGGGGTGCGCGTGAGCGACTACACGCCCGACTTCGAGCACCGCGGCAACCGCATCGTCTTCGTGGGGCGCGTCACGAGTGAGAAGCGCCTCGAGGTGCTGTTCCGCGCGGTGGCGCTGCTGCCGAAGTCGCTCGACTGGTCGCTCGAGATCGTCGGCGACGGCGAGCAGCGGCACCACCTGGAGAGGCTCGCTGCGCAGCTCGGCGTCTCGTCGCGCATCTCGTTCGCAGGCCTCGTGTCTGACGCGGAGTTGAAGGCCGCGTACACGCGCGCCGATGTGCTCGCCATGCCGTCGACGGCGGAGCTGCAGTCGATCGTGACGATGGAGGCGATGTCGTCGGGGCTGCCGGTCGTCGCTGCGGACGCGATGGCGTTGCCGCACCTCGTGCACGACGGCGAGAACGGCTACCTCTTCCGGCCCGACGACGCGCAGGACCTGGCGCGGAAGCTCGAGCGGATCCTGACTCTGCCCGACGCCGAGTTCCGGCGCATGAAGAAGGCGTCACTGCGACTGATCCAGGTGCACGACATCGAGCGGACGCTGACGACCTTCGAGTGTCTGTATCGTGGGGAGCCGGTGGTGGATCCTGTGACCGAGCTCGACTTCGACGAGGACTCCGACGATTCACTCGCCGAGGGGCGGTAGCTCAGCCGGTTAGAGCAGGGGACTCATAATCCCTGGGTCGCGGGTTCAAGTCCCGCCCGCCCTACAAGTCCCGATCAGAACGTAAAAACGGCCCCTCAGGAATCGCTTCCGGGGGGCCGTTTTCGTGCGTCATGACACATCCATGACACAACTCAGTCGAATCCCATGTCATCGAGGGCGTCAGCGGCGGCGTTCAAGTCGTCCGGCCACAGGTCGGCGTACGTGTCCATCGTCTGTGAAATCGAGGCGTGCCCCAATTGGCGCTGAACCACCTTCGGGTTCGCACCCGAACGGATCGCGAGGCTGGCGTAAGTGTGGCGGAGGTCGTGGATCGTCACATCGGGGGGCAGACCCGCACCGGCAAGAGCGCGGTCATACCAAGATCCTTCACTCACAGTCGGCGTCACCATGTGTCCGCCGTGCGAATACGGGAAGAGAATCGCATCGGGGGAGCGGTCTCCGACCTGCTCACGTAGGGCATCGGCCAGGCTTGCCGGGAAAGCCACGACGCGCTGCTCGTGGTCCTTCGGCGTGCCTATCTGAACGTATCCATCGACGCGGCTCGCTGTGCGCTCGATGTGCAGGCGGCGGCGTTCCAGGTCGACATCACCCACGTTCAGCCCTGCCAGCTCGCCCCACCGAATCCCAGTCAGCGCAAGCGTGCGCACGATCAGCCCGCGCTCGCCCGCCGCATCGGCCAGCGCCTCCACCTCTGCTCGGGTGAGGTAGTTGTGCCTGCGCTTCGTCTTGCGTGGCAGCTTGGCCCCGCGTGCCGGGTTGCGGCTTATGCGCCCGTCAGACACCGCCGCGTCGAGCACGCCGGCGATGATGTCGTGACAGCGGCGCACCATCGTCGGAGACAGGCCCTTCGACGAGCGGGGACGACCGGGGCCGCGCTTCTCAGGGACGGCACTCGGTGCGCCGAGTTCTGCTATCCACGCCTGAACTTCACTCGGTCGGATGCCCGCCACCTGCCGATTGCCCCATTTCGGCTCCACATGGATACGCCACGCGCTCTCATAGGCCGAGTTTGAAGACGGCTTCAAGTGCGCCCTCGACGCCAGCCATTCGGCCCCCAGAGCACCTACGGTTGCCTTACCCGCGATCGGGTCCAGCATTTCGCCACGGTGGCGCGCAGCCTCGTTCTCGTGAAGCCACCGCTCGGCGTCGCGCTTGGTCTTGAAGCCGCCCTTCGACGCTTGGCGGGTGTCGGGGAGCCGGTACCGCACCCGGTACCGCTTGCCCGAAACCGTCATGTAGTCGTCTATTGCAGCCATGCTCACGCCCGTTTCCGTTGCTAATCCAACTATTATGAGTATTGCGTGTCATGACACAAAGTGCAAGTGTTGAGAGCATGACACTTGAGCAGGAACTTGTACTGATCACCGCAGCCGACGCCGAGTTGGACGGCGACGGCAGGTTTGTCGTGTATGCACACGACCCCGATTTCGTGAACCCGCTGTACCCGGAAAGCCGTGGCGGGTCGATGTGCCTCAATTACACATTCAGGCGCGCAAAGGCCTTTCGCTTTGTGGACGCGCATCCTGAGTTCGTGCTGTCCGTCGTCGACGGAGACACTGGGGCTGTCCTGAGCGCTTCGGTCGGCGCACCGGGTGGCACGAAACGTTGAGGCCACCGGGCCGTCCTCGTGGCGGCCCACCACGCCCTTGGCAATGGATGCAGCGGGACTTCCTACGTCCGCTTATCTCGGTTCGAATCCGAGCAGGGGCTCAACAGACAGAACGGCCCCGGTCAGCGCTTCGACAACGTGACCGGGGCCGTTCCCCACAAGGAAGGAATCCACGAGCGGATATGAAAGGAGAAGTTCTCCGCTCGCTTGGTTCTATTGTCTTAGTCCCTAGGACTGGGGCGTCAGGTTCCGCTGTCGCGGGGCTAGCGTCAGATCGTGCGCCGACCTCCGCTCCTACTCGTTCTGATCGCGCTGGGGACATCACTTTCCGGATGCGCCATGAGCGGCACCACGTCACGAGCGACTCCATCGCCAACCCCGAAGCTCATCAACGCGTCGCTCTCAATCACGGTGCCGACTGTTCCGCCGAGCACTGTGCTGATACCCAGTACTTGCAACGCGGCGCCGGGCTATACCGACATATCGAGCGGTGCGCAGGTGGTCGTTAAGAACGAGCACGGCTCGGTCATACTGACCTCCACCCTGGGCGACGGCGCTTACATGGGCTCAGATCTCGGCCATTGCAAGTTTTCGTTCGCGCTCGATGATCTCCCTTTAGCGAAGATCTACCAGATTCACGTCGGGAACTCGTTTCGAGGCGTCATCGATTACACGCCCGATCAGATCGAGGCAAATCCGAATTTCGCGATCGGCTAAGAGATCCACGCTTTAAGCCGCCTGCTTTTCCGGAAACAGCTCGTCTAGCACTTCATCGGCCACGCCGCTCTTCCGGTCGTCGCCGCGCATCTTGGCCCGAAGCGCGCCGCGCGTAATGCTCGGGTTCTCGGCGATCTTCGCCCGTGCGATCTTCGACACGCGCGCGATGTCGTGGGCGCGCTTCGCTTGCTCGCTGATCGCGGTGACGAGTCCAAGACTCTGACCTTTGGCGCTGTCCTCGCGCGCCTTCGCAGACGAGAGGGCATCGAGCACGCCTTTCCGCGTGGCTTTCGAATGCTCGATGATCGTGCCGGCGATCTGCCAATCCTCGGAGACCAGATCCATGCGTCCGTCCATCGCCATGAGCGCCACCGCGATCTTGCTGCGCACCATCAGCTCGTGAGTGTCGAGCGGGTCGAGCTTGCCCTCTTGCGCGAGATCATCATGTGCGTCATACGCCGCGTTCATCTCAGGCAGCGCCTTCACCTGCCAGACAACATCGAACCTCGGTGCGGGGAAGTTGTACACGCGTGGCTCGCTGTCGTCACGCTCGCTTTTCCGCTCAGCGTCGACCACGCTGAACCATGCAATGCGCTGCGTGAGTCCGCCCGCTGACGCGTTCCTGTCGAACAGCACATCGCACAGATCCGGCTGAGCGCCGAACAGCGTTGTCATGCGGTACTGATGCCGGCCGATCATGCCTTTGTCGCCACGGGTCACTGATGAGAGCGCACCGCCCGACCACCCGATTTTGAGATAGTCGATGATCGTTGAGCCCCCGCGCCCGGTGCGGTTCGCGAGTGAACTGATCTCGTCATACGCGATCCCCACCGCATGGTTGTCTCCCCACTGCTCGTTGCCGTCCTTGTCGGTGCCGGCGTAGATCGGCCCGAGGATTCCCTCACCGGAGCCGGGCTCAACGCGGTCGCGCACGGCTTTGCCGCCGAAGGTGAACAACTCCGCCGCCACCGACTGCGCGAGCGACTTACCCGTTCCAGATGGGCCAATGTACGCGCTGATGAAGTTCATGCTCATCGGTCCTTTGACCGTGCTCAACGTCACGTTGTACGGCAGCGCGTGCAAGGCTTCGGTGATCAGCACCCCCAGCAACGCCCACGGCGCTACCCGCCGCCTCCGTGCGTTGTAGTAAATGGCTGTCAGGTACTTCCGCTTGCGCCAGAAGTCCGCGTCCGCCCCGACCTTGGCATATGCGATCTGCACTTGCCGCCACACGTTCGCGTCGCTCCACCGCTTCGAGCGTGAGCACTCGTGAGCGACTGTCAGCCGGTACGCGGCATCGATGGGCACGCCGGCGCGAGCCAAGTCGCACATGAACGCGAAGACGACCGCGTGCCGCTTCACATGCTCGGGCACTCCGGACGACCACGCATGTAGGTGCCGTTCAGGGATCAGCGCAAGATCGGCGTCTGTGACCTCCGCGCGCGGGGGCAACGGCTTATCGAACTGCTTCGACCCCGCCGCCACAAGACGCTCGATCAGCCATTCGGGTGCGTCGCCGATATAGCCGGGGTTATTGATCACGGTATAGCCGGGCGAATCCGGGTGGACCGCATATCCGCCAAGCCCCCGGATATCGAACACGTCCTTCTTCATCCCGGCATTGGTGATGCCGTCGACCATCTTGAAGTAGACGTGCTTACCACCGGACTGAGTGGCGACGATCAGCGTATCCGCTGAATGCAGCTCGGACACCTTCAGCGCGAGATCGGGCTCAGTGCGCTCGAACTCATCCCACGCTCGCGCCTTATACCCGTCAAGGTCGACCACGAAAGCCTCATAACCGGTCGGGTAGCCCATCGTCGTACCTTCAGGGAACGATTCGCGCGGCTTCCAATTGTCCGGGTCGCGCCACGGCACACCGGGCCTAGGGTTCTTGCCCTTGTCGCCGAAACCCAGCTCGATCAGATCACCGGTAAGGGGGATCGCTGTCATCGGCTGATCACCATGCCCAGCAGTACGCCGATGAGCACGAGGTTCGCGCCGAGTTGCACACTCAGCAACACATCGAGGATCTGACCCGAGCTCGGGCGCTTGCGCTTAGGCAGGTGCTTGCGCGCCTCTGCGACATCGAAGAGCGCCTTGACCGTGGCCCTGGGTGGGGTCTGCTCCACAATCACTCGTCGCCGCCTTCAGTCGCAAAAGCCCGCGCGCGGGCGTACTCTGCGATCTCCATCCGCCGTTCAAGATCCGTCTGCGGCACAGCCAGCAGTTCGAGCGCGTACTCGATATCGAACCCGATGAGCCGGCCTTCGCCGCGATCGGTGAGCGGGCGTGCCTGATAGCCGTCCCAGATCCACCCGATCACGGGGCGGCGCGTGCCGTCCTCGATCTCTGCGATGTAACCGGCCGCGGGTGCGGGGGTGAATGTGTCCACTGTTGAGAATCCCATCTACGAGAAAACCCGCCGGAGCGGAAACCGTCTCAACTCGGTTCCCACCCGGCGGGTGGTTGCTCGGCTGCTGTTGAGAACGCCGTACATAGATAGGACCACGAACTTGTTGCGCTGTTCCGGGTTAGGACGGCGCGAAATCAGGTGTCCTGCTCGTCCTAACAATCGAGCGATACCGAGGCAAACTATTGAGCATCCGAAGAAACCGTATGAGTACCCATCGGGCCGATATCACGATTATGTAACGAGCAGGACGTTAGGACGCCGTCCTGATGCTCGGGGAAGACTACACGGGAAGATAATTTGTTGTTTGTTTATATATATTCCCCCTCTTTTCTCTTCCCCTGCTAATGCGCGTCCTAACGTCCTAACGTCCTAACGTCCTGTTTTGCCGACATATCCGTAGAACCTGGGAGCATGCTGAATGACTGCCATACAGTCGGCATATGGCAACTGTGAAGGTGTGCGCGATCGACGGATGCGAAGCCGTGCTCCCGAATCATCGATACAAGTGGTGCGACGAGCACAGGCAAGAGGCAATCCGCGCAGATCACCGAGCGCGTGCGGCTGTCTACCGCGACAAGCCGGGCGCACGCGAGGCAGCACGAGCGCGCACGGCAGCGTGGTACGCGGCGCATCGCGAACCGCCGTCGCAGGTGTGTGTGGTCGACGGATGCGACGGAGAAGCGCTCGGCCTGCGGAAATACTGCATCGAGCACAGGGTGGAGATCCTGCGCGCCAACGAAGCTAGAGCTTCGGCGCGATATCGGGCCCGTAAGAAGGCGGCCGGCAATGACTGAACGGGCTTGCATCGATTGCGGGTCAGCGGATGCAATGGCCGACCGTCCTTCCGTCTCCAAGCGCTGCGTCGAGTGCCAGCGCAAGTTCAAGAACGCACGGAACATGGACTGGTATCGCCGCACGCACGCCCCCAGGCCGCGTGTACCACGCGCCGCGAAGCCCAAGCCGAAGCGCCGCGCACCGAAGGTCTCAGCCGCGCAGGCCGAGCGTGACCGTCTCGCTGTGGCCGCGTGGGAGGAAGCGAAGCAGGCGCGTATTCAGCGGCAGGCCGAACGCCTGGCGGTACTCGTGCAGCACAGGATCGACCGCGGTTCGGGGCAAACTCTGCGCCTGCTGGAATGGGGCCTGCTGTGACCACCGCCACGCAGCTCGCGGCCGAGGCGAGCCACCGCGCCACGATGACGCTCGGCCCGGTCGTCGTGAAGCTCACCGGACTGTCATCGGACTGGCTATGCCTGGCGTGCCCGGACACGCAGCACCCGCACGCCGGTTCGCTGTCCGGCATCTCGCTCGCCTCCGACGCGATGCGGCACGCGCGTGAGGTTCACGATCTCGCTGGCGAGTTCGAGTTCACCGACTTCGGGGGCGGCTGGTGATCGGGGACACTCGGCACTCATACGCCTGGAAGCAGACCCGTCTGCGCATCCTCGAACGTGACGGCTACGTGTGTCAGATCGGTTGGTGCGGCGGCGTGGATCTGCTGTCGCTGCCTGAGCGTGAGCGCCAGGTCGACCACATCGTGCCGGTCGCGGCAGGGGGGACCGACGACGACTGGAATCTCAGAGTCGCGTGTGCAAAATGCAACACTTCACGGCAAGACCGCGAGTTCGCGCGGGTCAGCGGCACGAATCCGAGGTGGATAAATGCTGCGTGACCTGGGGCTTTTTCTGATGAGGGGTCTGGCGATCCCCCGCGCTTTTTTTTCTGCGCAAAACCGAGCCGCCAAATATCTGAAGGACGCAGATGCCCGCCCGTAAGTTCACGACCGCTGTCAATAGATTCAAACGTTCCGCCAAGGGGCGCTTGTCAGATGCGGACGCCCCGGCTGTGGCGACTCTGGAAGTCCTGGCGAGCGAACTCGACTCCGGCAACCTCACGCCCGCGCTCATCGCTCAGTATGGGCTGACGTACCGCTCCCTGCTCAAGCGCGTGACCGCCGACGAACCGCCCGCCGAGTCGGAACTCACAGCTCTGCTGCGCGATGCTCAGGCCTAGGCGCTTCACCGCGCCACTGTCCGAGGACTACCCGAGCGCGGCGGATCGGTGGTTCCCGGTCATCGATTCCGTGTGGCGCACCGCGTACGGGAAGGTGCTCGCCGGCTGGCAGCGCGACATCGTCCGGGCGCTGTTCGAGGTGTACCCGGCAGGGCATCCGAAGGCGGGCGTGCTGCGGTACCAGTCGGCGTTCCTGTCCGTGCCCCGGCAGAACGGCAAAAGCGAGCTTTCCGCCGCTGTGTCGCTGATGGCGCTGCTCATGCAGCGGGATGCGCTGGTCATCGGCATTGCCTCATCGGTCGAGCAGGCAAACGTGATTTATGACCGCGTGCGCAACGCGGTCAATCGCACGCCCGAACTGTCGCGGATGCTGAAGGCTACCGGCACGCGCGGGATTCGCGGCGACGGACGCTCTTACGCCGTCAAGCCGTCGAAGGATGCGAGCCTTCAGGGTCTCGCGATCTCGTTCGGCATCGTGGACGAATGCCACCTTCTGCCGCTGAACCTCTGGGGTGCGCTGACCTCGGGCACGGGCGGGCGCGACAACGCGATCGTCTTCGGCGTTACCACGGCGGGCACGCAGAAGAGCGAGCTGCTGAACCACCTGTATGAGCGGGCCGCGAAGGCGTTTGAAGACCCGGACACGAGACTCGGGGCGTGGATCTTCGAGGCGGAAGACGATACCGTGCCCGCCGACGATACGGCGCTCTTGGAGAAGCTGCGCACCTGCAATCCGATCCTGCATGCGGGGCTTGTCGACCCCGTCGCGTTCACGTCGATGGTGCGCGGGCATCCTGACGAGCACATTGTTCAGTTTCATTTCAACCGCTTCGTGAAGAAGGGGGCTTCCGACGATCTGTTCCCCGGCGCGAAGTGGGCGGCACTGGCGACCCGCGCCGAGTGGCCGGCCGGACCGCTGTGGGCGGCTGTGGAAGCGCCCGCGAATCTTGACTTTGCGACTGTCGCTGTAGCGGCCAAAGACGGCGACGTTACCCGCACCGAACTCGCCGCATGGTTCACGCAGCCGACCGTGCGCGAGATCGCGGACGCGTGCGCCAGGCTCAACAGAGGCCACCGGTGCGAGGGGTTCGTGGTCGATTCGCGCAACGGCAAGGCGTTGGCGGAAGAACTGAGACGGCGCGGTCTGCGCGTGATCGAGGCTCACATCGCAGACGTACTTGCCGCCGACTCGGGGCTCTACTCGAAGGTCATGCGCGACGCGATCCGCCATGGCGGCGATGCGCTGCTCGCCATGCAGATCGCCGGGGCGACCCGCAAGAGCTATGGCACGGACGGGTGGCGCATCGCCGTGCGGAAGGGTTCGCGGTTCGGAATCGATGCGGTCCGCGCCACCGCGCAAGCTGCCTGGGCTGCCGAGACGCAGAGGCCGCGCGGGAGCGTGATCAGGTAGCCGCCGCCGAACCTGAATACATCATGCATTCCTGAGGGAAACTGTCAGTATCCGCTCAGGAAGGATTCAGGTTTGGGGTTTTGGCGCTCCCTCGGGGATGTCCTCATCGGTGCCGACAGCGCGCCCGTTCAGCGTCGTTCAGACGCAGAGGATGCCGCACCGACGCAGGTCCCGACCTGGAAGCAGCAGATTCAGGCCGTCCGCCCGCATGATGCCCTCGGCCTCGCCGCCGCGTACCGGTGTGTGTCGATCATCACGACCGCGCTCGGGCAGATGGACATCGAGGTTCTGCGCGGCTCCGACATCATCGACGCCCCGGTGTGGATTCGTCAGCCGGATATTAGCCAGTCGCGCGCCGCGTTCATCGAGCAGACCGCTACCGGGCTCGCGCTTCACGGCAACGCCTATTGGCTGGTGACCAAGGATGCATTCGGGCGCGTGCAGAACGTCAAGGTGCTCGATCCGCGAATGGTCACGATCACGTGGACTCAGGACGGCACCGTCACCGGCTACAACTGGAACGGCCAGACGCTCACGCCCGATCAGGTGTACCACCTGGCTCTTCTGCGCCTTCCCGGCGACCCGTACGGCCTCGGGCCGATTCAGGCCGACCAGCGGGGCCTTCGCGGGGCTATCGATGCGCGCGATTTCGCCTCGGCGCGCTTCAACGGCCCGACACCTCAGCGCGGCTATCTGTCGGTCAATGAGTTCCTGGACGACGACCAGATCGACCAGGCGAAAACGGCATGGATCGAGTCGATGCAGGCCGACAACGACATCGCCCTTCTGACGGGCGGCGCGACGTGGAATGACACGAGCCTGACCGCTGTGGATGCGCAGTGGATCGAAGGTCGCCAGTACGACACCAATGAAGTTGCGCGGCTGTTCGGCATCCCCGGGGCGCTCATCGACGCGCCCGCCGCCGGCGGGTCAATGACCTATTCGAACGTGGTTCAGATGTGGTCGCAGTTCGTGCGCTTCGGCCTCAGCAACTTCTACCGCGAGATCGAAGAGGCGTTCTCGTGGCTTCTGCCGCGCGGCACCACGGCGCGCTTCGACGTGGAAGGCCTGCTGCGCGCCGACACGACCACGCGATACGCCGCATACGCGTCTGCGATCTCGGCGGGCTGGATGCTCCGCAGCGAGGTTCGTGCCGCAGAGAACCTGCCTCCCGTTGACGGCATCGACGCCGTACCCGCCCCTACCGCCCCGAGCGATGGAGAGACCGAATGACGTACCAACTACTTATCCGCGAGGCGGCTATCGCACCCGCCGACGACAGCGGAACCGGTGAGCGCACCTTCACGGGTATCGCGGTCCCTTTCAACACGCCAGTGAGCATCAGCGACTGGTGGGGCGACGCGTACAGCGAGCAGGTGGCACCCGGGGCCGTCGTCAACGCCTCCGATGACATGCCGCTCGTGTTCTGGAGACATGACGACCCGATTGGGCGCATCACCGCGTTCTCTGACACGCCGGATGGCTGGCAGGTGACCGGCTCGATCTCGCAGACCCCGCGAGGCGATGAGGCGTACACGCTCCTTCAGGACGGCGTGCTCGATCGCATGTCGATCGGCTTCGAGCCGCTGGAAGACACCGTGACCACCGACCCTGACACCGGCGCTGTGACTGTCACCCGGACCCAGATCCGCGTACGCGAAGTCTCGCTCGTGCCGTTCCCGGCTTATGACGATGCGAAGGTCACCGCCGTGCGCTCTCAGACCCCCGAGGCGGCAACCGCCGTTTCGGCAACCAAACGCGCCGCTGGCGCAGATACGGAGGATTCAGCAATGGCTGAGGACACCATCACCCGCGCCGACTTGGACGCGACCGCAGAGGACATCGAGCGCCGTTTCAGCGTGCAGCTCGCAGGCCTCGCCAAGCCCGAGCAGGCCATCGACCGCCGCAGCGCGGGCGAGATCATCAAGGCGATTGTCGCCGGCGACGAAGCAACCCGCGCCGCCTACACCGAAACCGTCAAGCGGGCATACACGGGCGGCACCAGCGCTGACACCGTGAACAACCCGGCATGACTGGGCGACCTGTCGCGCATCTATGACGGTTCAAGCAACGCGCTCGCCGACATCTTCCCGACTGCCGCGCTGCCCGCCGAGGGCGACACGGTTGAGTACGCGGTGATCAGCGCGAACACGCTTGATGTCGAGCCGTACACCGAGGGCAGCACGCTGGCCCCGGGCAAGATCACTTTTCAGAAAAAGAGCGCCAACGTGCTCACCTATGCGGGTGCCGCCGCGCTCACGATTCGCGAGGCCGAGCGTTCATCCGTCGCGGTCCTCAACACCACGATCACCGGTCTGACCCTCGCCGCCGCCGCGCGCGAGAAGGCGGTTCTGCGCAGCACCTTCGCGTCGGCTGTCGCTGCCGCGCCGACCGATGTTGCGCTCGGTGCGACTCTCGGCGCTTCGACGTTCAGCGACTGGACTGACGCCGTGGTGAACGCCGCCGAGGTCTTCGAGTCGGTGGCTCTGCCCCTTGGAACCCTTGTCGTCTCCAAGGATGTGTTCCTCAAGCTGAAGAACTTCAACGACACGACCGGTCGCCCGCTCATGGACGTGACCGGTACCGGCTCGAACACGATCGGCACGCTGAACCTGCCCGGTCTGTCGGGCAATCTGTCGGGCGTCACCGTCATCGCGGACACCGGCGCGACTGACGGCACCGCCGCGTTCGCCGCCTCGACCTCGATCACCCGCTACCTGTCGGGCCTCGTGCAGCTCTCCAACACGTCCGTGTTCGACCTGTCGCAGCAGCTCGC
The DNA here is from genome assembly GCF_039538145.1 of Gryllotalpicola daejeonensis. NCBI lineage: Bacteria > Bacillati > Actinomycetota > Actinomycetes > Micrococcales > Microbacteriaceae > Gryllotalpicola > Gryllotalpicola daejeonensis. The sequence goes on along the minus strand of NZ_BAABBV010000001.1, from coordinate 558,948 downwards.
GGTTTATCGGTACGGAGTGCCTGTCGTGACCCAGCCTGAGGGCATCGTCCCGGTCACCATCTCGGCGAGCTGACCATGACTGTGACCGCTTCTGATCTCGCGACGTACCTCGGGGTTCCCGACTCCGAGGATGCGTTCGTCGACACCTGCCTCACCCGCGCACAGACGTTCGTGGGGGAGATGGTGGGCACGCGCACTGTTCCCGGTGACGTGCTCGATCAGGCGGTTACCGAGATGGCCGCGGAACTGTACAACCGCAAGAACGTGAAGAACGGTGTTGTGCAGTTCGCTGACCTTTCCGGCTCATCCGGTGCCGTGCGGCAGGCGCGTGATCCGCGCATTGCCGCACGTGCGGTCCTGCGCCCGTATCTGGGGGCGGGGTTCCGTTGAGCGCACTGGGCGACATTCGGCAGGGCGTTGCCGACCTTCTGGCCTCGGCCACGGGTCGGCGCGCCCTGCCGTACGTTCCGGACAACTTCCAACCGCCGTGCTGGATCATCGACGCGGGTTCCCCGTACGTGTCGCCCGGCGACCAGTTCGGCACAACGAAGTTCACTTTCGACGCGATATATCTGGCGCGTGACGCCGCCAGCAATGCGTTCGTGTCCGCCGATCTCGATGACATCACCGAAACCGGCATGGGCGCGCTTGCAGGTGCCGGATGGGTTGTTGGATCTGTCGACGGCGGCACGTACACGCTCGGCGGCAACGTCTACACGGGCGTTTCCCTGTCCATCGCGCAAAGCATCAGCACCACCGCCGGCGACGCGGGATCGTGGATCGAACTGAGTAACAGCGATGGCGCAGTGCGCTACGGCGTCGGCTCGACTGGTGGCGAGTCTGCCGCACTCAACTCGCTGACATTCCAAGCCGCGAGCGGTACCGGCTCGCTCGGCCTCTCGTCCAAGACGAGCAGCGAATACGAATTCGCCATCGAGGCTCCGCAAGTGTTCGCCGCCGGGTCGCTGTGGCGCTTCGCGTTCGACAACGCGGGCACGGCGCTGCCGTTCAGGTACTCACCTGACGGCAACGAGACAGCGAGCGAGGACCACCCGCACCTCACCGGCACGGTGTACCTGCCTGCCTACCCGACCGCTGGCGGCGACGCCGACAACCCGAACCGAACGTTCGCGTTGACGTTGGCGCTTATGGATGAGCCCGAGGTGGTGACCGCATGAGCGACGTTCAGATCATCGGTGCTAACACGCCCTACCCGGTGAAGATCGAAGGCCTTCGCGACGTGCAGAAGGCTCTGCGCAACGCGGGCGCTGACCTGGCCGACATGTCGGACCTCATGCACTCGATCGGCCAGATCATCGTGCAGGACGCGCATGTTCCGGTGCGCTCGGGCAGGCTCGCGCGCACACTTCGCGCCGGCAAGGGAAAGACCAAAGCGGTCGTGAAGCTCGGCTCTGCCCGCGTTCCCTACGCCGGAATCATCGAGTACGGCTGGCCTCAGCGCCATATCCGCACCGGTGACCACCTCAACGGCGCGCGCGAGCGCGACCGTGGCCGAATCTTCGAAACCTTCGAGACCGGCCTTCAGAAGATCGTTGAAAACAACGGCCTCGGCAGCTAGCCGACTAACCCGGAAGGACAATTCCCATGGCATTTCAGGACACCCTCACGAACCGCGAGATCGAGGACATCGAGGATCTGCTCGAAGTCCCGTTCACGAAGATCGCCGACTCGAACGTGAGCGTCGGCCGCATGAATGCCGCGTTCGCGTGGATCGCGCAGCGGCGTGAAGACCCGAGCTTCACGTACGAACAGGCGCGCGACCTGCCCGCGGCGTTCACGAACAGCCTGCTTTCCGACGACGAGGGCAGCGATGAAGACCCAAAAGGCTAATCGGCGGCCACTGGCTAGCTGACCGCGAGTTCCGCAGCCGCCGAAACGATCGGCTCGCGCGCATGGCCTCGTTCGTCGTGACGTTCCATATGCGGCCCAGCGACTACTACGCGCTCACGCAGGCGGAGACAGCTGCGATCATCGCCGAGCACAACAGGCAGCAAGACGAGGCCGAGCGGGCCGATAAGAAGAAGTAGGAATCGTGGCTAACAGCACTGTTGTTCTCAGCGTCTTGGCGAACACCAAGGCGGCCCAGCAGGGCATGACGGACCTGTCCGAGAAGGTCGGCGACACCACCGACACGATCGCCTCGAAGGGCGCTCAGCTCGCTGGGGCGCTTTCCGGCATCGGCGGCACTCTGGCTCAGTCGACGAACCCGGCGCTGAAGGGCCTTGGCGACGGCCTGACCATCGCCGGCAGCGGCATGCAGTTCCTCGCGGACTCCGGCGACCTCATCAACGGCACGATCGAGGGCATCAAGCAACTCGCGATCGTGCAGAAGGTGCAGGCGGCGGCGACCAAGGTGGCCGCAGGCGTGCAGGCCGCATTCAACGCGGTGATGGATGCGAACCCGATTGCGCTCGTCGTCATCGGCATTGCGGCTCTGATCGCGGCGGTCGTGTTGCTCATCACCCACTGGAAACAGGTGAGCGCCTTCCTTGCGACCACCTGGAACTGGATTGCCTCGACAGGCACCGCAATCTGGCAAGGCTTCATATCGTGGTTCACCGGAATCTGGGACACCGTGACCAAGGGAATCACCGACGCGTGGAACGGCATCGCGGCGTGGTTCGCTGGCATCCCTGCGACCGTAGGGGGCTGGTTCGCAAGCGCGGGCTCGTGGCTCACTGACGCGGGCAAGAACATCATCGGCGGTCTGTTCGGCGGGATTTCGAGGGTCTGGAAACTCGAAGTGAAGGGCTGGGAGATCATCGGCAGCACCATCAAAGGCTGGTTCTCAGGCGCGATCGGCTGGCTGAAAGACGCGGGCGGGAATGTCATCAGCGGTCTGTTCAGCGCCCTGTCAAACGCTTGGGGCGGCGCAGTCAAAAGCTGGACCAACATCGGCGATACCGTGAAGGGCTGGTTCTCCGGGGCAGCGACCTGGCTCGTCGACGCCGGTAAGAACATCATCACCGGTCTCAAGAACGGCGTACTCTCGCTTGCGGGCGGCATCGGGGACTGGATCGTTTCGAAGATCCCCAAGCCGATGGTCGCCGCCGTGAAGAAGGCTCTGGGCATCCACAGCCCGAGCCGTGTGTTCCACCAGCTCGGCGCGTACACCGTGCAGGGACTCGTCAACGGTCTCAACAGTGGTCAAGGTTCGATCGCCGGCGCGATGGCGGGGCTGTCGGGCACGGTCGCCGGTGGCTACTCAGCCAGCCTCAGGCCGGCCTTCTCGCCGCGCACCAGCACGAGTAGCGGACTCACCTACGTCTATGCGCAGCTCAGCCCCACAGACCGAGCGCTGCTGCAGGAGATCTCTGATCGCGTGGGCATCACGCTCGACTCCCGCGCAGTCGGTGGCGGCGTTGAGAAGGTCACCGCGAACGACTCGAATCGGGGTCGCTACTGATGGTGAGGCCGAAGCATTTCCAAGCGCAGGGCGCACCGTGGGCGCGCAGCGTCGAAGCGGACCTCGACAAGCACGCGGCGCAGATCAAGGCGGCAACGCTCGCAACCAAGTCCACCGCATCCGTGCAGGACGGGCAGATCAAACGCCTGGCGGGGCAGTTGCAGAGGATTCAGGCGCAGCAGGAACAGTTGGCTGATGTGGTGAGCAAGCTGGGATCGCTGGTGAAGAGTGCGAACAACTCGACGCAAGGATTCTCATACGCGGGAACCTCATCAAGTCTGAACTGGAACACGATATCGGTGACCATCGGCGTTCCGTCAGGCGCTCAGCGGGTGGACATCAACTACACCGTCAACGCCGTGGTCTGCTCAAATGTGTCGGCTAACGTCGCGGCTTATTCGCAGGTGAAAGCCGAGATTCCCACACTCGGAATCACTAGTGACGGGGGAGCCAACGTCTTCGTGTCCACTGATACGCAGCAGCAGCGATCACGCACTTACGCGGCCTCTGGCCTGAGCGTTTCCGGCGCAACGAGCATCACCGTTACCGGTTACGCCGCCGCGTACAACACGGGGCAGAACGACAACAACTATTTGTCGATTAGCGCGTTCGCCATCTTCTCGTTCTAGCCAACGTCGAGCGGATGCTCTTTGCCGTCACTCGTCGGTACGCCCGGCTGGGGCGTGCTCGGCGCAGGCTTCGGCTCAAGCGGAACGGCAACACCATCGTCAGTTGGGACGCCGGCAGGAGGAACATCGTGAGGGGCGACGGGTACGGTCACACCGTCATCGGCGGGTGGGCTGGCAATCGCTTGTGTCATCAAGCAAGCCTGCGTTGATCTAAACCCGGCATTCCCGGTTCAGCGGAACGTCGCAGCAGATCCCGGCGCGCTCAGCACGGATGCGGCGATTGGCGTGTCATCTGAGTTCCATGACACATCCATGACACAACCGAGCGAAAACGACTGAAATCCGAGCGCATCATATTCACCCGCAATTCCAGGTCAGAGCGCATTTCCCGTCAGTCGTCCGTACCCCTGAAACCCCTCAAGACGAGCAGGGGACTCATAATCCCTGGGTCGCGGGTTCAAGTCCCGCCCGCCCTACATCTCGCTAACCCACGCAGTACAGCGATCGTGGTGAGACATCTCGACGCGACCGGCCCGTCGGGTCAGACTGCCGGCATGACAGCAGTAGCGGCGATCACCAACCTTCATACGGACAACGTCGAGCGGGCGCGCGAGTTCTTCGGGGTCCTCGGGCTGACAGAAGTCGGGATGGACCAAGGCTGGGTTGTCCGGTTCGTTGCTGAGGATTCCGGCGCGTGCGTCCAGGTCGTGACTCGGGACGCAACTGCGCCGGAGGACTCGGTCATGACCATCAAGGTCGACGACGTGGACGCGGTGTACGAAGCGGCGCAGCAGCGCGGCTACGAGATCGTGCACCCGCTCACGAGCGAGCCGTGGGGCATCCGACGATTCTTCGTCCGAAGCCCCGACGGGCACGTCATCAACGTCGCCCACTGAATCCCGCATGTATTGGCGTCCCGTGCAGAGGCCGGCACCGCCCCGCTCGGCGCAGGCATGCCTGGCGCGGCGAGCGGGAACAGTCCGAGCATGAGCACAAGCATCCGTGCCGTCCTTTTCGATATCGACGGCACGCTGGTGGACTCGAACTATCTCCACGTTGCAGCCTGGCATCGCGCGTTCCAGGCGACGGGCGAGCAGGTGGATGCCTGGCGCATACACCGCGGCATCGGGCAGGATTCCGCGACCCTGCTGTCGAGCCTCGTGGGGGAGCGCTCTGACGAATGGGTGGAGCACGCGAAGTCGCTGCACACCCGCTTCTATGAGGATCTCGCTTCGCGGCTGCGCGTCTTCGACGGCGCCCGAGAGCTCATCACCGAGCTCGATCGCCGCGGCGTGCGCGTCGTGTTGGCGACCTCGGCCCCCGAGGACGAGCTCTCGCTGCTGACCGGCCTGCTCGCGGTCGACGACGCCGTGTACGCGACGACGTCGGCTGATGACGTCGACACCGCGAAGCCCGACCCTGACATCATCGGCATCGCGCTCGAGCGCGCCGGCGTCGGCGCCGCAGAGGCGATCATGATCGGCGACGCCGTCTGGGACATGAAAGCCTCACGGCGGGCGGGGGTGACGCCGTACGCAGTGCTCTCGGGCGGCGTCGGCGCTGAGGAGCTGCGCGAAGCCGGCGCGCAGGGCGTCTTCGAGGACGCGCGCGCCGTGCTCGAGCACCTGGGGAGCCTGCTCGGCGCGAACGGGTGACGGCGTGACGCAGAACGCGCAGAAGCCTGCGAGCAGCGGCCCGGCAGCGTTCGCGCGTCGGATTCTGCACGAGACGGCGCGCGAGTTCCACTGGGACAAGCGCGCGGGCGCCCAGGCACGGCTGCTGCTCGCACTCAAGGCGGCGATCGCCGCCGGCCTGGCGTGGCTCGTGGCCCAGGTTGTGCCGGGCGCGGCATCCCACTATCCCTATTACGCGCCGCTCGGTGCCGTCATCGCCACCGGGCCGACCGTGCTCGGCGGCATCCGTGAGGGTATCCGCACCGTCATCGGGCTCGCCGTCGGCATCGGGCTCGCGCTGCTCGTCGTCCTCATCGGCGGCCCGCACATCATCACCGTGCCGATCGCCGTCGCGATCGCCGTGCTCGCTGCGGGCTTCCAGTTCGTGGGCGAGGGGAACACGTGGGTGGCTTCCGCCGCGATCTTCGTGCTGCTCATCGGCGGGTCGGACCCCGCCGATTACTCGGTGGGCTACCTCGTGCAGACGCTGCTGGGCGCCGCGGTCGGGGTCGCGGTGAACATGCTGATCCTGCCGCCGCTCGCGGTCAGCGAAGCTGCGCACAACCTCCGGGCGCTGCGCGATCGCCTGGCCGATCACCTCGAAAGCCTTGCTCAGGCGCTCGAGGACGACGACGTCGACGGCCAGTCCTGGGCGGCGCGGCTTGATCGCCTGCAGGGGGATGCCAGTGCGGTGCGGCGCTCGGTGCGACGGGCGGACGAGAGCCGGCGAGGCAACCCGCGCGCGCTCCGCGGCGATGTCAGCACCGCGGTCGACACCTACTACGAGCAGCTGCGCGCGTTCGAGCGGGCGACCTTCGCGGTCACCGACCTCACCGACATCCTGGGTCACGCCTCGCCGGTGACCGAGCCGTTCGGCGGTGTCGACGCCGAACTCATCCCGGCTTTCGCCGAAGCGGCGCGCCGGGTCGCCGATGCACTGCGCACCGAACCGCGGAACGAGGAAGACCACGCCGCAGCGCGTCGCGAGGCAAAGACCGCGATCGAAAACCTGCAGCGCGAGCTCGACAAAGAGGGCGAGGCGCACCCGTCGGAGGTGCCGATGAGCACCGCAGCGGTTGTCGCACTGCGCAACGTGCTCGTTGCGGCATCCCCCCGCGATGCCTAGCCGCGAAACGCAACGCGGTGTTCACATTCCGAAAGCGAACTACCTATAGTGTGTCCTCCTAAAGGGGGCCAACCCGACGGCCCTGTTTTTCGAGGACGAATATGACGCAGCCCGCTGCGCACAGCCCCGGTGCGCACCCCGACAGTGTCGAATTCCTGGTCATCGGAGCTGGACCGACCGGTCTGGGCGCTGCCGCCCGGCTGGAACAGCGCGGCATCGACTACCTGGTCGTCGACTCAGCCGATCGAATCGGCGGCGCGGCCGCCGCTCACACCGATGATCGTGGCTTCACCTGGAGTGTCGCCGGCGCGAGTGGTGCCCAGTGGCACGCGATCGCCGATCGGCTCGTCGACGTCGACCGGCTGCGGCTGGGCATGCGGGTCGCTCACGTCGACCTCGCCCGGCGCACCGCGATCTTCGCGGATGGACGCGCCATCAGCTACCGCTTCTGCGTCTCGAGCGCGCCGCTGCCCACGGCTCTCAGCTGGGCCGGTGCGCGCGATCTGGGCACCGGGCTGCGCGCGCATCGGGTACTCGCCGTCGGAGCCGGGTTCCGTGGCAGGGTCCCGGCCGGGCTGGCATCCGCCCTCGATGCGGAGCACGCGCCATGGGCGCGCCTCGTGGACAGCTCGGAGCTCGCGCCGGCGGGCCACTGGAGCGTGCTCGCCGAGCTGCGCTTCCCCGGCCGCGACGACATCGACACCGCCCGCGCGGTCAGCTCGGTGCTCGGCGCGCTTGAGGCGTACGGCGCGGCCCCAACGCCCGCCGTCACGACGTGGACGCGCGAGTTCTCGCCGGCCTGCCCCGAGCCGAGCGACGACCGCGACGAGCTGCTGCGCACCATCGACGCACGGCTGACGGCTCGCGGATTCTTCAGCCGCGGTCTTCTCGGCGGCTGGCGGCCGGAGGCATCCGATCTCGGCGGTGCCTACCGCCAGGGCGGAGAGGCCGTCGAGGCCGCGATCGCCGGAACGGCAGAGGCGGCGTACTGGGTGGGAGCTAGTCAGCCTGAAACCGAGTCAGCGGCCTGATCAGCTCGGGGCCATTGCCCTTCACCGGGCCGACCCTGTCGAACACCAGCGTGCTCGCCACGCCCTTCGACACCTCGATCATCTCGTCGAGCAGCCTCTGATCGCCGACCACCGTCGGGTCGATCCAGTGCGCCCAGAGCTCGCGCGGCAGCATCACGGGATTGCGATCGTGGATGTCGGCGAGCGTCTGGATCGTGTCGGCGGTGAGGATCGTCGCCGACAGCACCCAGCGCGCGGGATCGTCGCGGTCGAATGCGGGGTCGGCCCACCACGAATACAGGCCCGCCAGCCCCATCAGTTCCTCGCCCTCGGGGTGGATGAAGTAGGGCGTCTTCGTCTTCCCGACGGTCTGCCACTCGAAGTAGCCGTTTGCGGGGATGATCGCGCGCTTTGAGACGACGGATGCCTTGAACATCGCCTTCGTCGCAGCCTCTTCGGCTCGCGCGTTGAAGGTCGGGAACTTCAGCTTCTTGGTCTTCGACCAGGACGGGATCAGGCTCCAGTGCGCGGTCTCGAAGCGCCTCTGCACAGCGGCATCGCCCTTCTTCGACTCGAGGATCACACCGATCTGATCGGTCGGGCTGATGTTCCACGACGGCACCCAGCTCGCCGGGATGTAGTCCTCGAGCTCGCCGCCCGACATCACGAAATCGGTGATGAGCGCGTTGACCTTGTCATCGAGGGCGAAGCGACCGCACATGCCTACATCTTGCTACCGTGGCCGACATGCTGATCGCCCTCGCAGGTCTTCCGGGAAGCGGCAAGAGCGCGGTCGCTTCGGAGCTCGCGCGGCGTCTTCCTGCCGTCCACCTCGCCGTCGACGAGCTGGAGGACGCGATGCTGCGCGCCTCTCTGCCGAACAGCTATGAGGTCGGGCTCGCCGCGTATCTCGGCGCAGAGGCGCTGGCAGAGGCGAATCTGCGTCTCGGCGCGCATGTCATCGTGGACGCCGTCAACGACCACCCGTACGCGCGCGGGCAGTGGTATCAGCTCGCCGCCCGAACCGAGGTTCCGCTCGCCTTCGTCGAGGTGACCTGCAGTGATGTCGAGCTGCACCGGCAGAGGCTCGAGCATCGCTCGCGCCCGTACGCCGCGCTGCCCGAGCCGACCTGGGAGTCACTGCTGCCGCGCCGCGAGGCGTTGAAGCGCTGGGAAGACGAGCGCATCAGGGTCGATACGGCGAACGGCAACCCGGCCGCGCTCGCGACACTTGTTCTGGAGCAGCTCACGCAGCACTGAATGTCGGTGGTGTGTTCGACAATAGGAGCGTGCACATCGTCCTCGACCGGCGCCCCGACGGGGGCGTCACGGCGACGGTGCTCGACGCGGCGGCCGAGCCGGTCGAGACCGCTGAGCTTGGGGCATCCGATCTCATCGAATTCGTGCGCGCCCGGGAAGGCGAGCATCCGCGCTGGGTGTGGTCGAGCACCTCGCGGTGGTACCCGGCGCTGCTCGCCGCGGGCGTGCGGGTGCAGCGCTGCGTCGATCTCGCGCTCGCGCATCGGATTCTGCGCGCCTCGCTACTCACCGCCGATTCAGATCTGGCGCGTGAGCCGGCCGGCGTGTGGGACGACATCGCGCGGCTCGTGGCGGCGCCGGCAATGGAATCCGGTGCGCCGGCGCTCTTCGACGTCGACGAGCCCGCGCCGTCGGTGCCGCTCGACCCGGTGCGCGAGTTCGAGGCGCAGCAGGCGGCGGTGAAAGGGGCGAGCCGTCCCGGCGCGTTGCGCTTGCTGGTCGCGGCCGAGTCGGCGGGGGCGCTGGTTGCGGAAGAGATCCGCTTCGCCGGAATGCCGTGGCGCGCCGAGGTGCACGACCGTGTACTGACCGAGGCGCTCGGCCCGCGTGCGCCCGACGGCCGGCACCCGGCGCGGCTCGAGGCGCTCGCTGCACAGATCCGCGAGATGCTGAATGCGCCCGGGCTCAATCCCGACTCGCAGCAGGAGCTGCTGGCCGCGCTGCGGCGCGCCGGGCTCGACGTGAGCTCCACGCGGAAGTGGGAGCTGCGCGATGTCGAGCATCCCGTGATCGCGCCCCTGCTCGAATACAAGAACCTCTACCGGCTGTTCACCGCGAACGGCTGGGCCTGGCTCGAGACGTGGGTGCACGACGGCCGGTTCCGGCCCGACTACGTGGTCGGCGGCGTCGTCACGGGGCGCTGGGCCACGAGCGGCGGGGGAGCGCTGCAATTGCCGAAGAACATCCGGCGCGCGGTCGTCGCCGACCCCGGGTGGAAGCTCGTCGTCGCCGATGCGGCTCAGCTGGAACCGCGCGTGCTCACGGGGCTGGCCGGCGATCAGGCGATGGCGGATGCCGGGCGCGGCCGTGACCTGTACGACTCGGTCGTGGCAGCGGGCGTCGTCGCGAGCCGCCACGAGGCGAAGGTCGCGATGCTCGGCGCGATGTACGGCGCGACCACTGGCGATTCGGCACGGCTCAAGCCGCGGCTAGGGCGTGCGTTTCCGAAGGCGATCGCGCTCGTCGACGCCGCTGCACAGCAGGGTGAGCGCAGTGACCAGGTCATGAGCCGCCTCGGCCGCACGTCACCGCGGCCCGGCGGGTCGTGGCGCGAGGTGCAAGAGCGCGCGAGTCAGCCCGGCGCATCGGCGGCCGACGAGCGCCGTGCGCGGTCGCAGGCACGCGACTGGGGTCGGTTCACGCGGAACTTCGTCGTGCAGGCATCCGCTGCGGAATGGGCGCTGTGCTGGATGGCCGAGCTGCGCCTGCGACTCGCGGAGCTGGGCGACGGCAGCCTCGAGAACGGCCCGCACCTCGTGTTCTTCCTGCACGACGAGATCATGGTGCACACGCCCGAGCACCTCGCGCCGCAGGTCGAGCGGCTCGTGCGCGAGGCCGCCGCGCAGGCGGGGCGGCTGCTGTTCGGAACATTCCCGGTCGACTTCCCGTTGCAGGTCGCGACGGTCGACACGTACGCAGATGCCAAGTGATCGACACCCCTCAACCTAGGATCGAGCCCATGACTGACATCACTCCCGCAGAGCGCCTGGCCACCTTCCGCAGCCGCCGCGAGGAGTCGGTGAAACAGCCGCAGGGCAGCCTCGCGCTCGTCAACACGCAGTGGATCACGGGCGACCCTGAGGCGGCGCAGACGGTGTACGGAGTGCCGGGCACGTACTATCCGCTGCCCGCGGGTGAGAAGGGTCTTCGTCTGGTCGCGACCGCCGCCGATGGCATCCTGGTCGACGGCGAGCCGGTCGACGGCGAGGTCATCATCTCGGCGAAAGACGGTGAGAAGCCGAGCTCCATCGTCTTCGACGACCACACGACGGGCACCGTCATCGTGAACGAGGCCGGCACCGAATACGCGCTGCGCGTGTGGGACGCCAAGTCTGAGGACCTCGAGAACTTCGGGGGCATCGACACCTACGACTACAACCCCGAGTGGGTCATCACCGCCAAGTTCACGCCCGTCGAGGGACTCTCGGTCGGCTTCGAGCACATCAAAGACGAGGGTGAGGAGCGCGACACCGCCATCCCCGGTGAGATCACCTTCGAGAAGGACGGCGTCGCCTACAACCTCGCCGCGTTCAAGTCGGGTCGTGCGCTGCAGCTCGTCTTCGCAGACTCGACCAACGGCGACGAGACGTACTCGGTCGGGCGTTTCCTCTTCGTCGCGCCGAACCCCGACGGCACCATCACGCTCGACTTCAACCTCGCGGTGCTGCCGCCATGCGCGTTCAGCTATCAGTTCAACTGCCCGCTGCCGCCGAAGCAGAACCGATTCGGCGTGCCGATCCGCGCCGGCGAGAAGAACGCGCTCAACAAGGCCGGCGAGCTGCTGCACGCGTTCTGAGCTGGGCCCTAGGCGATCGCCGCCCGCCCGGCGCTCTCGGTCTGGCGGTGTCCGGCCACGAGCCACGCGCCAAGGGCGATCGCGATCGTGAGGCCGAAGGTTCCGAACACGACCTGCGCCCACGGCATCGCGAACACCTGACCGGGGGCGAGCCCGAACGCGCTGAAGACCGTGAGGGTTGCCGTCAGAGCGCCAAGAATCGCCCCAGTGCCCACGATGATCAGTGCCTGCCAGAACGCGACCGAACGGCGCATGTGCGGCGAGGCTCCGACGGCATCGAAGACCGCCGCGTCGCGAGCGCCGTCCTGGCGCGCCAAGCTGAGCGCGACAACCGCCGCCGCGAGGGCGATCAGCGAGCTCGCCGCGAGGGCGCCCCAGGAGAAGACGGGCGACGTGGGCGTCGGCCCCGTCTGCACGCCAGCGCCGAAGGCATTGTGCGCGCCTGCGTTGATGACGTTCATCGCGGCTCGCAGCGCGTCTTGCTCGCCCTCCGTCGGCGGTCGTTTGAGCGAGGCGAGCAGCACCCGCGGCGTCGCGTCGATGCCGAGACGTCGCGCTGCGTCAGGGGATACCACGACGCCGAACGAAAGCGGATGCGGCGTCGGCTCGTAGACCGCCGGAAGCGCGGCCGACTTCTGCGGTGACGCGAGTGTGTCGACCTTGCGGAGATCCTGGGTCTGCTGCGCGGTGAACCACCCGATGTTCAGGCGGCCGTCGGCGACGTAGGAACGGTGGAGGGAGACAGCGCCTCCGGATTTCAGCTCGGCAGCCGCAGCCGCGCTGGGCGCGTGACCGAGAATCTGAGTCAGGGCGGTCACGCCGCCGACGACGAGCAGCGGAGCGGCATCGCTCGACAGTCCGTAGTCCGCGACGAGGTCGCTGCAGCGCCAATCCTTGTCGCTGGCGCTGTCTTCGAGATAGCCCTGCATGGTCTTCGGGCATCTGTTGGCCTTTGGCGCGATCGGCACCGGATAGAGCGAGTGGTCCGCGGCGTCGATGTCGCGCGTCGGCAGCTGGGCGCCTGAGATCAACACCGGCTTCGTGATCGGCAGAGTGCGTGTCAGTGCAGCGGTGAGCTCGGCGCGATGTGCGGCGAGAGTCTCGCCTTCGGGGGCGTCCGTGCTCACATACGCTGCCACCTGCTGATCACTGATGTCCCAGGAGTAGCGTGCACTGCTGGCTGCATCCTCCGACGCGATCAGGCCCATGAAGAACACGGCCAGGAAGCTCGTGGTCATGATCGAGGCGATCGCAGGCACCGCGCGTGAGCGGTTGCGCGCGAGGTCACGGCTGGCGAGGCGGGATGCCACGCCGAGGCGGCGCAGTGCCGCTCCGACGCCGGCGAGGACGAGGCTCGACATCAGAATCAGGCCGAGCTGTGTCACGATCACGCCGCCCGTGATGCCGAAGTACAGCAGTGAGACGATGCGCGCCGCGTGCTGTTCGATGAACCCGTGCCCGCCGGGAGTAGTGAACCAGCCGGAAGCAACGCCAGCAGCGAGGATGCCCGACGCCAGAGCGACGATGGCGCCCACCAGCGTCACGATCGTTCCCATGATCGGCCGTCGTGCGTGTGACCGCGCTGGTCGGGTTGCGCCGCGCAGAGCGCCCACCACATCGAGACGTGAGACGAGGACCGCGGGTACGACCGCGGCACAGGTTCCGATCACGGTCGCCGCCAGCACCATGAGCGCGTACGCCCACCAGACGAAGTGGTAGCCCGGGTAGTGTGCGGCGCTGCCGTCTGCCGTGAGCCGCAGGAAGACCGAGCCTGCACCGACGCCGATCACCGAGCCGACCACGCCGCCGACAGCGCCCAGTAGCGCACCCGTGAGGGTGACGACCCCGATCAGCACGCCGCGGGAACCGCCGGAGCTCGCAATGATCGCCAGCACGCGCTGCCGCTGCTTTGCGCCGATGAAGAAGGCGGAGCCGGCGAGCAGAATCACCTCGAATGCACCGAAGACCAGGGCGAGACTCAGCGCAAGCCACAGGCTCCCGTCGCTCGACTGGACGTTGTGCCAACCGTGCAGCCCGTAGCGCGCGACGAGTGCGCGCGAGACGACGATGTAGCCCGCGTGGTTGAGAGCCTTCGCCTGCGTCGCGTTCACATCGAGCGCCGGCAAATAGTAGGAGTAGGACTGCGCCGCGGGTTGGGCAGTGGTTCCGTCAAGGGCACCGTCATCAAGGAAGACCTCTGGGGTCGCTCGCGTCACTCGCGTGTCGTCCACGACGCCGGTGATGGTGAAGTCTCCGCTGATGGGCGTGCGCAGGTGCACGGCATCACCGACCTGCACGCCCAGGCGGCCGAGTGCTGCCGCGGTGACCATCGCCTCCTGGCCGTTCTGCGGCGCCCGGCCCGATACCACCGAGAACCGGCCGCGGAAGGTCTGGTCCCACACCGGGCCGACCGTTGCGGCCACGTCGGCGACGCCCGTGCGCGAATCGGCCTCGACCGTGGTGTCGGCGAGCCGCAGCACGCGTGTGCCACTCGGCAGCACGCTCGCGAGTGGGACGTCGCCAGGGTCACCGGTCGTATGCAGAGGGTTGCCCTGGCTGTCGTAGGAGATCTCCCACTGATCCGATCCGGGTGGTTTCTGACGCAGCGAGCTGTCGGGCGCGTTCACGAGCTGGATCCGGCTCTGTGCGTGACCCATGAGCGCATCCATGCTCTCGGCTGTCGTCGCGTTGCGTGAGTCCACGATGAGCACTGCACCGGCGTAGCCGATGATCGGGACCGCGATCAGCGCGATGATCAGCGCGGCCTGCGGGCGGCTCAAGGCGGTTCCGCGTCGTGCAAGGCGCCACGCCAGGGCCAGCGCGCTCACACGTGCCGCCCGCCCGCGCCGGCGAGCAGCTGTTCGGGTGCCTCACGCCGCGTGCCGTCGACGATGCGGCCGTCGCGCAGGAACACGATGCGGTCGGCCCAGGCCGCGTGGCGCGAATCGTGAGTGACGAGGATGCCACCTGCGCCGGCGTCGATGCGCCGGCGAAGCATCCGCATCACCAGCTCACCCGTCGTCGAATCGAGCGCCCCAGTCGGCTCGTCTGCCAGAATCAGGCGGCGCTGGCCGACGATCGCCCGCGCGATCGCCACGCGCTGCTGCTGACCGCCCGAGAGGTCGTCGGGGTAGGCCCCCGCCCGGTCATCCAGCTCGACTGAGCGCAACGCGTCATGCCCGGCGGAGCGCGCCTTGTTGCCGCGCCAGCCGTCCAGCTCGAGCGGCAAGGTCACGTTCTCGAGGGCGGTGAGCGACGGCACCAGGTTGAAGTCCTGGAAGACGAAGCCGAGAGTTCGCCGCCGCAGCTGCGCGAGTCTCTTGGCCGACAGCGTCGACAGATAGATGCCGCCGACAGTGACCTCGCCCGCCGTGGGCACGGTCAGGCCGCCCGCGATCGTGAGCAGCGTCGACTTCCCCGAACCCGACGCGCCCATGACTGCCACGAGTTCGCCCGCGTTCACCTCGAGGTCGATGCCAGAGAGCGCGGTGACGGATGCCTCGCCCTTGCCGTATTGCATGGCGATGCCGTCGAGCCGAAGCAGGGGAGTGGTCACCTCAGGCCTCCTTCGCGGCGGAGTGCACCCGCGCCGGCCGGCCGCGCTTCGGCACCTCCGTACTCAGCGGCAGCTCGCCAGTGACGCCGGCGGCGACCGCGCGTGCGAGGCGCCCCTCAGCGTGATCGAGCCAGCGCAGCTCGCCGTCGATCTGGAAGATCTGCGCGTCGATGAGCAGGAGATACGCGAGGTCCTCGGCGGAGCCCGGTTCGTCGATCGCGTCCTTAGTGCGCGTCAGGTCACGCAGCAGCGCGAGCGTCGCGGTGCGCTGCACCTGGATCACCTCTGTCACGTCGACGCCGGGAAGTGTCGCGGCGACGGCGAGCTTGATCGCCAGCTCGTCGCGGGCCGCCGTCTGGCGCTCGACGGGGGAGGACAGCCATGACGAGACGGCCTCGCGGCCGGCATCCGTGATCTCGTAATAGGCGCGACCCTCCCGGTCGCTGTCACCCTTCGCAACCAGCCCGTCGCGCTCGAGGCGCTCGAGCGTCTGATAGATCTGGCCGACATTGAGCGGCCAGGTTCCGCCGGTGCGGCGGTCGAACTCGGCGCGCAGCTGATACCCGTAGCAGGGGCCCTGGTCGAGGATGGCGAGCAGGCTCTGACGAACTGACATGCGGTATGTATATACCGAGTAATTGCATACCCGCAATGACGACACGCGCGAGAGTCGAATTACGCGCTTGGAATTCGCTCTCGTGCTATGTCACAATGCCCATGTCGTTTTCGACGCCGTTCATCGGTCGGAGGGGAAGCCGCACCGGAACGAACGGAGGACGAGATGACGGCCACAACTGCACAGCCAGGCGTCGCCAAGGCCCGAGGGGTGCTCTTCGTGCACTCCTCACCTCGTGCGCTCTGCCCGCATCTCGAATGGGCGGCAGGGCGCGTCCTCGGTCGTGCCGTGAACTTCGACTGGGCCCCGCAGCCGGTGCAGCGCGGCAGCATGCGCGCCGAGTTCTACTGGGAGGGCGACACCGGTACCGCCGCCGCCCTCGCGAGCGCGTTCCGCGGGTGGGACGAAGTGCGCTACGAGATCACCCAGGACCCGACCGCCTCGAGCGACGGCGCCCGCTATCTGCACACGCCGTCGCTCGGCATCCACTACGCGCAGACCGACACGGCCGGCAACATCGTCATTCCTGAGGACCGAATGCGCTACGCGATGGAGCTCGCGGGCAGCGACGTTCTTGCGCTGCACCGCGAGCTGCACGCGGCGCTCGGCCAGGCGTGGGACGACGAGCTCGAAGCGTTCCGCCACGCGAGCGACGACAACCCGGTGATCTGGCTGCACTCGTTCGCGGGCTGACGCGCTACACCGTCTTGAACGCCACCACGGCGTTGTGACCGCCGAAGCCGAACGAGTTGCTGACTGCGGCCAGATCGCCGTCGGGCAGCTGACGCGGCGAGGTGACGACGTCGAGGTCGATCTCGGGATCCTGGTTCTCGAGGTTGATGGTGGGCGGTGCCGTGCGCTCATGCAGGGCGAGCACCGTGAACACCGCCTCGAGCGCACCCGTGCCGCCGAGCAGGTGGCCGGTCGACGCCTTCGTCGCCGTGACGGCGACCTGGTCGAGGTGGTCGCCGAAGATCGCGCGCAGCGCCTTGTACTCGGCGATGTCGCCGACACCGGTCGAAGTGGCGTGGGCGTTCACGTGGACGATGTCGGATGCCGCGAGCCCGGCCTGCTCGAGGGCGAGCTTCGTGGCGCGGGTGGCGCCGAGGCCCTCGGGGTCGGGGGCGGTGATGTGGTACGAGTCGCTCGTGATGCCGCCGCCGGCGACCTCTGCGTAGATCTTGGCGCCGCGAGCCTTGGCGTGCTCCTCGGTCTCGAGCACGAGGGCTGCTGCCCCCTCGCCCATGACGAAGCCGTCACGGTCTTTGTCGTAGGGGCGCGAGGCGCGCGCCGGGTCGTCGTTGCGCTTCGAGAGAGCCTGCATGCTCGCGAAGGCCGCGACGGTGATGGGGTGGATGCAGGACTCGGAGCCACCCGTGATGACGATGTCGGCGAGACCCTGCTGCAGGTGGTCGTAGGCGTTGGCGAGCGACTCGGTGCTCGAGGCGCAGGCCGAGACGACCGTGCGGGCACCTGCGCGCGCGTTCAGGTTCATCGAGACCGCGGCCGCCGGGCTGTTCGGCATGATCATCGGCACGGTCATCGGCAGAACGCGGCGCGGGCCGCGCTCCCGCAGGGTGTCCCAGGCGTCGAGCAGCGTCCACACGCCGCCGATCCCGGTCGCCCAGTCCACCAGCAGGCGGTCGGGCTCGAAGTCTTCGATCGCGGCATCCGCCCAGGCTTCACGCGCAGCGATCAGCGCGAACTGCGCCGCGGGGTCCAGGCGCTTGAGCTCGACGCGCTCCATGACCTCGGCCGGGCGCACGCGCGCCTCCGCGGCGAAAGTGACAGGAATCTCGTACTGGGCGACCCAGTCATGCTCGAAGCTGCGCGCACCGGATTCCCCGTTGAGCAGAGCCTTCCAGGTGTCCTGTGCGGTGCCGCCGAGCGGCGTGGTCGCGCCGATTCCGGTGACGACGATCTTCTTCGGTCCCACGATGTTCCTTACTGCGATTTGAGCCACGTGACGTGCGACGAGCGCGAACAGTGACGCGGTCGGCTCTGACGTCTGTCAGACGCCGACCGCGTACGTCGTCAGAAGTCTCAGGCCTGGGCCTTGACGATGTAGTCGACGGCGTCGCCCACGGTCTTGAGGTTCTTCACCTCGTCGTCCGGGATCTTGACGTCGAACTTGTCCTCGGCGTTGACAACGATGGTCATCATCGAGATCGAGTCGATGTCGAGGTCGTCGGTGAAGGACTTGTCCAGCTGAACGGAGTCGGTGGCGATGCCGGTCTCGTCGTTGATCAGCTCGGCCAGGCCGGCGAGGACTTCTTCGGTGGACAGTGCCATTTGGGTTCTCCTTGATGTGTCGTGTGACCGCTTCAAGCTTAGTGAACGGTCTATTCCGTGGTCGGTAGGTCAGGGCAGCGCGACGACCTGCGCCGCGTAGGCGAGGCCGGCGCCGAAGCCGATCTGCAGCGCAAGGCCACCCGACAGCTCGGGGTGCTCTGCGAGCAGGCGGTGGGTCGCGAGCGGAATGCTCGCCGCGCTCGTGTTTCCGGTGTCGGCGACGTCGCGCGCGATCACCACGTGCTCGGGAAGCTGCAGCTGGCTGGCGAATTCGTCGATGATGCGCATGTTCGCCTGGTGGGGGATGAACGCGGCGAGGTCGGATGCCTCGACTCCGGCGACCTCAAGGGCGCGGCGCGCCACCTTCGCCATCTCCCACACGGCCCAGCGGAAGACGCTCGGGCCCTCCTGTCGGATGTGCGGCCAGCCGGCGGTGCCGTCGCGGAACTCGAGCAGGGTGTTGCTCATGCCGACCGCGTCGGCACGCGAGCCGTCGGAGCCCCACACCGTCGCCGAGATGCCGGGCGCGTCGCTCGGGCCCACTACGGCGGCCCCGGCCCCGTCGGCGAGCAGGAACGAGATCGAGCGGTCGGTCGGCTCGATGATGTCGCTGAGCTTCTCGGCGCCGACGACGAGCACGTACTCAGCGGCCCCCGCGCGGATCAGTGCATCGGCCTGCGCGATGCCGTAGGCGTAGCCCGCGCACGCGGCGCTGAGGTCATAGGCCGCGGCGGGCGCGGCGCCGACGCGGTCGGCGAGGACCGCCGCCATGGAGGGCGTCTGCACGGGGTTGCTGATGGTGGCCACGAGCACGGCGCCGAGCTTCGATGCGGGCACGCCGCTCTTCGCGATCGCCTCGCGTGCGGCATCCGTTGCGAGGTCAACGGCCTGCACATCGCGGGATGCCCGCACGCGCGTCACGATGCCGGTGCGCTGCCTGATCCACTCGTCGGACGAGGCGATCGGTTCGACCACGTCCGCGTTGGGGACGACCAGGTCGCCGCGCGCGGCGCCCAGGGCGAGGATGCGCGTGAACTGCGGCCCCGTCGACTGGACGAGGGCGGGCATCAGGCGGTGCCGGCGAGCTCGGCGGCCGCCGCGAGGTCATCGGGGGTCTTGATGGCGACGGCGGGCACGCCCTTCAGGCCGCGCTTGGCGAGGCCGACGAGCGCGCCGGCCGGCGCGAACTCGACCAGTCCGGTGACCCCTGCTGCGGCAAAAGCCTCCATGTCGAGGTCCCAGCGCACCGGGTTCGCGACCTGGCCGACCAGCAGCTCGACGAACTCGGCGCCCGAGGTGACGACCGAGCCGTCCTTGTTGGTCCAGAGCGTGATCGCCGGATCAGCCGGGGTGAAACCTGCCGCCTTCGCGCGCAGCACCTCGCGCGCGGGCTGCATGAACCGCGTGTGGAAGGCGCCGGCGACCTGCAGCGGGACGACGCGCGTGCCGCGCAGCGGCTCTTCGGTGAGCTTGGCAAGCGCGTCGAGCGCGCCCGCGACGACGATCTGGCCGCCGCCGTTGTAGTTGGCGGACTCCAGGCCGAGGGCGGTGACGTGCTCGACCACCGCGTTCTGGTCACCGCCGAGGACGGCGCTCATGCCGGTCGGCACTGCGGCTGCGGCATCCGCCATCGCCAGAGCGCGAGCGCGCACGAACGCGAGCGCATCCGCTTCGCTCAGCACGCCCGCGACGGCCGCCGCGGTGATCTCGCCCACCGAGTGGCCCGCGACCGCGCCGATCTCGACACCCGCGGCGCGCAATGCGCGAGCGGTGAGCAGGCCGGCTGCGACGATGAGCGGCTGCGCTATCGCGGTGTCGCGGATCGTGTCGGCGTCGCTCACCGTGCCATGCGCGATCAGGTCGACATCGATCGACTCCGACCAGCTCGCGACGAGGTCGCGGGTCGCTGGGTCGGCGATCCAGGGCTCGAGGAAACCGGGGGTCTGGGAGCCCTGACCGGGCGCGACGAAGACGATCACGTCTCCATCTTGCCGAAGGCCGGGGATGCCTGGCTGGCCCGCTTCGATCAAGAAACGCCGAAAGCTTTGGCGAACCTCTACTAAACGAACCTCTACTAACGCAGGCCGCGACGCCGGTTGTTGCCGTCGGGTTCGGCGATCGCGCCGATGATGAGGGCCGACTGCAGTATGAGTGCCTCGCGTGCTCCGGTCGCGTCCCACCCGATGACGTCGCCGACGCGCTTGAGGCGGTAGCGCACCGTGTTCGGGTGCACGAACAGCTCGCGCGCCGTCGCCTCGAGGCTGCGGCCGTTGTCGAGGTAGCTCCACAGCGTGTTGAGCAGCTCGGGGGAGTGCGCCTTGAGCGGCTGGTAGATGCGGCCGACGAGGGTCGAGCGGGCGAGCGGGTCGCCGGCGAAGGCGCGCTCGGGCAGCAGGTCATCGGCGTGCACGGGGCGCGGGCAGTTGCGCCACGCCTTCGCCACGGCGAAGCCGGCCAGCGCCGCCTTGGCGCTCTTGGACGCGTCGACGATGCTCGGCACCGCGTGCCCCAGCACGAGGAATCCCGGCCCGAAATTGGGCTCGAGCTGCGTGGCGATCTCGAGGAACCCGATCGGCTCGGGGGTCGGCGCGGCATCTTCGTCGTCGCTGTGCTGCGGGTTGCCTGCCCGGCCGATGACCACGACGAGGCGGCTGCCCTGAACTCCGATCAGCACGTCCGCGCGCAGGTGGCGCGCCGTGCGGCGGATCTGGTCGACGTCGAGCATGCGCGGTGCGGTGCCGACGAGCACGCTGACCTCGCCGTGCCCGTGCCAGCCGAGGGCGGCGATGCGGCTCGGCAGCTCGTCGTCGTACTCGCCGGTGAGGATCGAGTCGACGACGAGGGCCTCGAGTCTCGCGTCCCAGAGGCCGCGAGACTCGGCGGCCCTGGCGTAGACATCCGCCGAGGCGAACGCGATCTCACGCGAGTAGATGAGGATCGCGTCGCGCAGGATCTCGCCGCCGTCCTTCGCCCTGTCCTCGACGACCGAGACCACGACGCGGATCAGCTGCAGCGTCTGCTGCAGGCTGATCGAGCGCAGCAGCTCGCGCGGCGCCGAGCCGAAGACGTCAGAGGCCACCCACGGCGTCGCGGTCGGGTCCTCGAACCAGTCGATGAACGAGGTGATGCCGGCCTGTGCCACCAGCCCGACCGCCGAGCGGCGGCCAGGCGGCATCTTGCCGAACCAGGGGAGCGTGTCCTCCAGCCGCTTCAGTGTCGCGCTGGAGAGCTCGCCTGAGATCTTGCGAAGCCAGACGAGGGTCTCTTCCTTGGTGCGCCGCACCACTCTATGCGTCACCGCCGGCGTTGCCAGAGGTGCCGGCGTTCACGTTGAACAGCTCGTAGCGCTGGATCGCCTGCAGCGGCAGCGACGGGTCGACCTTGCCCTCAGCGGCGAGCTGCTCGAGGGTGCGGACGACGACCGAGTGGCTGTCGATGTGGAAGTACCGGCGCGCCGCCGCACGGGTGTCGGCGAAGCCGAACTCGTCGGCGCCGAGTGTCGCGAATCGGTTCGGCACGAACTGGCGGATCTGGTCGGGCACCGCGTGCGTGAAGTCGGTGACCGCGACGATCGGGCCTTCAGCGCCCGACAGCTTCTGCGTGACGTACGGCACCTGAGCGGGCTCTTCCGGGTGCAGGAAGTTGTGCTCCTCTGCGGCCAGGCCGTCGCGGCGCAGCTCGTTCCAGCTGGTCACGGACCACACGTCGGCGGACACGTTCCACTCGTCGGCGAGGATCTGCTGCGCTTCAAGTGCCCACGGCATGGCGACACCGGATGCCAGCAGCTGCGCCTTGACCGCCTTGTCGGCCGCCCCGTCCTTCAGCTTGTAGATGCCCTTGACGACGCCGTCGACGTCGAGGTTCTCGGGCTCTGCGGGCTGCACGATCGGCTCGTTGTAGACGGTGATGTAGTACATCACGTTCGGGTCGGGGTGCGCGCCGCCGTACATGCGCTCGAGCCCCGAGCGGATGATGTGCCCGATCTCGTAGCCGTAGGCGGGGTCGTAGGTCACGACCGCCGGGTTGGTGGCCGCGATCATGGGCGAGTGGCCGTCCATGTGCTGCGTGCCCTCGCCGGTCAGCGTGGTGCGGCCCGCGGTGGCGCCGATCACGAAGCCGCGTGCGAGCTGGTCGCCGGCTGCCCAGAAGGCGTCCGCCGTGCGCTGGAACCCGAACATCGAATAGAAGATGTAGACCGGCACCAGCGGCTCGCCGTGCGTCGAGTACGACGTGCCGAAGGCGGTGAACGCGGCGGTCGCGCCGGCCTCGTTGATGCCCACGTGGTACAGCTGGCCCTGCGGGCTCTCCTTGTACGACAGCAGCAGCTCGCGGTCGACCGAGGTGTAGTGCTGGCCGCGCGGGTTGTAGATCTTCGCGTTCGGGAAGAACGCGTCCATGCCGAAGGTGCGCGCCTCGTCCGGAATGATCGGGACGATGCGCGGGCCCCAGTTCTTGTCGCGCAGGAGGTCCTTGAGCAGGCGGACGAACGCCATCGTGGTGGCGACCTCCTGCTGGCCGGAGCCGCGCTTCGCGATCGCGTAGGCCTTGTCGTCGGGCAGCTCGAGCTGCACGTACTTCGAACGGCGCTCGGGCAGGTAGCCGCCGAGCGCGCGGCGACGCTCGTGCAGGTACTGGATCGACTCGTCGTCGGGGCCCGGGTTGTAGTACGGGGGCAGCCAGTGGTCGCCCTCGTTGAGCTGCGCGTCGGTCAGCGGGATGTCGAGCGTGTCGCGGAAGAGCTTCAGGTCTTCGAGCGTCAGCTTCTTCATCTGGTGGGTCGCGTTGCGGCCCTCGAAGTGCGGGCCGAGGCCGTAGCCCTTGATGGTGTGCGCCAGGATGACCGTCGGCTGGCCCTTGTGCTCGACCGCCGCCTTGTACGCCGAGTAGATCTTGCGGTAGTCGTGACCGCCGCGCTTGAGCGCCCAGATCTGCTCGTCGCTGTAGTTCTTGACGAGCTCGAGTGCGCGCGGATCGCGACCGAAGAAGTTCTCACGCACGTAGGCGCCGTTCTCGGCCTTGTAGGTCTGGAAGTCGCCGTCAGGCGTGTTGTTGAAGAGGTTCAGCAGCGCGCCCTCGGTGTCGCGGGCGATCAGGTCGTCCCACTCGCGGCCCCAGATGAGCTTGATGACGTTCCAGCCGGCGCCGCGGAAGTAGCTCTCGAGCTCCTGGATGATCTTGCCGTTGCCGCGCACCGGGCCGTCGAGGCGCTGCAGGTTGCAGTTGACGACGAAGGTGAGGTTGTCGAGGCCCTCGTTCGCAGCGAGCTGCAGCTGGCCGCGCGACTCGATCTCATCCATCTCGCCGTCGCCGAGGAACGCCCAGACGTGCGAGTCGGCAGTGTCCTTGATGCCGCGGTTGGCGAGATAGCGGTTGAAGGATGCCTGGTAGATGGCGTTGATCGGGCCGAGACCCATCGACACCGTCGGGAACTGCCAGAATTCGGGCAGCATGCGCGGGTGCGGGTAGGAGGGCAGCCCATAGGGGGCCCGCGACTTCTCCTGTCGGAAACCGTCGAGCTGCTGCTCGGTCAGGCGGCCCTCGAGGAACGCACGCGCGTATGCGCCGGGGCTCGAGTGGCCCTGAAGGAAGAGCTGGTCGCCGCCGGAGGGGTCGTCCTGGCCGCGGAAGAAGTGGTTGAAGCCGACCTCCCACAGCGACGCGTAGGACGCGTAGCTCGAGATGTGGCCGCCGACCGCGACGCCGGGGCGCTGCGCCCGGTGCACCATGATCGCGGCGTTCCAGCGCATCCAACGGCGGTACCGGCGCTCGATCTCTTCGTCGCCGGGGAAGTCGGGCTCGTCCTCGGCGGAGATGGTGTTGATGTAGTCGGTGGTGGGGACCTGCGGCACACCGAGGTGGAGTTCCTTGGAGCGGCCGAGCAGGCTGACCATGATCTCGCGCGCGCGCTCGGGGCCCGCGCTCTTCACCAGTCCATCGAGGGACTCACGCCATTCGGCGGTCTCCTCGGGGTCCGAATCGACGCTTGTCACCGAATACGGATCCTGGTGGTTAACAGTCACTTCGACCTCTTTCTTGTGCCGGTCAGTACCTGTGCCGGGCGCACGATTGTCGGTTCACGACACGGCGCCGACGATCAGCCTAGTAGTGCGCGCGACGTGCTGGCGCCCAGGCCGGGTCGCAGGCATAGGCTGTGCGCATGGCTTTGGAGAACGACACCCAGGCCCCCGATTTCGAGCTTCCCAATCAGTTCGGCGAGCCGGTCAGGCTGAGCGATTTCCGCGGCAAGAAGGCCGTGGCCCTCGTCTTCTTCCCGCTCGCGTTCTCTGGGACGTGCACGGGAGAGCTGTGCGAGCTGCGCGACAACCTCGCCATCTTCCAAGACGCCTCTGTCGAGCTGATCGGCGTCTCGGTCGACTCGAAGTGGGCGCTGCGCGCCTGGGCTGAAGCCCAGGACTACGGATTCCCCCTGCTGGCCGACTTCTGGCCGCACGGGGCGGTCGCCAAGGACTACGGGGTGTTCCTCGACGAGCGGGGCTTCGCCAACCGCGCCACCTTCGTGATCGACGAAGGCGGTGTGATCCGAGCCAGCTTCATCTCCGCCCCTGGCGAGGCGCGCCCGCTCGCGGCATACCGCGACGCCCTCGACAAGCTCGCCACGCGCCGAGCGCTCAGCGCCTGAAGCTCAGCGCTCAGCGTCCAGGCGCTGCAGCGCATCCCTCAGGAAGGCGTCGCGGCGCTGGACCATGAGCTCACGCGTCAGGTCGGGGCGGCCCAGCGCGTCGACGGTGCCCTCGACGAACCAGCCCAGGTCCGGCGGGGTGTTGACCGCCGCGACAGCGTCCCAGTAGGCGACATCTGCGGCGCGCTCGCCGGCCTCGCGCTCCCACCCCGCCAGCACGTGCTCCGCGGCCTCAGGCCCCCAGGCCAGCGCGGCGTCGAGGCGCAGCGAGCCGAGGTCGACGCCGGCCGGGCCGACACCCGCGCAGTCCCAGTCGATGACAGCGACCAGGTCGTCGCCGTTCCACAGCGCGTTGCCAGACCAGAGGTCGCCGTGCACCAGGCCCGTGGGCCCCTCGGGCGGCGCGCCGTCGAGCCGTCTCGCGGCCTCGTCGAGCAGCGGGTGAGGGTGGGCTGCGCGCATGGCGGCGAAGTCGACCCCGTCGATCGGCCGCGTCACCTCGGCGAGCCGAACTCCGCCGAGGTTGGCGCGGAAGATCACGGCGGCCATCGCCCCGAGCGCCTCGATGCGCTCGACGTCGGGTTCGACGGGCCGCGTGCTGCGCCCGTCGATCCACTCGATGAGCAGCATCGCCGACTCGTCGTCGAGCCTTGATCCGAGCACGTCCGGCACGGGTACGCCGTGCTGGTCGGCGATGGGCATCGCAGTCTCGGCCCGGGCCTGCCGCTCGGCATCCGTGCGATCGCCGAGGTGCAGCACGGCACGGCCGCCCCCGTCGCCGCCGGTCCAGCGAACGAGCCATGGCGAGCCGCCCAGCTTCAGCGGCGTGACGTCGGCGATGCCGTCGCCGCCGACGAGCTGCAGCACCCAGATCAGCTGGTCGCGGGTGGGGGAGACATCCGTCATACCTCGACGCTACGCAAGGATGGAGCGATGAGCTACGAGGCGGACGAGCGCTGGGCCGACTATCAGGCTCGCCGCGTGGAGCTGGTCACGAACGCCCGGTTCGAGGCTCTCGCTGCAGCGTTCGAGAACGCTGTGCCCGAGCTGTCGGATGCCGCCGCGCTCACTCGCCTGGCGGAAGACGGCGACTGGCGGGCCTTCACCCGTGGCCTCGCCTGGGAAGCGCCGAGCGGCTTCGTGCGTGTCTGGTCGTCGCACCCCGGGCAGCTCATGAGCGCGGCGGGAAGCGGCCGCCCCAGTGCCGTGTGGCTCATCGTCAACTACGCCATTGCGGCCCGGCTGTTCCGGCACGACCCGGCGACCATGCTCTATAGCCCGCTGCGCATCGAGGCGCACGCCGCCGCAGACGCCGGCACGGTGCTCGCGTTCGAGGTGCCGAGCGCGCGGCTGCGCAGCTTCGAAACCAACAAGGTCACCCAGGCCGGTGCCGAACTGGACCGGGCTCTGGGTGACCTCGTGGAAGACCTCGGACTGCCGAGGCCTGCAGCTCTCAGGCGCTAGACGGCCTGCTGCTCGGCGATGGAGAACCTCACGTTCCCCTGCTCGCTGACGTCGGCGTCGAGCACCTTGTCGTCGAGCGAGAGGGCGGCGTTCGCGTCGAGGAAGACACGTGCACCATCGCTCTCGAGAACAGTGTCGGCGTCCGCAGGCTGAGGGGCGACCTCAACCGCGTACTCACGGGAATCCGGCGCGGCGCTGCTGATGCGCAGGCCCGCGTCTTCGCTGGTGCCCCCTCGCGAGGCGAGGGACTTGACCACAGTGCTGGCGTTCTCAGTCAGGGTGAGCATTGCGCTTCCTTCCGCTGGCGTTCAGGTCTGAGCCACGTTTCTGCATCGGAAGGCGCGCCTCAACCCCATTTGGGGGACATTGCGGAGATTGCCAGGTCGAGAATGTGTCGAGATGACCGATTCGATCGAATATGAACGGATGCTTCGCCGCAGGCGCGACGAGCTGACTGCGCGCGACGCAGAGCTCTTGGCGACGCTCGCCTCGCTCGGCGAGCTGCGCGACGCGAACAACGATGACGAGCACGACCCCGACGGGGCACCGGTCTCCGGCGAGTGGTCGCGACTCGCAGGCATCCGCCGGGAAACGCAGGCCGAGCTCGCGGCGACCGATGCCGCCCTCGGTCGCCTGGCAGCGGGGACCTACGGAATCTGCGTGAACTGCGGCCGGCCCATCGCGCCGGGCCGCCTCGAGGCGCGCCCGACGGCCGAGCTCTGCATCGTGTGCGCCGAGCGCACGTCGCGCCGGTAGCCGCCCGTAGACTCGACTCGAGGGCCTTTAGCTCAGTTGGTAGAGCACTGCGTTTACACCGCAGGTGTCGTCGGTTCGAGCCCGGCAGGGCCCACTCCTCACTTCAGGTAGCGCTGCTTGAGCGCGAGCACCCGGCCGCACGCAGCGTCGACCTGCGCGGCGAAGGCGGGGTCGGTGCGCGCCTTGGCGATGACGGCGGCGATCATGGCGGGCGCCTGCTCCGGCGCCGCCGACACCAGCACGATGTCGACGCCGGCCTGGATCGCCAGGATCGCGCGCTGCTGGGGAGTCCAGGCCGAAAGCTGCGCCGTCGCGGACACGTCGTCGCTCATCACCACACCCGAGAATCCGAGCTTCGTACGCAGTAGCCCGGTCACGACGGCAGGGGCGAACGGCGCGGGCGTGCCCGGCGCGATCTTCGAATAGATCGCGCTCGACAGCATGATCGCCGGCGCACCGTCGTCGATCATGCCCCTGAACACGGCGACCGACGGGCTGAGCGCCGAGGTCGTGGGGTCCGTGACGCGCGACGAGTAGTCGGTGTTGGCGGTGACGGCGCCGAGACCCGGGAAATGCTTCGCCACGGGAACGACGCCGGCCGCCAGCATGCCCTCCGCGAAGGCGCGGGCGTGCGGCAGAACGGATGCCTGCGCGTAGCCGTACTCGCGCCGAAGCCGGCCGATCGGCGGATTCGCCTGAGCCTGCTGCGGCGAGTCCACGACGTCGGCAACGGGCGCCAGGTTCATGTCGATGCCGGCCGCCCTCAGCTGGCGCCCCCAGCGCGCGGCATCCGCCTGCAGCTGCTGCGGCTGCTCGTTCGCCTGCGTGAGCGCCGCGGGAATCGTGGAGAAGCCGGGGCCGGCGAGACGCTGCACGAGGCCGCCTTCCTGGTCCGTCGCGATGAGCAGCGGAATGCCGTCGTGGTCGGCCGCCGTGAACCGCGAGACGAGCGCGGCGTCGCCGGCGGCGCCTGCGGTCGACTGCCCTGAGAGGAACACGCCCCCGACGTGCAGCCTCGCCACATCGGCGAGCGTTCCGGGGGCGGCGGCGGTGGCCGGGGTGCCGGCCAGGAAGAGCTGCCCGACCCGCTGCTCGAGGCTGAGCGCGGCGACCGGGTCGGGAGTCGGAGTTGAAGTCGTGGTCCCCGTCGCAGTGGGCGACACGCTCGACGCCGACGGCCTGGAGATGGCGGTGCGGGTAGGCCGCGAAGCGGCACCGCACGCGCTCAACGTCAGCGCCAGGGCGGCCGAGACGACGACGGCTGAGGCCGCGCGGACCCGCAGTTTCATCCGCCGATAGTAGATGGTGTTCAACTCCGCAGCACGCGTTGCAGCCGGGCCTTCATGCGGTTCTCGTTGACGATCCAGGTGAGGTCGACATCGCCCGCCGCGCGCCCTTCGAGCTCTCGCCACAGCTCAAGCCCTCGCTCGGGCGCGGCGGCGATCGCGACACTCCAGCAGTAGCCGAGCGCCTGGCGCAGAGTGCGCACGTCGTCGTGCCGCCGCTGATCGAACGGCACTGCGTGCAGCCGAGCGGTTGCACGCACGCAGGCGTCGAGAGCCGCATCGGCCATGGCGGGGTCGCGCAGCAGCCGCGGCTCGCAGATTCCCGCGACGGCGGCGCGCACGACGCGCGAGGGCCCGGTGAGGAATCCGTCGATCAGCTTCAGCAGCAGTTGAGGGGACGCGTCGCCGACGCGCTGCAGCGCCATCGCGACCCCCTCGCGGACCCGCCAGTTGTCGTCGGCGGCGAGCTCGGTGAGGCGTGCGACGACGGCGGGGTCGTCAGGCCGCTCGAGGTGCAGGCGCCCAAGCGCCGCTGCGCCGCACAGCCGCCGGAACTCGTCGGGCGAGCCGCACAGCTGCCAGATGATCTCTTCTGGCGCGACGTCGGCGAAGGCATCCACCAGCGTCAGATTCGCCCGCGGCCCCGGAAGCCACGAGTTCTCGTCGAGATATTTGAGCAGGTGCAGCGGCTTGTGCCGCATCGAGATGATGTCGTCCTGGGCATCGGTGCGCGCCGTCATGGCGAGCTACTTCTGGGGAACGACGATCGTCGGCCCTTCGAGGTTGAGCACGACGGTGTGGCTGACGGATCCGAGGAAGAAGCGCTGGATGCCGCGCGACGAGCGCGTGCCCACCACGAGCAGCGAGCCGCGCGCCGCCTGATCGAGCAGGCCCCATGGTGCGAGGCCGTGCACGAGCTTCTTGGTGATGACGAGCTCCGGCCAGTCCTCGGCGAACTGCGCCACCGACTCGTCGAGGACGTCCTGGTGCACCTTCTGCAGCGACTCGAGGAAGCCGTCGTCGGGCGGCAGGTAGGCGTCCTGCCACGGCGTCGGCTCCTGCCAGACGTGGACGACCACGAGCTCCTCGCCGCCGCGCGCGAGGGCGATGCGCGCCGCGACGCGCGCCGCCGCGAGCGACGAGGGCGTGCCGTCGACGCCGACGACCACTCCGACGCCCGGTTCGTTGTCGCCGTGGGGGATGAGCGCCACGGGGCCGTGCGCCCGCGCCGCGAGCCGCGCACCGAACGAGAACGCGTAGCGCAGCGACAGCCCGCGCCGGCGATCCGTGCCGACGACCACGAGCTTCTCGGGGCTGGTGAGCCCTGCCAGAATCTGCGGCGCGTCGCCTTCGACGATCTGCGTGTTCACGGTGATCGAGGGATGCTTCGCGCGGATGTCCGCCGCCACCGCCTCGGTGTCGCTCTTGAACTTCGCCAACTTGTCTTCGTCGTAGTTCTTCTTCGCGTCGAGGACGGTCAGCAGAGTCAGGGGAGCCGCCAGCCTGTCGATGCGTTGCAGCACCCACTCAAGGGCGGCATCCGCCGACTCCGCGGGCTTCCAGCCCAGAATGACCTCGTCGACCTCGTAAACGCGCTTCCCCGCAGCATCCGACATGTCGTCACTCAACCGCCGTGCGACCGCTCCCGTCAAGGTGTCTGAGATACTGGTGACATGGTCGAAGCAGTGCTCTGGTCCGTCGTCGGTGTCATCGCCCTGGTCGGTGGTGTCATCGGCCTCATGGCCGCGATCTCGCTGGGCGCGTCGAGCTACCGCAAGTAGCTCAGGAACCGATAGCGGAGCCCTTCCGGGCTCTCGTGCCAGCCCGATTCCGGGTCTGCGGAGGCCTGGCGCCAGTCCTGCCCGATGGTGGGCGCGAACGCGTCGCCGGGAGCGTCGAGGTCGACCTCGGTGACCTCGAGACGGTCGGCGAGGGCGATCATCTGGGCATAGAGCTCGCCGCCGCCCATGCACCACGCCTGCTTCGCCGGGTCGGCGGCCGCCAGCGCCTCGTCCACGGAGTGCACGACGCGTGCACCCGGGGCGCGGTAGTCGAGACTTCGCGTGACGACGACG
Organism: Gryllotalpicola daejeonensis; assembly: GCF_039538145.1. Taxonomy (NCBI): domain Bacteria; kingdom Bacillati; phylum Actinomycetota; class Actinomycetes; order Micrococcales; family Microbacteriaceae; genus Gryllotalpicola; species Gryllotalpicola daejeonensis. Next base: position 528,563 of record NZ_BAABBV010000001.1, on the reverse strand, counting down.
TTGTCGCGACCTGGAAGCGGGCGGACGCGCTCGGGAAGAGACTCCCAGGTCTTGCGGCCCATGATCACGGTGCCGCCCGTCGTCAGCTCTTTGAATCGGCGCTGCTCACCGGGGATGTGCCAGGGGATGTCACCCTCGCCACCGATGACACCGGTGGTCGTCTGCGCCCAGATCAGTGCGAGCCGCGCCCGCGCCGGCTGCGCCTCGCTCATACCGCGACGGCGGCGCGGATCGCCGGGTGGTGCTGATAGCCGACGACCTCGAAGTCCTCGTACTCGTAATCGAAGATCGACTCCGGCTTCCGGCGCAGCTTGAGTGTGGGGTACGGGTAGGGGTCGCGCGTCAGCTGCTCGGTGACCTGCTCGACGTGGTTGTCATAGATGTGGCAGTCACCGCCGGTCCACACGAAGTCGCCGAGCTCGAGCCCCGTCTGCTGCGCGACCATGCGCGTCAGCAGCGCGTAGCTCGCGATGTTGAACGGCACACCGAGGAACAGGTCGGCGCTGCGCTGGTAGAGCTGGCAGCTGAGCTTCCCGTCGGCGACATAGAACTGAAAGAGCGCGTGGCACGGCATGAGCGCCATCCGGTCGAGTTCGCCCACGTTCCAGGCGCTCACGATGATGCGACGGGAATCGGGGTTCGTCTTGAGCTGCTCGATGACCTGAGAGATCTGGTCGATGTGGCGACCGTCGGGCGTCGGCCACGACCGCCACTGCACGCCGTACACGGGGCCGAGGTCGCCCGAGGCATCCGCCCATTCATCCCAGATGGTGACCCCGTGGTCGCGCAACCACTGCACATTGCTGTCGCCCTTGAGGAACCACAGCAGCTCATAGGCGATCGACTTGAAGTGCACGCGCTTCGTCGTGATCAGCGGGAACCCTTGGGCGAGGTCGAAGCGCAGCTGGCGGCCGAACACGCTGCGCGTGCCCGTGCCGGTGCGATCGCTCTTGTGCGCTCCCGTCGCCATGACGTCGCGGAGCAGGTCTTCATACGGAGTCTCGATCAGCGCACCCACGAGACCAAGGTTACGGCGCATGCCACGCACCCCGGGCCTGGTGACGGACCGATCCGCACGGTCCGCTTCAAGGCGGTGCCGATAGGCTGGTCACGTGCGAAAAGGCGACAACGGGGACGGCGTGTCGCACACCGGCGACGCTGCCACGAGCGACGACGCACTCGCCGCCGCGCTCGAGAGCCATTTCGCCCCGTTCGCCGCCGGTCGCCACAGCGTTCCGATTCCGGTGCCGCACGACGATCCGCGCGCAGATGCCGAAGTCGACCATGAGGACGAAGACCCAGAGGTCACCGCGATCACCCGCAAGTTCGACCGCACCGGCGACACCCTCGGCGCCATGGACGAGCTCGAGCAGCTGCTGATCCAGCGCACCGGACAGATTCCCGTGGTCACGCCCGATTTGCTCGCCGCGCATGCCGCGCGGCTTGAGCGGGCACGGCCGGCTGTCGAGGTGAAGGCTGACGTAGAGGCTGAGGCTGGGCCGGATGCCTCGCCCGAGGCCGCGGCGAGAGAGCACGCTGAGCCCGGGCCTGTGGTCGAGGCTGAAGCAGCTGAGCCCGCCGGTGCCCCCGCTCCAGAAGGCGCGGGCGAAGCATCCGGCATCGACTGGTCGATACCCCCGGTGGTCCCGCTCGACCCCGCGCCCGGCTTCAGCCCGTGGATCGACCCGGAGGCCACCGCCGCTGCCATCGACACGACTCCGGCGCCGGAGTACACCGATGTCTCGACCAAGGTGTTCGCCGTGTTCTCGGCCGACCGGGCGGCGCCCGAGCCGGAGCGGCAGCCCGAACCCGTGCCAGAGCCAGACCGAGAGGCGGAGGCCGCGCCTGTCCAGCCCGCGCCCGACGTAGCACCGGCAGCGGAGCCCGAATCGCCGACTGCCGCGGCACAGCCGATCGACGACGAGCTCGACGGCATCGACGACCTCGCTGACACACCGCGGGCACCGTTGGCGGAACCGGAGCCGCGGCCAGAGGCGACGCCCGTGCCCGTGCCAGTCCCCGTGCACGCGTCCACTCCCGAGCCCGAGCCGGAGGTGCCGCCCGCGCCCGAGGAGCCCCCGCGCAAGCGCCGGTTCTGGCCGTTCGGCCGCCGGTAGGCTGGCAGGCATGCCGTACGCCCTGTCCGACGTCCTCGCCGTCGCCGAGCGACTGTGGCCTGTTTCGGGTGCGGAGGGCTGGGACGCACCGGGTCTCGTGAGCGGATCACCCACGCAGTCGGTCGCCTCGATCCACCTCGTGGTGGATGCCGTCGCGGAGTCTCTCGACGACGCGATCGCCGCGGGTGCCGACCTCGTCATCGCCCATCACCCGTTGCTCATGTTCGGCGTGAAATCGGTCGCCGAGACGCACTACAAGGGCTCGGTGCTCGCGAAGCTCATCCGCTCGAACACGGCGCTGCTCGCCGCCCACACCAACGCCGACGTCGTCGCAGACGGCACGAGCGCGGTGCTCGCCGAGAAGCTGGGTCTCATCGACACCCGGCCGATCGTGCCGTCGGCCGCGGAGGGCACAGGGCTCGGCCGCGTGGGGAGGCTGGCGGATGCCACCAGCCTCGGCCGCCTCGCACGCGCGGTCGCTGACGTGCTTCCCCCGACGGCGGGAGGAGTCCGCGTCGCGGGCTCCTACGATCTCCCCGTGCAGACCGTCGCCGTCTGCGGGGGAGCGGGCGACTCGCTGCTCTCCGACCCGGCCGTCGTCGCTGCAGACGTCTACCTCACCGCAGATCTTCGGCACCACCCCGCCTCGGAAGCCCGCGAGCAGCATCTGCTCGGCGCCGGCCCCGCGCTGATCGACGTCTCGCACTGGGCGAGCGAATGGCTGTGGCTCGAGCGCGCCGCCACCCAGCTGCGGCAGGCGCTGCCCGAGGCATCCGTCACCGTCAGCGAGGTCCGCACGGACCCGTGGGACTTCGCGATCGTGCAGTAGAGAAAGAGACAGATGAAAGCATCCCCCGCGCATCAGAAGGAGCTGCTTCGGCTGCAGGAGAACGACAATCGGCTCACCCGGGTCGCCCACAGCCTGAAGAATCTGCCCCAGGCCAAGCAACTCGACGAGCTCAAGCCGCAGGCCGAGCAGCTGCGGGCGCGCCTCGTCGAGGCGACGGGCCGTCTCGAGGACGCCAAGGCTGAGCAGCAGCGCCTCGAGTCGGACATCGCGGTCGTGCAGCAGCGGCTGACGCGCGACACCGAGCGGCTTCAGGCCTCGTCGTCCGCCAAGGACATCGAGGGCCTCGAAGCCGAAATCGCTTCGCTGCAGCGGCGCCGCTCGACACTCGAGGATGCCGAGCTGGAGGTCATGGAGCGGGCAGAGGCCGCCGAGCAGGAAGTTGCGGGCATCCGCGCGGAGCAGGAGCAGCTTGCGGCATCCGTCGACTCGCTCACTGCGGCGCGCGACGCCGAGATCGCGCGCTTCGAGCGCGAGCGGGATGACGCGGCAGCCGACCGCATGGTGGTCGCGCAGGGGATTCCGCAGGAGCTGCTCGATCTGTATGAGCGTCAGCGGGCGCGCTACGGCGTCGGCGCCGCTGCCGTGCGCGGGGGAGTGAACCTCGGCACGAACCTGACGCTGGCGCCGAGCGACCTTGCGGCGGTCCGTGCAGCCGACCCGGACGAGGTGCTGATCGACAGCGATTCCGGCGCGATCCTGGTCAGGGACGAGAACTCGTAAGCGCTCGCTGATCACCCGCCGCCGGTAGACTCCAGGTCAGGAATGGGTCGGCAAGACGGTCGCGTCAGCCTTCGGGCTGCCGAGGAACGTCCGGGCTCCGCAGAGCAGGGCGGTGGGTAACACCCACCCGGGGCAACCCGCGAGACAGTGCCACAGAGAACAGACCGCCACGCGGCTCAGGCCGCGCGGTAAGGGTGAAACGGTGGGGTAAGAGCCCACCAGCGACCGGGGTGACCCGGCCGGCTCGGCAAACCTCGCCCGGAGCAAGGTCAGACAGGGGACCATGAGGCTGCTCGTCTCGTCCCCGGGTAGACCGCTGGAGCGGCACGGCAACGTGTCGCCGAGAGAGATGGCCGTCCAGGACCACGCTTCACCGCAGGTCCGAACAGAACCCGGCGTATCAGCCGGCCCATTCCCCGTTCAGGCTCAGGGCTTCGACTTCGCGGCAAGCGCCGCGGCTCCGAGGATGCCCGCGTTGTTGAGGAATTGCGCCGGGATCATCTCGGTGTGGATCTCGACGAACTTGCCCCACTCGTCGAAGTGCTTGCTGACACCGCCGCCCACGATGAAGAGGTCGGGCGAGAAGAGCTTCTCGAGCGCCTGGTAGTACTTCGTGAGGCGCTTGCCCCACTTCTCCCACGAGAGGTCCTCGCGCTCCTTCGCCGAGAACGCGGCCTTCTTCTCTGCGTCGTGACCGTCGATCTCGAGGTGGCCGAGCTCGGTGTTGGGCACGAGGAATCCGTCGACGATGAGTGCGGAGCCGATACCGGTGCCGAGCGTCGTGAGCATGACGACGCCTTTGCGACCCTTCGCTGCGCCGTACTCGGTCTCGGCGAATCCGGCTGCGTCCGCGTCGTTGACGAACAGGATCGGACGGCCCAGCTTCTCTTCGAAGAACTTCTCGGCCTCGAATCCGATCCACTTCTTCGAGACGTTCGCCGCCGACATCGTCTTGCCGTGCTGCACGACGGCAGGGAAGTCGATGCCGATCGGCAGGTGCGGGTCGGCCTCGAGCTGGTCGAGAACCTGCTTCGTGGTCTCTGCGATGTCGTCGGGCTTGCCACCCTCCGGCGTCGAGAGCTTGACGCGCGGTGTGACGAGCGCACCGGTCGCGAGGTCGACGACCCCGCCCTTGATGCCCGTTCCTCCGATGTCGATGCCGATCGCGGTCGTCGTGCCTGATGTGGCCGAGATGACTGAGCTCGCGTGGGTCGTCATGGCGACAGATTATCGGAGCGATTACGGAAGCGTGAGCACCTCGGCGCCGCGCTCCGTGACCACGAGAGTGTGCTCGAACTGCGCGGTGAGCGACTTGTCGCGCGTCGTGACGGTCCAGTCGTCGTCCCACATATCCCATGCGATGCCGCCGAGCGTCAGCATCGGCTCGATGGTGAAGACCATGCCGGGCTCCATGACGGTGTCGTACATCGGTGCCGAGTCGTAGTGGGGGATGATCAGCCCCGAGTGGAATGAGCGGCCGACGCCGTGGCCGGTGAAGTCACGGACGACCCCATAGCCGAAGCGCTTCGCGTATGCCTCGATCGCACGCCCGATGACGTTCACCTGCCGGCCGGGCGCAACGGCCTTGATGCCGCGGTTCAGCGCCTCGCGCGTGCGCTCGATGAGGTCGACGACCTCCTGCTTCGCCTCGCCGACCACGAAGGTCTGGTTGCTGTCGCCGTGGAAACCGTTCTTGAACGCGGTGATGTCGATGTTCACGATGTCACCGTCTTCGAGGACCGTGTCATCGGGGATGCCGTGGCAGATCACCTCGTTCACGGACGAGCAGATCGACTTCGGGTAGCCGCGGTAGCCGAGCGTCGAAGGGTAGGCGCCGTTTGCGACAAGGAACTCGTGGCCGATGCGGTCGAGCTCGTCGGTGGTGACGCCCGGCTTCGCGTGCCGGCCGACGAGTTCGATCGCCTGCGCGGCGATGCGACCGGATTCGCGGATGAGCTCGACTTCGTCGGGCGTATAGACGTCGCCTGCCGTGTTCTTCTCGGGCAGCGGCTTGCCGACGTATTCCGGCCGGGGAATGTCCGAGGGAACCGAGAGGCGCGCCGAGACGCGGCCAGGAGTCAGGTGACCGGCGGAATCCTTGGGCATACGATCAAGCTTATGAGCGATGCACCGGAGCCCGGTATCGAGAAGAAGTGGTGGTACAACGACAAGACCGGCGCGGTCGAGCAGGGCTTTGTCTCCCCGGCGCTGCAGCGCATCGGGCCGTTCAACACACGCGAGGAGGCCGAGCACGCGCTCGACAAGCTGCGTGAGAACAGCGCCAAGTGGGCTGAGGAAGACGCCGCGGAGGACCGCTGATCACGTTCGTTGAGGAGCACGGCGAGGCTTGCGAGGCGCGCGTCTCGAAACGATCAGTAACTGTTCTCGGGCCCCGGGTACTCGCCGTTCTCGACGTCCGACTTCCACGCGGTCGCCGCGTCGCGCAGGGTCTGCCCGATCTGGGCGTACTGCTTGACGAACTTCGGGATGCGCCCCTGAGTGAGCCCCGCCCAGTCGGTCCACACAAGCAGCTGCCCGTCGCAGTGCGGGCCCGCGCCGACGCTGATGGTCGGGATCGACAGCGCCGCCGTCACCTTCGCCGCGGCATCCGCCGGCACCATCTCGAGCACGACGGCGAACGCCCCTGCCTCTTCGACGGCTTTGGCATCGGCCAGCAGCTGATCTTCGCCGGCGCCGCGGCCCTGGATGACGTGGCCGCCGAGCTGGTGCTCGCTCTGCGGCGTGAACCCGATGTGCGCCATCACCGGGATGCCCGCATCGACGATGTGACGGATCTGATCGGCCGAGCGGATGCCTCCCTCGAGCTTCACGGCATGAGCGCCGGTCTCTTTCATCATGCGGATCGCGGTGTGCACGGCATCCCTGGTGTTCGCCTCATATGAGCCGAACGGCATGTCTGCGATCACGAACGCGCGGGATGCGGCACCGGCCACCGCGCGCACCAGCGGAATGAGCTCGTCGACGGTGACGGGCAGCGTCGTCTCGTAGCCGAACACGTTGTTGCCAGCCGAGTCGCCGACGAGCAGGAAGTCGATGCCGGCCTCGTCGAAGATGCGCGCCGTGAGCTGGTCGTAGCTCGTCAGGCCCGTGATCTTGATGCCGTTCTTCTTCGCGTTGGCGAAGTGGCGGGTGCGCACTCGCTTGAGGTTCTGAGTGGCACCGCCGTATGGCGCTTCTTCGCGCATGGCAGACGACGCGGAGTTCTCCTGTGTCATAGCTCAAGTCTAGGTAGCGGCATCCACTAGCCTGAGGACGGAAGGGAAGGGACCCTATGTCCATGGACAAGCAGCGGGACTTCGTTCTGCGCACCATCGAGGAGCGCGGCGTCAAGTTCGTCCGCCTATGGTTCACCGACGTCGTCGGCACGCTCAAGTCGGTCGCACTCGCGCCGGCCGAGGTCGAGGGCGCGTTCACGGAGGGGCTCGGTTTCGACGGCTCCGCGATCGAAGGCCTGACGCGCGCCTACGAATCCGATCTGCTCGCCCACCCCGACCCGACGACGTTCCAGATCCTGCCCTGGCGTGGCGAGATCGACCCGACCGCGCGCATGTTCTGCGACATCACGACGCCCGACGGCGAGCCGGCCGTCGCCGACCCGCGCAACGTGCTCAAGCGCACGCTCGAGAAGGCGGCCGAGGCGGGCTTCACGTTCTACACCCACCCCGAGATCGAGTTCTACCTGCTCAAGTCCGCGCGCTTCGGCGAGGGCGGCCCCGAGCCCGTCGACGCGGCCGGCTACTTCGACAACGTGCCCGGGGGCACGGCGCACGACTTCCGTCGTCGTGCGGTGCGGATGCTTGAGGACCTCGGCATCTCCGTCGAATTCAGCCACCACGAGGCCGGCCCGGGCCAGAACGAGATCGACCTGCGTTACGCCGACGCGCTGACGACCGCGGACAACATCATGACGTTCCGCACGGTCGTCAAAGAGGTCGCGATCGAGCAGGGCGTCTACGCGACCTTCATGCCGAAGCCCCTCGCCGGGCACCCCGGCAGCGGCATGCACACCCACATGTCGCTCTTCGAGGGCGACACGAACGCCTTCTACGAGGCGGGTGCGCAGTACCAGCTGTCGAAGACCGCGCGGAAGTTCATCGCCGGCGTGCTGCGCCACGCGCCTGAGATCGCCGCGGTGACGAACCAGTTCGTGAACTCGTACAAGCGCCTGTGGTCGGGTGACGAGGCGCCGAGCTACGTCAGCTGGGGTCACAACAACCGCTCTGCGCTGGTGCGCGTTCCGCTCTACAAGCCCAACAAGGGTCAGAGCGCGCGCGTCGAGTACCGCGCAATCGACTCCGCGGCGAACCCGTACCTCGCGTACTCGCTGCTGCTCGCCGCTGGGCTCAAGGGCGTGCAGGAGGACTACGACCTTCCGCCGGAGGCCACAGAGGATGTCTGGTCCCTGACCGACGCCGAGCGCAAGGCCCTCGGCTACGAGGCGCTGCCGTCGAACCTCGAGGCGGCCATCCGCCTCATGGAGGGCTCCGAGCTCGTCACCGAGACGCTCGGCGAGCAGGTGTACGAGAACGTGCTGCGCAACAAGCGCCAGGAGTGGATCGGCTACCGCGCCCAGGTCACACCGTGGGAGCTGCGCAGCAACCTCGAACTGCTCTAGCCAGAAAGGCTCCGAGGTTCCATGCGCGTCGACGAGCCGCTCTCGCTGACCGCGCTCGCGCGCGCCGGATTCCGCGAACTGTCGGCGGTGCGCGCTCGCCTCGCCGAGTTCCAGGAGCTCTTCGACGCCCGGCCCGATGAGGCTCTCGAGCTGTTCCGGGTGGCAGCCGACCCCGATGCTGCCCTTGAGCGTCTGCTCGCGCTGGCGCGCCGCGCGCCCGAACAGACGCGCCTGCATCTGACCGACGCCACCACCGCCATGCGCGTCGCGCGCGTCGTGGGCGCGAGCGAAGGGCTGCACGAGTTCCTCATGCGGCACCCCGAGAAGCTCGCCGCGCTCGATGCCCCCGTCACCGCGCCGCCGCCGGCAGCCGAGCTGCGCGCCGATCTGCTCGAGTCGGTCGGCGCCGATGCGCAGTCATCCGTGCCCATCGCGACCCTCGTGGAAGAAGACGGCTGGAACGCGTTTCGGCGCCGCTATCGAAGGCGCCTGCTGCAGCTGGCCAGTTTCGACCTCGAGCAGGCCGACCCGGTGGCCGGCCTGGACGCGGTCGCCGCCTGCCTTTCGGATCTTGCCGGTGCCGCAATCGAGGCATCCCTCGCCGTCGCCCGCGCGAGCACGATCGGCAAGGGGCCGGGCAAGTACCCGGCCGAGCAGGTCGCAGCGACAGGGCTGGCGATCATCGGCATGGGCAAGGCCGGCGCGCGCGAACTCAATTACGTCAGCGACGTCGACGTCATCTTCGTCTCAGAGGGCTCGGTGGACGTCGCGACACGGCTCGCGATTCTGACGATGAGGGGCACGGATGCCCCGGCCGTCGAGCCCGGCCTGTGGCAGGTCGACGCGAATCTGCGTCCAGAGGGCAAAGACGGCGCGCTGGTTCGCTCGCTCGACTCGCACCTCGCGTACTACGACCGGTGGGCGAAGACGTGGGAATTCCAGGCGCTGCTCAAAGCGCGCCCGCTCGCAGGCGACCTTGCCCTGGGGGAGCGGTACACCACCGCCCTGCTGCCCCAGGTGTGGAAGAGCTCGGAGCGCGACGGCTTCGTCGAGTCGGTGCAGCGCATGCGCGAGCGCGTCGTCGAGCACATCGTCCCAGGCGAGGTCGACTGGGAGCTCAAGCTCGGCCCCGGTGGGCTGCGCGACATCGAGTTCACGGTGCAGCTGCTTCAGCTCGTGCACGGGCATGTCGATGCATCCGTTCATCAATCGGCGACGCTGCCCGCGCTGGCCGCGCTGGTCGCGGGCGGCTATGTCGGCCGCGATGCGGGGGCCGAGTTCGCGAATGACTACCGCACGCTACGGCTCATGGAGCACCGGCTGCAACTCGCCCGGCTGCGTCGCACGCACCTCATGCCGCAGGACGAGGACGCGCAGCGCGTGCTCGCCCGCGCGACAGGTCTCGCCGGCAGCGCCCCAGAGCTGGCGCACCGCTGGGCGGACATCAAGCGGCGGGTGCGCGGCCTGCACGAGCGGCTGTTCTACCGGCCGCTGCTGTCGGCGGTCGCGGCTCTTCCCACCGAGGCCGTGCTCATGGGGGAGCGGGCGCTGTCGCCCGAGCAGGCTCAAGCGCGGCTCGCGGCGATCGGCTTCCGCGACCCGCGCGGCGCCCTCGCGCACATCGCGGCTCTGACCGAAGGCGTCTCGCGTGCGGCGACGATCCAGCGCACTCTGCTGCCCGTGATGCTGCAGTGGTTCAGCGAGGGGGCGGACCCTGACTACGGCCTGCTGACCTTCCGCCGCCTGTCCGACGACCTCGGCGACCACCACTGGTTCCTCAGGATGCTGCGCGACTCCTCAGGCGCGGCGAACAGGCTCACCCGCCTGCTCTCGGGCTCCCGCTATGTCGGCGAGCTGCTCGGCTCGCTGCCGGAGTCGGTCGCCTGGCTCGACTCGGACGATGACCTGCGCCCACGGCCACGAGCGGTCATGGAGGAGGAGCGGGACGCGGTGCTCGCGCGCCACGACGACGCGGAATCCGTGGCCAACGCGATGGTCTGGGCGCGCCGGCGCGGCGTGCTGCGGCTCGCCATCGGCGGCATCCTCGGCGTCGTCTCGATCGACGAGGTCTCGCGGGGGCTCAGCGACATCACCGACGTCTACCTGCAGACGCTCCTGGCCGCCGTGCGCCGCGAGCACCGCGACTCCGAGCCCGAGGGCTTCGAGTTCGCGATCATCGCGATGGGGCGCTTCGGCGGCCGCGAGCTCGGGTTCGGGTCCGACGCCGACGTGATGTACGTCTTCCGGGTGCCGCCGGGCGGCGAGTCGGGCAGCGCCGCCGCTTTGCGCATCGCCGCAGAGCTCAAGCGGCTCAGCGAGGACCCGAAGCTGCCGTTCGACCTCGACCTCGACTTGCGGCCGGAAGGTCGCAACGGCCCCGTGGCGCGCTCGCTCGAGGCATACGCCGCCTACTACGCCCGCTGGTCCCTCACGTGGGAGGCGCAGGCGCTGCTGCGCGGCCGCGGCGCCGCGGGTGACGCCGCGCTGATCGCCGACTTCGAGAAGCTCGCCGACCAGACCCGCTACCCCGCATCGATCGGCCCGGCCGAGATCCGCGAGGTGCGTCGCATCAAGGCGCGCGTCGAGTCCGAGCGACTGCCGCAGGCTGCCGACCCTGCGCGGCATCTGAAGCTCGGGCGCGGCTCGCTGTCCGACGTCGAATGGTTCGTGCAGCTGATCCAGCTGCGGCACGCCGCCCGCCTTCCTGCGCTGCGCACCACGTCGACGCTCGCCGCGCTCCAGGCGGCTGTCGAGGCCGACCTGGTGAGCGAGGCGGATGCCGAGCTGCTGCGGTCCGCGTGGGTGTTCGCGTCTCGCGCCCGCAGCGCCATGACGCTGTGGACCGCGAAGACCTCTGACGTCCTGCCTTCCGATCGGGTACAGCTCGACGGGGTCGCGCGGCTGATGGGGTACCCGCCGCGCTCGGCGAGCCGCCTTGAAGAGGAATACCTCGCGGTCACCCGGCGCGCGCGCGCGGTTTTCGAGCGCGGCTTCTACGGCGCGAGCTCCTAACGGGGAAGGGCCCCTGCCGAAGCAGAGGCCCTTCTCACGGGTGCAGCGAGATCACACGCCGAAGTACAGCTCGTACTCGAACGGGTGCGGGCGCTGAGCGAGGGGCTTGAGCTCCTTCTCGCGCTTGTACTCGATCCAGGTCTCGATGAGCTCCTCGGTGAACACGCCACCCTTGGTGAGGAACTCGTGGTCGGCCTCGAGCGCGTCGAGAACGGCGTCGAGCGAGCCCGGCACCTGCGGGATCGTCTTCGCCTCCTCCGGGGGCAGCTCGTAGAGGTCCTTGTCGACCGGCTCGTGCGGCTCGATGCGGTTCTGGATGCCGTCGAGGCCCGCCATGAGCTGCGCCGCGAAGGCGAGGTACGGGTTGCCCGAGGCGTCGGGTGCACGGAACTCGATGCGCTTCGCCTTCGGGTTGGTGCCCGTGATCGGGATACGGATGGCCGCCGAGCGGTTGCCCGCCGAGTAGACCAGGTTGACGGGAGCCTCGAAGCCCGGCACCAGGCGGTGGTACGAGTTCACCGTCGGGTTGGTGAAGGCCAGGATCGCCGGGGCGTGACGCAGGATGCCGCCGATGTACCAGCGGGCGATGTCCGACAGGCCGCCGTAGCCGGCCTCGTCGTAGAACAGCGGCTGGCTGCCGTTCCACAGCGACTGGTGGGTGTGCATGCCCGAGCCGTTGTCGCCGAACAGCGGCTTCGGCATGAACGTAGCGGTCTTGCCCCACAGCTCGGCCGTGTTCTTGACGATGTATTTGAACTTCAGGATGTCGTCTGCCGCGTGGACCATCGTGTCGAAGCGGTAGTTGATCTCGGCCTGGCCGCCGGTGCCGACCTCGTGGTGCGCGCGCTCGAGGACGAGGCCCGCGTCGATCAGCTTGAGCGAGATGTCGTCGCGCAGGTCGGCCTGCTTGTCGACCGGCGAGACGGGGAAGTAGCCGCCCTTGTACGGCGTCTTGTTGCCGAGGTTTCCGCCCTCTTCGCGGCGGCCGGTGTTCCAGGCGCCCTCTTCGGAGTCGACCTCATAGAACGCCCCGTTCTGCTTCACCTCGTAGCGGACGTCGTCGAAGATGTAGAACTCGGCCTCGGGCGCGAAGTAGGCGGTGTCGGCGATGCCGGTCGAGGCGAGGTACTTCTCTGCCTTCTTGGCGACCTGGCGCGGGTCCTTCGAGTAGATCTCGCCGTTGCGCGGGTTGTAGATGTCGAAGACCATGATCAGCGTCTTCTCGGCGCGGAACGGGTCAAGGTACGCCGTCGTCACGTCAGGGATGAGCTGCATGTCGGACTCATGGATGTTCGCGAACCCGCGAATCGACGAGCCATCGAACAGCTGGCCGACGGTGAAGAAGTCCTCGTCGACGGTCGATGCGGGGATGTTGAAGTGCTGCTGCACACCGGGGAGGTCGGTGAAGCGGATATCAAGGAACTTGACGTCTTCGTCCTTGATGAACTTCAGCACCTCGGATGAATCCTTGAACATTCAAGCTCCAAAAGGCTGACGGTAGGGCGCGGGGCGGCCCGTTTGCAGGGTATGGGCAGGCCGTTTCTCTGCAGTGACGCAAATGTTTCCGGCCTGTTACGTGGCAGGCTATCAGCCCCGGCTTCCTAGGATTGACGCGTGAGTGAGCGAGTGACGGATGCTGCACCGAGCAACTTCCCGGGGGAGCGGCTCGGGCTTCCAGAGCAGGGCCGGGGCTCGGTGGGGCGGCTCGGCCGACGCATCCTCGCGCTCTTCATCGACTGGTTCATCACCGTCGGGATCTCGTGGCTCATCACGCACCAGGTCAACGACTGGTCGCGCTACCCGATCTTCGTCGCGCTGCAGATCATCGCGATCTGGACGATCGGCGGCTCCATCGGACACCGCATCGTGGGCTTGAGGCTCTCGGCACTTCCCGGCTCGCAGCCCGCGTTCTGGCGCCCCATCGTGCGCAGTGTGCTGCTCGGCATCGTGATCCCGGCGCTCGTGTGGGACTCGGATCACCGAGGGTTCCACGACAAGATCGCCGGCACCGTTCTCGTCCGCGCCTGAACCGAGAGCACGCGGAACCGCGGATGCGAAAGGCCCCGCCGAAGCGGGGCCCTCGCGAAGCATCCGGCTGCGCGTCTAGCGCGGCTGACGCGGCGCGCGCACTCGGTTGGGGTCGACGCCCTTCGGGATGGGCAACGGTGCCTGCAGCGACGAGAGGCGGTTGTCAACAGCCTGCACCTCGGTCTTCGTCAGGGTCGGCTTGATCTTCGTCAGCGTTCCGGCGACCTTGCGCAGGGGCACCGAGTCGGGGTCCGGGCCGACGTTGATGGTCGTGACCGTGACGTTCGGAACGGTGCGGGCCACCTTGCGGCGCTCCTCGTCAAGCATCCGGCCCGTGCGCGACTTCGGGCCCTCGCTGATGAGCACGACGCCGCCGCGGCCGACGGCGCGGTAGATCGCGTCGCGGGTCTTGCTGTTGACGGCGACGGGCATCTCGCTGCCGCGCCAGCCGCGCTTGAGCGACGAGCGCAGCACAGCGCCCACGGCACCGGGCTGACCGCTGATCTGCGAGTACGCGGCGCCCTCGGCGCGGCGGCCGAGGATCACGGTCGCGAGCAGCACACCGCCGAGTACGCCGGCGACGATCCAGAGCACCCGCGAGATGATGCCGTTGCTGAGCACGAGGGCGAGAACGACGCCGATGACGATGGGCAGCACGAAGCCGCCGATCATGAGCGGAAGTGCCTGCTTGTCGTACTTGCGGGTCATCTTGAAGACGTCCCACATCTGCCGCATGCGACCGGGTTCGGCGCTCGAAGGTGCGGCGGTGGAGCTAGTTCGGGCCATGGCTAGAGATTACCCGAACCGACTCACGCGATCCGCTGCGCGAGGGCGTCGCGGGCCTGCGCCCAGAGCCGTCCTGCGCGGTACGACGAGCGCACCAGCGGGCCGGACATCACGCCCAGGAATCCGATCTCGCGCGCTGCCTGCTCGAAGTCCACGAACTCCTCGGGGTGCACCCAGCGGGCCACCGGGAGGTGCCGGGGGCTGGGGCGCAGGTACTGCGTGATCGTGATCAGATCGGTACCTGCGTTGTGCAGGTCCTCGAGGGCGCGCAGCACCTCGTCGGGCTCTTCGCCCATGCCGAGGATCAGGTTCGACTTCGTGATCATCCCGGCGTTCTTCGCCTGCGTGAGCACGTCGAGCGAGCGCTCGTAGCGGAACGCGGGGCGGATGCGCTTGAAGATGCGGGGCACCGTCTCGACGTTGTGCGCGAAGACCTCGGGCTGCGCGCTGAAGACCTCGTTCAGGTGGCGCGGATTCCCCGAGAAGTCGGGCACGAGGATCTCGACGCCGACGCCGGGTGCCTGGCGGTGGATCTCGCGGATGGTCTCGGCGTAGAGCCAGGAGCCCTCGTCGTCGAGATCGTCGCGTGCGACACCGGTGACGGTCGCGTAGCGCAGCTCCATCTGCGCGATGGATTCCGCCACGCGACGCGGCTCGTCGCGGTCGTAGTCGGCCGGCTTGCCCGTGTCGATCTGGCAGAAGTCGCAGCGACGGGTGCAGGCCGAGCCGCCGATGAGGAACGTGGCCTCGCGGTCTTCCCAGCACTCGAAGATGTTGGGGCAGCCCGCTTCCTGGCAGACGGTGTGCAGCTGCTCGGTCGTGACGAGGTTCTGCAGTTGGCGGTACTCGGGGCCCATCTTGGCCCGGGTCTTGATCCACTCGGGCTTCTTCTCGATGGGCGTCTGCGCGTTGCGCACCTCGAGGCGCAGCAGTTTGCGGCCGCTCGTGTCGTGCGCGGGGCCGCCGCCGTTGGAGATGTTGGTGACCGTCATGCGGGCACCGCCTGAGGCTCGTCGGCGAACAGTGCGTCAAACGCGCGCGTGAGCACCGGAACGACCGCAGTCGGGTCGATGACGCTCTGGTCGCCGCGTCGGGCGAGCTCGCGCGTGATCGTCGTGACGCCGGCGTCGCGGATTCCACACGCCACGATCTGCTCGTAGGCGTCGAGGCTGTTCGAGCAGTTCAGCGCGAAGCCGTGCATCGTCACGCCCTCGGCGACGCGCAGCCCGATGGCGCCGATCTTGGCGTCGGGGGCCGGATCGCCGGCATCCGTCATCTGGTTC
The DNA here is from genome assembly GCF_039538145.1 of Gryllotalpicola daejeonensis. NCBI lineage: Bacteria > Bacillati > Actinomycetota > Actinomycetes > Micrococcales > Microbacteriaceae > Gryllotalpicola > Gryllotalpicola daejeonensis. The sequence goes on along the minus strand of NZ_BAABBV010000001.1, from coordinate 513,131 downwards.
ACCCAGACGCCGCTGCGACCGTCGACGCGGTGTCCCTCGACGCCGAACTCGGCGATGACGTCGATCATCAACTGCTCGAGCCTGCGCACGAACGCGACCACGTCGACAGGCTCTTTGAGGCGCATGATCGGGTAGCCGACGAGCTGGCCAGGGCCGTGCCAGGTGATCTTCCCGCCGCGATCGACGTCGATGACGGGCGTGCCGTCGGTGGGCCGCTCAGAGGCCTCGGTGCGTTTGCCCGCCGTGAAGACGGAGGGGTGCTCGAGGAGCAGCAGGGTGTCGGGCGCCGACCCGCGAACCACGGCAGCGTGGGTCTCACGCTGGAGTTCGAGGGCTTCGAGATACGGCACGGAATTGGCGCTTAGTCCCGTGACGCGGTACTCGATCATTTCGAAGGGTTTCCCGTCGTCGGTGATCTGAAATTGTCCTGCCAGCCTATGTCACGGGTGCACTCGCACAGCACAGGACGTGAGGTTGCCGAGTTATCCACTTCTGATGGTCGGCCCGCGTTCCCAAGACGGTGGCGGTCGTCAGGATGAGGGGCATGACGGATGCCACCGCAGAGCTTTCCCCGGCCGCGTTCGGTCGTCGTGCGGCCGCTCTGCTCGCCGCCTCGAGCGAGCACCTGCCGAGGGTGCTCGACGTGACGCTGCTGGGGCGGCGACGCGAGCTCGTGCTGGAAGACGTCGCCGGACCTACGCTGGCCGAGTTGCTCGGCGCGCGTCGGCGCCTGCCTCCCGGCGAGGCCGTGACGATCGTGATCAGCGCGGTGCGTGCCGTCACCGCGCTGCACAACGCCGGCTACTGCGGGGTGCAACTCGGCGCAGAGCTCGTTGCGTTCGACGACGCTGGCACGCCCATGCTGCTCGGCCTCGACGAGGTCGCCGAGATCGTTCTGACAGGTACGCAGGGGCCGGCGGAAGACTGGCGCGCGGTCGCGGCCCTCGCCGATCGCCTGGGGCTCGTGGCGCATGGTCGGGCGGCCGGTGCGCTCGGCCCGGCTCACGTCGGGCTGGGGTTGGCGCTCGCGACGCTGACCGCAGGCGAGAGCGAGCAGGCGATCGAGCGACTCGAGAGCGCGCTGTTCGAGCTTGCCGAGCCGGAGCCCGTGCGACTCGATGGCGTGGTCGCGCCTCCGAGCGCGCCGGCGCAGTCGCCGCTTGCAGAGCGGCGCCGCACAGCCGCGCATCGGCGGCCGAGCAGCTCGATGCTCATCGAGGCCTTCGACGCGGGCCCCAGCGCGCTGCTGGCGAGGCCCGTGGCAGAGGCGCGGGCCCGGCTTCGGGCCGCAGCGGGCAGAGTGCAGGGGCGGGCACGGGTGTTCATGATCGGTCTCGCCATTGCGGCCGGACTGACGATCGTGGCCGTGGCGCTGCTGCCGAGCCACACGTCCGACGGGGGCTCGGTGCAGCCGGGTGCTCAGCCCCCGTCGGCGCCGGTGCCGGCCGCGACGGCCGCAGCGACGCCGTCTCCCACAGCCGCGAGCGATGCGGCACTGATGGGCGGCGACCCGGTGGCGGCCGTGGCGGTTCTGGTCGCGCGGCGCGATGCGTGCCTGAAGCTGGCAGTGGAGGCGGGGAAGAGCTGCCTCGCCGCGGTCGCCGACGGTCAGGCATCCGACCTCACGCAGCCTGCGCGACCGCTTGCCGGGCTCGCGCCCTCCCTGCTCGAGCGCACCGGTGACTCGGCGCTGATCGCGCTGACCCCGAAGGACCGGGAAACGGCACCGGCCTCGGCCCTCATGATGAGGACCGAGGCCGGGTGGAGGCTGAGGCAGCTCTATGAGAACTGAGCCGGAGGCTAGATGCCGAGGTCGCCCTCGAACGCCGCCTCCTCGAGCCGCGCCTTGACGGCACCGAGGTAGCGGGCCGCGTCGGCTCCCGCGATCGTACGGTGGTCGTACGACAGGGCGAGGTACACGATCGAGCGGATGGCGATGACGTCCTGGCCGTCCACGGTGATCACCGTCGGCTCCTTGACGACGATGCCCGTTCCGAGGATCGCCGACTGCGGCAGGAAGACGACGGGGGTGTCGAACAGCGCGCCGCGCGAGCCGGTGTTGGTCAGCGTGAAGGTGCCACCGGCGAGCTCGTCCGGCTTCAGCTTGTTCTCACGGGTGCGGCCCGCGAGGTCGGCGATCTGCGCGGCGAGTCCGGCGATGTCGAGCGAGCTCGCGTCCTTGATGACCGGGGTGAGCAGGCCACGGTCGGTGTCGACCGCGATCGCGAGGTTCTCGGTGGCGGGGTAGTTGATGGTCTCGCCGTCGAACGTCGAGTTGATGATCGGGTAGACCTGCAGAGCCTCGAGCGCGGCCTTCGCGAAGAAGGGCAGGAACGAGAGCTTGTTGCCGGTCTTGGCCTGGAAGTCGGCCTTGACCTTGTCGCGCAGGGCGGCGACCTTGGTGACGTCGACCTTGACGACGGTGGTCAGCTGAGCGGTCTGCTGCATGGACTCGACCGCGCGCTGAGACATGACCTTCGTGAGGCGCGACGCGGCGACCGAGGTACCGCGCAGCGGCGAAACCTCGAGCGGAGCCGGGGCTGCAGGTGCCGCCGCCGCGGGGGCGCTTGCACCGGAGGCGGCATTCAGCACGTCCTCCTTGCGAATGCGACCGCCGACGCCGGTGCCCGAGATCGAGTTCAGGTCGACACCCTGCTCGCTCGCAATCTTGCGGACGATGGGGGTGACGTAGCCGCCGCCGGCGTGCGAGCCGCCCGCTGCGGGTGCCGGGGCCGGAGCGGCCGGCTGCGCGGCGGGTGCCGGGGCCGGAGCGGCCGGAGCGGCCGGCTGCGCGGCGGGTGCCGGGGCCGGCGCAGGTTCGGGAGCTGCGGGCTGCGCCGCCGGAGCTGCAGGTGCGGGTGCAGGCGCAGGCGCCGGCTCGGGCTGTGCTGCGGGTGCGGGCTGCGCCGGCTGCTCAGGCTCCGGCTGGGCCGCGGGCTGCTCAGCGGCCGGCGCGGGTGCCGGCTCAGGGGCGGCGACCGGCTGTGCCTCGGCTGCGGGCGCCTCAGGGGCCTCAGCGGGAGCGGCGGCTCCGCTGCCGTCGCCGATCGTCACGAGAGGGGTTCCGACCTCGACGGTCTCGTCCTCCTGCACGAGGATCGCCTCGATCACACCGGCAACCGGCGAGGGGATCTCGGTGTCGACTTTGTCGGTCGACACCTCCAGCAGGGGCTCATCGACTTCGACGCGGTCGCCGACGTTCTTGAGCCAGCGGGTAACCGTGCCTTCTGTAACACTCTCGCCGAGTGCCGGGAGGCTGACGGATTCGCTCATGAGACTGTCTCCTTAGACCTTCAGTTGAGAACTAGCTTATTGCCAAGTACTTGGCTCACAGCGCGTGCAGGGGCTTGCCCGCGAGCTTGAGGAACGCCTCGCCGAGCGCCTCGTTCTGCGTCGGGTGGGCGTGGACGAACGGTGCGACGTCTTCGGGGTGCGCCTCCCACCCGACGGTGAGCTGCGCCTCGCCGACGAGCTCGCCGACGCGGGCGCCCAGTAGATGCATCCCGACGACGGGTCCATCAGCGAGACGCACGATCTTCACAACCCCGTTGGTGCCGAGGATCTCGCTGCGAGCATTGCCCGCAAGGCTGTACTCGTATGACGACACCGCGCTGACCGACTCCGCTCCGTAGCGGGCGATGGCTTCCGCCTCGCTGAGCCCGACCGACGCCACCTCTGGGCTGCAGTAGGCGACGCGCGGAACGAGGGCGTCGTCGACGACCGTCGGCGCGAGCCCCGCGATCTCCTCCGCCACGAAGATGCCCTGCTGGAACCCGCGGTGGGCGAGCTGAGGGCCGGCGACGATGTCGCCGACGGCGTAGATGCCGGGCACGGATGTCTGCAGCCGCTCATCCGTGACGACGAACCCGCGCTCGAGCTGCACGCCGGCATCCTCGAGCCCGATGCCGGCCGTGACGGGCGCGCGCCCGACCGCGACGAGCAGCAGCTCGGCTTCGATCTCGTCGCCGTTGTCGAGCGTGACCTGCACGCCGGACTCGGTCTCACGAGCCGAGCGGAACGGCACCCCGAGGCGGAAGTCGATCTCGCGTCGCCGGAAGGCCCGCTCGAGCCCCTTGCTGATCGCCTCGTCTTCTGCGGGAAGGAGGTGGGGGAGAGCCTCGACGATCGTGACCTCTGCGCCGAGCGAGCGCCAGAGGCTCGCGAACTCGACGCCGATGACGCCGCCGCCGAGCACGATGACGGACGAGGGGATACTGTCGAGCTGCAGCGCCTCGTTGCTCGTGATCACCCGGCCGCCGAGCTCGAGCCCTGGCAGGGTGCGCGCCACAGCACCGGTGGCGAGCACCAGGTTCCTGCCGGTGTAGACGTCGTCGCCGACAGCGACCGACGACGGGCCTACGAGACGCCCGGAACCCTGCACGACCGTGATGCCCCGCGCACGCACCAGACCCTCGAGGCCCTTGAACTTTCGTGCAACGACGCTGTCTCGGTAGGCGGCGAGGCGCTCGGTGTCGACCCCCTCGAAGCTCACGATGATGCCGTTCTTCTCGGCGTCGCGAACTGAGTCGGCGACCTCCGCACTGTACAGCAGCGCCTTCGTCGGAATGCACCCGCGATGCAGGCAGGTGCCGCCCAGCTTGTCCTTCTCGATCAGCGCGACCCGCGAGCCGAGGTCGGCGGCGCGCAGCGCTGCGGCATAGCCCCCGCTGCCGCCGCCGAGCACGACGAGATCGAAGGTGTGATCTGCCACGCTGGCGACCCTAGCCCAGAGCCCCGGCCGACTCGGCGAGGCGTTCCGCGTGGCGCACCAGCAGGCGCACCGCGACGCCGGTACCGCCCTTGCCGGTGAACCCGTACGCGCCGCCCTTGTTCTCCTCGGAGCCCGCGATGTCGAGGTGCGCCCACGGAATCCGCGGCGCGTCGTCGCCGTCACCCTGCGCCCCGACGAACTCGCGCAGGAAGATGCCGGCCAGCAGCATGCCGCCCGCGGCGACGCCGGGGTTCGCATTCGCGATGTCGGCGACACCCGAATTGATGGTCGCGCGCAGCTCGTCCGGCAACGGCATGGGCCAGAGCAGCTCGCCGGTCTCCGCTGCGGCTTCGCGCAGGGCCTCGCTGAGCTTCTCGTCCCCCATGACCGCCGAGTAGCGGGTGCCGAGCGCGGTCACCTTCGCGCCGGTCAGCGTCGCCACATCGATGATCTGGTCGGGGTGCTCCTCGCTTGCGGCGACGAGACCGTCGGCCATCACGAGACGCCCCTCTGCGTCGGTGTTCAGCACCTCGACGGTCTTGCCGCCGCGAATGCGCAGAACGTCGCCCGGGCGGATCGCCGCCCCAGAAGGCATGTTCTCGGCGAGGCACAGCCACGCGGTGACGCGCACCGGCAGCTCGAGCTCGGCCACCGCGCGCACCGCGGCGAGGGCCACGGCGGCGCCCGTCATGTCGCCCTTCATGCCGACCATGCCGGTCGGCGGCTTGAGCGACAGCCCGCCGGAGTCGAAGGTGATGCCTTTGCCGACGATCGCGAGGTGCGCGCTCGCGCCCGCGGGCGAGTAGCTCAGCTTCGCGAGCCGCGGCTGGCGGCTCGACCCCTGGCCGACTCCGAGGATGCCGCCGAAGCCCTCGTCGGCGAGGGCCTTCTCGTCCCACACCTGCAGCTCGACCGGCAGGTGGTCGACCGCCTCGCGCGCGGTGTGAACGAATGTCTCGGGATAGAGGTCGAGGGGCGGCTGGTTGAAGAGGTCCTTGACCAGGGCGACGGCCGAGGCGTCGACCCGCGCGCGGGCGAGCGCGGCCGAGGCATCCGTCTGCGCACTGATGACCTGGATGTGCCCGACCGGCGCCTTCTGCGCGGCCCTGCTCGCAACGCGGTACGCGTCGTACGAATACGAGCCGAGCGCGGCACCGGTGAGCACGGCGGCGAGCAGTTCGCCGTCGGTCGGCAGTGCGAGAGCGACGGATGCCGCGCCTGCCAGTTGCCGGACAGCGGAGCCGGCCGCCGCACGCAGCGCGTCTGCCGTGGCCTTCTTGCCCACGCCGATGACCGCATACGCACGGCCGTCGACGACGACGCGGGCGAGCTCGTCTGCGCCGCCGCCGAAGCCGATCAGCGGCAGCTGCCCGCCGATCGCCTCGGCGAGCTCCGGGGCGAGCTCCGGCGCAAGAACGACGGGTGCGGGCTTGTCGGCCGTCGCGGCGAACACCAGGATCTCGGCGTCGGCGGCGGCCACCTCAGGAACAACGGTGAGCTCGGCTGCGGTCATGCCAACGACCCTATCGAGCGGCGCTGTGCGCACTGTTCGCTCTCGGCATGACGGGCTGCCCGAGGGCGGGTGCACCCCGCGCCTAAAGTTGAATCATGCGCAACCCCCGCGAACTCTACGAGCTCACTGCAGCCGCCATGGACGTGCCGGCCGGCCTGCCGCTCGTGGCCGGCCTGACCGGGTTCGCAGACGCCGGCGGCACGGTGTCGCAGCTCGGCGCGTACACGCTCGAGAACCTGCCTCATCACGAGGTCATCGCGCAGTTCGACAACGACATCCTGCTCGACTACCGCGCGCGGCGCCCCACGATCCAGTTCGACCAGGACCACCTGACGAACTACAACCCGCCGAAGCTTGCGCTCTATCTCGTCGACGACGAGGTCGGGCGCCCGTTCCTCTTCCTGCACGGCTACGAGCCCGACTTCGAGTGGGAGGCGTTCAGCGCCGCCGTGCTCGGTCTCGTCGAGACGCTCGAGGTCGCCAGCATCACGTGGGTGCACGCGATTCCGATGCCCGTGCCGCACACGCGCCCGCTGTCGGTGACGGTGAGCGGCAACAACACCGAGCTCATCGAGCAGCTCTCGGCGTGGCGGCCGCGCACGCAGGCCCCCGCGACGGCCATGCACCTCATCGAGTACCGCCTGACCGAGCTGGGCCACCTCACGACCGGTTTCGTGGTGCTCGTGCCCCACTATCTCGGCGACACCGAGTACCCCGCGGCGCTGATCACGGCGCTGCAGAGCGTCTCCGCCTCCACGGGCCTCGTGTTCCCGACCGACTTCCTGCGCGCGGACAACGACGACTTCGTCGCGAACATCAACGAGCAGGTGCAGAGCAACGCAGAGCTGGAGCGGCTCGTCGGTGCGCTCGAGGAGCGGCACGACAGCTACATGCAGGACAACCCCATCAGGCGAGGCATGGCCGACGCCGGCAACCTGCCGACCGCAGACGAGATCGCGGCAGAGCTCGAGCAGTTCCTGGCACACCAGCGTCGTCACGGGAAGGACGACACAGGCGATAGCCTTGACTGAGTGAGCCGCCGCGGAGCCCTGGTCTATGCGACCGGGCTCGTCGCGTATCTGGTGGCCATCACGCAGCGCACGACGATCGGCGTCGCCGGAGTCACCGCGACCGAGCGGTTCCACGCAGACGCGGCCGTCCTGTCGATGCTCGCGGTGCTGCAGCTCGTCGTCTACGCGGGCGCGCAGATCCCGTTCGGAGTGCTGCTCGACCGCCTCGGCCCGCGTCGGCTGATGATCGGCGGACTCGGGCTGATGGCGCTCGGCCAGGTGATCGTGGCACTGTCGCCGAACATCGGGGACGCGATCGCTGGGCGGGTCTTCGTCGGCGCGGGCGATGCGACCGTCTTCCTTTCTGTCATCCGTCTGGTGAGCTCATGGTTCCCCGGGCCGTCGGTTCCTGTGGCGGTGCAGTGGGTGAGCAACGCGGGGCAGCTCGGCCAGGTGCTCTCCGCCGTTCCGTTCGCGTGGATCCTGCACGAGGACGGCTGGACGCCCGCCTTCCTCTCGGCGGCCGGCTTCGTCGTGCTCGGGCTGGTGCTCGTCGTGGTCATGGTCGTCGACCGGCCGGAGCACGCACAGGAGGGCCCGCGGCCCGAGAGCTGGACCCAGTCGCTGCGCCAGCTCGGTGAGAGCCTGCGCCGACCGGGAACCCAGCTCGGCTTCTGGTCGCACTTCGTGACGATGAGCCCGATGACGATGTTCACGCTCATGTGGGGCCTGCCGTATCTGGTCTTCGGCCTCGGCTACCCGCGGTCTGAGGCATCCGTTCTGCTCATCGTGCCGGTCATCGCCGGAATGGTGGTCGGCCCGTTCCTCGGAGTCCTCACGGGCCGGCACCCGCTGCGCCGATCGAACATGGTGCTCTTCGTGGTCGCGGCGATGGCGGCGGTGTGGGCCGTGCTGCTGCTGTGGCCGGGCAAACCGCCGTTCGCGCTCGTGCTCGTCATGCTGGTCGTGATCGGCATCGGCGGGCCGGGCTCTGCGATCGGGTTCGACTTCGCCCGCACCTCGAACCCGCTGCACGCGCTCGGCTCAGCCAACGGCGTCGTGAACGTGGGCGGCTTCAGCGCGAGCTTCGTCATGATCTACGTCATCGGCTCACTGCTCGATTTCGCGAACTCGCACTTCGGCCAGACCCTGTACTCACTCGCCTCATTCCGCGTCGCGTTCCTCGTGATCTTCGTGGTGCTGGGCGTCGGACTGGCAGGAGTGATCCGCGCCAGGCGCCGCACGCGCAGGCGGATGCTTGACGAAGAGGGAATACGCGTGGCCCCGATCTGGGTTGCACTCAATGACGCTTGGGCCCGCAGGAAGGCTGCGCGAGGCTGATGCTCGCACCCCGGGGCCTGTGTCATACTTGAACTTCAGGACCCGTTCATGTTCGCGGGACGTCAGCTGAATGACAGCGGCGTCACTTCCACCCGGACTTGACATGGGCCTTTGTAATGTCCGCAATACGGACGGAAGGTGAGCACCATGGCTTCCAAGACCGCCACTCCCGAGGCTCCCGAGGTCGAAGAGACGAAGGCTGCGCCCAAGAAGGCGGCCGCGCGCACGACCGCCGCAAAGTCGGCGGGTTCTGCTGCCAAGAAGAGCACCGCCAAGTCCGCGGGCACCACCAAGCGCACCAGCACCAAGAAGGCCGCCGCGACCGACGAGCCGGAAGAGGGCGCTGAGGAGGAACTCGAAGACGGCGACGTCGCAGAGGTCGAGGCGGAAGCCGCCACGACTGATGCCGCGCACGCCGCAGATGAGGGCGACGAGTCCGAAGAGACCGAAGAGAAGCCGGCCGCGCCCGAGATGAACGAGCCGCTGCCGACCGGCGCCATCGTGCTGCGTGCCGCCGACGAGGACGACGAGGTCCCGGTGTACTCGGCCACGATCACCGGCGCCACGGCGGACCCCGTCAAGGACTACCTCAAGCAGATCGGTAAGGTCGCGCTGCTCAACGCCGAGCAGGAGGTCGAGCTCGCGATGCGCATCGAGGCCGGCCTGTTCGCCGAAGAGAAGCTCTCGCACATGGACGACAAGGAGAAGCGCACCCAGCTGGGTCGCGAGCTCTCCTGGGTCGCCCGCGACGGGCAGCGTGCGAAGAGCCACCTGCTCGGCGCCAACCTGCGCCTCGTGGTCTCGCTCGCCAAGCGCTACACCGGCCGCGGCATGCAGTTCCTGGACCTGATCCAGGAGGGCAACCTGGGCCTGATCCGCGCCGTCGAGAAGTTCGATTACACCAAGGGCTTCAAGTTCTCGACGTACGCCACCTGGTGGATCCGCCAGGCGATCACGCGCGCCATGGCCGACCAGGCCCGCACCATCCGCATTCCCGTGCACATGGTCGAGGTCATCAACAAGCTCGCCCGCGTGCAGCGTCAGATGCTGCAGGATCTGGGTCGCGAGCCCACGCCCGAGGAGCTGAGCCGCGAGCTCGACATGACGCCCGAGAAGGTCGTCGAGGTGCAGAAGTACGGCCGCGAGCCGATCTCGCTACACACGCCGCTCGGTGAAGACGGCGACAGCGAGTTCGGCGATCTCATCGAAGACACCGAGGCCGTCGTCCCGGCCGACGCCGTGGGCTTCACCATGCTGCAGAAGCAGCTCGAGAGCCTGCTCGACTCGCTCTCGGAGCGTGAGGCAGGCGTGATCCGCATGCGCTTCGGGCTCGGCGACGGCCAGCCCAAGACGCTGGACCAGATCGGCGACACCTTCGGCGTGACCCGCGAGCGGATCCGCCAGATCGAGTCGAAGACCATGGCCAAGCTGCGCCACCCCTCGCGGTCGCAGTCCCTGCGCGACTACCTGGAGTAAGCCGAATGGACCTCACCGCCAACGACGGTAAGAAGCTGACCATCTCGGTCGACGGCACCGAATACCAGCGCATCCCGATCAAGACGCCGCTGGTGCTCGCGGGTGAGAAGCTGGTGCCGTTCGTCGTGCAGCACGCGTCACCGCACCTGGTCGACGGCGACATCCTCTTCATCACCGAGAAGATCGTCGCCATCACGCAGGGGCGCTCGTACCCGCTCGACGAGATCAAGGTGCGCCCGCTGGCGGCGTTCCTCTCACGCTACGTGCAGAAGACGCCGTACGGCATCGGCCTCGGCATGCCCGAGACGATGGAGATGGCCCTGCGCGAATGCGGCACGCCCCGCATCCTGCTGGCCGCGGCGGTCGCCGCGGTGACGAAGGCCGTCGGGCGCAAGGGCGACTTCTATCGCATCGCCGGCCCCAAGGCCCGCGGGATCGACGGCCCCACGCACAACACCATTCCGCCGTACAACCAGCAGGTCGTGCTGGCGCCTGCGCAGCCCCGCAAGGTCGCGCAGGAGGTCAAGGCGGCGCTCGGCAGCCGTGTCGACGTCGCGATCGTGGACATCAACGACCTCGGCGGGAACATCCTCGGTTCGACCGTGGACCGGGCGGCAGATGCCCGACTCGCGCGCATCCTCGCGGACAACCCGCTTGGGCAGGGTCACCAGAGCACACCGCTGGGTGTGATCCGCCGCGTCACCGGTGAGGCTGCCTGAGTGGCGGGCGTGATCGATCGTCTCCGCTTCCTGATCACTCGCGCGAAGGGCTTCGACCTGCCGTCGGTGCTGCGACGGGCACGCCTTGCGGCGCAGCAGCATGACCGTTGGACGGCGGTCGTTTTCGCCGACATGCTGTGGTCGGCGGCGTTCCGCAACACGGCGTTCAACGATTACTTCGAACTCGATTTCGCCATGCTCACCCGCGCTGAGCGTCGCACCTTCATGACGTCGCCACTGTCGAACCACCTCGCGGTTCGGCACGACGACCCCGCGTACACCGACCTCTTCCTCGACAAGATCAAGTTCAACCGCACGTTCGCGCCCTATCTGCGCCGCGAGTGGCTGGACCTGAGCGAGGCGGGCCCCGCCGAGCTCGAGGCCTTCGGCGCGAAGCATCCGATCATCATCGGGAAAATGCCCACCGGCCAGGCCGGCAACGGCGTCGAGCGGTACGTCAGCAGCGAGGTCGCCGACTGGGCACAGCTGCACCACGAACTGGTCGAGAAGGGCCAGTTGCTCGTCGAAGAGAACATCACGCAGCATCCGGTGCTCGCCGAGCTGTGCGCAGGCACCGTCAACACGACGCGGGTCAACACCTTCTTCGACGGCGAGAAGGTGCATCTGCTGTCGTGGGCGCAGAAGTTCGGCAGGGGCGAGGTCAGCGATCAGCCGATCTCGGGCGGCTTCTACACGATGCTCGACGAGAACGGCCACTCCTACGGCGCCGGCCACACCGGCAAGAACACCAACCGCTTCGACGTGCACCCCGAGTCCGGCGTGTCAATCGTCGACTTCCAGCTTCCCCTCGCCGACGAGCTCAAGGCACTCGTCGACGTCGTCGCCCGTGTCGTCCCGCAGGTGCCGTACGTCGGGTGGGACTTCGTGATAGGCCCCGACGGCCCACTGGTGCTCGAGGGCAACTGGGTTCCGGGCATCTACGAGCACAAGCCATCAGTCACGGGCATCCGCACCGGCACCCGCGCGCGCTTCGAGCGTGCGACGGCCAAGTGAGCGTGCCGTTCCGCGAGGCGTCGATCGATCTCGACGTGCTCGCCGCCAACGTCGAGCACTTCCGCGAGCTCACGCAGGGCGCACCCCTGTTCGTCGATGTCGGCGCGGATGCCTGGGGCCACGGCCTCGACGTCGTGGTGCCCGCCCTCGCCGAGCTCGGCGCGCAGGCCTTCGTCGTGACGCGCCTCGACGAGGCGGAGCGGGTGCGCGCCCTCGCCCCGGAGTCGCTCATCGTCACGACCCAGCACGCGGCCGACGAGGACTTCACCCGCGCCGCGGCGCTCGGGGTCGCCCCTCGCGTGCACTCGCTGGACGAGTACGAGCGCGCAGCGGCCGGGGGAGTGAACGGGGTCGTCCTCGTCGAAGAGACCGGCGAGGGACTGCCTGGTCTGACTCCGGCCGAGCTCGACGACGCCCAGGCCGATGCGGCGCAGCGCGACATCGCCGCCGTCGCGGACTACGCCTTCCCCGTCGTCGGGGCCGAGCTCTTCGGCATCAGCGAAGACGACGCCGACGTGGCTCCCGACTTCCACCCCGTACTGCGCCTGTGGGCGCCGATCGCGGCGACCAAGCGGGTCGGTGCCGACGAGGGCGTGAGCTACGGCTACACGTACCGGACTCGAACGCAGGCAACGCTCGCGCTCGTGACGCTCGGCTATGCGGACGGACTTTCACGCGCAGCGGGCAATCGGGTCGACGCGTCCGTCGCCGGCGCCCGGCACGGCGTCGCCGGGCGCGTCGCAATGGATGCGTTCATGCTCGACCTCGGCGACGTGACTGCGCCGCCGCTCGGCACCGAGGTGACGGTCTTGGGCGATTCCCGCCACGGCGAGCCGACCGCGTTCGAGCATGCACGCGCGCTCGGAACGCACAGCGCCGAGATCACCACCAGACTCACCGCCCGTCCGCGGCGCTCTGCGGCGCGGCAGGCTGACGGGGGAGCGGAGCAATGACCGCGCCGCTCATCGAAGCCGTCGTCGACCTCGGCGCGCTTGAGAAGAACATCGCCCACCTGCGCCGAACCGTCGCACCCGCCGACCTGATGGTGGTCGTCAAGGCCGACGCCTACGGCCACGGCCGGGTTCCGGTTGCGCGCCAGGCGGTCGCCGGCGGCATCCGCGCGATCGGCGCACTCGACGTCGACACGGCGCTCGAGCTGCGCGCCGCGGGCATCGGCGATGATGTCACCGTGCTCGCGTGGCTCTATCCGCCCGGGCAGGACTTCGGCGAGGCCATCGCCCGACGTATCGATCTCGGGGTCTCGAGCCTGCCCGAATTGCGGTCGATCACGGATGCCGCGCAGCGCCTCGCCGCCTCAGAGGTCTTCGTTCCGCCGCACCTGCACCTGAAGCTCGACACCGGCCTGCACCGCAACGGGGCGACCGCCGCCGACTGGCCCGCATTGGTCGCCGCCGCCGTCGACGCAGAGCGGGCAGGGCTCGTGCGAACCTTTGCCGCCTGGACCCACATCGCCGAGGCCTCTGAAGACGACGACACCCTCGCGCTCGAGCGCTTCCTCGACGGCGTCTCGGTTGCCCGCGAGCTCGGCGCCTCGATCGAGGTGCGCCACCTCGCGGCAAGCTCAGCCGGCCTGCGCCGCGCCGACGTGCGGCTCGACATGGTCCGCATGGGCGGCCACTGCTGGGGCATCCCTTCGTTCGACGGCGTGACGCCCGCAGAGATCGGCCTGACGCCGGTCATGACGCTGCGCGCCCAGGTGCTGGCGGTGCGCGAGCTCGGCGACGAACGCGCGGAGGCGTACGTCAGCGCCGGCTACGGCGACGGCGTCCCGCGCAACGTCGCGGGGAGCTGCTGCGTCGCGGTGCGCGGCGTGCAGCATCCGATCACCCGCGTCGAACGCGACCATCTCGTGATCGCGGTCGCTCCGGGGACGGAGCCCGCACCGGGCGATATCGCCGTGCTGTTCGGCACCGGAGCCGACGGGGAGCAGACCGTGCGGCAGTGGGGCGACCTCTCGGGCACGCTCGGCGACGAGATCACGACGCGCATCGCCGCGCGCGTTCCGCGTCGCTACCTCGCGCCCTGACGCCGCGACGCCGCGACGCCGCGAGGGTACGACAAAGGGCCAGGCGGTTTCCCGCCTGGCCCTGACGTCTGTTCCGGGTGACTACGCGCGCGAGTCCTCGAGCAGCCTGGCCGACTCATCGTGCCAGCTCTCGGCGATCGCCTCGAGCTTCTGCTGGTGCTTCTTCGCGTGGTGCGCGCAGAACAGCAGCTCGGTGCCGTTCACCGTGGCACGCACATACGCCTGAGCGCCGCACGCGTCGCAGCGGTCGGCCGCGGTGAGCTGCGGCTCTGCCCGGAGGTCGTCGGTCTCTGTGGTGTTGAGCGACATTACGAGTACCTCCTACGTATCGAACCGCTTGTCGTTGAACCCAGTGAAACACGTACTGCTGACAAATCCCGCCTTGCGGCGCGCATTTCGCTGGGGGCGTACCGCCGGGTCGACAGGGTGTCGTCAGCTTTCCGGGGCGCGCGGTTCATAGGGTGGAACCCGTGGCGACGTCGGATTATTCTGCGAGGCACCTGTCAGTCCTCGAGGGGCTCGAGGCGGTGCGCAAGCGCCCCGGCATGTACATCGGCTCGACCGATGAGCGCGGGCTCATGCACTGCTTGTGGGAGATCATCGACAACTCCGTCGACGAGGCGCTGGCTGGACACGGCGACTCGATCGAGGTCGTGCTGCACCCCGACGACAGCGTCGAGGTGCGCGACCAGGCACGCGGCATCCCGGTCGACATCGAGCCGAAGACCGGCCTGTCCGGCGTCGAGGTGGTCTTCACCAAGCTGCACGCCGGCGGCAAGTTCGGCGGTGGCTCGTACTCCGCCTCCGGCGGGCTGCACGGCGTCGGCGCCTCGGTCGTGAACGCGCTCTCCGAGCGTCTCGATGTCGAGGTCGACCGCGACGGCAAAACCTGGGCGATGAGCTTCCACCGCGGCGAGCCCGGCGTCTTCGACGACAAGGGCAAGGAGCCCAGGCCGGATGCCCCGTTCACGCCGTTCGTCGCGGGAAGCGAGCTTCGCGTGATCGGCAAGGTAGCCAAGGCGAAGACCGGCACGCGCATCCGCTACTGGGCTGACCGACAGATCTTCGGGCGCGACGCCTCGTTCCAGCCCGACGGCCTCGTGGCGCGCGCGCGGCAGACGGCGTTCCTCGTCCCCGGCATCCGCATCGCCATCGACGACCAGCGCACGCCGGAGGGCGAGCGCGCCGAATTCCACTTCGATGGCGGCATCTCGCAGTTCGCCGAGTTCCTCGCCCCCGATGCGCCCGTCACCGACACCTGGCGCATCACCGGCGAAGGCCACTTCACCGAGACGGTGCCCGTGCTCAACGAGAACGGGAATATGGTGCCGACCGAGGTGAAGCGCACCTGCGAGGTCGACATCGCGCTGCGCTGGGGCACCGGCTACGAGACCGTGATGAAGAGCTTCGTCAACATCATCGCGACGCCGAAGGGCGGCAGCCACCAGACCGGCTTCGAGCAGGGCCTGATGAAGTTCTTCCGCGCGCAGTTCGAGCAGAACGCCCGCCGGCTCAAGATCGCGGCCAACGAGAAGCTCGAGAAGGACGACCTGCTGGCCGGCCTCACCGCCGTGCTCACCGTTCGCCTGCCCGAGCCGCAGTTCGAAGGCCAGACGAAAGAGGTGCTGGGCACCCCTGCGGTGCGCAACATCGTCGCCAACGTGCTCGCCAAGGGCCTCGGCGAACGGTTCTCGTCCTCCAAGCGGGACGACAAGGCGCAGGCATCCGTTCTGCTCGACAAGCTCGTCGCCGAGATGAAATCGCGCATCTCGGCCCGCGCCCACAAAGAGACGCAGCGGCGCAAGAACGCGCTCGAGAGCTCGACGCTGCCCGCGAAGCTGGTCGACTGCCGCTCGACCGACGTCGCGCAGACCGAGCTGTTCATCGTCGAGGGCGACTCGGCGCTCGGCACGGCCCGGCGCGGGCGCGACAGCGAGTATCAGGCGCTGCTGCCGATCCGAGGCAAGATCCTCAACGTGCAGCGGGCGTCGGTCTCGGACATGCTCTCGAACGCCGAGTGCGCCGCGATCATCCAGGTGATCGGCGCGGGCTCCGGCCGCACCTTCGACCTCGACGCCGCGCGCTACGGCAAGGTCATCATCATGTCCGACGCCGACGTCGACGGCGCCCACATCCGCACCCTTCTGCTGACCCTCTTCTTCCGCTACATGCGGCCGATGGTGGAAGAGGGGCGCGTGTTCGCCGCCGTGCCGCCGCTGCACCGCGTGCAGACGGTGGGCCGTGGCTCGCGGGCATCCGAGACCATCTACACGTATTCGCAGGCCGAGCTGAACGCGGTTCTCGCCGATCTCAAGAAGCGCAACATCGCCTGGAAGGACCCGATCCAGCGCTACAAGGGCCTGGGCGAGATGGATGCCGACCAGCTCGCGTCCACGACGATGGACAGGCGGCACCGGATGCTTCGCCGCGTGCGCGTCGCCGATGCAGAAGCTGCGGCCAAGGTCTTCGAGATGCTCATGGGCAACGAGGTCGCCCCGCGCAAGGAGTTCATCATCGACAACTCCGAGACGCTGTCGCGCGACCGCATCGACGCGTAGCTGACGAAAGAGGGGCCCGGCTTGCGCCGGGCCCCTCTTGGTGTGATCAGCCGCTAACCAAGGTCATCGGCGTGGTTGATCGAGCCGGCCGGAACACCGGGCACGCTGTCGGGCGCGTAGATCGCCTTGTCGCCCGGGTACGGCGTCGCCCAGTTGTGCGTCTGGTACCACGTCCAGCGGTTCATGAGAGCCGGGTCCGCGAAGTCGGGGATCGCGTTCTGCGCGCCCTGACCGGTCAGGTGCTGGCCCTGCGACCACTTCTCCCACTTCTGCGCGACCGACTTCTCGGCCGCGGGAACCGATGCCGCCTGAGCAGCCTTGGCGTTCACCGCGGCCGCCGCGGCGCCGGTCTGGCCCAGCGTGTCGAGACCGCAGCTCGGCGGCGTCACGACGCCTTCGGTCAACGGCACCTGGTTCGGCACTGCGTTGAACGGGGCGAAGTTCGGCTTGTTGGTGAACGCGTCGGTCATCGGCGTCGCGGCAGCGAGCTTCTGGTTCAGCGGCTGCGCGCCGAGGATCTGCTCGATCGTGCGCACCATGTTGATCTGCGAGTAGTAGGTGCTGACGGTCTTGCCGTGCACCGAGTAGGGGCTGATCACCTGCACCGGGGCACGGTGGCCGTCGACGTGGTCGGCTCCATCCTGGCTGTCGTCCTCGACCACGAAGATCGCGGAGTCCTTCCAGTACTTGCTGTGCGAGATCGTGTCGACGATCTGGCCCACCGCGAGATCGCCGTCGGCCACCTGGGCCTCGGGGTCAGCGGTGCCGCCGGTGTGGTCGCTCGACAGCCACATCATGTTGAGATTGGCCGGCCCATTCTTCTCGAAATCCTGCTTCCAGGTCTGCACCCGGTAGATGTCGGGAATAGAGGTGTCGAACGGCGCCGCGTTCGGGTCGGTGATCGCGTTGAGCGACGGGATGGCCGAGCTTGCGTTGAGCTTGATCGACGGGTCGAACAGCTGGTTCGGGTCGCCGCCGGCCGAGACGCTCTTGGCCGCGCAGTAGTACTGCTGCCAGGTCGCGGAGGCCGGCTTGCCCTCGCCATATTCGAACTCGCCGTAGTTCTTCGCGGTCTTGCCCGCGCTCTCGACGTCGGTCCAGAGGAAGCCGGTGCTCTGGTGCCCCAAGACGTCTTCCTCGGTGTCGTACGAGCGCGTGTATTCGCCGGCACTCGTCTCGGTGTAGGCGGGATCGTCACCCTGCATCAGCCAGTTGTGGCCCTCTGCCGAGTTCGTGCCGATGTCGTACGTGTTGTCGTAGAGGCCGAACTGCGAGGCCAGCGCGTGCTGGTTCGGGGTGACCTTGGCACCGAACTGCGCGAGTGAGGCGTCGCCGTTGCCCTGCGTCATGTCGCCGTACACCTGATCGTAGGTGCGGTTCTCTTTGACAAGCAGGAACACGTGCTTGATCGTCGAGGGGTCGCCGAGCTTGGCGGGGATCGCGACGGGAGCCGCCTTCCTGCCGGTGGCGACCTGCGCTGTGTTCTGCTTCCAGCCGTTCTGCGCGAACACCGTGGCGGTGTCCTTCACGATCGTGCGGTCGCTCGGCAGCGTGAACCTGGTGAGCGTCGCTGTCGTGGCGTGCGTGCCGTGGCCGGTCGCGACCGTCGTGCCCTGGCCCTTGTCGAAGCTCAGCTCGGGCCCGCGTGCGTCGACACCGCGCGTGTTGGTGACGACGATCTGGCCGTTGACGGCGGCGATGTTCTCGGGGAAGTAGTCCGTCGGCAGCAGGCCGATGTAGCCGGCCGGGTCCTTGGGCTCGTGGCGGTTCACGGTGTAGACGGCGACGGCGTTCGCGCGACCGAGCGTGACCAGCAGGTGGTTGCCCTGCAGCGCGATGGCCGTCGGCTCGTAGCCCGTCTTGGACCCGGACCACGGCTGCGTCGCGATCGTCTGGACGACCTTGTTGATGCGGGTGTCGATGACCGAGACGGTGTCGCTGTTCGTGTTGGCCACGTACAGGGTGGTGCCGTCCAGGTAGAGCGCGGTCGGGTGGAGCTGCACATTGATGCTCGAGACCGCAGCTGAAGCATCCGCCGTGTTGATCACGCTGACCGTGCCGGTCGTCGACGTGCCCAAGTAGGGATTCGCCGGGACCTGCGTGCCGTACGACCCGAGGGTCGTCTCGCCCGGATTCGCGAAACGGCCGCCCTCGTTGCTCACGTAGAGCTTGCTGCCGACGAACTTCAGCTCGCGGGGAGCGATGCCGACCTTCCAAGTGTTCTCGATCGCGCCCGTGTTCGGGTCGATCGCGACGACGGTGTTCTGACCGTTGACTGCCGAGTACAGCGTCTTGCCGTCCGGAGAGAAGACCGACTGCGCGGTGAGCGCTTCTGCGCCGCTCGACGAGTTGGCGACGGCGATCTTCGTGGGCGCGCCCAGCGTGCCGTCGGCATTGACGGGGAACTTGCTCAGACCGGTCGCCTCAGGCAGGTAGAGGAACTTGCCGTCGGGAGAGTAGGTCGGGCCCTCCTGGCCGACCGTGCCGTCCGAGAACTTCTGGTTCACGGTCGAGGCGGTGCCGACGGTCCAGATCAGCTTGTAGCTCTTGAGGTCGAAGATCTGCAGCACGACCGACTTGTCGGTGCTGGTCGCGGCGAGGTAGCGGCCGTCGGGGCTCACCACCGAGCCCATGAACTTGCCGAACTGGGTCTCGAGGCGCTGCCCGATCGGCTTGATCACCTGGTTGTCGGAAACCTGCTGGCCGTCGGGGTAGACGCCGCCGACCTGATGGGTGTTGGACGCGATGGTTGAGGCGGTGGCGACGCCGCCGCCGACGAGGGCCAGAGCACAGCCGGCCACGACGGCGACAAGCGGGGTTCGGCCGCCTACTCGCTTCGTGATCCGGCTCAGCGCGCCTGCAACGCGCTGGGGGGATTGACTCATGAAGTTGCCTTTCATAAGGGTGCGTGCCCCATAAACAGGGGACATCTCGACACTGGCCTCGAGGGATTTGCGGGTCAATCGAACAAACGGTGAACCACTCCGTTACCCCGAGTCCACCTCCGGGGTCTACAAACACCCCTGAACGGGTGTCACCCCTAGGCGCCCTGCTCCCGGCAACGGAAA
The DNA here is from genome assembly GCF_039538145.1 of Gryllotalpicola daejeonensis. Lineage (NCBI taxonomy): Bacteria > Bacillati > Actinomycetota > Actinomycetes > Micrococcales > Microbacteriaceae > Gryllotalpicola > Gryllotalpicola daejeonensis. The sequence goes on along the minus strand of NZ_BAABBV010000001.1, from coordinate 493,674 downwards.
GGACACTGCGACGTGCCCGAAGACCTCGCACTCGAGACGCGCGCTCTGACCAAGCGCTTCGGCGAGCTGATCGCGGTAAACGCCCTCGATCTCGCGATTGCACCCGGCTCTGTGCACGGCCTGCTCGGCCGCAACGGCGCGGGCAAGACCACCTTGATGCGGATGATTCTCGGCTTGTTGAGCCCGGATGCCGGCGCCATCGAGCTCTTCGGGAGGTCGGCGACCCCCGGCGATGTCGACGCACGGGCGCGGGTCGCGGGGTTCGTCGAGGAGCCGCGCTTCTACCCGTACCTCTCGGGTCGCCGCAATCTCGAGCTGCTCGCGCGCCTCGACGGCCGGGCCGACACGCGCTCGCCGGAAGAGGCGCTCGAGCTGGTCGACCTCGACAGCCGCGGGCGCGAGAAGGTCGGCAACTTCTCGACAGGGATGCGTCAGCGACTCGGCCTCGCGGCGGCGTTGCTGCGTCCGGCCGAGCTCGTCGTACTCGATGAGCCGACCATCGGGCTCGACCCGGCCAATGCGCGCACCGTGCGCACCCTTATCGGCGCGCTGTCGAGCCGGGGTGTGGCGGTGCTGCTCAGCAGCCACAACATGAGCGAGATCGCCGAGATCTGTGACCGGGTGACGATCATCCACGAGGGCAGCAGGGTGTGGGAGGGCGACCAGGCCGAGCTGCTCGCCGCCGCCCCGGCACCGAGCTATCGCGTGTGGACGAGCGACGACGACCAGGCATCCGCGATCGCGCGTCGACTCGAGGTCGCCGTCGAGACGCCGCGGCGGGCCGCGACGCACACGATCACGGTGCAGGGCGACGAGGGCGAACGCGACGGCTTCGTTCTCGCCCTCGCTCAGGAGGGCATCGCGATCCGCCGGCTCGAGCCCGATGTGCCGCCTCTCGAGGCGCTGTTCACCTCGCTCACGTCGCCCCGCGACGCAGACCAGCCCGCCCAGAACACCGACACCACCGAGGAGATCGCCGCGTGAGCGCCGTCACCGCCACTCAGACCGTCGCCGCGCCAGAGCCCCGCGCCGCGCGCACCGCGAGCCGCCCCGGGCTCGGCGTCGCCATCCGCGTCGAGTTCTCCAAGCTGATTGCGCAGCTGCCGTTGCGGGTGCTGCTGGTGTTCTGCGTGATTGTGCCGGTGGTCTTCGCAATCGGCATGCGCGTCTCAGGCATCCGGCCCAGCGACACGCTGTTCGGCCGCTGGGCGGGAACGTCCGGTTTCGCGACCTCGCTGTTCATCCTCGACTGGACCGCGGCGTGGGGCGTGGCGGTCGGCGCAGGGCTCATCGCCGGCGACATCTTCGCCAGCGAGGACCGCCTCGGCACCTGGAAGACGCTGCTCACGCGCTCCGCCTCCCGCACCCAGCTGTTCCTGGGCAAGGCGATCGCCGCCACGATCGGGGTCTGGCTCTGCTGGGCGCTGATCGGCGTCGTCAGCATCGGCGCCGGCCTCGCCGTGATCGGCGGCGAGCCGCTCATCGGGCTCTCGGGCCAACTGATCGAGCCGGGGCACGCGCTCGGGCTGCTCGCGGCGAGCTGGGCGATCGGGCTCTTGCCGGCCACAGCGTTCGCCGCCCTCGGCGTGCTCTTCTCCGTCGCCAGTCGCAGCACCGTCGTCGGAGTGGTCGGCCCCCTCCTGGTGGCCATCGTGCTGCAGGGGCTCGAGAACATCGCCTCTGGCACGATCGTGCGCAGCATCATGCTCTTCACGCCGTTCGACGTCTACCACGTGCTCTTCACCGCCCCGGTCCACGCTGGCGCCGTTGCGCAGGCTGTCGTGACGAGCCTCGTCTACACCGCGATCTTCGCCGCGGCGTCGTGGTGGCTGCTGCGTCGTCGGGAGTTCGCGGGCGCCGATGCGGTTCCCGCGAACCGCCGCCGGACCTTCGTGCAGATCGGCGTCACGGTCGTCGTCATCGGCGGCGTGCTCGCCGGAGTCGGCAAGGTCGGGCCGACGCCGCTCACTGCGGACAACCTGGCGACGTCCGTGAACACGACGTTCAGCAACCTGGTGCAGGTCAACTACCTGTGGCACAACGGGAGGCCCGCAGACACCACGACCCCCTGGAGCACGATCTGCTCGGTCGGCACCATCACCCCGACAGCCAACAAGGGGTCAGGTGCGGGCGAGGGCTGGAGCTGCCTCATCACCGACACGCGCACGACCGACGGCATCAGCCCCATCCAAGTCGACCTCGAGGTGCGCGCCAACGGCTGCTACACGGTGCAGGCACCGCCCGCCGCCGTCGGCGCCCTGCACGGCACCGACCCGAAGGGCCGCTCGTACCTGAACCCGCTGTACGCCTTCGACGGGTGCCTCGGAACGCCGTGACCGCTACGGTGACCGCATGACCACCAGCATCAGCTTCGATCACGTCGGCCTCGTCGTCGACGACCTCGAGAAGGTCGCCTCGTTCTTCACCGGCCTCGGCTTCACCCGTGACGACCTCGGCACGTCGAGCGGCAGCTGGGTCGACCGCATCGTGGGCCTGCCCGGAACCGTCGAGCAACTGGTGCTGATCTCGGGCACCGACGGCTCCGGGCACATCGAGCTCACCAAGTTCACGTCGCCGGCATCCGACGGCGAGCCCCGCGACCTTCCGGCCAACGCCTACGGGCTGCGGCACATCGCCTATCGGGTCGTCGATGTCAACGCGAAGGTCGCACGGGCGCGTGAGCTCGGCTACGAGCTCGTCGGGGAGGTAGCCGATTACCGGGATCTGTTCCGCCTCGCGTATGTACGCGGGCCGGAAGGCTTGATCCTCGAACTCACCGAGGACCTGAACGCGCCGCACCCTACGGAGTAGCCCAGACGTAGCCGTCGAACACACGGCTCGCCGGCCAGTCGGGCGCTGTCTTCGGGTGCAGCAAAGTGCGACCGCCGAGTGGCCGAGCGAGTGTGATGTCGGTGCGCCACATGGTGACGTACGGCAGACAACGCGTGCCCGCGGGCGCTCGCATGCTGTACAGCCAGAGCTCGACATACGAATCGGTCTGCTCGACCCGATAGCCCGCGGGCTTCACGCAGCTGCCATCACCGGTCGCGGCGACGATCTCGAGGGTGCGACCTCCGTCGTGGTGGGCGAACACGACCCACGGCATGCTGATCAGCTTCTCGCTGCGGGCGGCGCTCGCGGTGATGCTCGGCCCGGGCGCGTGCACCTGCACGGTGAGATGGTCGTAGATCGGGTCGGGAGTCCCGGGGTCCGCGATCGACCCGTCGTGCGGCAACGGGTCAGTGCGACCCATGAACGCGAGGGATGCCGCAACCAGCAGCGCCACCACGAGCACGGCCCCGCCACCGAGCCAGAGCCACTCCGCGCGCCGCGTCATGGCGCAGAGAGTACCGCTTAGAACAGCGCCTCGGGGTCGCTCTCTTCCCTGAGCTCAGCCGCGCCGGCCGTGGCCGCCACCACCGCGGCCTCTGCGCCGACCGCCGTGCCCACTGACGTCACCACGCTGTCGAGCGGAGTGCCGCTGCCATCGCGCTTCGCGAGCGTCTCCGGCAGCTGCCGGGCCGCGCCGTCCGAGGCGACGGCACGCGCCGGCTGTGGGCCCACCCAGGCGAGCGACAGCATGCCCTCGCCCTTGAGGAAGGCGTGCGCACGCACGCCGCCCGTCGCGCGCCCCTTGCCGGGGAACTCGCCGAAGGCGGAGACCTTGCCGCGGCCGGGGTCCGTCCCGGGCAGCGTCTCGAGCGGAACCGAGACCGTGACGACGACGTTTTCCGCCGCAGGGTCGACGACGAAGAATCCGATCACCTTGGCGTTCTTGCCGAGGTTGATGCCGGCCATGCCGCCCGCGGCCGCTCCCTGCGGCCTGACGGCGGCGGCCGAGAAGTGCAGCAGCTGTGCGTCGGACGCGGTGAACACGAGCTCGCGATCGTCGGCGGCGTGCGCCACACCCACGACCTCATCGCCGGCCTTCAGACCGATGATCTCGAAGTCGGGCCGGTTCGGCCAGTTGCCCGGCACGACGCGCTTCACGACGCCCTGCGCCGTTCCGAGGGCGATCGGCGCGGCATCCGCTGCGAGCGAGACGATGCCCAGCACGCGCTCGCCCTTGCCCAGCCCGCCGAGGTACTCGGCGATGCGCGCACCAGCGGCCAGATGAATCGAATTAAGAGGTACGACCGGCAGGTCGACCGGCGAGAAGCGAATGAGTCGACCGCGATTGGTGACCGCCCCGATCTCCGCGCGTGTGGTCGTCACCAGGCTCGACAGCACGGCGTCGTGCTTCGAGCGACGAGGAGCGACGGCCGGCGCCGCCGCGCCCTCCGGCAGGTCGACGCGCACGGTGCGGCCGGTGGTCGAGAGGTAGACGATGGCGGGGGAGTCGGCGATCTCGAGCGCAGGGCCCGTGAACGTCGCCTTCTTCGACCCCGTCGATGCGATCGAGGCCTTGGCCTCGGTGAGCAGCGTGCGCCGCGGCGTGCCGAAGCGCTCGGCGACGTCGTCGAGTTCGTCGGCGACGACGGCGCGGATGCGCGCAGGCGACGCGAGGATCGCCTCGAGCTCGGCGATCTCCGCCTGCAGCTGGTCGCGCTCGGTCTCGAGCTCGATGCGACTGAACTTGGTCAGCCGGCGCAGACGCAGCTCGAGGATGTACTCGGCCTGCAGCTGAGAGAGGTCGAACACCGACTGCAGGCGACCGGATGCCTCAGCCGAGTCCTCCGAGGTCCGGATGACCTGGATCACCTCGTCGATGTCGAGGATCGCGATCAAGAGGCCTTCGACCAGGTGCAGACGCTCCTGCCTGCGGGCGAGGCGGAAACGTGAGCGCCGGGTCACGACCTCGATGCGGTGGTCGAGGTAGACGCGCAGCAGGTCGCGCAGGCCGAGAGTCTGCGGGCCGCCGTCCACGAGGGCGACGTTGTTGATCGAGAAGCCGTCTTCGAGCGGCGTGAACTTGTACAGCTGCTCGAGCACCGCCTCGGGGTTGAAGCCGGTCTTGATGCCGATGACAAGGCGAAGTCCGTGCTGGCGGTCGGACAGGTCGGTGACGTCGGAGATGCCCTGCAGCTTCTTCGAGTTCACCCCGTCCTTGATTTTCTCGATGACCTTCTCGGGCCCGACGAGGTAGGGCAGCTCGGTGATCGTCAGGCCGTTCTTGCGCGCGGTGATCGGCTCGACGCGCACCTTCGCACGGGTGCGGAAGCTGCCGCGCCCCGTCTCGTACGCCTCGCGGATGCCGGCGAGACCCACGATGGTGCCGCCGCCAGGAAGGTCCGGGCCCGGCACATAGGCCATGAGGTCGTCGAGCGAGGCATCCGGATTCTCCAGCAGATGCTTCGCGGCCCCGACCACCTCGATCAGGTTGTGCGGCGCCATGTTCGTCGCCATGCCGACCGCGATGCCGCTCGCGCCGTTGACAAGCAGGTTCGGGATCGCCGACGGCAGAACCGCAGGCTCCTGCTGCGACGAGTCGTAGTTCGGCTCGAAGTCGACGGTGTCCTCGTCGATGTCGGCCGTCATCTCGAGCGAGACGGGGGCCAGGCGTGCCTCCGTGTAGCGGGCGGCGGCCGGCCCGTCATCGAGCGAGCCGAAGTTTCCGTGCCCGTCGATGAGCGGGACGCGCAGCGTGAAGTCCTGCGCCATGCGCACGAGGGCGTCGTAGATCGCCCCGTCGCCGTGCGGGTGCAGCTTGCCCATCACCTCGCCGGTGACGCGGGCCGACTTCACATGGCCGCGATCGGGCCGCAGGCCCATCTCGCTCATCATGTAGAGGATGCGCCGCTGCACCGGCTTCAGGCCGTCGCGGGCATCGGGCAGAGCGCGGGCGTAGATGACCGAGTACGCGTACTCCAGATACGACCCCTGCATCTCTGCTGAGACGTCGACATCTTCGATACGTTCCACGATGTCTGCGGGGAGGGTGCGGTCTGCTGGGCTCATCTGCTCTTTCTGCGTCTCTGGCACACTGAAAGCCATGGCGACTCTACCGAACGCGTATTCGCAATCCGTGAGCCTCGCCGACGTCCTCGCCAGTTGCTTCGCCGCTGTCGAGCGCGGCACGCCTCAGCTGGCGCTGAAGCCTGTCGACGCCGCGATCGTCGTGCTCGCCGACGGCCTCGGCGCCCTCCCGCTCAAGGCGCGCGCGGGGCACGCGCGCACGATCGCGCCGCGATTGAACAGGGCGACGACGATTGAGAGCGGATTCCCCACCACGACAGCCGCCGCTCTGGCGACCCTCTCGACCGGCGCCTATCCCGGCCAGCACGGCATCACGGCCTATGAGGCGGTCGACCCGGCCACCGACCGGGTGTTCAATCACCTGAACGGCTGGCAGGCGGGACCGGATCCGGCTACCTGGCAGCGAATGCCCACTCTCTTCGAGGCGCACGCCGACGCAGGCATCCGCTCGTACCTCGTCGGCCACGCGCGCTATGCGAGCACGCGGCTGACGCAGGCCGTCCATCGCGGTGCGGAGTACGTGCCTGCGCGCTCGATCGCCGACCGTCTGTCGACCGCGATCTCGCTCGCCCGCGCGGGCCGGGCCGTCGTCTTCGTCTACGTGCCCGAGCTCGACATGGCGGCCCACCGATACGGGTGGCAGTCGCCGGAGTGGACGGCGAAGCTCGAAGAGCTCGACGCCGGGCTGGCGCAGCTCGAGCGCGACCTGTCGAAGGGCCAGGGCGCACTGCTGACCGCCGACCACGGCATGGTCGACGTCACGCCGCGTGGCCAGGTCTTCTTCGACCGCGAGCCGGAGCTCGTCGCGGGCGTTCGACACGTCGCGGGGGACTACCGCTGCGTGCAGCTGCACCTCGAGCGCGGCGCCTCCGCGGACGACATCGCAAGAGTCGCGCGGCTCTGGCATCAGGCCGAAGACGACCGTGCCTGGGTGGCGACACGTGACGAGGCGATCGCGGCCGGCTGGTTCGGGCCGAACGGCGTCGACGACGATGTGCTGCCGCGCATCGGCGAGGTGCTCGTCGCCGCGCGCTCACAGGTCGCGTACTACGACTCGCGGAGCACGACCGAGCACAACTGGGCGATGGTCGGCCAGCACGGCTCGTTCAGCCCCGACGAAGTCAGGGTGCCGCTGATCGGCTTCGGCGCGTTCGCGAACTGAGGCTGAGGCGCCCGGCTCGGCGCTCAGGCCAGGTTGCCGCCGTCGTCGTCGCCTCGGGCGCCGAAGACGATCTCGTCCCAGCTCGGCATCGACGCACGGCCGCGCTTTGACGAGCCGCGCACGCCGACCGGGCCGGTCTCGCGCTGCCCGAACCCGCCGGCAGGCACCGGAACCGGGCCGGACGGGTGCTCGTCGCGCTGCGCCGGCTTCTCGTCGCGCGCGTCGCGCCCCTCATCGAGCGGAGGCAGCTCGAGCTCGATGGGCTGAGAATCGCGGGCGGATGCCTCGCGCTCACCGCGGCGACGGCGCAGCGCCTCGAGCAGGTCTGCGGTGTTGTGCACATCGCGCGGCTGGTCGTCGGCACGCTTGATCGCGCCGGCCGGCACCTGAGGCTGCGATGCGGGGGCCGCGGGTGCGGGTGCGGCGTCCTGGCGCTTCGGCTCGACGAACTCGAACTGGCCGGAGTCGAAGCGCGCGTCGTCCGGAATCAGGGGGCTCACGGCGCGCAGACGCGGGATCAGGCCGGTGGGCGGAAGCTCCCCGTGCTGCGACAGCGTGCTCGCCTCGGCGTTCGCGGGGGCGAGGTGCGCCTTGCGCGGCTCGTACGTCCAGCGGGCGTCGTGCTCGATGTCGTCGGCGGTGAAGGTCAGCTTGACGATCCAGCCGGTCTCCTCTTCCCGCCAGCTGGCCCAGCGCTCGCCCGTGGCGCCGAGCGCGGCGAGACGGTCGCGAATGGCAGAGCCGAAGGTCGCGCTCTCGCCGAGCACGTCGACGTCGGCGGTCACCCGCACCGGCACGGTCAGCGCCTGCGCGACGATGTGCTCGCGCTCGGCGATGATGGGGCGCTCGAAGCGCTGCACGTAGTCGAGCGGCGCGCCGGTGAGCTCAGCGACGTCTTCGGCCGAGAGGCCGCCACGGATGTGGGCCTGGATCTCGCGGGGCGAGATGCGCACGGCGGACTCCTGCTGCTCGACCTTCAGGCGTCGCAGCTTGGTCAGTGCGACCTCGTCGATCGCGATGCGGTACCTGTCGCCATCGTTGCTGGCGGCGACCAGAGCGCCTTCCTCGACACCGATGACCTTCAATTCCTGCATGGGATCTCGCCTTCCGAACCGTCCGCGGACGACGTCAGGATGCCATGGGAAAGCCCTCGCAGCCGGGAATATCGCGGGCGTGCCGTGAGTTTCCCGGGGCAGCGCCGGAACCAAATCGAATCGGTTTGATAATCACCGGTGCGTGATGCAGAATATCGCCGCCGATCACGCTGATCGGCGTGCAATTTCAGAAGTGGATGGGCATGGCAACCGATTACGACGCGCCAAGGAAGAACGACGACGAATCCGAATCGATCGAGGCGCTGAAGGAGCGGGTTCCGGACAAGACGTCGGCCGTCATCGACGAGGACCCCGACAACCCGGGCAGCTTCGAACTTCAGGGCGCCGACCTCTCCGACATGGATCTCGACGTCGTCGTGCTGCCCCCGCAGGCTGACGAGTTCACGTGCGTCAGCTGCTTCCTCGTGAAGCACCGCTCGCAGCTCGACCACGAGACCAAGCTCGGTCCGATCTGCCGGGAGTGCGCTGCCTAGGGCCGCGTGAAGCAGGAACAGACTTAGGGCCGCCGGCTTTCGCCGACGGCCCTTTTCTGTAGGCGATGGCCGTTAAGCGCGATTGTTGAGAACGGATGCCAGCTCGTTGGGCTTCCGCGTCGAGACGATCCAGTACGGCACCGGGTCGGCGTCGTCGGTGATCGGCACCTTCACGATCGGCAGCGATCCGCGCAGCAGCAGCCACGCCCGGCCGTCGAGACGCTGACCGCGCTCCAGTGCCGCGGCCGTTCCCGTGAACGCCTCGACCTCGCCGATGTACTCGCGCTCGATGTCCGCGCGCCCTGCCCTGAAGTGCGTCTCGGTGACCTCGAGCACCGGAGCGAACCCCACCAGCGCCGCGACGATCAGGCCGTAGAGCACGATGGCCAGCACGATACCGACCGTCACGTTGATCGGCCAGAACACGGCGAGGGTCGCCGGCATGATGAGCGCACACGCAACGAACAGCCAGGGGGCGGCATACAGCCGCTCGCGGAACAGAGTCATGCTCCAATCCCACCACGGAAACCCGTACGGTCAGACGCTGTAACCTCGTGGCTGTGACTGAGACCGTCGACGTTCCGATCGTCGCGCCCGCCGCACCCGTCTACGCGCACCCCGGCGACGCGGGGGCCGACCTTACCGCAGCGGAAGCCGTGCGGATCGAGCCCGGTCAGCGCGTGATCGTCCCGACCGGCGTGTCTGTGGCGCTGCCGGAGGGCTACGTCGGCTTCGTCGTGCCCCGCAGCGGGCTGGCCGCGCGCCACGGCATCACGATCGTGAACACGCCCGGCACCCTCGACGCCGGTTACCGCGGCGAGATCAAGGTCATCCTGCTGAACACCGATGCGACAGAGCCGTACGACGTCGCCGTCGGCGACCGCATCGCGCAGCTCGTCGTCGTGCCCGTCGTGCGCGCACGGTTCGTGCCGGTCGAGGCGCTGCCCGAGAGCGCGCGGGGCGCGGGCGGCTTCGGCTCCACCGGCTACGCGAACGAGAACGGACCGAAGAAGATCAATACAGGAGAGCGCGCGTGAGCGACATCCAGCCGACCGAATACGAGAAGTCCGCCCCCGAGGACCGCGACGTCGAAGGCCCCCTCGACGACGGCGAGGCAAACCCGGTCCGCCCCTACATCGACCTGGGCGGCGTCAAGGTGCTGCCCCGCGAGGGCCTTCACCTGCGGCTCGAGATCGAAGAGGAGAGCCAGCGCGTCGTCGCCGTGAGCCTCGACTACGCCGGCTCGACCCTGCAGGTGCAGCCATTCGCCGCGCCGCGATCGAGCGGGCTCTGGCACGAGATCCGCGGCCAGATCCGCGAGCAGGTCTCGGCGCAGGGGGGACGCGTGACCGAGCGCGAGGGCGCGCTCGGGCCCGAGCTGCTCGCCGAGGTCCCCGTCGCGGGCGGCGCCCCGGGCGAGACGCGCGTCGCGCGCTTCATCGGCGTCGATGGGCCGCGCTGGTTCCTGCGCGGGGTGATCTCGGGCGAGGGAGCGGTCAAGCCCGAGGCCGGCGCAGCCGTCGAGGACCTCTTCCGCAGCATCGTCGTCGTTCGCGGCTCGGTGCCCATGCCGCCGCGCGACCTCATCCCGCTCAAGATGCCGCCGACGCCGACCGCGCCGGGCGCGTGATGACTGACGACCACAACGAGCAGGGCTCGGGGGATGCCGCGACCGGCGCATCTGAGGCGTCAGAGTCCCTGAGCGCTGCGCTCGGCGCCGCCGCCGCGAAGAACACCGGCCTCGGTGCCATGGCAGGGGAGCAGGCGCCGAGCCGCGAGGCCCTGCTCAAGGCGATGGGCGGCATCCGCGGGCTCTGCGAGGCCGTCCTTCCCGGACTCGCCTTCATCGTCATCTACAGCGCACTCATCGCCCCGGCGGCGAACGCCGCGGTGCCCGTCGCGCTCGGGGCATCCGTTCTCATCGCGCTCGTCTTCACCATCTGGCGCGTCGTCGCGAAAGAGAACGCGACCCAGGCGGTGGCCGGGCTCATCGGTGTCGGCGCGAGCGCGATCCTCGCGATCGCGACCAACCGGCCCGTCAACAACTTCGCGTTGGGGCTCGGCATCGATGCGCTCTACGGGCTCGCGTTCCTGGTCTCCGTCCTGGTGCGCTGGCCGATCATCGGCATCGCCGTCGGCTACCTCTACGGCGAGGGCGTCGCGTGGCGGAAGCACAAGGCGACCTACCGGGTCGCGGTGATCTCGACGCTGTTGTGGGTCGCGCTCTTCGCGGCTCGGCTCGTGGTGCAGGTGCCGCTGTTCCTCGCCGGGAACACGCCTGCACTGGCCATCGCGCACCTCATCATGGGCGTGCCGCTCTACGTGCCCGTTCTGCTCGTCACCTGGCTGTTGGTGCGCGGCGTGTACGCTCGCAAAAACGACGGCGCGGCATCCCATTCGATGTCATCGCAGCGCTAGACGCACTGCTACAGTTATCTCGACGTCAAGATAAATTCACGATCGCCAAGGAGGCCGACCCCGTGTCTGCAGTCAACAGCTTCGGCGCGAAATCCACACTCTCCGTCAGCGGAACGGACTACGAGATCTTCCGGATCGACAGCGTTCCCGGCTACGAGAAGCTCCCGTTCAGCCTGAAGATCCTGCTCGAGAACCTGCTGCGCACCGAGGACGGCGCCAACGTCACCGCCGAGCAGATCAAGGCCCTCGGCTCGTGGGTTCCCACCGCAGAGCCCGACACCGAGATCCAGTTCACCCCGGCGCGCGTCGTCATGCAGGACTTCACCGGCGTGCCCTGCATCGTCGACCTCGCCACGATGCGCGAGGCGGTCGCGGCCCTCGGCGGCGACCCCAAGAAGATCAACCCGCTCGCGCCGGCAGAGATGGTCATCGACCACTCGGTCATCGCCGACCTCTTCGGCCAGGCTGACGCGTTCGAGCGCAACGTTGAGATCGAATACGAGCGCAACGGTGAGCGCTACCAGTTCCTGCGCTGGGGCCAGACCGCGTTCGACGACTTCAAGGTCGTGCCGCCCGGCACCGGCATCGTGCACCAGGTCAACATCGAGTACCTGGCCCGCGTCACCTTCACCCGCGAGGTGAACGGCAAGCTGCAGGCCTACCCCGACACGCTCGTCGGCACCGACTCGCACACGACGATGGTCAACGGCCTCGGCGTGCTGGGCTGGGGCGTCGGCGGCATCGAGGCAGAGGCGGCCATGCTCGGCCAGCCCGTGTCAATGCTCATTCCCAAGGTCGTCGGCTTCAAGCTGACCGGCTCCATCCCGACCGGCGTGACCGCCACCGATGTCGTGCTCACGATCACCGACCTGCTGCGCAAGCACGGGGTCGTCGGCAAGTTCGTCGAGTTCTACGGCGAGGGCGTGAGCGCCGTGCCGCTCGCGAACCGCGCCACGATCGGCAACATGAGCCCCGAGTTCGGCTCGACCGCCGCGATCTTCCCGATCGATGACGTCACGCTCGACTACCTGCGCCTCACCGGCCGCTCGGAGGAGCAGGTGGCGCTGGTCGAGGAGTACTCGAAGCAGCAGCACCTGTGGCACGAGCCGTCGCGCGAGGCCGAGTACTCGGAGTACCTCGAGCTCGACCTGTCGACCGTCGTTCCGTCGATCGCCGGCCCGAAGCGCCCGCAGGACCGCATCGTCCTCTCCGAGGCGAAGGCGCAGTTCGAGAAGGATCTGCCGAACTACGCCGACGGCGCGGACCAGAGCGAGCTCGACGACGCGATCGCCGAGACCTTCCCCGCCTCCGACCCGATTGCGGCAGGCACCCACAACGGCGAGGCGCACGAGCACCACCACGTGAGCCACGCGCCGGTGCACGCGTCGAAGCCCTCGAAGGTCACCCTCGCCGACGGCACGAGCTATACGCTCGACCACGGCGCGGTCACCATCGCGGCCATCACCTCCTGCACGAACACGTCGAACCCGTCGGTGATGCTCGCCGCGGGCCTCCTCGCCCGCAATGCGGTGAAGAAGGGCCTCAAGGCGAAGCCGTGGGTCAAGACCACGCTGGCCCCGGGGTCACGCGTCGTCACCGAGTACTACGAGAAGGCCGGCCTCACGCAGGACCTCGAGGACCTCGGCTTCTACACGGTCGGCTACGGCTGCACGACCTGCATCGGCAACTCGGGTCCGCTGATCGACGAGGTCTCGGCCGCCGTCAACGACAACGACCTCGCCGTGACCGCCGTGCTCTCCGGAAACCGCAACTTCGAGGGTCGCATCAACCCCGACGTGAAGATGAACTACCTGGCGTCGCCGCCGCTCGTGGTCGCCTACGCACTGGCCGGTTCGATGAACTTCGACTTCGAGAACGACGCGCTCGGCCAGGACGCCGACGGCAATGACGTCTTCCTCAAGGACATCTGGCCCTCGGCCGAAGAGGTGCAGGCCACGATCGACTCGTCGATCAACAACGAGATGTTCACCCGCCAGTACGCCTCGGTGTTCGAGGGTGACGACCGCTGGAAGAACCTGCCCACCCCGACCGGCGACGTGTTCGAGTGGGACAGCGAGTCGACCTACGTCCGCAAGCCCCCGTACTTCGAGGGCATGACGCTCGAGACGAGCCCCGTCGCCGACATCACCGGCGCGCGCGTGCTCGCGAAGCTGGGCGACTCGGTCACGACCGACCACATCAGCCCCGCCGGCTCGATCAAGAAGGACTCGCCGGCCGGCAAGTACCTCGAGGCGCACGGTGTCGAGTACAAGGACTTCAACTCCTACGGCTCGCGCCGTGGCAACCACGAGGTCATGATCCGCGGCACCTTCGCGAACATCCGCCTGAAGAACCAGCTGCTCGACGGCGTCGAGGGCGGCTACACCCGCGACTTCACGCAGCCCGATGGGCCGCAGTCGTTCATCTACGACGCCTCGGAGAACTACAAGAAGGCGGGCATCCCGCTGGTGATCTTCGGCGGCAAGGAGTATGGCTCGGGCTCGAGCCGCGACTGGGCGGCCAAGGGCACCAACCTGCTCGGCGTCAAGGCGGTCATCACCGAGAGCTTCGAGCGCATCCACCGCTCGAACCTGATCGGCATGGGCGTCGTCCCGCTGCAGTTCCCGGCAGGCGAGTCGGCCGAGTCGCTCGGCCTGGACGGCACCGAGATCGTCTCGATCACCGGCCTCGAGCAGCTCAACGAGGGCACCACGCCGAAGACCGTACACGTGACGGCAGAGCCCAGCGAGCACTCGGCTGAGGGCAAGCAGACCGTCGAGTTCGACGCGGTCGTGCGCATCGACACGCCCGGTGAGGCCGACTACTACCGCAACGGGGGCATCCTGCAGTACGTCCTCCGGAGCCTCGTCTAGCACAAAAGGGCCACGCGCAGGCATCCGTGATCTTCTCGGATGCCTGCGCGTAACCTTTCTACGATGTCTCTACTCGACCAGATCCGCAGCCCGCGGGACCTCGACCGTCTGTCAGAAGTCGAACTCGTTCAGCTGGCCGGCGAAATCCGCGAGTTCCTGATCGAGAACGTCTCGAAGACCGGCGGTCATCTCGGGCCGAACCTCGGCGTCGTCGAGCTGACGCTCGCGATCCATCGGGTGTTCGACAGCCCTAAGGACCCGATCGTGTTCGACACGGGCCACCAGGCGTATGTCCACAAGCTGCTCACGGGCCGGCGCGACTTCAGCCACCTGCGTCAGCGCGGCGGCCTCGCGGGGTATCCGCAGCGCGAGGAATCCGTTCACGACGTCGTCGAGTCGTCGCACGCCTCCAGCTCGCTCTCGTGGGCAGACGGCATCAGCCGCGCGTTCACCGTGACCGGCCAGACGGGCCGCCACGTCGTCGCGGTCGTGGGCGACGGCGCGCTCACGGGCGGTATGACGTGGGAGGCGCTCAACAACATCACCGACGACAACGACCGCAACCTCGTCATCGTCGTCAACGACAACGGCCGCTCGTACGCGCCGACGATCGGCGGCATGGCCCGGTTCCTCAACGGCGTGCGCACGCAGCGCACGTACCGCTCGCTGTACCTCAAGTCGCGCAACGCCGCCGATCGCTTCGGAGGGCCCGGTTCCGCGCTCTACCGCGGCGTGCGCGGCGCGATGCACGGATTCCTGTCGCGGGTGACCGGCAACGAGCAGCTCTACTCGAATCTCGACATCAAGTACATCGGCCCGGTGAACGGCCACGACGTCGCCGCGATGGAAGAGGCGCTGCGGCAGGCGAAGAACTACGGCGCGCCGGTCATCGTGCACGCCATCACGCAGAAGGGCCGCGGCTACCAGCCCGCTCTCGACGACGAGGCCGACCAGTTCCACGCCGTCGGCCAGATCGATCCGTCAACCGGCGTTCCCGTCGCGCAGGCGGCCACCAGCCCGTCCTGGCCCTCCGTCTTCGCCGACGAGCTGCTGTCGCTCGCCGAGCGCGACTCGAAGATCGTCGGCATCACCGCTGCCATGGAGCGCTCGGTCGGCCTGCACAAGCTCGCCGAGAAGTACCCGGAGCGCGTGCACGACGTCGGCATCGCCGAGCAGCACGCGGTCGCGTCGGCCGCCGGCCTCGCGTTCGGCGGCCTGCACCCCGTCGTCGCGCTGTATGCCACGTTCATGAACCGCGCGTTCGATCAGGCGCTGATGGATGTCGCGCTGCATCGCGCCGGAGTGACGTTCGTGCTGCCGAGCTCCGGTGTGACCGGGCCTGACGGCCCGAGCCATCACGGCATGTGGGACCTGGCCCTGCTGCAGCTCATTCCCGGAATCCGCCTGGCCGCGCCGCGTGACGCCGCGCGCCTGCGCGAAGAGCTCGGCGAGGCCGTCGCCGTCCACGACGGCCCGACCGTGGTGCGCTTCCCGAAAGGCAACGTCGGCGAGGACATCCCTGCGCTCCGCCGTCTCGACGACGGCGTCGACGTGCTGCGGGAATCCGAACGCAAAGACGTGCTCTTCGTCGGCGTGGGGCCGTTCGCGCGGCTCGCGCTGCAGGCGGCCGATCTGCTCGAGGCCCAGGGCATCGGCGCGACGGTGGTCGACCCGCGGTGGGTCGTGCCGGTGCCGCGCAGCATCGTCGAACTGTCGGCCGAGTACCGCATCGTGATCAGCCTCGAAGACGGCATCCGCGTCGGGGGAGTGGGCACCCGCCTGCGCCAGGACCTGCGCGCGGCCGGCATCGACACCGCGGTCGACGAACTCGGTCTGCCCGACGAGTTCATCCCGCACGCGACTCGCGACCAGATCCTGGCCGACGCCGGGCTCACCCCGCAGCGCATCGCCCGCGATGTGGTCGCACAGGTGCTCGGCAGCCGAGTGCCGCGCGCCCGCCAGGATTCCGACAGCGACACCGGCGCGATCAAGCTCCGCCGCTGAGCCGCTAGGCTCGCCAGCATGGTCCGTTCCTGAGCAGGGCTCTGCCCTGATCGACGCCTCGTTTCTCACTCAGTGAATGGAATCCTGCATGCGTGAAATCCGGGCGTACGCGCCCGCAGATGAGCAGGCGTGGCTACGCTGCCGTCTGCTCAGCTTCTTCAACACCTCGTATTTCGACGACGTCTGGACCGCACGGCCCATGAGCGATGACCTGGCCGTGGCGCTCGTGGCGGTGCAGGACGACGCGCTCATCGGACTCATCGACGTCACCGTGGAGGCATCCGCCGCAACGATCGATTCGATTGCCGTGTTGCCGGATGCCTCGCGGCGCGGCATCGGAACGGGACTGCTCGACGCGGCGCTCGCGGCGCTGCCGCCCGGCATCGCGACCGTGGACGCATGGACTCGCGATGATGTCGCCGCGAATGCCTGGTACCAGCGGAACGGCTTCGTCGAGAACTACCGCTATCTCCATGTGTACAAAGGTCACGCCGAGCCCGGCGACGGTTTCGTCGCGCCCGCCGGAATCTCCAGCCTGGAGACCGCGTTCATGCACGCTCCGCGCGAGCGGGAGGCCGAGCTCCGTGCGCGCTTTGAGCGCGTGCACGTCTGCCGGCAGTATCTCCGGCACCTGTAGGGCATACAAAAGCCGATCGGGCACACGCTTCTCGTGAAAGCGTGTGCCCGATCGGCGAGAGTGTGCCGCCGGTCAGCCGACCAGCTGGCCCTCCTTCGAGCGCGAAGCGGCGCCCAGGATCGGCGGGTTGTGGAACGTCGCGCCGAAGACGCGCTCGCTCGCCCCGACCCGGTCGAGGTACGGCGTCACGCCGCCCATCTGGAACGGATAGCCCGCACCGAGGATGAGCGCGAGGTCGATATCCTCCGCCGCGGCGACGACGCCTTCCTCAAGCATCCGGTGCACCTCGTCGGCGAAACCGTCCTGAACGGCCTGCAGGACCTGCTCCTTCGTGTGCGGCTTGCCGCCCGGGTTCAGGTTCGACTTGACGATGCGCTCGGCCTCCTTGCTGATGCCCTTGACCTTGCCCTTGCCGTCCTTCTCGAGCAGCGTGCCGGCGTCGGCGACACGGTGCAGATTGTCGGAGCGGTAGAAGCGGTCCGGCCAGGCGGCGTGGTGCGTGTCCAGCACGTGCGCGCCGACCTTGAGCCCGACGAGGTCGAGCAGCACCGACGGCGGCATCGGCAGGCCGAGCGGCGCGAGGGCCTGGTCGACGACTTCGAACGGCGTGCCGTCGTCGACGGCCCGCATGGACTCGCCCAGAACCTTGGCCAGAACGCGGTTCACGACGAAGCCGGTCGAGTCGGTCGTGATGATGGCGTTCTTCTTCAGGTTCTTCGCGACCGCCATCGCCGTGGCGAGGGTCGTCTCGTCGGTCTTCGGCGCATTCACGACCTCGATCAGCGGCATCACCGCGACCGGGTTGAAGAAGTGGAAGCCGACGAGGCGCTCGGGGTGCTCGAGCTTCGCGCCGATCGCGTCGACTGAGAGCGACGACGTGTTCGTGGCGAACACGGTCTCGGGCGAGACGATCTTCTCGAAGTCGGCGAAGACGTCCTGCTTGACCGACAGCTCCTCGAACACGGCCTCGATGACCCAGTCGCAGTCCGCGTACTGCGAGCGGTCGGTCGTGCCGGTGATCAGGGCCTTCAGCTTGTTGTGCTTGTCCTGGTTCAAACGGCCCTTGTCCGCGAGCTTCTGCAGCTCGTCGTGGATGTAGGCCAGGCCCTTGTCGACGCGCTCCTGGTCGAGGTCGGTGATGACCACCGGCACCTCGAGACGACGCAGGAACAGCAGCGCGAACTGGCTCGCCATGAGGCCGGCGCCGATCACGCCGACCTTGCCGACCTTCTTCGCAAGCGACTTGTCCGGCGCGCCCGCGGGCTTCTTCGCACGGTGCTGCACGAGGTTGAAGGCATAGATGGATGCCGCGAACTGGTCGCCCGTGATGAGGTCGGCCAGGGCGTCGTCCTCCCGCGCGAACCCGGCTTCGATATCGCCGTCCTTCGCCTTGGCGAGCAGGTCGAGCGCAACATACGGCGACTTCGGCACCGTGCCGATGCGGCTCTCGAGCGAGTCACGGGCGATCTTGATCGCGACGGGCCACTTGACCGTGCGCTCCATGCGGCCGGGCTGGTTCGGGCGCTCGACCTTCACCTTGCCGGTGAGCACGCCATCGGCCCACTTCAGCGATTCTTCGAGATAGTTCACGTGGTCGAAGATCGCGTCGAAGATGCCCAGCTTGTGCGCCTCGGGTGCGCTCAGCATGCGGTTCATCTTGAGCGGGTTCTCAATGACGACCTTGAGCGCGTTCTCGATGCCGATCAGGTTCGGCAGCAGCGTGGCGCCGCCCCAGCCGGGGATGATTCCGAGGAAGACCTCGGGAAGCGCGATCGCCGCCGCCGACGAGTCGACCGTGCGGTAGGTCGAGTTCAGCGCGATCTCGACACCGCCGCCGAGCGCGAGGCCGTTCACGAACGCGAACGAGGGCACACCGAGCTTGCCGAGCTTGAGGTAGGTCGCGTGCCCGAGCTGCGCCAGCAGCTTCGCAGCGTCGCGGTTCGGGATGTCGTTCACCTTGGTCAGGTCGGCGCCTGCCGCCAGGATGAACTGCTTCCCGGTCACGCCGACCGCGTCGATCTCACCGGCGGCCGCGCGCTTGGTGAGCTCGTCGAGGACATGCCCGAACTCGACCAGCGTCGCCGGCCCGAGGCTCGACGGGCGCGTGTGGTCGCGGCCGTTGTCGAGCGTGATCAGGGCGATCTTCTTGCCGCTCGGCAGCGGGATGTCCTTGACGTAGGAGTGGGTGACGACCTCGTCGGCGCTGAACTCGAGCAGCGGGGTGAAGTCGAGGGTGCTGTAGTCCGTCATTGGGCTTGCAGTCCTTTCAGTTATCTCGAGCCGGGCCTAGCGGCCGTTCCAGTTCGGGTTCTCCCAGATGACCGAGCCGCCCTGGCCGAGCCCGACGCACATGGCGGTCAGGCCGTAGCGCACCTCGGGGTGCTCGGCGAACTGGCGTGCGAGCTGCATCATGAGGCGGGGGCCGGATGCCGCGAGCGGGTGCCCGATGGCGATGGCGCCGCCCCACACGTTCACGCGCGGGTCGTCGTCATCGATGCCGAAGTGGTCGAGGAACGACAGCACCTGCACACTGAATGCCTCGTTCAGCTCGAACAGGCCGATGTCCTCGATCGTGAGGCCGGCCTTCTTCAGCGCCTTCTCGGTGCTCGGCACAGGGCCGAGGCCCATGACCTCGGGCTCGACGCCCGCGAAAGCGAAGTTGACGAGGCGCATCTTCGGCGTGAGGCCGTACTTGTCAACGGCCTCGCCGCTCGCGATGAGCGACATGGTGGCGCCGTCGGTCAGCGGCGACGAGTTGCCCGCGGTGACGCGCCCGTGCGGGCGGAACGGGGTCTTGAGCGTCGCGAGGCCCTCCATCGTCGTCTCAGGGCGGCGGCCCTCGTCCTCGGTGGCGAGACCCCAGCCGGCCGCGCTCTGGGTGGCGACGGGAACGAGGTCGGGCTGGATCTTGCCCGCCTGGTAGGCCGCCTCGACCTTCTGCTGGCTGCGCATGCCGTAGTAGTCGCTGCGCTCCTTGGTCAGCTCAGGGAAGCGGTCGTGCAGATTCTCTGCCGTGTTACCCATGAAGAGCGCGTCCTGGGCGACGATCTTCTCGGTCAGGAACCGGGGGTTCGGGTCTGCGTCGAGGCCCATCGGGTGGTGGCCCATGTGCTCGACGCCGCCGGCGAGGGCGATGTCGTAGGCGCCGAAGCCGATCGACGCGGCGGTGGTCGTCACGCTCGTCATGCCGCCCGCGCACATGCGGTCGATGGCGAAGCCCGGAACGGTCTTCGGCAGACCGGCGAGGATCGCCGCGGTCCGGCCGAGCGTCAGACCCTGGTCGCCGGACTGGGTGGTCGCGGCGATGGCGACATCGTCGATGGCGACCTTCGGAAGGTTCGGGTTCCGCTCAAGCAGTCCGACGATGGCCTTCACGACCAGGTCGTCCGCTCGCGTTCCCCAGTACATTCCCTTTTCGCCAGCGCGCCCGAAGGGCGTCCTGGCACCGTCGACGAAATACACCTCGGCTGTCATGGCCACACTGCCTTTCCCCACGTTCGTGGATTCACCACGATCCTAGGAATCCGCGTGCGCCGCCGCCCCAATGGCTTGTCGGAATCTACGAAGCGCTCTGCTCGGCCTTGACGGCGGACTGTTCCGCCTCCACAAACGCGGCGGAGATGAGCTCGGCGGTCGCCTCGACCTGCCAGGGGCGTGCTCCGCCGGCGGAGAGTTGGGCGCCGATGGCGGCCGCGGTCGCCGGAGCCGGTGGCTCCCACGAGACGCGGCGCAGCAGCTCGGGCGTCAGCACGTTCTCGACCGGGATCTGGTGCTCTTCGGCATACGCCATCACGCGCTCGCGCGCCAATCGGTAGCGCGCGTCAGCAGCCGGGTTGCGGTCAGCCCAGGCGCGCACAGGCGGGACATGGTCGCCGGAAGAGCGCGTCACCGGCAGGTCGTCGGTCGTGCGACCGAGTTCGATGGCGTTCCACCACCGATCGATCTCGCTGCGGCTCGCCCGGCCTGTGAACTCCTTCAGCCCGGCGAGCTCGCGCTTCGAGGCCGGCATCGCCTTGGCGACCGCGGTCAGTGCCGCATCGGGAACGAGCCGCCCGGGGGCGGAGTCCTTCTCGCGCGCGAGCTGGTCGCGCGCGATCCACAGCTCGCGGGCGACGGCAAGATTGCGCACGCCGCGCAGCGAGTGGATGCCCGACAGTCGGCGCCACGGTTCGGCGCGCGGCGCCTTCGCCTCTTTCACGAGCTCGCCGTGGAACTCCTGCCGGGCGATCTCGGTCTTGCCGCTCTCGATGAGCAGCTTCTCGACCTCGTCGCGCAGGTCGACGAGCAGCTCGACGTCGAGCGCGGCGTAGGTCAGCCACGACTGGGGGAGCGGGCGGGTCGACCAGTCGGCCGCCGAATGCTCTTTCGCGAGGTGGATGCCAAGCAGGCTCTCGGTGAGCGGGCCCAGCCCCACGCGCGGCAGCCCCAGCAGACGCGCCGCGAGCTCGGTGTCGAAGATGTCGACGGGGTCGAGGCCCACGTCGCGCAGACACGCGAGATCCTGGCTGGCGGCGTGCAGCACCCACTCCTCGCCGACGATCGCCTGCTGCAGGGCGGTGAGGTCGTGGCCGACCTCGGCCTCCAGCGCGATCGGGTCGAAGAGGAACACTCCGGAGCCGCGACGGAAGACCTGGATCAGATAGGCGCGCTGCGAGTACCGGAATCCGCTCGCTCGCTCCGCATCGACGGCGACGGGACCGGTGCCGCTCGCAAGAGCCGCCACCGCGCCCTCGTAGTCGGCGGCGGTGGCGGTTACGGAGTATTCGGTGGAGTTCTTCGTCACGGTGTCTTTCGCTTCAGGCACGCTTGCTCTTGGCCTTGCGTAGTGAGAGTACGCTCACTCCCTCGGCCGTCGGCGGGATCCCCGCCAGCATGCAGACCAGGTCGCCCCACGCCTCGACGTGCGCGCCGAGGTCGAGATCGGTCGGCGTCCACGACGCGCGCAGCTCGATCTGAGCGCCGTCGCCCTGGTGCGCGAGCTGCCCGAAACCGGTGGAGATGATCTTGGTCGCCGTCCCAGAGGCCGAGTGATAGGCCGTATGCCTCGTCTCGAGCGCGTCGATGAGCCACGACCACGTGACATCGGCCAGGAACGGATCGAGGCCGATGTCGGTCTCGAGCGGCGCCTGCGCGAAGCACACGACGCGGAAGGTGCCGCCCCATTCCTCAGATCCGGCGGGGTCGTGCAGCAGCACGAAGCGCCCTGTGCCGAGCTCTGAGTCGATGCCGTGCCGCTCGGGCGTGACGTCGGCGGCGAGCGCGAACGACTCAGGGGCCAGCTGACCGGGTGCGCTGATCGGAGTCAGGATCAGGTCGGGGCGGATGACGGCCCGTTTGATGGAATCCAACGCGGCGGTGAACTCAGCCGATGCTCCGCGTCCGGACGGTGTGGACGACACAGCATGAACATTAGAGTTCAAGGTGAGGGTGCGCGATCAGGCACGCCGCGCGAAGGGGGTCGAGATGGCCGGTTGGCGCAGGCGCGTCGGCTATCCGCTGGTGTTCGGTGCAGTCGGTGCGGCAACGTTCGGCGTTGTCTCGGCGGCGTCTTCCGTTCTCATCGCACGCAAGGTGCTGACCCCGCCGAGGCGTCGCGAAGAAGACGTCATCGTCAAGGCGGTCGCGCCCGATTCATCCGTCATCACGCTCTCGCCGACGCCCGAGACCCTTCTGCGCGGCGACTACAGCTTCTGGTTCGACCAGGATGCCGGTCACGCCAGACTCGGCCCGATCCTCTCACGCAGTGGGGTCTCGGTGACTCGGCGGGTCGAGCGCGTCAGCTTCGGCGACTTGACCCGCGCGAAGCGCGGCCGCATCAGCGGCTGGTGGTACGTGCGCCCCGAGGAGCTCGGCCTTCCGGTCAAGTCCATCGGCATCGACACCGACGGGGGAGTGGCCCCGGCGTGGCGCTTCAACGGGCCTAAGGGCGACGACGGCGTGCGCAGCGGCAAGTGGGCGATCCACGTGCACGGCCGCGGCACCCAACGCCAGGAATGCCTGCGTGCGGTGCCGACCTTCCGCGAGCACGGCTGGACGAGCCTCGTCATCTCTTATCGCAACGACGGCGACGGCCCGCGCAGCGACGACGGCCGCTATGGCCTGGGCTCGACCGAGTGGCGCGACGTCGAGGCCGCGATCGAATACGCCGTCGAGCACGGCGCGACCGACATCGTGATCATGGGCTGGTCGATGGGCGGTGCGATTGCGCTGCAGGCTGTGACGCGCTCGCTGCACGCCGACCTCATTCGTGGAGTCGTGCTCGAATCGCCCGTCATCGACTGGGTCGACACCCTGCGCTATCAGGCCGGCGAGCTGCACGTGCCCGACCCGATCACCGAGAGCGCGCTGAAGCTGCTCGACGCCCCGTGGGGCGGCCACCTGACGGGCGCGGCGGCGCCGATCGGCTTGCCAGAGCTCGACTTCGTGCAGCGCGCCGATGTGCTGACCACACCGATCCTGCTGCTGCACAGCGACGACGATGGCTATGTGCCCGCCTACGCCTCGCGCGCCCTCGCCGCCCGCCGCCCCGACATCGTGACCTTCGTGCGCTTCACCAGGGCGCGCCACACCAAGCTGTGGAACTTCGACCCGAAGAAGTGGACGAAGGCGATCAGCAAGTGGCTCGACGCCCTCGAGGTCGGCGACGGAACGCCTACGCCCCCTGAGGCGTAGACCGCTTCAGGGTGACCTGGTGCTTCGCGCGGCCGAGCAGCGCCCCCATGCCGCGCAGCCGCAGCGGTGAGACCGCCTGGGTAAGCCCGAGGGTCTGCGGGTAGTCGTCGGGCACGGCCAGCACCTCGTCGGCCGTCAGGCCCGCGAGCCCCTGCACCAGGATCGACGCGAAGCCGCGCGTCGTCGGCGACTCACGCGGTGCGGTCACGAACAGGTGCACCACCTCGGCGTCGTCGACCTCGACGAAGAGGAAGACGGGGCTCTGGCACTCGACCACGCGCTCGAACAGATCGGGGTGGTCGCGGTAGCGCTCCGGCAATTCCGGCAGCTCGTTCGAGAACTCGAGCAGCAGCTGCAGGCGCTCGCTCTGCGAGAGCGCGAGGAACTCGTCCCTGATCTCGGCGAGCGCCGCGGGGGTGTCGCTCACGCCACCCCGACCTCTGCGCCGTGCACGATGGGGACGCGCACGGCCGAGCCCCACTCCGTCCACGAGCCGTCGTAGTTCTTCACATTCTCGAAGCCGAGCAGGTGGGTCAGCACGAACCAGGTGTGGCTCGACCGCTCGCCGATGCGGCAGTATGCGATCACGTCATCACCCGGCTTGAGGCCGGCGCCGTCGAGATAGACCTCTTCCAGCTCCGCCCGCGACTTGAACGTCGCGTCCGGCGCGGCCGCCTTCGCCCACGGCACCGACGCGGCCGACGGGATGTGCCCGGAGCGCAGCGCGCCCTCTGTCGGGTAGCCCGGAATCTCGGTGCGCTCGCCCGTGTACTCCTCGAAGCTGCGCACATCGATCAACGGCCGGCGAGCCCCGAGGTGTGCGAGCACGTCCTCCTTGAACGCGCGCACGGTTGAGTCGTCGCGCGAGACGACCGGGTATTCCACGGGTGCCGGAGTCGAGGCATCCGTCGTCAGCTCACGCCCCTCGGCGATCCACTTGTCGCGCCCTCCGTCGAGCAGGCGCACGTCGGGGTGGCCGAACAGGGTGAAGACCCACAGCGCATAGGCGGCCCACCAGTTGTTCTTGTCGCCGTAGATGACGACCGTCGTGTCGCGGCCGATGCCCTTCGAGCCGAGCACCTGGGCGAACCGCTCGCCGTCGATGTAGTCGCGCACGACGGGGTCGTTCAGGTCGGTGTGCCAGTCGATCTTGACGGCCCCGGGGATGTGGCCGGTCTCGTAGAGCAGGACGTCCTCGTCGGATTCGACGACGACGAGACCCTCGTCGCCGAGGTGCTGCGCGAGCCACTCGGTCGAGACGAGCCGCTCGGGGTGCGCGTAGGCGGCGAACTTCTCGTTGGTGTCTGCCTGAACGGGCATGATGCGCTCCTCACGTAGGCTGGCGATACGTTCTCCACGCTAGGCGCGCGTGTGCAAAGCCGCACCGGCGCGGGGTAAGACTTCGACATGTTCGAAAGCAGCTCTCGACAACGACATGACAACTGACGCCCTGGGCACCGCGCCCGTCACGAGCCTGACTCAGCTCGCCCCCACGATCACGGGCGAGCAGCTGCTCGCGAGCCTGACGCCGCCCGCCCAGTTCGCGAACGCGAGCTTCGACAACTATCGCCCCGACGCCGACTATCCGTCGCAGCAGCAGGCAGTCGACACCTTGCGCGTGTTCTCTGCCGCAGCGCCGGCGAAGAGCGGGGGATTCCTCGGCCTGGGGCGCCGCAAGAAGAGCGACGGCGACCAGAAGCCCGGCGTGTACCTGGACGGTGGTTTCGGCGTCGGCAAGACCCACCTTCTCGCCGCACTCTGGCACGCGGCATCCGGTCGCAAGCTCTTCGGCACCTTCATCGAGTACACCGCGCTCGTCGGCGCGCTCGGCTACGCGAAGACAGTCGAGCTGCTGAAGGGCACCGCACTCATCTGTATCGACGAGTTCGAGCTCGACGACCCCGGGGACACGATGATGATGACGCGCCTGATCGGCGACCTCGTCACCGGCGGCACGCGCTTCGCCGCCACCAGCAACACCCCGCCGAACGCCCTGGGCGAGGGGCGGTTCGCCGCGAGCGACTTCCTGCGCGAGATCCACGCGATGTCCGGCAACTTCACGACGCTGCGCATCGACGGCCTCGACTTCCGCAGGCGCGCGACGAGCGGCCAGGCAGAGGTGACGGATGCCGCGGGCATCACTGCCGCCGTCGAGGCAGCCCGGGCGGCCGGGCGCGTGGCCACGCGCGACGACTTCACGGCGTTCGTCGACCACCTCGCGACCGTGCACCCGTCGCGCTATCTGAAGATGGTCGACGCGGTCGATCTGATCGCCCTCGATGACGTGGTCGAGCTGCACGACCAGATGCAGGCGCTGCGGCTGGTCGCGTTCATCGATCGGGCGTACGACGCAGAGCTTCCCATCGTCGCCTCGGGCATTCCGCTGTCCGAGGTGTTCGACGAGGCGATGCTCAGCGGCGGCTTCCGGAAGAAGTACCTGCGCTCCGTCTCGCGCATGATCGCTTTGACGGCAGCCTCGAAGCCGTAGGAAACACGATGTTTACGAAGCGGATTTCACCGTAACCGCTGCGAAACACGACACGGCAGGGCGCGAAACCTCTCGTCGCGAAACTGGGCCAGTCCCAGCAACCCGAAGAGAGAGGTACCAGACGTCATGTCGGTTCTCACCAGTGCTACGACGGACGCGATCACCAACAACTTGAATTCGTTGTGGCTCATGGTCGCCGCCGCCCTCGTCCTCCTCATGACGCCCGGCGTCGCCTTCTTCTACGGCGGCATGGTCCGCGCGAAGTCCGTGATCAACATGATGATGATGAGCTTCGGAGCCATCG
Organism: Gryllotalpicola daejeonensis; assembly: GCF_039538145.1. NCBI lineage: Bacteria > Bacillati > Actinomycetota > Actinomycetes > Micrococcales > Microbacteriaceae > Gryllotalpicola > Gryllotalpicola daejeonensis. The sequence continues at coordinate 467,612 of NZ_BAABBV010000001.1, read as the reverse complement.
CCCTCGTGGCCGTCCTGTGGGTGATCTACGGGTACTCGATGTCGTTCTCGTCGGGTGACGGGTGGCTCATCCCGCACGTGCTCGCGAACCCCTTCCACGACTTCCTGCTGCACAACGAGATCCACTTCAAGGGCGGCACCGAGCTCGGTCTGCAGAGCCTCGACGTTCACGGCCTCGCCTTCGCCGGGTTCCAGGCCACCTTCGCGATCATCACCGTCGCTCTGATCTCGGGCGCCATCGCCGACCGCGCCAAGTTCGGCGCGTGGATGGTCTTCTCGGGCATCTGGGTGACCGTGGTCTACTTCCCGGTCGCCAGCTGGGTCTTCAACTTCACGGTCGGCGGCAGCGCCGACGGTGGCTGGGGTCAGCACGGCTACTCCGACGGCGGCTGGTCGGTCTTCGGTCTCGGCGTCAACGACTTCGCAGGCGGCACGGCCGTCCACATCAACGCGGGTGCCGCCGGCCTCGCTCTCGCCCTTGTCCTCGGCAAGCGCGTCGGCTTCGCGAAGGGCATGGCCAAGCCGCACAACGTGCCGCTGACGCTGCTCGGCGCCGCGCTGCTCTGGTTCGGCTGGTTCGGCTTCAACGCGGGCTCCGAGGGCGCCGTCGACGGCATCTCGGCCCTCGCCTGGGTCAACACCCTCGCTGCCCCCGCAGCCGCCACCATCGGCTGGCTCATCACCGAGAAGATCAAGGACGGCAAGCCGACCTCGATCGGCGCAGCATCGGGCGCCGTGGCCGGCCTCGTCGCGATCACCCCGGCCTGTAACATCCTGTCGCCCGGCTGGGGCATCGTGCTCGGTCTGATCGTCGGCGCGATCTGCTGCCTCGCGATCGAGCTCAAGTGGCGCCTCGGCTTCGACGACTCGCTCGACGTCGTGGGCATCCACCTGGTCGGCGGCATCGTCGGAACCCTCTACATCGGCTTCTTCGGCAACGGCATCGGCCTCATCGACACCGGCTCGTTCTACCAGCTCGGTGCGCAGGCGATCGGCGCCTTCGCGGTTGCGATCTACTCCTTCGTCCTGGCCTACGCGATCGGCTGGATCATCCAGAAGACGATGGGCTTCCGCATCACGAGCGAGGACGAGAGCGCCGGTGTCGACTCGGTCGTCCACGGCGAAGAGAGCTACGCGCTCGACCCCGCGGCGGTCTGAGCACCCCCGCAGCACCCACAGCAGAAGGGCCGCCGGTCAGCCGGCGGCCCTTTCGCTGTGAAACATCCCGTTAACACCGAGCCTGCAGACTGACACGACTCCGAAACATGAGAGAGATGAGCAGCCTGCATGTCAGTCCTCGCAGACGCCACCGCCGGGTTCACGGTCAGCACCGACTCCCTCTGGCTGATGATCTGCGCGGCTCTCGTGCTGCTGATGACGCCGGGCCTCGCGTTCTTCTACGGCGGCATGGTGCGCGCCAAGTCGGTCATCAACATGATGATGATGAGCTTCGGCGCCATCGCCCTCGTGAGCGTCCTCTGGCTGATCTACGGCTACTCGATGTCGTTCGGGGTCGCCGACAAGCGCGGGCACATCACCGACTGGGTCATTCCGCACTGGCTGCTCAACCCGTTCGCCAACCTCGCGTTGCATGACTTCCTACCGATCCACGCCGATGGCTCGCTGTCTGCGCTCAACGCGGGCGACACCTACTCGCTCGCCTTCGTCGGCTTCGAGGCGACCTTCGCGATCATCACCGTCGCGCTCATCTCGGGCGCCATCGCCGACCGCGCCAAGTTCGGCGCGTGGATGATCTTCGCGGGCGTCTGGGTCACCGTCGTCTACTTCCCGGTCGCGAGCTGGGTCTTCAACTTCACCGTCGGCGCGGACGGCCAGGTCGTCGACGGCGGCTGGCTCGTGCACCAGCTCGGCCTCGCCGACTTCGCCGGCGGCACGGCGGTCGAGATCAACTCCGGCGCCGCAGCCCTCGCTCTCGCTCTCGTCCTCGGTCGCCGCCTCGGCTTCACGAAAGGCATGGCCAAGCCGCACAACGTGCCGCTCACGCTGATCGGCGCGGCGCTGCTGTGGTTCGGCTGGTTCGGCTTCAACTCCGGATCGGCGCTCGCGGTGAACACCTCCGCGGCACTCGCGTGGGTGAATACGCTGGCAGCCCCGGCAGCCGCCACCATCGGCTGGATCGTCACCGAGCGCCTCAAAGAGGGGAAGCCGACTTCGATCGGCGCCGCTTCCGGCGCGGTCTCGGGGCTCGTCGCCATCACGCCGGCCGGCAATGTTCTGACCCCGGGGTGGGCCATGGTGCTCGGTGTGCTGACCGGCGTGGCGTGCTGCCTCGCGGTCGAGCTCAAGTGGCGGTTCGGCTTCGACGACTCGCTCGACGTCGTCGGCATCCACCTTGTGGGCGGCCTCATCGGCACGCTGTTCATCGGCTTCTTCGGCGCGGGTATCGGCCTGCTCGATACCGGCTCGTTCCGCCAGCTCGGCGTGCAGGCGATCGCGAGCCTCGCTGTCGGCGTCTACTCCTTCGTCATCGCCTACGCGATCGGCTGGGTGCTGCAGAAGACGATCGGCTTCCGCATCACGAACGAGGACGAGAGCGCCGGCGTCGACAACGTGCTGCACGGTGAAGAGGGCTACGCCCTCGACCCCGCATTCTGATCGTTCACCGCGCGGTTCGGATGCCGCGACGGTTGTTCACTCGACACGAACGCTGACGCCACCGGGGGTCAACCGGACGCGGTGAACCTGGCCGCGTGCAGAAGGTGTCTCGACGGACAGCACTCATCGGCGGCGCGGGAGTTCTCGCACTCACCCCCGGCGTCGTAGCCGCCGCACTCTCGGCACGCGGACCCAGCGCGCCGCTGCGCCCGGCTGCGCATCGCCCGATCAGCACGGCGGGAACCACCCTCGAGGCGGCTGCCGCGCCGCGCACCGAGCACGGCTACACGCGTCTCGCGGCGGGCCCGGGCTACGCGCCGCTACTGCGCGAGGAGCTCGCCTCGCGGGCATCCGCCACAGCCTCTCTCACGCCGCTCGCGGCGTTCGTGCAGCTCACCGACCTGCACATCGTCGACGCGCAATCGCCCGCGCGCTTCGAGATGTTCGCCGCCGTGAACGGCTCGGCGTTCCGCCCGCACGAGGCCCTCGGCACGCATGGCGCTGCGCGTCTCGTCGCGCGTGTCAATTCGCTCGCCGGTGCGCCGTTCACCGGCCGCACCCTCGACGCGGTCATCTCGACCGGCGACAACACCGACAACGGCGAGACGCTCGAGCTGGACTGGTACCTCGCCGCCCTGAGCGGCGGTGAGATCGTCGCGAACTCGGGCTCGCGCACCAGGTGGGAGGGCGCGCAGAGCGTGGGCAAGGCCGCGTGGTACAGCCCGGAGCTGCCCGTCGCGGATGCCTACAAGAAGGCCGGATTCCCCGAGCTGCCCGGCTTTTTCGGCCGGATCAGCGCCCCGCACACGAGCGCAGGGCTGAAGGTGCCGTGGTACGCCGTCGTCGGCAATCACGACGACTCGGTCTGCGGGTCGCTGTCGAACCTGCACGCTGCGTGGAACGACGTCTACGTCGGAGACGTGAAGTTCACGAAGTTCACGTCGGATGCCGCGAACAAGGCGATCCATGCGCTGTGGACCAACTCCGCCGGCACCAGCGCCGCCCGCAGTGCGGTGCGCGAGCTGGGGGAGCTGCCGCGGCTCGCGAAGCAGTGGACCGTGACCGCCGACGAGCGGCGCCGCCCGTTCACGAAGAGCGAATACGTCGCCGCCCATCTCGCGCCGCAGAACACCGGCCCTGGCCCGGTAGGGCACGGGTTCTCGCCAGACGACCTGGCCGCGGGGCGCACCTACTACGCGACCCAGCTCGCCCCCGGCGTGCTCGGAATCTCACTCGACTCGACCAACAGCGCCGGGCTGTCGCACGGATCGCTGGCGGCTACCCAGTTCCGCTGGCTCGAGGCCACGCTGGCGGCCCACCCCGACGAGTACATCGTCGTCTTCAGCCACCACACGAGCACCTCGATGGACAACCCGTTTCCGGACCCCGGGGCACCGGGGGAGCAGACGTACACGGGCTCCGACGTGGCAGCGCTGCTGCACAGGCATCCGCAGGTCGTCGCCTGGGTCAACGGCCACGTGCACGCGAACCGCATCACGCCGAGGCGGGGAACCGACGCGAAGCACTCCTTCTGGGAGATCACGACGGCGAGCCACATCGACTTCCCGCAGCAGGCGCGCGTCATCGAACTGGCGCGCAGCGGGTCGGGCATCCTCTCGATCTTCACCACGCTGATCGAGTCGGACGCACCCTACGAGGCGGGGTACGACGACGGGTCGCAGGCTGCGCTCGCCTCCCTGTATCGCGAGCTCTCATTCAACGACCCACACCGCGCGCCCGGCCACGAGGGCGCGCCGGGCGATCGCAACACCGAGCTGCTGCTCGTCGACCCGCTGGCCTGACGCACAGCGACGCGGCTCTAGGCTCGAGGCGTGACCGTCGCCCGCGTATTCGCGCTCGTGTGGGGCGCCCTCGCCGTCAGCTGGGGGCTGTTCCTGATCATCCGCCGCAACTGGCTCTCGGAGCTCGCGCAGGAGCTCAAGCGGCAGAACGGCATGCGCATCGCCTTCGGCTCGCAGTCGCCCAGGTGGATGCTCGCGGGCGGTATCGCGTTCCTCGTCGTCGGGCTCGCGTGCCTCACGGTGCTGGCGGTCGTCGCCACAGGGTGAGCTTGTCGGGGTTCACGACGAGTCTCAGCTCGCTGACGACCCCGTGGGTGACGGCGAAGGTCACGACGCCGAAGATGCGTGCGCCGTCCCAGATCGTGAGCCCGAGGCCGTCGGCGGTCTCTTCTTCGACCACTTCGAACGACGGCTGCTTCTGAGCGACGCCGAACAGGAATCGGGCGACTTTGTCGGCGCCGATGACGGCGTTGCGCGCGGCGCTCACCCGGCCGCCCCCGTCGGAGCGCAGCACCACGTTCGGGTCGAGCGCGCGCACGAGCGCGTCGAAATCGCCCGCGCGCGCCGCCGCGGCGAACGCGGCGACCACGCGATCATGCTCGGCGCGCGGCACGGCCCGCGTTCGCTCCGCCTGAGCGCGATGCCGAGCGGATGTCGCAAGCTGGCGGCACGCCGCAGGAGAGCGCCCCACGATCTCGGCGATCTCGCCGAAGGGAATCGCGAAGACGTCGTGCAGCACGAAGACGACCCGCTCGGCCGGCGTCATGGATTCCAGCACGATCAAGAGCGCCGTGCTGACGGAGTCGTCGAGCGTCACCCGGTCGAGCGGGTCGACGGGTGCAGCCTCGGCGAAGGCCGCGGGCGGCACGGGCTCGGGCAGCCACGGCCCCACGTAGCGCTCGCGCCTGGCGCGCGCCGAGCCGAGCACGTCGAGGCAGATGCGGCTCGCAACCGTCGTGAGCCAGGCCGCCGGCGAGGCGATCGCCGCGCGCTCCTGGTCGCTGAGTCGGTACCAGCGTGCGTAGGTCTCCTGGACGGCATCCTCAGCCTCGGCGATCGTGCCCAGCATTCTGAACGCGAGCGACACGAGACGGCGGCGCTCGGCGATCACCTCGGTGTCGACGGTCATGTGGTTCCTCCCTCGGCAACTATGACGACGTGCGGGCGCGATGTGTGACTAGCGGCTCACATTCCGCCGGGGCGTGTCGTCAATGAAGGCATGACAAGCACATTCAAAGTCGCGGTCGCCGGAGGTACCGGAGTGGTCGGGCGTCACGTGGTCGCCGTACTTCGCCGGAGCGGGTGCGAGAGCGTCACGCTGAGCAGAGGGTCGGGCGTAGATCTCACGGATGCCCGAGCCGTCGGCGCCGCGGTCACGGGATGCCAGGCCGTCATCGACGTGGCGTCCGTTCAGACGCTGTCGGCCAAGTCGACCGTGAGGTTCTTCGGGAACGTAACCCGAAACCTGCTCGCGGCGGAAGAGCAGCAGGGCGTCGGCCATCACGTCGCCCTCTCGATCGTGGGCGTTCCCTCAGCGCCGTTCGGCTATTACGCGGGCAAGAAAGTGCAGGAGGATCTGGTCAGCGCATCGCGCGGCGGGTGGACGATTCTGCGCGCGACGCAGTTCCACGAGTTCGCCGCCCAGACCGCGGCTCGTGGGCGGCTCGGTGGTCTCGTCGCCGCTCCGAAGGGGCGCACGCAGCCGGTCGCGGCGGCCGAGGTCGCCGAGGAGCTCGTCGCGCTGGCGCTGGGCTCGCCTCGCGGGTTCGCCGGCGAGATCGGGGGCCCTGAGGAACGAGAGCTGCCCGAGCTCGTGCGGCGCTACCTCGGTGCCGTCGGCGACCGGAGCCGGGTGCTCGCGATCCCGTTGCCCGGCGGGATGGGGCGGGCGATGCGGGCGGGGACGCTGCTGCCCAGTGCGGGTGCGAAGCTCGGAGTGCAGACGTTCGAGGAGTGGCTCGCGACGGTCAGTGCGTGACGCGATCAGCCGGCTTTGCGCTGAAGCGACCAGCCGTGGTCTTCCCACGTGTACACGAGCCGGTTGCTCGGGCCCTGGGAGTCGCCGCGCCAGAAGACGACGCGAAGCGGCGTGATGGCGTAGCCGAGCCAGGTGGCGGGCGGCTCCAGGGGATCTTCGGGGTGCGCGCTGTCGAATTCGGCCCACTTCTCTCGGCGCTCGGCGACGGGCCTGGCCGCCAGCTCGTCGGTGTTCACCCACTCGAGCAGCTGCAGGGCGCGTGAGCGCTGAGGGAACTCCGCGGACGCTTCCTGCGACGTCTCGGGCGCCACGTCGCCGGTGATCACCACCTGCCGGGCGAGTTCCGGCCAGACGAGCACCGCGGTCGCGCGGGGGAGAGCGGCGAGCTCGGCGACCTTTCCGCTGTGCGCGCTCGTATGGAAATGGATGCGCTCACCGTCGAAGCCGGAAAGTAGAACGGTGCGCCCATTCGGATAGCCGTCGAGCCCGACTGTGGCGAGGGTCATCAGCGGCTCGTTCGGGTCGTCGACCGCGGGCAGCCAGGTCTTCAGCAGCTCGCGAGGGTCCGCTGGCGCAGCATCCAAGTCGTCCGGGACGTGGCCGTAGGTGTCTGCGTCGTTCATCGCTCCAGCTTGGCGCCCAGACGCGCCGTGAGCGCGGCCTTGACGCCGTACCACTCGGTGAGCATCGGCCGTGTGGAAATAAGAAAACCCCCGGCCAGGCGGGGGTTTCTCTCTGAAGTGGGCGATGCCAGACTCGAACTGACGACCTCTTCCGTGTGAAGGAAGCGCGCTACCAACTGCGCCAATCGCCCGCTGTTGTGCGTCTTGATGCTAGCCGACCATGGGCCCGTTTCACGAATCGAGACGCGCCCCGGCGCCGATTTGAACTCAGCACAAAACGTGGGTTATGGTTGAGAAGTCGCCGGGACGGGGCCGAAAGGAACCGGGCCGGAAAGACAAAATGCGGATGTAGCGCAGTTGGTAGCGCATCACCTTGCCAAGGTGAGGGTCGCGAGTTCGAGTCTCGTCATCCGCTCGAGTGTGAAGCTCCGACTTCATGCGGGCCTGGTGGCGTGGCCGAGAGGCGAGGCAGCGGCCTGCAAAGCCGTATACACGGGTTCGAATCCCGTCGCCACCTCCACACTCATTCGCTCCTTCTTCTTTAGCCCGCTAAAGTGATGCGAAAGAGCGCGATTGGCGCAGCGGTAGCGCGCTTCCCTGACACGGAAGAGGTCACTGGTTCGATCCCAGTATCGCGCACAGAAGAAAACCCCCGGATCTCCGGGGGTTTTCTGCATTTCGGGCGCCATTGTCAACCGGGTGGAAACTCGGCGCACGCGGGAAAACGATGACAGCATGAGTGACGAGAACAGCGAACAGCGAGAGAACCGACTGAGCGATCTGGCTTCGGACCCGGCGCACCCCTTCGACCAGACCAACGGCATGGTGGACGGCCTCGACGGCGACGCCGACGCGCCGGAGACGGTGGACCGGAAGACCGGCGATGACGCCGACGTCGAGGTGCTGGTAGCACCAGCACCCGGGACGCAGATGGCCGGAGGGGTGCTTCCCTCCGTATTGCGCGGCAAGCACCGTGCGGAAAGCGACGCGGATGAAGACGACCCCACGGCCTGAGTTGTGACCGCGTGCGCCGTCGGCGACTGCGAACGCGCGGCCGCCCCAGGCGCGCCGGCGCCGCTGTGCCTGCAGCACCTGGCGCTCTCCGCGGATTGGGTGGGGCAGGAATTCGGCACCGAGGATCTGCTGCCGTCGCCGTGCCCCGCCTGCGGCAGCAGGCTCGGCGTGCGATACCCGTCGGGGTGGCTCTGCGCAGTCTGCGAGTGGGCGTACGGGACCAGTCCAGACGGTGCGTTGCCGAGGCCACGCGTCGACGTCGTGTACTACATCCGCTTCGGCGACCGGATGAAGATCGGCACCACCAGCAATCTGCGACAGCGCATGGCGAAGCTGTGGCACGAGGACCTCGTCGCGCTCGAACGCGGTGGGCGCGCACGGGAGCGTGCCAGGCATGCCCAGTTCGCACGTGCACGCCTCGGCACGAGCGAGTGGTTCGAGCTCGCGCCCGAACTCGTAGCTCACACCGAGGTGCTGCGCGCCGGCGTCGACGATCCGTGGTCGCTGTATGCCCGCTGGATCAGCGAAGCGGTCGCAGCCCACGGCTGACGCGCCGGCGGATCAGAGCAGATACGCGTCGACGAGCAGCTCGCCGCGGATCGCCCGAAGCTCGTCGAACAGTCGCGAGTACATGACGTGCGTGGTACCGCTCGCCTGGACGTCGTGCGCACCCAACCGCTCGAGCTTTCCGGTGCGGATGCGAATGACTTCCCAGCCGGCCGCGCGGACGGCCCGGTCTTTGCGCTCGTCGACCTTCTGTCGGCGCCCGACGTGCTCAAGGCCATGACGGCCGGTGGTGTCGTACTCGATGGCGACCCGCAGCTCGGGCAGCAGGATGTCGGGCCAGACCTCGAGGTGGTCGAAGAAGGGCCGAGCGACCCGAATCGCATTGAGGCCGTGCGTGACCGCCAGGCGCGCCTCGAGCTCGGCGCGCAACTCTGATTCGACAGCGGACGCGGGCTTGGGGGCACACACGCTGAGGAACGCTTCGCCGACCGGAAGTGCCGGCGTCTTGGAGCAGAGCGGGCGGCGCGGGCGGGCTGCACGGGGCCGCGGCGGCGCCGAAGCCAGCGAGGCCGCCGTGGGAGTTTCGCGCGCGAGGCCCCCGGCCGCGGGGTCGGGCCACGCCGAGAGATCAGGCACGCGTCGCGGCGTCGCAAGCGCGAGGCACTGCGGGCACCACGACGACCTGCGCCGCCTGTTGCCCGAGCCCGGTCTCTCGCGCTGCTCTGTCGGAGTCGCCACGAAGATGTGCCCGGCGTCGCACTGCCACTGCAGCAGCACGTCTGCGGCTGGAGGCACCTGCGTCAGCGTGATGCCGTGATTGAGGTCGGGGTGGTACTGCCGGATGAGCACGGGGAACGGCGCCCAGGCCTCGCGGTAGGTGCCGACGGGGTACGGCACAGGCGTGCCGCGCGAGAACTGCCTTCTCGCCCACCACTGATCGACCGGCTCCGCCACGCCCGCGACTCTAGTTCGCACCACCGACACCCCGCAGGACGGCCGGCCCAGGCATCCGCGTGCCATGAAAAACGAAGGCCCCCGGGGGAATCCCCGGGGGCCTTCGCTCAGCAGATCAGTGCGCTACTGCTGCACCTTCCACGGGTCCTTCTTGCCGCCCTTGCCGGGCACGTCGCCCTGGGTCCACCACTGGGCGACGTACGTGACGCCGTTGTACTCGACGACGTCACCGGTGTTGAAGACGCGAGTCGCGGTCCACAAGACCGAGCCGTCGGGCGCGGTCTTGAGCTCCTCCCACACCTGCTTCTTCGATGCGCCGGGCTGGTCGCCCTGCGTCCACCACTGCGCGCGCCAGATCGAGCCGTTGTAGCTCACCAGGTCGCCCGTGTTGTAGACCGCCTTCGCGTTCCAGGCAGCGGGCGCCGGCAGCGTCAGGCCGACGACGACGGGGTCGTGGTCGGAGGCCGCGAAGGGGTCGGTGCCGTCGAACAGCTGCGTCGCGTTGTAGTTGTAGCGGCTGTACGCGTAGGCGATGGCCTCCTGCGCGTTGATCTGCCAGACGTCCGCGCCCGTCACCATCTTGAGCGCGCCCGCGTTCGCGAGCACGTGATCGAGCGACCCCTCGAGGCCGTCGTAGGAGTACGTCTGCTCACTCGGGTCGAAGGTGCTGCCGAGGTCGGTGTAGCCGTCGGCGTACAACGTCTCGAGCGGGTCCTCGTGCGTGTACGAGTTCAGGTCGCCGACCAGGAAGATGCGGTCGGTGCCGAGCGACTTCGCGACGCTGTTCGCGAAGGCGACGGTGTCCTGCGCCTCGTGCACACGGGTCGCGTTGAAGCCGCCCTGGTCGACCGCAGGTGACGAGGTGTCCTCGGCGTCGCCCGGGTAGAGGCCGGTGGAGTCAGCGCCCTTCGACTTCCAGTGGTTCGCGACCACCAGGAAGGCGTCATCATCGCTGGCGTTGGCCTTCTTGAAGCCCTGCGCCAGCGGCTCACGAGCGATCGAGAACGGCTCACCGGGGTCGGAGTCGCCGAGCAGCACTGTCGCCGTGCCGACCGGCGTGACGTCGGCGGGCTTGTAGATGAAGCCCGAGTGGATCACGTCCTCCTGTGCGAGCGGGGGCAGCTTGTCGGCCGGGGGAGAGGGCACGTATGCCCACACCTTCGCACCTGCCGCCGCGTTCAGCGCGTCGACCAGGCCGGCCAGCGCGGTGTCGCGCGGCTCGCCGAACTTGGCCGAGTTCTCGATCTCCTCGAGCGAGACGATGCTCGCGCCGAGGCGGTTGATACCCGTGACGATCTTCGACTGCTGGCGCTGGAAGCTCGCGTCGTTCGCCGCGCCGCGGGGGCCGGGGCCGCCGTCGGTCGTCGTGCAGGTGTTGACGGCGATGTGGTTGCCGGCGCGGTCGTTGTAGTACGAGCAGGTGCCGAGGCCGGAGCTCACGAACTTCTCGCCCGTCATGGGGAAATAGTTCTCGACGTTGAAGGTCGCGAGACGCACGTCGCCGCCCACCGCGCTCGGCTGCTCGTTCAGCGCGCGCCGATCGCTGAAGGTGGCGACGGATGCCCCGTCGCCGGTCACCGGCGAGGTCGGCTGGAAGTTCCACAGCGAGAAGCGGTAGTCGAGCACGACGGGCGCGTGGAAGGTGACGGCCGCGCCGTCGCTCACCGGGTTGTCCGGCGTCAGCCACGGCAGCGGCGTGTTGGCCGCGGCGCCGCTGCTGTAGTTCGTGCTGGAGCCGTCGTCGAGGGTGATCGTGCGTGCCGCGTTGTCGGCGGCGACGGCCTGCGCAGCCGCGGAACCGGCGGTGCCGGCGTCCGTCGGCTGCCGCAGCGGCGTCGTGCCCGCGGCCAGCGTGAACGAGCCGTACCAGTTGGCGTCGTAGTTGTCGCTGACGGTGAAGGCGCCCTGCGGTGCGAGCAGCTCGCCCTCGTGCGCCTCCTTCTGCGCATTCGTGGTCAGCTGCGACCAGGGCAGCGGCTCGGCGACAACCGGTGCGAGCGGCGTCGCGAGCTCGGTGACCGTCGGGGAGCTGATCTCGGTCTCGCCCTGGTACTCCTGCACGGTGCCGGTGACGGAGACGCTGTCACCGATGTGCACCTGCTTGGCCGAGTTCGAGCCGAAGACGAAGACCGCGTCGGACTCGCCGGGCGTCGTGTCGGCGCCTGAACCGGTGCCGGCCGTCTCGAGGAAGAATCCGTTGAATCCTCCCGTGGCGTAGACGGCGGTGACGACGCCCTCGGTCGCGACCGCGTCGTTGACGTAGGGCGAGGTGTCGGTCGTGCCCTGGATCTGCGCGATCGTCAGGGTCTGCGCGCCGGTGCCCGTTCCCGTGCCGGGGTCGCCGCCGCCGGTCGGCGGAGTGGTGCCGCCGGTCGAGCCCGAGTTCTCGGGGGTCGGCGCTGCCGCCTGGAAGTCTGCGGCGTTGTTGTCGGTGTCTGCGCCGTTCGCCGCGCGCTGGTAGCTCAGCGTGAGCGAATTGCCGGTGGCAGCCGTGCCCTCGGGGGAGTTGCTCGTGCCCCAACCGATCTTGTCGATGACGCTCGGGTCGGTGGGGACCACGCCCGCCGCGCTGGCGGCGACGTAGAGCGTGCCACCGCCTGCGCCCGGGTTCACGCTGCCGCCCGTCGAGAGGTCGGGCGTGGGCAGCGCCGCGCCGGGGTTGGTGCTCGCGTTGTTGCTCGGCAGCTCGATGAGGAAGTGGCCGTGCGACGCCACCGAGCCGCTCAGCGCGAAGACCTGCGATCCGCTCGGGGTCACGGTGCTCGTGGGGGCGCGGTACTGCAGCGTGTCGCCCGCGAGTGAGATCGCGCTGCCCGTGGGGTTGTACAGCTCGACGAACTTGTTCAGATAGCTGGCGCCCGTGGAGCCGCCGTTGACGTAGGCCTCGCTGATGACGAGGCCGGTGCCGGCGGGGTTCGCGAACGCGGGGGCGGAAAGACCTGCCGTGAGCAGGCACGCCGCGGAAGTCGCGGCGGCGGCGAAAACGACTCGCCGCGTGAGAGCAGAGGGCATCGAGGCCCACCTCCATAGTCGGTGGATTGCGTGGATCGGGCCGTGCGGGGCACAGCCCAAGATGTCGACGCTATGGCCCCACGACGGGTGACCGGAAGAGCGACGTGTTAACAGACGGTGACGGATTCCCCACCGAGAGGCCGCCGGAGTGAGGAACCGGCCGCCACTAGAGTTGAGGCATCCCTCGTTCGCACGTCTCAATAGGAGTGGTACACGTGGCCGATGGCTTCGAGCTCTTCCCCGATCGGAAGGTTGTCGCGATCCGCGTCAACGGCGAGCTGAAGGACAAGGCCACGACGACGACCGCTGACGACGTGGTCGAGCCGGTCACGATCGACTCGCCCGACGGCCTGAGCATCCTGCGCCACTCGGCGGCGCACGTGCTCGCGCAGGCCGTGCAGCAGGTGAACCCCGACGCGAAGCTCGGCATCGGCCCGCCCATCACCGACGGCTTCTACTACGACTTCGGCGTCGCGGAGGCGTTCACGCCCGAGTCGCTCAAAGAGCTCGAGAAGGCGATGCAGCGCATCGTCAACCAGGGCCAGCGCTTCGTGCGCCGCGTCGTGACCGACGACGAAGCGCGCGCAGAGCTCTCGAACGAGCCGTTCAAGCTCGAGCTGATCGGGCTCAAGGGCTCGGCCGGCAAGTCTGATGACAATGAGTCCGTCGAGGTGGGCGCCGGCGAGCTGACCATCTACGACAACGTCGACGCGAAGACCGGCGAGACCGTCTGGAAGGACCTCTGCCGCGGGCCGCACCTGCCCGACACCAAGCTCATCAGCAACGGTTTCGCCCTGACCCGCGTCGCCGCCGCATACTGGCGAGGCAGCGAGAAGAACCCGCAGCTGCAGCGCATCTACGGCACCGCGTGGCCCACCAAGGACGACCTGAAGGCCTACCAGGAGCGCCTCGCCGAGGCCGAGCGCCGCGACCACCGCAAGCTCGGCAAAGAACTCGACCTGTTCTCCTTCCCTGACGAGATCGGCTCGGGGCTCTCTGTCTGGCATCCGAAGGGCGGCATCGTCCGCTACGAGATGGAGCAGCACGCGCGCCGCCGCCACCTCGAGCAGGGCTACTCCGTTGTGTACACGCCGCACCTGGCGAAGTCCGACCTGTTCGCGATCTCCGGTCACCTGCAGACCTACGCCGACGGCATCTGGCCGCCCATCCGCATGGATGAGGAGCGGAACGCAGAGGGCCAGGTGGTCAAGCAGGGCGCCGACTACTACCTCAAGCCCATGAACTGCCCGATGCACATCCTGATCTACAAGGAGCGCGGGCGCAGCTACCGGGACCTGCCGCTGCGGCTGTCCGAGAACGGCACGGTCTACCGCAACGAGCTCTCGGGCGCGCTGCACGGCCTCACCCGCGTGCGCGGATTCACGCAGGATGACGCGCACCTGTTCGTGGCGCGCGACCAGCTCGAGGCCGAGACGACCAAGGTGCTCGAGTTCGTCATCTCGCTGCTGAAGGACTTCGGCCTCACCGACTTCAAGCTCGAGCTGTCGATGCGCGACGACGAGAAGTCGAAGTGGATCGGCGACGAGCAGCACTGGGCGGAGGCGACCGACGCGCTGCGCCGCGTCGCCCTCGCTTCCGGGCTCGAGCTCACCGAGCAGCCTGGCGAGGCCGCGTTCTACGGCCCGAAGATCGACCTCAAGACGACCGACGCGCTGGGTCGCAGCTGGCAGCTGTCGACCGTGCAGGTCGACTTCAACCTGCCCGAGCGCTTCGAGCTCGAGTACACCGCGCCCGACGGCTCGAAGCAGCAGCCGATCATGATCCACCGCGCGCTGTTCGGGTCGATCGAGCGCTTCTTCGCGATCCTGCTCGAGCACTACGCGGGAGCGTTCCCCGTGTGGCTCGCGCCGACCCAGGTCATCGGCATCCCGGTCGCCGACGAGTACGCGCCCTATCTCGACGAGATCGTCGGCCGCCTCGCGGCGCAGGGCGTGCGCGCAGAGGTCGACCACTCGGATGACCGCATGCAGAAGAAGATCCGCAACGCGGCCAAGGCGAAGGTGCCGTTCCAGCTCATCGCCGGCGAAGAGGACCGCTCCAAGGGCACGGTGAGCTTCCGCTTCCGCGACGGCAGCCAGCTCAACGGCATCCCGGTCGACGACGCGATCACGAAGATCCACGCGTCGATCGCGTCGCACGAGCAGGTCGACACCGCCTGGGCGGAGTGAGATGGCGCGGCTCTCGCTCGACGACTACGGCGATCACGAGGAGCCGGAGCGCGAAGCATCCGTTCAGCTCGACGACCCGTCGCACCTCGCCGGCGTGCCCGATGAGTTCCAGCGCCTCTGGACGCCGCATCGGATGGTCTACATCCAGTCAGGGCAGCAGCAGCCGCACGGCGACGACTGCCCGTTCTGCGTCGCGCCGACGCTGAGCGACGAGGAGTCGCTCATCGTGCACCGCGGCCGCACTGCCTTCGCGCTGCTCAATCTGTTTCCCTACAACAGCGGCCACCTGCTCGTATGCCCGTATCGGCATATCTCGGTCTATGACGAGGCTGATGCGGACGAGGTGGCCGAGATCGGCGCTATCACGCAGACGGCGATGCGGGTGATCCGCCAGGTGTCCAAGAACGACGGCTTCAACCTGGGGATGAATCAGGGGGCCATCGCCGGCGCGGGGATCGCCAGCCATCTGCACCAGCACGTGGTGCCGCGCTGGGCGTCCGACGCGAACTTCCTGCCGATCATCGCGAAGACCAAAGCGCTGCCGCAGCTGCTCGGCGAGGTCAGGGCGACCATCGCCGACGCCTGGCCGCAGTAGCGGCCGCCGCGGTCAGCGCAGTTGTCGGGGCTCGAACTCCAGGCGCGGATTCGCGAAGTGCTCCTGGGACTCGACCAGCTGCAGCTCGCGGTCACCGGAGGCCAGCGTCTGCTCGAGCAGGCCGAAGACGCTCGAGACGGTGCGCGCGAGTGCGTCGGGCGCGGAGCGCGTCGCGAGATAGTGCGCCGTGAAGAGCGCAGCCGTGACATCCCCTGAGCCGTTGGCCTTGAACGGCAGCTGCGGCGTCGTGACGATCCAGGCGCCGCTGTCATCGGCGGCGAGCATCTCGAGCGTGCCGCTCTCGCGGTCCGGCCGCTCAACGCTCGTGACGAGCACCGTGCGCGGGCCGAGGTCGCGGGCGCGATCGACGGACTCGAGGGTCGAGGCCAGGTCGTGCGGCTCGGTGCCGGTGAGATAGCCCAGCTCGAACTGGTTCGGGGTGATCAGGTCAGCCACGGGCACGACCCGGTCGCGCAGCAACACGGGGATCGCAGGCGCGACGAAGCACCCTGACCGCGCGTTCCCCATGACGGGATCGCACGCGTAGATCGCGGCGGGATTCGCCGCCTTGACCCGTGCGACCGCATCGACGATGACGTCGGCGATACCCTCGCCGCCCTGGTAGCCCGAGAGCACCGCGTCAATACTGCCGAACGCGCCGCGTTCCTCGACGCCGGTGATCACGTCGCGCACATCCTCCGGCGCGATCATCGGGCCGCGCCAGGCGCCGTAGCCCGTGTGGTTCGAGAAGTTCACCGTGTAGACGGGCAGCACCTCGACGCCGATGCGCTGCAGGGGGAACACCGCGGCGGAGTTGCCGACGTGCCCGTATGCCACGGCTGACTGGATCGAGAGGATCTTCATCCTTCGATCCTCCCACCCGCGCACGCCCCGCCCGCGCACACCTCGACCATAGGCACGCTCGGTAGAATCCCCACCACTATGACCAACGGAGAGGTCGGCTCGAGCCGCGTCAAGCGCGGACTCGCCGAGATGCTGAAGGGCGGCGTCATCATGGACGTCGTCACCGCCGAGCAGGCGCGAATCGCCGAGGACGCAGGGGCGGTCGCCGTCATGGCGCTCGAACGTGTCCCTGCGGACATCCGCGCCCAGGGCGGCGTCGCTCGCATGAGCGACCCCGACCTCATCGACGAGATCATCGCGGCGGTGTCGATCCCCGTCATGGCGAAGGCGCGCATCGGCCACTTCGTCGAGGCGCAGGTGCTGCAGGCGCTCGGCGTCGACTACATCGACGAGTCCGAGGTGCTGTCACCCGCCGACTACGTCAACCACATCGACAAGTGGAACTTCACCGTGCCGTTCGTGTGCGGCGCCACCAACCTCGGCGAGGCGCTGCGACGCATCAACGAAGGCGCCGCGATGATCCGATCAAAGGGCGAGGCCGGCACCGGCGACGTCTCAGAGGCGACCAAGCACATCCGCAAGATCACCTCTGAGGTGAACGCGCTCAAGTCGATGACGAAGGACGAGCTCTACGTCGCCGCCAAGGAGCTGCAGGCGCCCTACGAGCTCGTCGCCGAGATCGCCGAGACCGGCAAGCTTCCGGTCGTGCTGTTCACCGCGGGGGGCGTCGCCACCCCGGCCGATGCCGCGCTCATGATGCAGCTCGGCGCCGACGGTGTCTTCGTCGGCTCCGGCATCTTCAAGTCGGGCGACCCGGCGAAGCGCGCGGCCGCCATCGTCAAGGCGACCACCATGTACGACGACCCGCAGACGATCGCCGAGGTCAGCCGCGGGCTGGGCGAGGCGATGGTCGGCATCAATGTCGCAGATCTCGCCGCGCCGCACCGACTGGCCGAGCGCGGGTGGTGAGCCCGGCGCCTCGCGTCGGCGTTCTCGCCCTTCAGGGTGACTTCCGCGAGCACCTGGCGGTGCTGCGCGAGCTCGGGGCGGAGGCGGTTCCTGTTCGCCGACCCGATGAGCTGGTATCCGTCTCTGGTCTCGTGATCCCCGGCGGCGAGTCGACCGTCATGGACAAGCTCTCGCGCGCTTTCGGCCTGCGCGAGCCGCTGCTCGATGCGATCGCCGCCGGGCTTCCGGTCTACGGCACCTGCGCCGGCCTCATCATGCTGGCCGACCGGGTGCTCGACGCGACCCCGGGCCAGCAGACGCTCGGCGGCCTCGACGTCACCGTGCGGCGCAACGCCTTCGGCTCGCAGCTCGACTCGTTCGAGACCGACCTCAAGATGCCGGTGCTCGGCGACCCGCCCGTGCACGCCGTGTTCATTCGCGCACCCGTGGTGGAAGCACTGGGCGAGAAGGCGGCCGCTCTCGGCTCGCTCGACGACGGCCGCGTCGTGGCCGTCGAGCAGGGCAATCTGCTCGGCACGTCGTTCCACCCCGAGGTCACGGGCGATCTCCGCTTCCACGACCACTTCCTCTCGAAGGTGCGCGCCGCCTAGCGTTGGGGCATGCCCTCGTATGTCGCTCTGCTGCGCGGGGTGAATGTCGGTCGCATCACGATCAGGTCCGCCGACCTCGCCGAGCTGTTCCGCTCGCTCGGGTTCGCCGCAGTGCGCACGGTGCTCGCAAGCGGCAACGTCGTCTTCGAGAGCGACGAGACGGATGCCGCAGCCCTCACGTCCCGCATCGAGGGTGCTCTCCGCGACCGTTTCGGCTACGACGCGTGGATCGTGCTGGTGACGCGCGATCGGCTTGCTCAGATCGTCGAGGCGTTCCCGTTCGATGCCGAGCGCGAGGGGTGGCATCCCTATGTCCTGTTCGCATCGGACGCGGCGCACCTGGCCGAGCTCGCCGCGCACGCTCCCGAGCTGGACCCGGCAGAGGAAGCGGTCGAGCCGGGGGAGGGGGTTCTCTACTGGCAGCTCAACATCGCCGTCGGAAGCACGAACACCAAGCTCGCGAAGATCGTCGCGAAGCCGCGCTTCAAGCCGACCACCACGAACCGCAACCTGCGAACGCTGAGGAAGCTGCTCTAGCGGCGGGCGTTCGCCGCCCAGTGCTCGCGCACGATCGCGGCCACCGCGTCGGGGTCCTCGAGCGGCGCGATGTTGCGCACGCCGTGCAGCGTGCGGGTGCGCGCGTTCTGCATGCGATAGGTGACGGCCTCGGCCTCGGCCGGCCCCCAGCCCGTGCGCGCGTCACCGGCGACGAAGACCGTAGGCGCCTCGACGGCGAGGGCGGCTTCGTCGAGCGAGGGGCGGTCGAGCACGAAGGAGCGAGCGGCCCGCACGAATGCCCGGCGGTCTGCGCTCAGGAATCCGTTCTTCACGATCCGCACCGCCTCCGGATCGACCGCGATCGTGCGCTCGGTGAGAATCGAGCGCAGCAGCCGCGTCTGAAGGGGCCCCGGGAAGCCGAACAGGCGGATGAGCGGCAGCGCGGCCGCGAGATCGCGGCGCTCGGTGCCGCCGAGCGGCTCGGTCGGCGCGCCGATGGACACCAGCGAGCGGATGCGCCGGGGTCGCTCTACCGCGGCCGCGATACCGACCTGACCGCCCCACCCGTTGCCGACCCAGTCGACGCGGTCGATGCCCAGCGAGTCGAGCACGTCGAAGGTCGCCAGCGCGCACTCGGCGATGGTCGACGGGCGGTGCAGCGGCTCACTGGCGCCGAAGGACGGGCCGTCGATCAGCACGACGGTCCGCAGGCGCGTGAGTACCGGAAGGACGCGGTCCCAGCTGTGCGAATCCACGAAGAAGCTGTGCCACAGCACCGCGACCCGCTTCGGGCCCTCTTCCACCCGCACGCCGAGCCGCCCGAGGCGCGTCGCGAGCTTCACCGGCATAGCTCAAAGCCTAGGCGCGCCGAGCGGGCCTTCGCGCACGGCCCGGCGCCGCGCCGCCCCGGTAGAATCGAACGAACGCTATTTCAACCAGGAGACGTATGTCCGGGCATTCCAAGTGGGCAACGACCAAGCACAAGAAGGCCGTCATCGACCAGCGCCGTGCCAAGTCGTTCGCGAAGCTGATCAAGAACATCGAGGTCGCGGCCAAGATCGGCGGCGCCGACCTCACCGGCAACCCGACCCTTGCCGACGCGGTTCAGAAGGCGAAGAAGACCTCTGTCCCCAACGACAACATCGATCGCGCGATCAAGCGTGGCGCGGGTCTCACCGGCGAGACCATCGACTACTCGACGATCATGTACGAGGGCTACGCCTCAGGCGGCGTCGCGCTGCTCGTCGAGTGTCTGACCGACAACAAGAACCGCGCGGCCGCTGAGGTGCGCACGGCCATGTCGCGCAACGGCGGCACTCTGGCCGACCCGGGCTCTGTGGCCTACAACTTCAGCCGCAAGGGCGTCATCGTGGTCCCCGCAGAGGGCACCACCGAAGACGACGTGCTGGCCGCCGTGCTCGACGCCGGCGCAGAAGAGGTCACCCCGCAGGGCGACACCTTCGAGGTGCTGACCGAGGCGAGCGAGCTCGTCGCGACGCGCACCGCCCTGCAGGAGGCCGGCATCGACTACGACTCGGCCGACGTCGAGTTCGTGGCATCCGTCAAGGTCAACGCCGACGCCGAGACCGCTCGCAAGGTCTTCCGCCTGATCGACGCGCTCGAGGACAGCGACGACGTGCAGAACGTCTACACCAACCTCGACCTGTCGCCCGAAGTCCAGGCCGAACTCGAGGAAGACGAGGACTAAGACCTCATGGCGCTGCGCGTGCTCGGGGTCGACCCCGGGCTCACACGCTGCGGTTATGGAGTCATCGACGCCGACCGCGCACCGAAGCTGGTGCGGGTCGGCGTCGTGCGTACGCCCGCCGACCTCGAGCACGGCCAGCGCCTCGTCCGGATCCTGGCGGGGTTGCGCGAGGTGATCGACGAGACGAAGCCCGACGCGCTCGCCCTCGAGCGCGTGTTCGCGAACAATCAGCTGAACACCGTGATGGGCGTCGCGCAGGTGTCCGGCCTCGTGATCCACGAGGCTGCGAGCCGCGGCCTCCCGCTCGAGCTGTTCACGCCGAGCGAGGTGAAGAACGCGATCACGGGGTACGGCGGCGCAGACAAGCCGCAGGTGGGCGAGATGGTACGGCGCATTCTGCGCCTGGAGGCCGTGCCGAAGCCGGCGGATGCCGCGGATGCGCTCGCGCTGGCGATCGCCGCGTCCTGGCGAACGGCGCGGGGGATTCCCGGCGCGGCGGCGCCCCGCGCGGCATCCGGCGCCCTCACGCCTGCACAGCAGGCCTGGCTCAACGCCGAGAAGGCGACCAGAAAGCAGTTCTGAACAGATGTTCTAGTGTCGCTGCCGGTGAATGTCTGCAGAGACACATAGCCTGACTGCATGATCAGCTCACTGCGCGGCACCGTTCTGCGCGCCTCAGGCGCCGAGCTCGTGATCGAGGTGGCCGGAGTCGGCTACCTGGTCAGCGTCACGCCGGAGCATGCGCTCAGCCTGCGGGTGGGTGACGAGGCGCTCGTGCACACGGCGCTCATCGTGCGCGAAGACGCGCTCTCGCTGTTCGGCTTCCAGGATGCAGATCAGCTCGAGGTCTTCCAGCTGCTGCTCGGTGTGAACGGCGTCGGGCCGAAGTCTGCGCTCGGCGTGCTGTCGGTGATGACGCCCGACCAGATCGCGGCGGCGGTGCAGGCCGATGATGACGCCGCCTTCCGCAAGGTGAGCGGCATCGGGCCGAAGACCGCGAAGCTCATCGTGGTGCAGCTCACCGGGAAGCTGCACGCCGTCGCGCCGGCCGCGGCTGCGCCGGCGACGAAGCAGAAGAACACGGTCGGCGACGACGTGCGCGTCGCGCTGGTCGGGCTGGGCTGGCCGGAGAAGGTCGCAGCGGATGCCGTGGCCGAGGTCCTTGCAGAGCTGGGTGAGGCCGCGGCCGACGCCTCCGCCGCCTCGGTGCCTGCGCTGCTGCGCCGCGCGCTCGCCC
The DNA here is from genome assembly GCF_039538145.1 of Gryllotalpicola daejeonensis. Lineage (NCBI taxonomy): Bacteria > Bacillati > Actinomycetota > Actinomycetes > Micrococcales > Microbacteriaceae > Gryllotalpicola > Gryllotalpicola daejeonensis. The sequence goes on along the minus strand of NZ_BAABBV010000001.1, from coordinate 446,457 downwards.
TGCTCGGGCCCGCGCCACAGCATCAGACCGCGGGGGCCGGCCGATGAGCGACGACCTCACGACGCCCCAGGCGCAGAACGAGGCGGAGCTCGCCTTCGAAGGGGCGCTGCGCCCCAAGTCGCTCGGCGAGTTCGTCGGGCAGTCCAAGGTGCGCGGCCAGTTGCAGCTGCTGCTGACTGCGGCGCGGATCCAGGAGCGCACGGCCGACCACATCCTGCTCGCCGGGCCGCCCGGGCTCGGGAAGACGACGCTCGCGATGATCGTCGCCGCGGAGAGCGACCGGCCGCTGCGCATGTCGAGCGGGCCGGCGATCCAGCATGCGGGCGACCTCGCGGCCGTGCTGTCGTCCTTGGTCCCCGGCGAGGTGCTCTTCATCGACGAGATCCACCGCATGGCGCGCTCGGCCGAAGAGATGCTCTACCTCGCGATGGAGGACTTCCGCATCGACATCATGGTGGGCAAGGGCGCCGGCGCCACCAGCATCCCGCTGGATCTCGCCCCCTTCACGCTCGTCGGCGCGACCACGCGCTCTGGCCTGCTGCCCAATCCGCTGCGTGACCGCTTCGGGTTCACCGCGCACCTCGAGTTCTACTCCGACGATGAGCTCGAGAAGGTGCTCGACCGCGCCGCCGGAATGCTCGAACTCGACATCGACCGTGAGGCGCTGGCCGAGATCGCGGGCCGCAGTCGCGGCACACCGCGTATCGCCAACCGGCTGCTGCGCCGCGTGCGCGACTACGCGCTCGTCCACACCGGGCGGGCCGACCTCGCCGCCGTCCGCGCGGCGCTCGAGCTCTACGACGTCGACGCGCTCGGCCTCGACCGACTGGATCGCGCCGTGATGGAGACCGTGCTCAGGCGGTTCGACGGCGGCCCCGTCGGACTCTCGACTCTTGCCGTCTCGGTGGGGGAAGAGGCCGAGACGATCGAGTCGGTCGTCGAGCCGTTCCTCGTACGCATCGGGCTGATCTCACGCACGCCGCGTGGTCGAGTGGCGACCGCGCAGGCCTGGCGGCACTTCGGGCTGGAGCCCAGCCGACCGACAGGCGGCGCCCAGCAGGCCCTTTTCACCGATGACCTATAATCCAACGAAGGCCCGCTCTGGGTCGCAGCACCCGCGTGAGGTGAGTGTTTCCCTCACATCGAAAGGACTTCCCCTTTATGGGTAACAACCCGACTCTGCTCATCGTGATGGTCGTCATCATCGGCTTCTTCTTCTTCTGGTCGTGGCGTGGCAACCGCAAGCGCCAGGCGGCCGAGGCCGAGAAGTCGGCGCAGCTCGTCAAGGGCGTCGAGGTCATGACGAACGCCGGCATCTTCGGGACCGTCGAGTCGGTCGACCTCGAGAACAACAAGGTGGTGCTCGAGACGAGCCCGGGCAACTTCCTCACCGTGCACCGCCAGGCGATCTCGCGCATCGAGACTCCGGCCGAGTCATCCGTCGACTCCGCGTCCACCGACGCGGCCGGAACGGCGACGTCCGCGAGCGCGATCGACGCGGCCAACGCCGAGGCCCACGCTCAGGCGGCGAACACCGCCGACCAGAAGCCCGCGTTCGGCGAGCGCGTCGACCAGCCCAAGAACGACGAGTAAGCCCCGCCCGACCCCGTAGCCGCGCGGCGACCCCTTCGCCGCCCGGAAGAAAGCTGAGTTCCGCCTGTGGCCAAGACGTCACCCGTTCGGCACGCGTCCCGCTCCCTGATCTGGCTGGGCGTGCTCGTCGTCGCCCTGGCAGCCGCCCTCACGAGCGGCGTGCTCTGGGGCAGCGCGACCGTCGCACCCAAGCTCGGCCTCGACCTGCAGGGCGGCACCGAGGTCATCCTGACCCCGGCGCTCGAGGGCAACAGCCAGATCACGAGCGACGAGCTCAACCAGGCGGTCTCCATCATCCGCCAGCGCGTGAACGCCTCCGGCGTCTCCGAGGCCACTGTCTCGACCCAGGGCAACACCAACATCGTCGTCGATGTGCCCGGGCGCCTCGACGATGCGACGAAGCAGCGCATCGAGGCCTCGTCGAAGATGGAGCTGCGGCCCGTGCTGCTCGCGCAGAGCCCGGCCACCACCTCGTTCACCGGCCAGGACGGCAAGCAGACGCCGTACCCCACGCCGGCACCAACCCTCGCGAACACGCCGACCGCGAAGCCGACCGACGCGAGCGACACGAACTGGGTCACTCCGTACCTGCAGGCGAAGTACGACGCCTTCGACTGCGCGAGCCTCAAGACCGCGACGACGAACGTCGCGCCCGCCGACGAGCCGCTCGTCACCTGTGACGACGCCGGGCAGACCAAGTACCTCCTCGGCCCGGTCGAGGTGCAGGGCAGCGACATCACCAACGCCACGGCCGGCATGATCTCGAGCCAGCAGGGCGTGAACACCGGCCAGTGGGGCGTCAACCTGACCTTCAACTCGGCGGGTGCCAAGGCGTTCGACAAGGTGAGCCAGCGCCTCAACGGCTACTACGCCGCCGCCCAGAGCGCCGGTACGTCAGACCCGCGTTCGCAGTTCGCCTTCGTGCTCGACGGCCGGGTGCTCGAGGCGCCGCAGATGCAGGGCGTCATCACCGGCAACACCTCGCAGATCACGGGCAACTTCACCCAGGAGAGCGCGCAGACGCTCGCCAACCAGCTCAAGTTCGGCGCGCTGCCGGTGAGCTTCAAGGTGCAGAGCTCCAACACCATCTCGGCGACGCTCGGTTCCGCCCAGCTCCTCTCCGGCATGATCGCCGGCGCCATCGGCCTGCTGCTGGTGTTCATCTACACGCTGATCCAGTACCGCACGCTCGGCTTCGTGACGATCTTCTCGCTCGTCATCGCCGCGGCGCTCAGCTACCTGACGATCGCGCTGCTGTCGTGGCAGATGGGCTACCGTCTCTCGCTCGCGGGCGTCGCGGGTCTGATCGTGGCCATCGGCTTCACGGCAGACTCGTTCATCGTCTATTTCGAGAGAATCAGGGACGAGCTGCGCGAGGGCCGCGGCCTCGAGTCGGCCGTCGAGGCGGGCTGGAAGCGCGCCCGGCGCACCGTGTACGCGGCGAAGACGACGAACCTGCTGGCCGCGGTCGTGCTGTACATCTTCGCCGTCGGCGACGTGCAGGGCTTCGCCTTCACTCTGGGACTCACGACGATCCTCGACGTGATCATCGTGGTGCTCTTCACCCACCCGATCATGCAGCTGTTCGCGCGCACCGAGTTCTTCGCCTCGGGCCACCCGCTGTCGGGCCTCGACCCGACGGCTCTCGGCGCGGTGTACCGCGGCGCGGGCCAGTTCCGCCCCGCCAGCACCGTGGGCTCCGCCAAACTCGCGTCGAGCAGTCGAGAGGCCGCAAAGCGCCAGACCATCGCCGAGCGGAAGGCCGCAGAGCTCGCGGCCGCCGGCACCCGTCGTAACGGAAAGGACGACTGATGGCCTCCCCGTTCCAGCGGTTCGGAAACGACCTCTTCACCGGCGCCCGGTCGATCAAGTTCGTCCAGCGGCGCAAGCTGTGGCTCGGCATCTCGGCCATGCTGATGATCGTGTGCATCCTCATCCCCGTGGTACGGGGCTTCAACTGGGGCATCGACTTCCGCGGCGGCTCGCAGTTCCAGATCTCCGACGTGCACTCGACCGACCAGAACATCGCGACGGAGGCCGTGCAGAAGGTCGACTCGGACGCGATCGTGCAGGTGTCGGTCGTCAACCGCACCGGCATCCGCGTCACGACCGACCAGCTCACCACGACCCAGACGAAGCAGGTCACCAACAACCTCGCCGACGCGTACGGCGTGAAGGCCGACGACATCACCTCCGCGTACATCGGGCCCGCCTGGGGCCAGGATGTCTCACGCAAGGCCCTCGAAGGTCTCGGTGTCTTCCTCGCGCTCGCCTTCATCGGCATGGCGCTCTACTTCCGCACGTGGAAGATGTCGCTCTCGGCGATCATCACGCTGTTCCACGACCTGATCTTCACCGCCGGCGTGTACGCGCTCAGCGGCTTCGAGATCACGCCGGCCACCGTCATCGGCTTCCTCACGATCCTCGGCTACTCGCTCTATGACACCGTCGTCGTCTTCGACAAGGTCCGCGAGAACACCACAGAGGGCGCCGACAAGCTCACGCGCACCTTCGGCGAGTCCGTCAACCTCGCGGTGAACCAGACCCTGGTGCGGTCGATCAACACCGCGGTGATCGCGGCGCTGCCCGTCGCAGGCATCCTGTTCATCGGTGGCTTCGTGCTCAACGCGACGACCCTCGAGGACATCTCCCTCGCGCTGTTCGTCGGCATTCTGATCGGCACCTATTCGACCGTGTTCGTGGCCGCGCCGCTCTATTCGTGGCTGCGCGACGGCGAGCCGGCGATCGTCAAGCACAGCCGCCGCGTGCTCGCAGCGCGCACCAAGGCGCCCGTCGACACCGAGAAGGCCGTCACCGCCTGATAATGGTGGGAAGGAGGCGGCGCTGATGGTCGATACGACGACGAGCAACAATCAGACCGCCTCACTGCGCCGTCTGGTGCCCCGCCTGTTCTCGCGGTCTGTGCAGAACGGCGCGCTCGACACGCTGCTGCGCACGGTGCGCCAGCACCACCCGCGCGCGGACATCGCGCTGATCGAGCGGGCGTATGCCACGGCCGAGCGGGCCCACGCGGGGCAGACCCGCCGCAGCGGCGAGCCCTACATCACGCATCCGCTCGCCGTCGCCCAGATCCTCGCCGATTTGGGCATCGGGTCGAAGACGATTGCCGCGGCGCTGCTGCACGACACGGTCGAAGACACCGACTACGCCCTCGACCAGCTGACCGCCGACTTCGGCACAGAGATCGCGATGCTGGTCGACGGCGTCACGAAGCTCGACAAGGTCAAGTACGGCGACAGCGCGCAGGCCGAGACCGTGCGCAAGATGATCATTGCGATGTCGAAGGACATCCGCGTGCTCGTCATCAAACTGGCCGACCGCCTGCACAACGCGCGCACCTGGGGCTTCATGCCCTCGGCCAGCGCCGAGCGGAAGGCGAAGGAGACCCTCGAGATCTACGCGCCGCTCGCGCACCGGCTCGGAATCCAGACCATCAAGTCCGAGCTCGAGGACCTGAGCTTCGCGGTGCTGCAGCCGAAGCTCTACGTCGAGATCGAGAACCTCGTGAAGCAGCGCTCGCCCGAGCGCGAGCGGGTCGTTCAGCAGGTCATCGACGCGATCGACGACGACCTGCGGTCGGCGCGCATCCGCGGCAAGGTCGTCGGGCGGCCGAAGCAGTACTACTCGATCTACCAGAAGATGGTCGTGCGCGGGCGCGAGTTCGATGAGATCTACGACCTCGTCGGCATCCGCGTGCTCGTCAACACGGTGCGCGACTGCTACGCCGTGCTGGGGCAGATCCATGCCAGGTGGACGCCGATGCCCGGCCGCTTCAAGGACTACATCGCGACCCCGAAGTACAACCTCTACCAGTCGCTGCACACGACGGTGATCGGGCCGGGCGGCCGCGCCGTCGAGATCCAGATCCGCACGGAGGAGATGCACCAGCGCGCCGAGTACGGCGTCGCGGCGCACTTCAAGTACAAAGAGCGCGCAGCGGGCGGCAAGGACGACAAGACCAGTGCGGATGCCGACCTGACCTGGCTCGCGCACATCACCGACTGGCAGGCGGAGACCGAGGATCCGAGCGAGTTCCTCGACTCGCTGCGCTACGAGATCGGCGCGAAAGAGGTCTACGTCTTCACGCCGAAGGGCAAGGTCATCGGCCTTCCGCAGGGAGCGACGCCGGTCGACTTCGCCTATGCGGTGCACACCGAGGTCGGCCACCGCACGATGGGCGCCAAGGTCAACGGGCGGCTCGTTCCTCTCGACTCGGGTCTGTCGACGGGCGACGTCGTCGAGGTCTTCACCTCGAAGAACCCCGACGCGGGCCCCAGCCAGGACTGGCTCAACTTCGTCAAGAGCCCCAGGGCCCGCAGCAAGATCCGCCAGTGGTTCACCAAAGAGCGCCGCGACGAGGCGATCGAGCAGGGCAAAGACGCGATCGCCCGCGCGATGCGCAAGCAGAACATGCCGCTCACCCGGCTGATGAGCCCCGAGTCGCTGGCCGAGGTCGCGCACACGTTGCACCTCGAGGGCGTCGAGGCGCTCTTCGCGGCCGTCGGCGAGGGCCATGTCTCCACCCAGTCGGTGCTCGAGAAGCTCGTCGCCGGCCTGCAGACCGAGCCCGAGAGCTCGGGCACCGAGGTGACGCAGGCCGTGCGCGGCCGTCGCCCGCGCAGCTCGAGCGACTCCGGCGTGCTCGTGCGCGGCGCGCCCGACATCCTGGTGAAGCTCGCGAAGTGCTGCACGCCGGTTCCCGGCGACGAGATCGTGGGATTCATCACCCGCGGCGCGGGCGTCTCGGTGCACCAGGCGAGCTGTCAGAACGTGAAGAGCCTGATGGACCAGCCCGAGCGGATGATCGAGGTCGAGTGGGCCGAAGAGAACAAGGGCGTCTTCCTGGTGCAGATCCAGGTCGAGGCGCTCGACCGCTCAGGCCTGCTGTCCGACATCACCCGCGTGCTCTCCGAGCATCACGTCAACATCCTGTCGGCGTCCGTGAACACCTCGCAGAACCGCCTGGCGCTGTCGCGCTACGTATTCGAGATGGGTGACACCACGCACCTCGACCGTGTGCTGAACGCGGTGCGACGCATCGACGCGGTCTATGACGTGTACCGCGTGAGCGCGGGATGATCGGCTGACTGCGCACTCCATTCGCGCAGACGGCTGACCGCGCGCAGCTTTCCACGGGTGTGCCCGAGCTGCAGCGCGATCGTCACCGCTTCGGCCGCGACCACGGGCGCCGCCAGCAGCTCGCGCACCGCCTCTTCCCGGGCGGGCGGCACCTCGTCGAGCAGGGCGACGTCGACCGCGGTGCGCGGCTTGGAGGTGATGCGGATGCCTGCGAGCAGCACGATCTCTTCATCGGGAACCACCGTCTCACGCACGCTCACACGCATCGTGGACAGAAGACGACCACGGACGTCTCGGCGCACCGCACCGGTGTGGACGACGGGCGGCCGGCTCAGGCATCCGTACACCCATAACGCCGTGTCGAGCTCGGCGACCATCCGCGGCGTGAACAGGCCGGCGAGTGCGGCCGCCCGGTTCACGGAGAGCTCGGGCTCGTCAACGGCGATGACCGCCTCGTCGATCGCGAACGCTTCGCCGTCGAGCCGCAGCGCCGACAATTCGGCCACCGGGAAGTCGAGCCTGGTCAGCACGGGGGAGTAGCGCATGACAGCGAGTGTCGCAGGAACGCGGAAGGCCCGGGCGGACCCGGGCCTTCCTGTGGACAACCGCCTCAGCGCAGGGCGTTGAGCCACGCCTTGCGTGCGTCGATGGCTTCCTGCGCGTCGGCGATCGCTTTGGGATCTCCGGAGGCCTGCGCCTCGGCGAGCTCGGCCTCGAGGCGCTCGATGGCCTCGCTGAGCTGGGCGGCGAGGCCGGCGCTGCGCGCCTGCTTCTCGGGATTGTTGGCACGCCAGTGCTCTTCGTCGAGCTTGCGCACCGCAGCCTCCACGCGGCGTAGGCGGTCTTCGATCGCGCGCACCTGGTCGCGGGGGACCCGGCCGATCTCGTCCCACCGGCGCTGGATGTCGATCAGCTTCGACTTCGCGACATCGCGGTCGGTCTCGGTGAGCAGCGGCTCCGCCTCGTCCAGCAGCGCGAGCTTCGCCTCGAGATTCGCCGAGTACTCCTCGTTCTCGACGGCGACCTCCTGCGCCTTGGCGGCGTAGATCGCGTCGCCCGCGGCCTTGAAGCGCGCCCACAGCGCGTCGTCGTCGCGGCGGCCGGCGCGGCCGGCGCGCTTCCATTCGTCGAGCAGCTCGCGGTACTGGGGGATTCCCTCTGTGCCGCGCGGCACGAGCGCCTCTGCCCGCTCGATCAGCGCCGTCTTCACGGCACGTGCGTCGCGGTGCTGGGCGTCGAGCTCGGCGAAGAACGCCTTGCGGTTGCGCTCGATCACCGAGCGCGCGGCACGGAATCGCTTCCAGAGCTCATTGGCCTCGTTCTTCGGAAGGCGCGGGCCCTCCTTCTGGTGCTGCTGCCAGCGGGCGAACAGCTCGTCGAGCTGGGCGCTCGTGCGCTTCCACTGGGTCTTCGCGGGGTCCTCGGCGGCCAGCGCCTCGACCTCGACCACGATCTGCTCGCGCACGGTCAGCGCCTCTGCCAGGGCCGCCTTGGCCTCGGCGGTCTGCTGCTCGGTGAGCTCGTCGACGGCGCCGCCGAGTTTGTCGAGCCGCGCCGCAAGCGAAGCCAGATCGCCGACCGCACTGGCGCCGACGATGCTCGACTTCAGCGAGGCGACGGACTTCGCGATGTCTGCCGCGGGTGCGCCACGCCGCGCACGCTGCTCGAGGATCGACACCTGGCCGGCGAGATCGGCGAACTTCCGCTCGTAGTAGGCCAGCGCCTCTTCGGGCGTTGCGCCGGGGAACTCGCCGACGGCGCGCTCACCGTCGCCTTCGCGCACGTAGACGGTGCCGTCCTCGGCCACACGGCCCCAGGGCTGCTGTTCGGAATCGGACAAGATGCTCCACCTTGCTCACGGGTCGACCCAGGGGAAGGTCGATGCTGACACTCGCTGGTCAGCCTATTGCAACCCCGCGCGAGGCGTGCCGATCTACTTGAGCGTGAAGCCGGTGATGGTCGTGGCGACCTTCGGCGTGCCGTCGTCCGAGCCGTCCGAGGTTCCCTTCGACGCCACGGAAGAGACGAGCTTGTCGAGGCCGCTCGTGACCTTGCCGACGACGGTGTAGCCGCCCGCGGAGTCGTTCGGGATCGTCGTGTCGCCGTACACGATGAAGAACTGGCTCCCGTTGCTGTAGGCGTTGTCTCCCTGTCGCGCGAGCGCTATGTCGCCCTTCGCGTAGAGCGATGATCCGTACGGGTTGTCGCTGGTCTTAGAGCCCGACGCCACCGCGGGCGCGTTCTCGATCGGCCCGAAGCTGAAGCCGGGGCCACCCGTGGGGCCGTCTGCCACGGTCTTCGCGCCGCCGCACTGCAGCACCTTGAAGGTGTCGCCGGTGGTGAGGCGGTGGCACACGGTGCCGGTGTAGAAGCCCTTCTGGACGAGGCTGATCACGGCCGACGCACCCTGCGGCGCCGCCTTGCCGTCGATCGTCACGCCGAGCGGAATGCTCTTGTTGAGCGTCAGCGTTCCCGTCCAATCGCGGCCAGCGGCCAGCGACTTGTCGGGCACGTCCCCCTGGTTCGCGCCCGTCGCGGTCGGTGACGGCGTCGGCGTCGCAGTGGCGGTCGACTTCGGCTTCGCCGCCGGCTTGCCGGGCCCGACGCCGAAGTAGGCGAGCTGGGCGCCGACGGCGGCTGCGGCGACGACGACGATCGCGATTCCCGCGATCAGGTTGTCGCGGCGCCGGCGCTTCTTGCCGGTCTCGTGCACGGCCTGCCTGGCTTGGTAGGAGCGCAGGCGCTCACGCGCGATACGTGCTTCGCGGTCGTTCTTCGAGGGGGCCACCCGCGCACTTTATCGGGTGCGCTTATGTCGATCGAAATCGATGAAGAGAGCGGATGCCTGCAGCTCGCCTCACCGCAATGTCGGCGGAGTCTCGTAGGCTTGTTCTATGAGTGACACGCGGGTGGGTCTGCGCAGCGGCGCGACTCCGCTCGCCGTGCGCATGCGGCCAAAGAGCCTCGACGAGGTGGCCGGCCAGCGCCACCTGCTCACGCCCGGCTCACCGCTCGTCGCTCTCGCGAACGACAAGACGGGCGAGCGCGGCTCGGTCTCCGTTATTCTCTGGGGTCCGCCCGGCACCGGGAAGACGACGCTCGCGCAGGTCATCGCGCATTCGTCGGGGCGGCGCTTCGTGGAGCTCTCCGCGGTCACCGCCGGCGTGCGCGACGTGCGCCAGGTGATGGAAGAGGCGATGTCGAACCGCGACCTCTACGGCATCTCGACGGTCCTCTTCCTCGACGAGATCCACCGCTTCACGAAGGCGCAGCAAGACGCGCTGCTGCCCGGCGTCGAGAACGGATGGGTCATCCTCGTGGCGGCGACGACCGAGAATCCGTCGTTCTCCGTCATCTCGCCCCTGCTCTCGCGCTCCCTGCTGCTCACCCTCGAGACGCTCACGGAAGACGACCTCGGCACGCTCATCGACCGCGCCGTCGCCGACCCGCGCGGGCTCGGCGGCCGCTTCGAGCTCGAGCCGGAGGCCCGCAGCGCGATCGTGCAGCTCTCCTCCGGCGACGCGCGCCGCGCGCTGACCGCGCTCGAGGCGGCATCCATCACCGCCGACTCAGAGCAGCAGACGACCATCACCGCCGAGCAGGTCTCGCGCGCCGTCGACCGGGCGCTGCTGCGTTACGACCGCCAGGGCGACGAGCACTACGACGTCATCAGCGCGTTCATCAAGTCGATCAGGGGCTCAGACGCCGACGCGGCGCTGCACTACCTCGCGCGCATGATCGAGGCGGGCGAGGACCCGCGCTTCATCGCGCGCCGGCTGATCGTCTCGGCCTCAGAAGACATCGGCATGGCCGACCCGACGGCGCTCGGCGTCGCGGTCGCCGCGGCCGACGCCGTGCAGTACATCGGGATGCCCGAGGGGCGCATTCCCCTCGCACAGGCGACCGTGCACCTGGCCACCGCGCCGAAGTCGAACGCCAGCTACCTGGCGCTCGACGCTGCCCTCGCCGATGTGCGCGCAGGCAAAGCTGGCCGAGTGCCCAAGCATCTTCGCGACGCGCACTACGCGGGCGCGAAGAAGCTCGGGCACGGCAAGGGCTACGTCTACCCCCATGACGACGAGCTCGGCGTGGTCACTCAGCAGTACCTGCCCGACACGCTGAAGAACGTCGAGTACTACCGGCCGACCGACCACGGGAACGAGCGCGACATCGCCTCCCGGTGGGAGAAGCTGAAGCGCATCATCAGGAGACGCTGAGCAGCTCCAGCGTGTCGACCACACGGTTCGAGAAGCCCCACTCGTTGTCGTACCAGGCGACCACCTTCACGTGGCGGCCGTCGACGCGCGTGAGGGCGGAGTCGAAGATCGAGGATGCCGCGACGCCGACGATGTCCGACGAGACCAGCGCGTCCTCCGAGTACTCGAGGATGCCGACGAGCGGGCCGGCTGCCGCGGCGCGGTAAGCGGCGAGCACCTCGTCACGCGTGACGTCGCGCGCGACGACAGTGTTGAGCTCGACGATCGAGCCGACGGGAACCGGCACACGGATCGAGTCGCCAGACAGCTTCCCGTCGAGCTGCGGCAGCACGAGGCCGATCGCCTTTGCGGCCCCCGTCGTCGTCGGCACGATGTTGACGCCGGCGGCCCGGGCGCGGCAGGCGTCGCGGTGCGGGCCGTCCTGCAGGTTCTGCTCCTGCGTATAGGCGTGCACGGTGGTCATGAAGCCGTGCTCGATGCCGGCCAGCTCGTCGAGCACCGCCGCCAGGGGAGCCAGCGCGTTCGTCGTGCACGACGCGTTCGACACGATCGTGTGCGCCGCCGGGTCGTAAGCGGAGGTATTGACGCCGTAGGCGAGGGTGACGTCGGCCCCGTCGGAGGGCGCGCTCACGAGCACGCGCTTCGCGCCGGCCTCGAGGTGCGCCCGGGCGGCCGCAGCCGAGGTGAAGCGCCCGGTCGACTCGAGCACGAGGTCGACCTCGAGCTCGGCCCACGGCAGCTGCGCCGGCTCGCGCTCGGCGGTGACGCGGATGCGGCGCCCGTCGACCACGAGGGTGTCGCCGTCGACCGACACCGGGCGGCCGAGGCGGCCTGCCGTCGAGTCGAACGCCAGCAGGCGGGCGAGGGTCGCCGGCTCGGTGAGGTCGTTCACGGCGACGACCTCGAGCGCGGAGTCGCGCTCGAGCAGAGCGCGCAGCACGTTGCGGCCGATGCGTCCGAAGCCGTTGATGGCGATGCGGGTCATGAAGATTCCTTCCACGTGAGATCGTTCTGAGGCTCGCGCTCGGCGCGCCCCCAACGATCGTCAGCCGAGTCAGGCATCCGTGACATAGGCGTGATCGCCAAGCTGCGCAAGGATCGCGCCAGGGGCCGCGACCGCCTACACGCCGCGCGAGAACGTGCGCCGGTACTCGCTCGGCGTCGTGCCGAGGATGCGCTGGAAGTGAAGCCGCAGGTTCGCTGCAGTGCCGAGTCCGACGCCGGCGGCGATCTGCTCGATGCTCTGCTCTGACCGCTCGAGCAGCTCGCGCGCCACGTCGATGCGCGCCCGCATGACCCACTGCATCGGCGTGTAGCCGGTGTCGTCGACGAAACGGCGCGAGAAGGTGCGCGGCGAGACCGCCGCGTGCCGCGCGAGCGCCTCGAGCGTCAGCGGGTCGCCGAGGCGGCGCAGCGCCCACTCCCGCGTCGCGGCGAACCGCTCGCCGAGCGGCTCGGGGACACTGCGCGGCACGTACTGCGCCTGGCCGCCGCTGCGGTACGGCGCGGCGACCAGCCGCCTGGCTGCGTGATTCGAGACCGCGACTCCCTGCTCCCCACGCAGGATGTGCAGGCACAGGTCGATACCCGACGCGGCGCCGGCGGAAGTGAGCACGTCGCCTTCGTCGACGAACAGCACGTTCTCGTCGACCGTGACGAGCGGATGCTTCGCCTTCAGCGCCCTCGTGTAGTGCCAGTGCGTCGTCGCGCGCTTGCCGTCGAGGAGGCCGGTCGCAGCCAGCGCGAAGGCACCGGTCGAGATCGCCGCGAGCTTGGCCCCGCGATCGTGCGCAGCCCGCAGCGCCTCGACCGCCGCGGCGAGCGGCTCGTCGCGGTCGGGGAAGCGATAGCCGGGCACGAACACGATGTCGGCCCACGCGAGCGCCTCGAGGCCGTGGGCCACGTGGTACGAGAGCCCGTCGCCGCCGGTGACCAGGCCGGGCGCCGGGCCGCACACGCGCACCTCGTACGGCATGCTGGCTCTGGTCGTGAACACCTGCGCAGGAATCCCGACATCCAGCGGCTTGGCGCCCTCGAGCACGAGCACGGCGACGCGGCGCAACGGTTCGGCCACGTCTGGTAATCTAGTCAGGTTGTGTTGGAGTCCCTCGGACCCCGCGACAGTCCCATTAGACGATGACCGGGCCACACGGGCCCGGTTCACGTGCGCATTCGAAGCACGCGCTCCTCAGCGGAGATCACAGAATCGAAAGGAAACACGTGTCCTCACAGTCACGTAGCAAGACCCGCCTCTCCCGTGCCCTCGGTATCCCGCTCACCCCGAAGGCTGCGCGCTACCTCGAGAAGCGCCCCTACGCCCCGGGCGAGCACGGCCGCACCAAGCGCAAGGCCGACAGCGACTACGCCGTCCGTCTGCGTGAGAAGCAGCGTCTCCGCGCCCAGTACGGCCTCGGTGAGAAGCAGCTCCGCATCGCGTTCAACGACGCGCACCGCCGTGCCGGCATGACCGGTGACAACCTGGTCGAGGCCCTCGAGACCCGTCTCGACGCCCTCGTGCTGCGCGCCGGCTTCGCCCGCACCACCGCGCAGGCCCGCCAGTTCGTCACCCACCGCCACATCCTCGTCGACGGCAAGATCGTCGACCGCCCGTCGTTCAAGGTGAAGCCGGGCCAGCTCATCCACGTCAAGCCCAAGTCCGAGGGCACCGAGCCCTTCCAGGTCGCGGCAGCCGGCGGTCACGTCGACGTCCTGCCCAAGACCCCGGCCTACCTCGAGGTCGAGATCGACAAGCTGCAGGCCCGCCTCGTGCGCGAGCCGAAGCGCGCCGAGGTGCCGATCCAGTGCGAGACCCAGTTGGTCGTCGAGTACTACGCGGCCCGCTAGGGCTGCGCCCTGTGCCGCCGAAGCGGCGGCACAGGGCAACACAGCTCGCTGAGTAGCAGCACCGATAGTCTGGGGAGCGGATGCCATGCGGCATCCGCTCTTCGGCTTTAAATCACGCGGACAACGGAGCTAACCCATGAAGACCTTCCTCGCGCTAGTTTTCGGCGTCGTTCTCGGATTCGTCGCGGCCCACCAGTTCAACCGCACTGAGCAGGGCCAGCGCTTCTTCAGCGACCTCGACGCGAAGGCCCGCGAGTTCGGCGCGGCGGTGGCCGACGGGTACCACGCCCGCGAGGCCGAGCTGCGCACGCCAGAGGCCTGAGCCGCGCGCTCCACCCGTTTCGCACATTCGCTTTCGCACCCCAGGTAGAACCCTCTCTCGATGCTCACCTCTGAGATCCACCGCCGCTTCCTCGACTTCTTCGCGCAGCGCGACCACACGATCGTGCCCTCCGCCTCGCTGATCAGCGACGACCCCTCGCTGCTGTTCACGGTGGCCGGAATGGTGCCCTGGGTGCCGTACCTGACGGGCGTCGTGCCGCCGCCGTACCCGCGCGTGGCCGATGTGCAGAAGTGCATCCGCACCCTCGACATCGAAGAGGTCGGCAAGACGCCGCGCCACGGCACCTTCTTCCAGATGCTGGGCAACTGGTCGTTCGGTGACTACTTCAAGGCAGAGGCGATCGCGTATGCCTGGGAGCTGCTGCTGACGCCGGAGAGCGCCGGCGGTCTCGGCTTCGACGAGAAGGACCTCTGGTTCACCGTCTATGAGGACGACGACGAGGCCTTCAACGAGTGGGTGAAGGTCGGGGCATCCCCTGATCGCATCCAGCGCCTCGGCAAGGACACGAACTACTGGTCGACCGGCCTGCCGGGGCCCGCCGGCCCCTGCTCGGAGATCTTCTTCGACCGCGGCCCCGCCTACGGTGTCGACGGCGGCCCCGCCACCGACGACGACCGCTACGTCGAGATCTGGAACCTCGTGTTCATGCAGTACCTCATCAAGGACGTGAAGTCGAAGTACGACTTCACCGTGGTGGGCGAGCTGCCGCAGCGCAACATCGACACGGGCGCCGGGCTCGAGCGCATCGCCTTCATCAAGCAGGGCGTCGGCAACTTCTACGAGATCGACCAGGTGCGCCCCGTCCTCGACCGCGCGGCCGAGATCGCGGGCAAGACCTACGGCGCGAACCACGACGACGACGTGCGCCTGCGCGTCGTGTCCGACCACGTGCGCTCGTCGCTCATGCTGATCGGCGACGGGGTCACCCCGTCGAACGACGGCCGCGGCTACATCCTGCGCCGCCTGCTTCGCCGCACGGTGCGCGCCATGCGCCTGATGGGCGTCGACACCGCCGTCTTCCCCGAGCTGTTCACCGCCAGTCGGGATGCCATGAAGGGGGCGTACCCCGAGGTCGAGACGGACTTCGCCCGCATCTCGCACGCGGCGTATGCGGAGGAGGAGACGTTCCTGCGCACGCTCGCCGGCGGCACCACGATCCTCGACACGGCGGTCGCCGAGACGAAGGCCGCGGGCAAGTCGCAGCTCTCGGGCGACACCGCGTTCCTGCTGCACGACACCTGGGGCTTCCCGATCGACCTGACGCTGGAGATCGCCGACGAGGCCGGCCTCGCCGTCGACCGAGCCGCCTTCGACTCCCTCATGCAGGAGCAGCGGCAACGCGCGAAGGCCGACGCGAAGGCGAAGAAGGGTGCCATTGCCGACCTGACCGTCTACAGCCAGTTCCGCACGCTCGGCGAGACGGTGTTCACCGGCTACACCGACTTCACCACCGACTCCGAGGTGCTCGGCATCATCGTCGACGGCGTCTCGGTCGACCGCGCCCGCGAGGGCCAGACGGCCGAGGTGATCCTGAAGGAGACCGCGCTCTATGCGGAAGCGGGCGGCCAGGACGCCGACCAGGGCACCATCGTCGGACCCGGCTACGAGCTCGAGGTGCTCGACGTACAGCGCCCCGTCGCGGGCCTCATCAGCCACACCGTGCGCGTCAGCGTCGGCGAGGTGGGCGTGGGGTCGAAGGCGACGAGCATCGTCGACCAGGACTACCGCCGCGGCGCCAACCAGGCGCACTCGGGCACGCACATCGTGCACGCCGCGCTGCGCCAACTGCTCGGCCCGAACGCGCATCAGTCCGGCTCGTACAACAAGGCCGGCTACCTGCGCCTCGACTTCTCGTGGAACAAGCCGCTGTCGGCCGAGACCCGCAGCGAGCTCGAGGAGATCTCGAACAACGCGATCCGCGAGAACCTGCAGGTGACGACCCGCGTTCTGCCGCTCTCGGAGGCCAAGGCGCTCGGCGCCATGGCGCTCTTCGGCGAGAAGTACGGCGACCAGGTGCGCATGGTCGAGATCGGCGGACCCTGGAGCCGCGAGCTCTGCGGTGGCACGCACGTCGCCGGCAGCTCGGAGATCGGCATGATCAACCTGATCGGCGAGTCGTCGGTCGGCTCGACCAACCGCCGCGTCGAGTCGCTCGTCGGCATCGAGGCGTTCCGCGACCTCGCCGCTGAGCGCGCGATCGTCACCGAGCTGACCACGAACCTCAAGACCCCGCGCGAGAAGCTGCCTGAGCGCATCTCCGAGCTGGTCGCGAACCTCAAGGCAGCCGAGAAGAAGATCGCCCAGTTCGAGGCGAAGCAGCTGCTCGAGCGCGTCCCCGCGCTCGTCGAGACGGCTCACCGCGTCGGCGCCGTGCGCCTCGTCGCACAGAACGTCGGGGAATTGCGCGGAGGCGACGAGCTGCGCCAGCTCGCCATGAGTGTGCGCGAGCGCCTCGGCAGCGACCCGGCCGTGGTCGCGCTCACCGCGACCGTGTCGGAGCGCCCGATCGTTCTCGTGGCCGCGAACCAGGCCGCGCGCGACGCGGGGGCCAAGGCGGGCGCGCTCGTCTCGGTCGCCGCAGGTGCACTCGGCGGTCGCGGCGGCGGCAAGGACGACCTCGCCCAGGGCGGCGGCTCAGACGCCTCTGCGATCCCGGCCGCGCTCTCGGCGATCGCCGACGCGCTGGCCGCGTAGGGGAGCCATGCGCACCGGCATCCGTCTCGGCATCGATGTCGGCACCGTCCGCATCGGCGTGAGCCGGTCGGATCCGTCCGGCTTGCTCGCGTCGCCGCTCGAGACCGTGACGAGATCGGATGCCGGAGCCGATGTGGCCCGCATCGGCCAGCTCGTCACCGAGCACGACGCGATCGAGCTCGTCGTCGGGCTGCCGCTTGCGCTGTCGGGGCGGCGCACCGCCAGCACCGAGGACGCGGTCGCGTTCGCCGAGCGGCTCGCCGGCACGGTGGCGATTCCCGTGCGGCTGGTGGACGAGCGGCTGTCGACCGTGACCGCCACGGTGTCGCTGCGCCAGTCGGGGAAGAACTCGAAGAAGTCGCGTAGCGTGGTAGACCAGTCTGCGGCTGCGGTTATCCTGCAGCACGCGCTCGACGCCGAGCGGTCGACTGGCCGGCCGGCGGGCAGCGAAGTCCTGCCGCCGAGCGTCTGACCCGAAGGAGCGCCCCCACGTGACTTTCCGAGCCACGCCCTCCGATCAGCACGGCCCCGGCCCTGAGCCGGGCCGGCCTGAGACGGGGCAGCCGCGGCAGCCCATGACGCGGCGCGAGGCACGCGAGCTGGCCCGTGCCGAGGCGGAACGCGCTGCGCGGGGGGCGCACGCGACGCCCCCGGAGGCGGCGCCTGTCGAGGAGCCGCAGGCCGAGGCATCCCCGGCCCCTACCGGTGCGGCGGTGTGGGCGGCTTCGCCCGTCACGGCGCAGACCGAGGTTCAGCGGCCGGTCGCGGCGGCGCCAGCTGCGCAGGAGACACAGGCCGAGGAATCCGCCGATGACGCAGACGCCGACTTCTCATGGCTGCACGCCGCAACCCACGATCACGACGGCGGCCGTGGCGGCCGTGGCGGTCGGAAGCCGCCGAAGCCTCCGCGCAGCGGCGGCGGCGGCCGGCGCGCCCTGACCTGGATCATCTCGACCGTCGTGATCCTCGGCCTCATCGGCGGCGGTGCCCTGTTCGCGTGGAACACTTTCCAGCCGCAGGTGAAGGCGGTGCTCGGGCACTTCGACAACAAGCCCACCGACTACAAGGGCGACGGCACGGGCACGGTGCGCATCACGATCAACCAGGGCGACACCGGCGAGTCGATCTCGAAGACTCTCGCGACCTCAGGCGTCGTCATGACGCCGCAGGCGTTCTACTCGCTGCTGCTGCAGACCCATCCCGACCCGGTGTTCCAGCCCGGCGTCTACCAGTTGCGCAAGAGGATGAGCGCGAAGAGCGCCCTCGCGCTGCTGCAGGACCCGAAGTCCAGGCTCGAGCACACGCTGCTCATCCGCGAGGGCGATCGCGAGGCGACCGTGCTGCAGAACGCGGCGACGGCCACCGGCATCCCGCTCGCGCAGCTGCAGGCGGCGGCCAAGAACCCCGCGTCGTTCGGACTGCCGCCGCAGGCGAAGACGCTCGAGGGCTTCCTGTTCCCGGCGACCTACAACCTCGACCCCGGCTTGACGGCGCAGCAGGTGCTCACGAAGCTCGTGGACCGCACGAAGCAGGCGTTCCAGGAGGACGGGATGCCGACCGATCCGGCGAAGCTGTGGAGCACCGTCATCCTCGCCTCGGTCGTGCAGTCCGAGGCCGGTCCGAACCCCGACGATCTGCCCAAGATCGCGGGTGTGTTCCAGAATCGGCTCAACAAGGGCATGCTGCTCGAGTCCGACGCGACCGTCACCTACGGCCTCGGCAAGCACGCCGTCTTCACGACGCCCGAGCAGCGCGCCGACGCGTCGAACCCGTACAACACGTACGTGCACAAGGGCCTGCCGCCCGGGCCCGTCGGCAACCCCGGCGACGGCGCGCTGAAGGCCGCCGCGAACCCGCAGGGCGACTACCTGTTCTTCACCGTGGTGAACCTGCAGACCGGCGAGACGGCGTTTGCGAAGACCGCCGACGAGCAGAACGCGAACGTCGCGAAGCTGCAGGCGTGGTGCCAGGACTCCGCGAACAAGGCGTACTGCCAATGACGCGGGCACCGGACACGCGCCTCGCGGTTCTCGGCAAGCCGATCGCGCACTCGAAGTCGCCGCTGCTGCACGCGGCCGCCTACGACGTGCTCGGGCTGCAGTGGATCTACGAGCGGGACGAGATCGACGAATCGCAGCTGGCCGCCTTCGTCAAGTCGCGGGATTCCGCCTGGCGCGGTCTCTCGCTGACGATGCCGCTCAAGCAGGCGATCCAGCCGCACCTCGATCGCATCGATCGCATCGGCGAGCTCACGGGCGCCGTCAACACCGTGCTGTTCGAGTGGGGCGGCGACACCGTGCATCGCGCCGGCTTCAACACCGACGTGCCCGGGATCGTGCGGGCCCTCGGCGCCGCGGGGGTCGAGCGGGTGCGGCACGCGCACATCCTCGGCGGGGGAGCGACGGCGGCGTCCGCCATCGTCGCCGCGAGCGAGCTCGGCGCAGAGAGCGTGCTCGTGAGCGTGCGGGCGCCAGAGCGCGCCGCAGGGCTCGTGCCGCTTGCGGCATCCGTCGGCCTCACCATCGACCTCGCGACGTTCGACGACCCGCGTGACGATGACGCGACGGGACTGGTCGTGAGCACGCTGCCGGGGGGCGTGGACGCGCCCGTCACGTTCGACGCGGATTTCCGCGCGCGCGTTCCGCTTCTCGACGTGGCCTACGAGCCGTGGCCGACGACGCTGGGGCAGGCGTGGACGGATGCCGGGGGAGTCGTGCTCAGCGGCCTGGCCATGCTCGTTCACCAGGCGCTGCTGCAGGTGCGCATCTTCGTCGCAGGCGACCCGTTTGCGCCGCTGCCCGACGAGGACGCCGTGCTCGCGGCGATGCTCGGCGCGGTGGGCCTCGCGGCCGATGGCACCCCGCGCGGCCAGTAACCTTTTCATATGCTTCGTTGGCTCACCGCAGGGGAATCGCACGGACCCGAACTGATCGCCATGCTCGAGGGTCTTCCCGCCGGTGTGCCGGTCAAGCTCGACGAGATCCAGGGCGACCTGGCGCGGCGCAAGCTCGGCTACGGCCGCGGTGCCCGCATGAAGTTCGAGCAGGATGAGCTGACGCTGTCGGGCGGCGTGCGTCACGGCTTCAGCATGGGCAGCCCCGTCGCGCTGCGCATCGGCAACACGGAGTGGCCGAAGTGGGTCGACGTCATGAGCCCCGAGCCGGTCGACCCTGCGGTGCTGAGCGGCGGCCGCGGTGCGCCCCTGACTCGCCCGCGCCCCGGCCACGCCGATCTCGTCGGCATGCAGAAGTACGGCTTCGACGAGGCACGCCCCGTGCTCGAGCGCGCGAGCGCGCGTGAGACCGCGGCCCGCGTCGCGCTCGGCGCGATCGCGAAGTCGTTCCTGCGCGAGCTCGGCATCACGACCGTCGCGCACACGCTGTCGATCGGCCCGGTGCGCGTTCCGGAAGGCGCGGCGCTGCCGCTGCCCTCCGACGTCGATGCGCTGGATGCCGACCCGCTGCGGTGCTTCGACCCCGCCACGAGCGCGCTCATGGTCGCCGAGGTGGACGCCGCGCACAAGGCGGGCGACACCCTCGGCGGCATCGTCGAGGTGCTCGCGTACGGCGTTCCGGTCGGCCTCGGCTCGCACGTGCAGTGGGACCGCAAGCTCGACGGCCGCCTCGCCCAGGCTCTCATGAGCATTCAGGCGATCAAGGGCGTCGAGATCGGCGACGGCTTCGAGACCACGCGCCGTCGCGGTTCGCAGGCGCACGACGAGCTGGTCGTTGAAGACGGCCTGATCGAGCGCACGAGCGACAAGGCGGGCGGCACAGAGGGCGGCATGTCCACCGGAACGGTGCTGCGCGTCCGCGCCGGCATGAAGCCGATCGCCACCGTGCCGCACGCGCTCAAGTCGATCGACGTGTCCACGGGCGAGGCCGCACCCGCGCACCACCAGCGCTCCGACGTCTCCGCGGTTCCCGCCGCAGGCGTCGTCGCCGAGGCGATGGTCGCGCTGGTGCTCGCCGACGCCGTTCTCGAGAAGTTCGGCGGCGACTCGCTCGCCGAGACGAAGCGCAACCTCGAGGCATACCTCGCCGCGATCCCGGCCACGCTTCGCACGGCCGTCGCGAGCGCGCAGCCCGCAACGGGCGCCGAGGCCTAGGCATGGCGATCGTCCTGATCGGGCCGCCGGCCGCGGGCAAGTCGAAGATCGGCAAGAAACTCGCCAAGCTGCTCGGCAAGTCGTTCATCGACACCGATGCGATCATCGTGCGCGACCACGGCGCCATCACCGACATCTTCAGAGAGCACGGCGAGGCGCACTTCCGGCGCATCGAACGCACCGCGGTGATCGAGGCGCTCAGCCAGGACGCGATCATCGCGTTCGGCGGCGGCGCGGTGCTCGACGAGAACACCCAGCGCGACCTCGAGCAGCACATCGTCGTGCTGCTCGACGTCGACGCGGAGTCGGTCGAAGGCCGCATCAAGGCAGACGGCAAGCGCCCTCTCGTGCCGGACATCGACGCATGGAAGGCCCTCGTGGCTGCGCGCCGGCCGCTCTACGAGCGCCTCGCCGATCGCCGGGTCGAGACCGCGAACCGCCCCCGCGACGAGATCGCCCAGGAGCTCGCGGACTGGGTCCACAACGGAGGAGCTTTCACCGAATGAGCAGCGACATCACCCAGATCCAGGTGCCGGGAGCCGACGCCTACACCGTAACCGTCGGCTACGGCGTGCGCGAGAGCCTCGCCGACAAGCTCGGCGGCGACGTCTCGAAGGTGCTGATCGTGCACGCGCCGACGCTCGCCGCAGCCGCCGCCGAGCTGCGCGAGACGCTCGCCGACCGCTACCAGGTGCTGCTCGCCGAGGTGCCCGACGGCGAGGCTGCCAAGCGCGTCGAGGTCGCCGCGTTCTGCTGGCAGATCATGGGCCAGGCCGACTTCACGCGCTCCGACGCGGTCATCGGCTTCGGCGGGGGAGCCACCACCGACCTCGCGGGCTTCGTCGCGGCGACGTGGCTGCGCGGCGTGAAGCTCATCCAGGTGCCCACCACCGTGCTCGGCATGGTCGACGCCGCCGTCGGTGGGAAGACCGGCATCAACACGGCAGAGGGCAAGAATCTCGTCGGCTCGTTCTACGCGCCGTCGGCGGTCATCGCCGACCTCGAGACGATCCCGAGCCTGCCGCGCAACGACCTGCTCGCGGGCTTCGCCGAGATCGTGAAGTGCGGCTTCATCGCCGAGCCCGAGATCCTCGAGATCGTCGAGGCCGATGTGGACAAGGCGACGGATGCCTCCTCCGACGAGTTCCGCCGCGTGGTCGAGCTGTCGATCGCGCTCAAGGCGCGCGTCGTGGGCGAGGACTTCAAAGAGGCCGGGCTGCGCGAGATCCTCAACTACGGCCACACACTCGGCCACGCGATCGAGCACGCCGAGCGCTACCAGTGGCGGCACGGCGCCGCGATCTCCGTCGGCATGGTCTATGCGGCAGAGCTCTCGAGGCTTGCGGGGCGACTGTCGGATGCCGCGGCCGATCGGCATCGCAGCATCCTCACGTCCTTGACCCTGCCGACCACCTACCCGCTCGGCCGCTGGCAGACGCTGCTGGCGACCATGCGGCGGGACAAGAAGGCGCGCGGCGCGATGATGCGCTTCATCGTGCTCGACGAGATCGGGCGCCCTACGGTGCTGCGCGGGCCGGACGAATCGCTGCTGTTCGCCGCCTATCAGGAGGTCGGCGTCTAACGCGCCCGGCGGGGGTACCGTCAGGGCATGACCGCCCCCACGCCGCCGCGACGGCATTCGCGGCACCCGCTGGTGGTGGTCTGGGTCATCGTCGGCGCCGCGATCGTCGCAGTCGTGGCGCTGCTGGCGAGCGGGCGGCTCAATGCCAATGTGCTGCCGAAGGCGGCCGAGAAGCCGGTGCCGCTGAGCGTGGAGTGCTTCGATGCGGGCGGCGACCCACTGTCGGGGTGGTCGGCGACCGCGGCTGAGGCGTCCGCGCACCCGCGCGTCGACCCGACCGCGGTGTGCGCAGGACTCTATCGGGATCATTCGGCGACCGCGACGATGGATCGCATCGCCGCCCAGCAGCAGAGACTCGGCCACGACTGCGTCGAGTTCGACACGAGTGACGGCGAGCACTGGTTTCTGACCGAGCTCGTGGTCTCGCCCCAGGGCACCTACTTCGCCAGCGGTGGCCCGGCACCCGGGCACGTGCCTGACTTCGGGACGGTGCAGCAGCCGGCCCCGCTCGAGTCTGCGTCGCCACGACCGGTGCCTGCCCCCTCGGGCAGCTGCGCGGTGCTGCCGACCGTGACGTGGGACCTCTCGGTGCCGCCGATGGCGGCGTGCACGAGCGACGGCACCGCCGTGTCGGTGTACGTGCGCGAGGGGTCGCGGTCGGCGGCGGATCTCTGCGCAGCGAAGGGTCTCGTCGTCGCGGGCTGAGCGGTGGGATCGGGTCGATACGCAGAGATGATTCGCTACGCAGAGCAGATCGAGCCGGAGGTCTGCGTATCGGCCCATCTCTGCCGATCGGCACGCGGCACGGGGCCGATCGCGGTAGGTTCGGCGCATGGCCGACACCGTTGCCGAGCATCTGCAGGTGAAGAAGGGCGAGAAGATCGCCATCGTCGAAGCGACCCCCGAGCAGCGGGCGCTCCTGCTTCCTCTTCCGGAAGGCTCGGTCGAGGCATCCGTCGCCGAAGCGGACGCCGTGTTCGCGTTCGCGACGTCCCTCGAGCAGCTGCACGCCGAATTCGCCGAGCTGCTGCCGCAGCTCGCGGATACCCGCGTCGTCTGGTTCGGATATCTCAAGGGCGGCAAGGGCGAGCTGAACCGCGACGTGATCGCGAAGGCGGTGCTCGAGCACGGCTGGCGCGCCATCGGCAACCGGCCGTTCAACGACGAGTGGTCGGGCATCCGGGTGCGTCCGCTCAAGCCGGGCGAGGCCGAATCGCTAAAGTGAGCGCGTGACCCACGTCCTCGTTCTGAACGGCCCCAACCTCGGCACCCTCGGCACTCGCGAACCCGAGATCTACGGTAGCGAGACGCTCGACGACCTGCGCGCGCTGCTCGAAGCCGACGCGACGGCCACCGGCGCCACCGTCGAGGTGCGCCAGACCGACCACGAGGGCGAGCTGCTGGGCTGGCTGCACACCGCGGCGCAGCAGAAGACCCCGGTCGTGCTGAACGCCGGCGCGTGGACGCACTACTCGATCGCCGTGCACGACGCCGTGCAGTACGTGACGAGTTCGGGCGTGCCGCTCATCGAGGTGCACATCTCGAACCCGCACGCGCGCGAGGAGTTCCGGCACACCAGCGTCATCACCGCCGTCGCGACCGGGGTGATCGCCGGCTTCGGCTTCGACTCGTACCGTCTAGCCCTCGCGCAGCTGACCCGATAGGGCAATGATTCTCCTGTGAGCCACCCATCAGGGGGCCAGCGACAGTGAGGGGACAGCATGCTCGGCACGATTCTCTGGATCATCATCGGCGGCATCATCATCGGCCTGATCGCGAAGTGGATCGTGCCCAGCAGGCACGATGACATTCCCTTCTGGCTGACCGCCATCTGCGGCATCCTCGGCATCATCGTCGGCAACTGGATCTATGCGGCGATCTTCCACAACGGCCAGTTCGTGGGCACGGGCGGCTTCGACTGGTGGCGGCACATCTGGCAGGTGGCCGTCGCGATCGTCTTCGTGATCATCGCCGCCTCGATCTCGGCGAGCATGCGGGGGCGGCGCCGCGCCTGACCCGGCTCGGCCGAGCCTGAACGGATGCCTCGGGCCGCCCGTGCCCGCGCTGGTAGGCTCTTCGGGGCCCGGTTTCGAGAGAGACCGAGGCCTCGCAGCTTCCTTCCAGCGCCATTGCGCGTTGTCAAACGACCTGAACGGATCCATCCATGGCATCTACCGCTGACATCAAGAACGGCGTCGTGCTCAACATCGACGGCCAGCTCTGGAGCATCATCGAGTTCCAGCACGTCAAGCCGGGGAAGGGCGGCGCGTTCGTCCGCACCAAGATGAAGAACGTGCTCACGGGCAAGGTCGTCGACAAGACCTACAACGCCGGCACGAAGATCGACATCGAGACCGTCGACCGCCGCGACTTCCAGTACCTCTACAACGACGGCGACTCGTTCGTCTTCATGGACCAGACGGACTACGACCAGATCAACGTGCCCGCCGCCACCGTCGGCGACGCGGCGCACTTCATGCTCGAGAACCAGATCGTGACGATCGCGATGAACAACGGGAACCCGCTGTACGTCGAGCTTCCCGCGTCGGTCGTGCTCGAGGTCACCTACACCGAGCCGGGCCTGCAGGGTGACCGCTCGAGCGCCGGCACGAAGCCCGCGACGGTCGAGACCGGCTACGAGATCCAGGTCCCGCTGTTCCTCGAGACCGGCACCAAGGTCAAGGTCGACACCCGCACGGGCGAGTACCTCGGCCGCGTGAACGACTAGGACTCATGAGCGCACGCACGAAGGCCCGCAAGCGGGCCCTCGACATCCTGTACGTCGCCGACCTGCGGGGCATCTCGATCCCGCAGGCTCTGGCGGCCGAGGCCGAGCGCGCGGCGAACGAGCCCGCGCGCGAGGCATCCTGGCTCTACGCCCGCGAGATCGTCGACGGGGTCAACGACCACCGCGACGAGATCGACGAGCTGATCGAGACGTATGCACACGGCTGGACGCTCGCGCGCATGCCGATCGTCGACCGCGCGATCGTGCGCATCGGGGTGTGGGAGCTGCTGTTCAACCCCGAGGTGCCGACCGGCGTCGCCATCTCCGAAGCCGTCGAGGCCGCGACCGTGCTGTCGACCGAGGACTCGTCGGGCTTCATCAACGGACTGCTCGCCAAGATCGCGCAGACCGTCGGCGACGATGACGCGAGGGATGCCTCACGCGCAGCTCGCGAGGAATAGCCGGCTCGCCCGTCAGGGCTGCACGGGCATCGTCGCGCAGTTCGAGCCGGCCGTGATGCCGTCGACCCGTTGCGTGAGCCACGCGATCGCCGCGCCCTGGTCCGCCAGCAGCGGGCTGATGTGGTTCGTCAGCAGCCCGTCGCCGAGGTTCGGCACCGGAATCGGCACGTAGCTCACGTCGCCGCCGCGCTTGCACCAGTCGACGGCGAGCTGCCGCGCCTGCGCGTGCGGCACGATGTCGTCGGCGATGCCGGTGGCCACGCGGACCGGCCCTGACGGCGCGAGCGTGCCGAGCTTCTGCGCGGCCAGCGCCTGCTGGATGGCCTGCTCCTTCGCGGCGATCTGCATCAGCGTCTCGCCGTCGTTCGTCCACCCGCTGCTCTTCTGGAAGGCGAAGCCCGCGAGACCGTCGCCGATGCACGCGGTCGCGAGGTCCGTGAGGGCGGCGCGGCCCGCGTCGTTCACGTGCGCCGCGACGATCGGGGCGAGCGACGGGTACGACTGCACGAGGCTGTTCAGCGTCCACCCAAGGGCGCCGGCGAGGGCGCTGCCGTCGATGCCCGCCGCAACGGCGGCGAGGTCGGCCGGCGGGGCGCCGACGTAGCTGCCGGCGAGGTTCACGTCGGGGGCATACGTGCTGCGCAGTTCCGCTGCGGCTGCCGTCGCGCCGCCGCCCTGGCTGTAGCCGTAGAGCCCGACGCGCGAGCTGCGGGTCACGGAAGCCCCGGGCACCTGGAGCGCCGCCCGCGCGGCATCCAGCACCGCGTGCCCCTCATCGACGCGGTTGACATAGGTGTGCACGCGATCGGTCGTTCCGAACCCGAGGTAGTCGGTGACCATCACCGCGACGCCCTCCGCCAGCAGGCGGTAGGCAGCGACGTCTTCGTAGCCGACCGACACGGTCTGCCCGTTGAAGGTGATCGGATGCTGCAGCGCGAGTGAGGGCGCACACTGATCGCCCTGGCCCATCGTTCCCGGGGCCAGCACCACGAGCGGCCGCGCGCCGACGCCGTGCCACCTGGCGGCCGGCTCGATGTAGGCGCCCGTGACCGCGGCGCGCACGCCGTTGCTGTCGGTGGTCGTGTACATGACCCGCGTGGCCGTGCCCGGCAACGCCCCGACGGCGGGCAGAGTGAGCCCCGCGCCGAGGGCGAGCGGCTCGCTGCGGATCAGCGCGCCGTTGCGCGCAGGCAACGCCGCCGGCGGGTTGTAGAACGCGGGAATCGTGACTCCGCGTGACACCTCGAGCTGCGTGCTGCTCTCGGCCGCATGCGCCGGTGCCGTGGTCATCGCCGCCGCGGCCACCGCCGCCGCCGCTGCCACCGCGGCGAGCATTCGCGAGCGCCCGCCCCGCGCCTGTGAGCTGGACTTCGACCGGATCATCTGTGCCCCCACACTGCCGGCTCCGTTGCCGGCTCCTTATTGAACCTAGAGTCAATAGCGGGGATTCGGCAAGTGACGACGGTCGGGCGCGCCGCTTACGCTCGAGGCGATGGACGATGACGAGCGGCTGCAGGCGAACGGGGCGCGGCGCGAGCCGCTCGACTACGACGCGTTCCTCGCGCACCGCACGGTGAGCCGCCTGCGGGGTGTCGTGCGTGTCGACGGCGCCGCCGTGCCGGGGTCGCTCATCGAGAAGTCGACGGACCTGGCTCACGCCTCGCCGTATCTGCGCGCCAACGCCCAGCGCGAGTTCCAGGCGTATGCCTCAGGGCTGCTCGACGAGCTCGCGCCGGCCGTTCGGGCGCCACGTCTCCTCGGTTCTCGGGCGGTGCCCGACGGCGAGCTGACGCTGTTGCTCGAAGAGGTCGTGCACGACGGAACCCGGCCGCTCGACGCACCGGCGCTGCTCGCGGCGGCGCACGACCTCGGCACCATGGCGGGACGGTGGTGCGGCCGAGTGCCGGGGGAGCCGTGGCTCTTCACGGGCTGGATCGACCGGCACAGCCAGCCGGAAGCTGCCACCACCGGGCGACAGGTGCTCGGGCAGCCGAGCGCCGACGCCATGACACTGCTCGGCGATCGCCTCGCCGCCGGACTGCGGCTGATCGAGGCGCAACCGCGCCTTCGCACCACCCTCGATTCCCTGCCGCAGACGCTCTGCCATCACGACGCGGTCGGCGCGAACGTCTTCATCTCGTCGGGGCAGACGGTGCTCATCGACTGGGAGTCGGTCGGGCCGGGCCCGGTCGGCGCGGATCTCGCCTCGCTGCTGTTCTCTTCCGTGCGACGCGGTGATGCCCAGGCATCCGTCGTCGCCGCGATCGTCGACGACGCGGTGGCGAGCTATGCGGCGGGCGTGCGCGCAGAGGATCCGGCCATCACGGAAGGCGACGTCCGACTCGGCTTCGATGCCGCCGCCGGCCTGCGGTGGAAGCTCATCGCCGACCTCGCGGTGGCGGTCGAGACGGGACGCCCGGTGCGGCGGGGGAGCCTCCCCGACGAGTCGCCCGCGCAGGCACAGGCCGAGCTCGTCGCGCTCAGCGACCTGCTGCTGGCGTCGGCACGCCGTGCGCTCAGCGCGGGCGGGTGACCGTCACCTCGACGGCCTCCGCGAGCCGGGCGACGGCAGCTGCGTCGGCCGCGCTCGCGCCGAGCCCTGCGGAGGCCACCGCGATCGCACCC
The DNA here is from genome assembly GCF_039538145.1 of Gryllotalpicola daejeonensis. Taxonomy (NCBI): domain Bacteria; kingdom Bacillati; phylum Actinomycetota; class Actinomycetes; order Micrococcales; family Microbacteriaceae; genus Gryllotalpicola; species Gryllotalpicola daejeonensis. The sequence goes on along the minus strand of NZ_BAABBV010000001.1, from coordinate 418,162 downwards.
GCCGCTGAGGCCTCGGCCAGGGCCTGCGGCACGACGGCGCCGCGCGACAGCCCCATCAGCAGCCCGGCCACGAACGCGTCACCGGCGCCTTCGGTGTCGACGACCTCGTCGGCCGGGGCCGGCCCGACGTCATACCAGCGCTCGCCCGTCTCGTCGGCGTGCACCGCCCGTGCCCCGTCGCCGCCGCGGGTGCACACGGCCAGCTGCGCCCCCTCGGCGATGCGATCGCGCAGGTAGGAATCGACGTCGGCCAGGCGCACCTCGCTCGCGACGACGACGTCGGCCGCAGCGGTGAACGGGCGGGCGTAGCCGTCTGCCGCGCCGTCGTCGTCGTGCACATCGCACCAGACCGGAACGCCGATCGAGCGGTAGGCCGAGAGCAGCGGAACGCTGTGGTCGCAGAGATCGAGCACGGCGGCCGTGACATCGGGGTCGACGGTCGGCGGCGCGGCCTGGTGCACCTGTTGCGCCTGCGGCAGCTCGAGGTAGATCGAGACCCGGCCGCCCGAGGCATCCAACAGGTTCAGGTGGCGCTCCGTGCGCCTGGAGACGCTCCCGGTCGCGCGCACCTCGACGCCCGGGACCTCGAGCGCCCGCAGCACCTGACCGGCGACCTCATCGACGCCCACCACCGTCTGCAGCACCACCTCAGCGCCGAGGGCGGCGAGGGTGAGCGACTTCCCGGCCGACGTGCCGCCCACACCCTCCGACCAGCGCTCGGCGAACAGGGTCTGCGACACCGGCTCGGGCAGCGCCCCGACCCGCGCGGTGACATTCCACGAGGCCGGCCCGTTCACGAGAACGCGCACTCGGGCATCCCCGACCTTGTTGATGAGCATCAGACGGTTATATCCGACGGGGCGCACTCAGCCCGTTCGACACTTCGCCGCCGGCGCGCTGATAGGGTTGAGCCATAGTTAGGCACTCTTTAAGACCGTCCCGTGAGGCGGAGAAGGGAGTCGGCGGATGAGCACGAGAACCGTGCTGAGTGAGGCTGACATCGCCCGAGCGTTGACTCGGATCTCACACGAGATCCTTGAGTCCAATCGGGGAACGGAGGGCCTCGTGATCCTCGGGATTCCCACCCGCGGCGTCACGCTGGCCCAGCGAATCGCCGCGAACATCGCCAAGATCGAGCCGGACAGCCGCGTCTTCGCCGGCAGCCTCGACGTCACGATGTACCGCGACGACCTGGCCCACACGCGCACCCGCACGCCCGGGCGCACGAGCGTGCCCGCGTCGATCGACGGCGCCACGGTGGTGCTCGTCGACGACGTGCTGTTCTCGGGTCGCACGATCCGCGCCGCCCTCGACGCGCTGAACGACATCGGCCGCCCGGGCATCGTGCGCCTTGCCGCGCTCGTCGACCGCGGCCACCGCTCGCTGCCGATCCGCGCCGATTTCGTCGGCAAGAACCTGCCGTCTGCGCTCGACGAGCGCATCAACGTGCACCTGAACGAGGTCGACGGCGACGAGTTCGTCGCGATCGAGTCCAAGCGCAGCGACAGCCAGGGCGAGGTGGATGCCTGATGCGGCACCTCCTCTCGACGAAAGACCTCTCCCGCGAGGCCGCGATCCGGCTCCTCGACATCGCCGAGGACATGGCCGACGTGCAGAACCGCGAGGTCAAGAAGCTGCCGACGCTGCGCGGCAAGACGGTCGTGAACCTCTTCTTCGAGGACTCGACCCGCACGCGCATCAGCTTCGAGGCCGCCGCGAAGCGCCTGTCGGCCGACGTCATCAACTTCAGCGCGAAGGGCTCGAGCGTCTCGAAGGGCGAGAGCCTGAAGGACACCGCGCAGACGCTGCAGGCGATGGGGGCTGACGGCGTGGTCATCCGGCATCAGGCATCCGGTGCGCCCTTCACGCTCGCGACCAGCGGCTGGATCGACGCCGGCGTGATCAACGCGGGCGACGGCATGCACGAGCACCCGACCCAGGCGCTGCTCGACGCCTTCACGATGCGCCGCCGGCTGCACGGCGCCGCCAGCCGCGGCAAGGCGCTCGACGGGGTCGCGGTGACGATCGTCGGCGACATCCTGCACTCGCGCGTCGCGCGCTCGAACGTGTGGCTGCTGAACACGCTGGGCGCCGAGGTCACACTGGTCGCGCCGCCCACGCTGGTGCCGGTCGACACCTCGAGCTGGCCGGTCACGGTGGGCTACGACCTCGACGCGGCGATCGACGACGGCGTGCCCGACGTGCTCATGATGCTGCGCATCCAGGGCGAGCGGATGCATGCCGCGTTCTTCCCGAGCGAGCGCGAGTACGCCCGCACCTGGGGTCTCGACGACGAGCGCCTCGCGCGCCTCGCCGACGACACGATCGTGATGCACCCCGGCCCGATGAACCGCGGCCTCGAGATCTCGGCGGCAGCCGCCGACTCGCCCCGCTCGACCGTGCGGGAGCAAGTCGCGAACGGGGTATCGATCCGCATGGCCGCCTTGTACCTGCTGCTCGCCGGCGAAGAGGAGAACTGATGTCAGAGAGCTTTCTGATCGCCGGAGCGACGCTTCCCGACGGGTCGCGTGCCGACCTGCTCATCGAGGACGGCACAGTCGTCGAGCTGGGCGCGAGCGTGAGCGCAACGGATGCCACGCGCGTCGACGCGGACGGCCTGATCGCCCTTCCCGGGCTGGTCGACCTGCACACGCACCTGCGCGAGCCGGGCTACGAGCAGTCCGAGACGGTGCTCACCGGAACGCGCGCCGCGGCCGCAGGCGGCTACACCGCGGTCTTCGCGATGGCGAACACCTCGCCGGTCTCCGACACCGCCGGCGTCGTCGAGCAGGTGCTCTCGCTCGGCGAGGCCGCCGGTTACGCGACCGTGCGCCCGATCGGCGCGGTGACCGTGGGGCTGGGGGGCGAGCAGCTCGCCGAGCTCGGCGCCATGGCCGCGAGCCGCGCGCAGGTGCGTGTCTTCAGCGACGACGGCTTCTGCGTCTCCGACCCGATGCTGATGCGCCGTGCCCTCGAGTATGTGAAGGCCTTCGACGGCGTCATCGCGCAGCACGCGCAGGAGCCGCGGCTCACGCAGGGGGCCCAGATGAACGAGGGCGTGCTCTCGGGCGAGCTCGGCCTCGCGGGCTGGCCCGCGGTCGCCGAGGAGTCGATCATCGCCCGCGACGTGCTGCTCGCCGAGCATGTCGGCAGCCGCCTGCACGTGTGCCATGTCTCGACCGCGGGGTCGGTCGAGGTCATCCGCTGGGCGAAGTCGCGCGGCATCCGGGTCACGGCCGAGGTCACCCCGCACCACCTGCTGCTCACCGAAGACCTCGTGCGCGGCTACGACGCCCGCTACAAGGTGAACCCGCCGCTGCGCACCCGCGACGACGTCGAGGCCCTGCGCGAGGCGCTCGTCGACGGCACGATCGACATCGTCGCCACCGACCACGCCCCGCACCCCGTTGAGGCGAAGGACACCGAGTGGGATGCCGCGGCCAACGGCATGGTCGGGCTCGAGTCCGCGCTCTCGGTGGTGCACGCGGCGCTCGTCGCCGACGGCCGCCTCGACTGGGCGGACGTCGCGCGGGTCATGAGCTCGAAGCCGGCCGAGATCGGGTCGCTTGCCGGCTACGCCGACGGGCTCGTCGTCGGCGCGCCCGCGAACCTCACGCTCTACGACCCCGAGGCCAGCCGTTCGTTCTCGACCGAGGACCTCGCGGGCAAGGGCGTCAACTCGCCCTACCTCGGCCTCGAACTGCCGGGCCGCGTGCTGCACACCTTCCACCAGGGCCGCCGCACGGTCGCCGACGGGACCGTGGTCGATGTCGCGGAGGTGGCCCGTGCCTGAGTGGGCCTCGACGATCATCGTCGTCCTCGTCCTGCTGCTGATCCTGTTCGGCATGTGGCAGGGCTGGCGGGCGCTCGTGCGGCGCTCAGCCCACCTCGAGCCGTCGCATGACATGCCGGCCGGGCTGGGGGAGCCGCTCGTCGAAGCGCGCGTGCTCTACGTCGCGACCACGGCGCAGGGCAGGCCGCTCGAGCGCCTCGCGATCACGGGGCTGGGCTTCCGCGCGCAGGGCGTGCTTACCGTGCACGGCTCGGGTCTCGTGGTGTCGCTGGACGGGGCAGAGGATGTCTGGATTCCGGCATCCTCGATCGACTCGGCTCAGCCTGCTCAGGTCGTCATCGACAAGGCCGTGGAAAAAGACGGGCTCGTCGTCGTGACCTGGGGTCTCCATTCGCTTCGCGAGTCGACCGGCGAAACGGTCCTCGTCGACAGCTACTTCCGCGTTCTCGAGCCAGAAAAGACCGGCTCGCTGTACAACGCGATCGATTCTCTCACCGCACAAGAAAGCGAGGTCTGACGTGCCTGTTCCTTCCCCCGCCGTCCTGGTGCTCGAAGACGGGACCCGCTACGAGGGTCGCGCCTACGGCGCCCAGGGCCGCACGCTCGGCGAACTGGTGTTCGCCACGGGCATGACCGGCTACCAGGAGACGCTGACCGACCCGTCCTACGCGGGCCAGATCGTCATCCAGACCGCGCCGCACATCGGCAACACGGGCATGAACGACGAGGACATGGAGTCGCGCCGGATCTGGGTCGCCGGCTACGTCGTGCGCGACCCCAGCCGGGTCGTCTCGAGCTTCCGCTCGATCCGCAGCCTCGACGACGAGCTCGAGTCCACGAACATCGTGGGTATCTCAGGCATCGACACCCGGGCGGTCACCCGTCACATCCGCGACCTCGGCGCCATGCGCGCCGGCATCTTCTCGGGCGAGGACGCGGCGCTGTCGCAGTCCGAGCAGCTCGAGATCGTGCGCGCGGGCGCCGAGATGACCGGGCTCAACCTCTCTGCGCAGGTCTCGGTGACCGAGGACACGGTGACGCCCGCCGTCGGCGAGAAGATCGGCAACCTCGCCGTGCTCGACCTCGGCGTCAAGCAGTCCACCCTCGACAACCTCGCGAAGCGCGGCTTCGAGGTGCACGTGCTGCCGCAGGACTCGACGCTTGAGCAGATCCTCGCCATCGACCCGGTCGCCGCGTTCTACTCGAACGGCCCCGGCGACCCGGCGGCCTCAGAGGCCCAGGTGCAGGTGCTTCGCGGTCTGCTCGACAAGGGCCTGCCGTTCTTCGGCATCTGCTTCGGCAACCAGCTGCTCGGTCGCGCGCTCGGCCTCGAGACCTACAAGCTGCCGTTCGGCCACCGCGGCATCAACCAGCCGGTGCGCGACAAGCAGACCGGTCGTGTCGAGATCACGGCGCACAACCACGGATTCGCGGTCAAGGCGCCGAGCAACGACGAGCCCTTCGACTCGCCGAACGGCTACGGCCGCGTCGAGGTCAGCCACGTCGATCTGAACGACGACGTGGTCGAGGGCCTCAACGCCCTCGACATCCCGGCCTTCTCGGTGCAGTACCACCCCGAGGCCGCGGCCGGCCCGCACGACGCCAACTACCTCTTCGACCGGTTCCGCGACCTGGTCGTCTCGCACAAGACCAACGACCAGAAGGACGCCGAGTAAGACATGCCCAAGCGCCCCGACATCAACAGCGTCCTCGTCATCGGCTCAGGGCCGATCGTCATCGGCCAGGCGGTCGAATTCGACTACTCGGGCACCCAGGCGTGCCGCGTGCTGCGCGCCGAGGGCGTGCGCGTGATCCTCGTCAACTCGAACCCGGCGACGATCATGACCGACCCGGACTTCGCCGACGCGACCTACGTCGAGCCGATCACCCCCGAGGTGATCGAGTCGATCATCCAGAAGGAGAAGCCCGACGCGATCCTGCCGACCCTCGGCGGCCAGACTGCGCTCAACGCCGCGATCGCGCTGCACGAGCGCGGCATCCTCGAGAAGTACGGCGTCGAGCTGATCGGCGCCAAAGTCGACGCGATCCGCAAGGGCGAAGACCGGCAGATCTTCAAGGAGCTCGTCCTCGAGTCGGGGGCAGACGTCGCGGCATCCGTCATCTGCCACTCGATGGACGACCTGCTCGCCGGCGCCGAGAAACTCGGCTACCCGCTCGTCGTGCGCCCGTCGTTCACGATGGGCGGCCTAGGCTCAGGCTTCGCGTTCAACGAAGAGGACCTGCGCCGCATCGGCGGCGCCGGCCTGCACGACTCGCCCACCCACGAGGTGCTGCTCGAGGAGTCGATCCTCGGGTGGAAGGAGTACGAGCTCGAGCTCATGCGCGACACGGCCGACAACACGGTCGTCGTCTGCTCCATCGAGAACGTCGACCCGGTCGGCGTGCACACCGGCGACTCGATCACGGTCGCGCCCGCGCTCACGCTGACGGACCGCGAGTACCAGAACCTGCGCAACATCGGCATCGAGATCATCCGCCGCGTCGGCGTCGACACCGGCGGCTGCAACATCCAGTTCGCCGTCGACCCGAGCAACGGCCGCGTCATCGTCATCGAGATGAACCCGCGCGTCTCGCGGTCTTCCGCGCTCGCGTCGAAGGCGACCGGATTCCCCATCGCGAAGATCGCCGCCAAGCTCGCCATCGGCTATCGCCTCGACGAGATCCCGAACGACATCACCCGCGTGACGCCGGCGAGCTTCGAGCCCACGCTCGACTACATCGTCGTGAAGGTGCCGCGCTTCGCCTTCGAGAAGTTCCCGGCGGCCGACCCGACGCTGACCACGACCATGAAGTCGGTCGGCGAGGCGATGGCCATCGGCCGCAACTTCTCGAGCGCGCTGCAGAAGGCGCTGCGCAGCCTCGAGAAGCGCGGTTCGTCGTTCCACTGGGACGAGGAGCCCCGCTCGATCGACGAGCTGCTCGACGTCGCCAAGACGCCGACCGACGGCCGCATCGTGGTCGTGCAGCAGGCGCTGCGCAAGGGCGCGACGGTCGAGCAGGTCTTCGAGGCCACCAAGATCGACCCGTGGTTCCTCGACCAGATCGTGCTGATCAACGAGGTCGCCGAAGACATCCGCAACGCGCCGACCCTCGACACCGCGACCATGCGGTGGGCCAAGGAGCACGGCTTCAGCGACGTGCAGATCGGGCAGCTGCGCGGCTTCGGCGAGGCGGATGTGCGCGAGGTGCGGCACATCCTCGGCGTTCGGCCGGTCTACAAGACGGTCGACACCTGCGCGGGCGAGTTCCCGGCGCTCACGCCGTACCACTACTCGAGCTACGACTCCGAGACCGAGGTCGCGCCGAGCGACAAGAAGAAGGTCGTCATCCTGGGCTCAGGGCCGAACCGCATCGGGCAGGGCGTCGAGTTCGACTATTCGTGCGTGCACGCCTCGTTCGCCCTGCACGACGCGGGCTTCGAGACGATCATGATCAACTGCAACCCCGAGACGGTCTCGACCGACTACGACACGTCCGACCGCCTGTACTTCGAGCCGCTCACGCTCGAGGACGTGCTCGAGGTCATCCACGCGGAGTCGCAGTCGGGCGAGCTGGTCGGCGTCGTCGTGCAGCTCGGCGGCCAGACCGCGCTCGGGCTGGCGACCGGCCTCAAGGAGGCCGGCGTCCCGATCCTCGGCACGAGCCCGGAGGCGATCGACCTCGCCGAGGAGCGCGGCCTCTTCGCCGGCATCCTCGAGGACGCCGGCCTGCTCGCGCCGCGCAACGGCACCGCCTACGAGCTCGACGGCGCCAAGCAGGTCGCCGGCGACATCGGGTACCCGGTGCTCGTGCGCCCCAGCTACGTGCTCGGCGGCCGCGGCATGGAGATCGTCTTCAGCGAGGAGCAACTCGTCGACTACTTCGACCGCATCGACGGCCAGGGCATCGTCGGCCCCGGCCACCCGCTGCTCGTCGACCGCTTCCTCGACGACGCGACCGAGATCGACGTCGACGCCCTCTACGACGGCGAGCGGCTCTACATCGGCGGCGTCATGGAGCACATCGAAGAGGCCGGCGTGCACTCGGGCGACTCGAGCTGCACCCTGCCGCCCGTGACGCTCGGCCGCTCGGACGTCGCGAAGGTCATCGAGGCCACCGGCAAGATCGCCGCAGGCATCGGTGTGCGCGGCCTGCTCAACGTGCAGTTCGCAATCGGAGCCGGCGTGCTCTACGTGCTCGAGGCGAACCCGCGCGCGAGCCGCACCGTGCCGTTCGTGAGCAAGGCGCTGGGGATTCCCCTCGCCAAGGCGGCGAGCCGCGTGATGGCCGGCGCCAAGATCGACGAGCTGATCGCCGAGGGTCTGCTGCCAGAGGCGGACGGCTCCAGCATCCCGCTCGACGCCCCCGTCGCCGTGAAGGAGGCCGTGCTGCCCTTCAAGCGCTTCCGCGACAATGCCGGCCACGTCGTCGACTCGCTGCTCGGGCCCGAGATGCGCTCGACGGGCGAGGTCATGGGCATCGACCGCGACTTCCCGCGCGCCTTCGCGAAGAGCCAGGCCGCCGCGTACGGCGGCATCCCATCCTCCGGAACCGCCTTCGTCTCGGTCGCCGACCGCGACAAGCGCAACATCGTCCTCCCGGTGCTGCGCCTGACCGAGCTCGGCTACCGTGTCGTCGCCACAGAGGGCACCGGCGAGGTGCTCGCGCGCAACGGCATCGCGAGCGAGACCGTGCGCAAGTTCAGCGAGCGCGACAAGGAAGGCGAGTCGGTCGTCGACATGCTGAACCGCGGCGAGGTGGACATCGTCGTGAACACGCCGACCGGCGGAGCGACGCGGCACGACGGCTACGAGATCCGCGCGGCTGCGGTCGCCGCCGACAAGCCGCTGTTCACCACGATCAGCGAACTGTCCGCCGCTGTCGCCTCCATCGAGGCGGTGCGCGCCGGCTTCGACGTGAAGAGCCTGCAGGACTACCAGCGCGAGCGCGACGCTCGGAAGCAGGAGGCGGCCGAGGGAGGCGCGGCGTGAGCGACGCGACCTTCGGCATGGGCTTCGGCTTCGGCGGCGTCCTGGGCTCCGCGCTCGAGGCCTTCGGGCCGCTGTGCGTCGGCATCGACCCGCACGACTTCCTGCTGGAGGAGTGGGGCCTGCCGTCGTCAGCCGCGGGCGTTCGCGAGTTCGGACTGAGGGCGGTGGATGCCGCGGCCGGCCGCGCCGGAATCGTGAAGCCCCAGGTCGCGTTCTTCGAGCGCTTCGGGTCCGCGGGCTACGCCGCCCTCGAGGAGGTGCTGCGCGCCGCGCGCACGGCGGGTCTGATCACGATCGCCGACGCGAAGCGCGGCGACATCGACACCTCGCTCGCGGGTTACACCGAGGCCTGGCTCACGCCGGGGTCGCCGCTCGAGGCCGATGCCGTCACGATCAACCCCTTCCAGGGCGTCGGGTCGCTGGAATCCGCCATGGAATATGCGGCCGACAACGGCAAGGGGATCTTCGTGCTGGCCGCGACCTCGAACCCCGAGGCGGCCGGGCTGCAGAGTGCCCGCGTTGCCAGCGTGACCGTGTCTCGTGCCATCATCGATGGTGTGAGCGCCTTCAACGCAGGTCGCGCAGGGGAAGGGCCGATCGGCTCGATCGGCGTCGTCCTCGGCGCAACGGTCGACTTCACCGCGCTCGGCGTCGACGTGCACACGCCGCACTCGCCGGCCCTTCCGGTGCTCGCACCGGGCTTCGGTCACCAGGGCGCGAAGGCGACCGACGTGCGCCGCCTCTTCGGGGCCCTCGCGCCGTTCACGCTGGTGTCCGAGTCGCGCAGCCTGCTGCAGGCCGGCCCGCGCGGGCTCGCCACGGCGATCGATGCCCGCGCCGCGGAGTTGCGAGCCGCTCTTGGCTGAGCAGGCGCGGCCCACGCCGCCCGATGTCGACCGCGCGGCGGCGTCACGGGCGGCTGTCGCGGCGCGCCGCGCCAGGGCAGAGCTCAAGGCGCAGATCACCTCGGGGGCGCGCAGCGCGGAGTCCGTGCTCGACGAGGGCGCCCGCGAGCCGAACGGCCCCGCAGGCACTCTGCGGGTGACCGATTTCCTGCTCGCGATCCCCGCGATCGGCGTGACGAAGATGAAGGCGACGCTCGACCGCCTCGAGATCTCTCAGGTCAAGCGCGTCGGCGGCCTCGGCCGGCATCAGCGCGAGCGGCTGCGGGAGTTCCTGCGCGAACGCGCCCGGCTGTCGTCGAAGGCGCGCGGCGCCGCGCGCCTCATCGTGCTCGCCGGCCCGACGGCGGTGGGCAAGGGCAGCGTCTCGACCTACATCCGCGAGAACTATCCCGATGTCGTGTTCTCGGTGTCGGCGACCACCCGCAAGCCGCGCCCGGGCGAGATCCACGGCGTGCACTACTACTTCGTCGACGACGCGGAGTTCGACCGCATGATCGCCGCGGGGGAGTTCCTCGAGTGGGCGACCGTGCACAACATGAGCCGGTACGGAACGCCCCGCGGCCCCGTGCGCGAGGCGCTCGCGGCCGGCCGCAACGTGCTGCTCGAGATCGACCTGCAGGGCGCCCGCCAGGTGCGGGCCAATGACCCCGACGCGCTGCTCGTCTTCCTCGCCCCGCCGTCGTGGGACGAGCTGGTGCGCCGCCTCATCGGCCGCGGCACCGAGAGCCCCGAAGAGCAGCGCCGCCGGCTCGAGACCGCCAAGATCGAGCTGGCCGCCGAGGGGGAGTTCGACCGCACCGTCGTGAACACCACCGTGCCGGAGGCCGCGCGCGAAGTCGTAGACTTGATGTCTGTGCCATTGCGCGCGAATCCGCGTGACTGACCGCGGACCCCAGAACTTTTTCGTTAGGAGAACCCCATGGCGACGTCCCAGAAGGGCATCATCGACCCGCCCATCGACGAGCTGCTGAGCAAGGTCGAGTCGAAGTACGCGCTGGTCATCTTCGCGAGCAAGCGTGCCCGCCAGATCAACGACTACTACGCAGATCTGCACGAGGGCAGCCTGTTCGACAACGTCGGCCCGCTCGTCGACTCGTCCGTCGAGGACAAGCCGCTGTCGGTCGCCCTCCACGAGATCAACGAGGACAAGCTCGTCGTCAAGCCGATCGCCGAGCAGCAGTAGCGCACGCCGGCTGACCGTGAGCAAGGATGCCGCCGGAGCGCCCCGTCTGACCATCGTCGTCGGGGTGACCGGCGGCATCGCCGCGTATAAGACGGTCTCGCTGGTGCGCAGCTTCGTGCTCGAGGGCCATGACGTGCACGTCGTTCCCACCGAGGCCGCCCTCAAGTTCGTCGGCAAGCCCACCTGGGAGGCGATCAGCCGCAACCCGGTCACCTCCGACCTCTACGACGGCGTCGACGAGGTCCGGCACGTCGCCCTGGGCCAGAAGGCCGACCTCATCGTCATCGCCCCCGCGACCGCGAACACCCTCGCGAAGCTCGCGCACGGCATCGTCGACGACCTGCTCACCAACACGGTGCTCGCCTCGAAGGCCCCGCTCGTCGTCGCCCCCGCGATGCACACCGAGATGTGGCAGGCGCCCGCCACGCAGGCCAACGTGAAGACGCTGCGCGAACGCGGGGTGTTCATCATCGGCCCCGCCAGCGGTCAGCTGACCGGCAGCGATTCGGGGCCCGGCCGCATGGAAGAGCCCGACACCATCGCCCAGGCGGCGCTCAAGAACGTCATCGGGGTGGGGGCTCCCTCAGGAAGCGGTGCGGCGCAGGCATCCGTCGCCCGTGCTCGACGCGCGCGCGTGGACGACGTGAGCGACGGCGCGCGACTCGACCTCGACGGACTCAAGGTGGTCGTCACGGCCGGCGGAACGCGCGAGCCGTTCGACCCCGTGCGCTTCATGGGCAACCGCTCGAGCGGCAAGCAGGGCATGGCGATCGCCGCCGCTGCGGCCGCACGCGGCGCCGACGTCACGCTGATCGCGGCGAACATCGGCACGGATGCCGTGCCGAGCACCATCGCCGTGGAATCCGTCGGCACGACGCTCGAGCTCGAGAAGGCCGTCACCGACGCTGCGAAGCGGGCGGATGTCGTGATCATGGCGGCCGCGGTCGCCGACTACCGGCCCGCGCAGGTGCAGCAGGGCAAGATCAAGAAGGAGCACACGGGCGACAAGCTGACGGTCGAGTTCGTGGTGAATCCCGACATCCTGGCCGAGCTGTCGTCGTCGCGTCGCGAGGGCCAGATCGTGATCGGATTCGCCGCCGAGACCGAGCCGGACCCGGCGACTCTGCTCGAGCTGGGCCGCTCGAAGATCGCCCGCAAGGGGTGCGACTTCCTCGTCGTCAACAACGTCGGCTGGAACCACGGCTTTGCCACAGATGACAACGACGTCATCGTGCTCGACCGCTCCGGCGATATCGTGATGGAGGCCTCCGGAACGAAATTGTCGGTGGCCGACCGTATTCTCGACGCGACGCTTTCGAACGTCTGAACCACGGTTCCTGCACCACCCGATCGCCTGACGCGAACCAGACGCTTCCGGCCCTACCAAGGGAGAAATATGTCCGCTTTGCGCCTGTTCACCTCTGAGTCCGTCACCGAGGGGCACCCCGACAAGATCTGCGACCAGATCTCCGATGCGATCCTCGACGCTCTGCTGACCGTCGACCCGAAGGCGCGCGTCGCCGTCGAGACCATGGTCACGACCGGCCAGGTGCACGTCGCCGGCGAGGTCACCACCGAGGGCTACGTCGAGATCCCGCAGATCGTGCGCGACAAGATCACCTCGATCGGCTACACGTCCTCAGACGTGTGGTTCGACGGCCGCTCGTGCGGCGTGTCGATCTCGATCGGCGCCCAGTCGCCCGACATCGCGCAGGGCGTCGACGACGCGTTCGAGACGCGTGAGGGCGCGAGCGCCGACGCGCTCGATCGCCAGGGCGCCGGCGACCAGGGCATCATGTTCGGCTTCGCGGCGACAGAGACGAAAGAGCTCATGCCGCTGCCGATCTGGCTGTCGCACCGCCTCTCCGAGCGGCTCGCCGCCGTGCGCCAGTCGGGCGAGCTCGAATTCCTGCGCCCCGACGGCAAGACCCAGGTCACGATCGGCTACGACGGTCTCACGCCGAAGTCGGTCGACACCGTCGTGCTCTCCACGCAGCACGCGCCCTCGATCGGCCTCGCGGCACTGCGCGATGCGGTCGAGAAGACCGTGATCCGCCCCGTGCTCGACACGGTCGACCTCGACCAGTCGCAGCTCAAGCTGCTGATCAACCCGACCGGCAAGTTCGAGATCGGCGGCCCGCACGGCGACGCCGGGCTCACCGGCCGCAAGATCATCGTCGACACCTACGGCGGCGCCAGCCGCCACGGCGGCGGCGCGTTCAGCGGCAAGGACCCGTCGAAGGTCGACCGCTCGGCGGCCTACGCCATGCGCTGGGTCGCGAAGAACGCGGTCGCGGCGGGGCTCGCCGACCGGCTCGAGGTGCAGGTCGCCTACGCGATCGGCGCGGCGCACCCCGTCGGCCTCTACGTCGAGGCGTTCGGCACCGAGAAGGTGCCGCTCGAGACGATCACGACCGCGATCCGCGAGGTGTTCGACCTGCGCCCGGCCGCAATCATCCGCGACCTCGACCTGCTGCGCCCGATCTACTCGCAGACCGCCGCCTACGGCCACTTCGGCCGCGAGCTGCCCGACTTCACGTGGGAGCGCCTCGACCGCGTGGACGACCTGCGCAACGCCGCAGGCCTCTAGATCGGGGCGCACGGTGGCCTCCGTCGCGAGGGTGCTGATCGACACGCCGCTGCCACAGCTCGACCGGCTGTTCGACTACGCGATTCCGCCCGCGCTCGCCGACCAGGCCGTCCCCGGCGTGCGGGTGACGGCCCCGCTGCGCGTCGAGGGTCGGCTGGCCGACGGGCTGGTCGTCGAGGTCGGCGACACGAGCGACTTCGACGGCGCCCTCGCGCCACTCGAGACCGTGGTGTCGCCGGCGCGTGTGCTCGCGCCCGAGGTGTGGGCCCTGGCACGACGCATCGCCGACCGCCAGGCCGGCAGCGCGAACGATGTGCTGCGGCTCGCCATTCCCCGGCGATCGGTGGCCGTCGAGCGGAAGTGGCTGGAGCGCGGAGCGCCGGGTGAGGCGCCGCGGGCGAGGTATCCGATCGCGGGCTACGAAGCCGGCGTGATCGAGTCGGCCGTCGACGACGCGGGAAGGCTCGCCCTGCGCTCGCTGCCCGGAGTGGCCGAACTCGGCGACGGCACCTGGGTCGGCCGCTGGGCCGTGACGCTCGCCCAGGCCGCGGTGCGCGCCGTGGCCGGCGGGCGCAGTGCGATCCTGGCGGTGCCCGACTACCGCGACCAGGAGCAGCTCGAAGCTGTGCTGCACACCCTCGTTCCAGAAGGGGTGGTCGCCTCGCTCGACGCGCGGCGCACGAACGCGCAGCGCTACGCAGCTTTCCTCGCGTGCCTCGACCACCCCGACGAGAAGCGGCACGTTCCGCGCATCATCGTGGGCAATCGCTCGGTCGTCTATGCGCCCGCGGCCGAGCTGGGGCTCATCGCGCTGTACGACGACGGCGACCCGCTGTTCGCCGAGCCGCTCGCGCCGTACGCGCACGCGCGCGACGTCGCCCTAGTGCGCCAGCAGCAGCAAGGCGGCGCCCTCGTGTTCGCCGGCCACACCCGGTCGGTCGAGGTGCAGCGCCTCGTGGAGCTCGGCTATCTGAGAGACGTCGGGCCCGTGCCGCTCGTGACGCCGAAGGTCGTGCCGACAGCCGCTCAGCAGCGCGAGACCGGCCCCGACGGCGGCCGGGTGCCATCCGCCGCGTTCCGCACCGCGACCGAGGCGCTGCAGGCGGGGCCGGTGCTCGTCCAAGTCGCGCGGCCGGGCTACGTGTCGTTGCTCGCCTGCCGCCGCTGCGGCCAGGCCGCCCGGTGCACGAACTGCGCCGGTCCGCTGCAGCTCGCGTCCTCGCACGCCGTGCCCAGCTGCGCCTGGTGCGGCCGACTCGCGGGGGACTGGTCGTGCTCAGAGTGCAACAACACGACGTACCGCATGGTGACCCGCGGCTCCGGCCGCACCGCCGAGGAGCTCGGTCGCGCGTTTCCCGGCACCAGGGTCATCGTGAGCGACGGCGAGCGGCCGCTGACGCAGGTCTCGGGCGAGCCGCGCACCCTCGTCGTCGCGACGCGGGGCGCCGAGCCGATCGCGGCGGGCGGGTATGCGGCGGTGATCCTGCTCGATGGCGAGCGGATGCTTCAGCGCGAGAGCCTGCACGTCGGCGACGACTGCCTGCGCTGGTGGTCGAATGCGGCCGCCCTCGCCGCACCCGGCGCCTCGACCGTGCTCGTCGGCGTGGGCGGCCCGCTCGCCCAGGCGCTGACTCTGTGGCAGCAACACAGCTACGCGTCGGCGCAACTGCTTGATCGGCGAGCGCTCGGTTTCCCTCCGGCGCTGCGGGTGGCATCCGTGACCGGCAAGCCAGCATCCGTCCAGGCCGCGCTCGAGGCGCTCGAGAACGTGCCCATCCGCGACGTGCTCGGTCCCGCTGCGGTGCCCGCCGATGGCCCGCGCTCGCTCGACGACGGATCGGTGCGCGCCGTGGTGCGCTTCGACTACGCCCACGGCGACGAGGTCGCCTCGGCGCTGCGCGGCGCGATCGTGCGGCAGGCGACCGGCGGCCGCAGACCGCCGGCGGGGCGCCGTCGGGGGCGCCCGGCTCCTACACTGAGAGTCAAGCTGGACGACCCCGAGATCCTCTAGGAACAGCAGCACATGCCCTCCGTCGCACCTTCCCTGCGCATCGTCTTCGCAGGCACCCCGGCCGTCGCCGTGCCGACCCTCGACGCCCTCGCGGAGAGCCGCCACGAGCTGGTCGGCGCCGTCACCCGCGCCGACGCGCCTCTCGGCCGCAAGCGCACGCTGACGCCGTCTCCCGTGGCCACGCGCGCCGCCGAACTGGCCGTGCCGGTCATCAAGGCGAACCGTCTGCGCGATGACGAGACCGAGGCGGTTCGGGCGCTCGCCCCGGACCTCGGCGTGATCGTCGCCTACGGCGGGCTGCTGCGCGCCCCGATGCTCGCGGTGCCGCGGCTCGGCTGGATCAACCTGCACTTCTCGCTGCTGCCGCGCTGGCGAGGCGCCGCCCCCGTGCAGCGGGCCGTCATGGCCGGGGACACCGAGACCGGCTCCGCGGTGTTCCAGCTGGTCGAAGAACTCGACGCCGGCGACGTGTTCTCGCTCGAGCGCCGGCCGATCGGCCCGGACGAGACTGCGGGGCAGGTGCTCGAAGCACTCTCCTTCTCAGGCGCCGCGCAACTGGCATCCGTCGTCGATGCAATCGCGGCAGGCGAAGCCGTCGCGGCTCCTCAGCAGGGCGAGCCCACGCTGGCCGCCAAGCTCACGCTCGATGACGCGCGGCTCGCACTGACGGATGCCGGCGACGCGGTCTACGCGCGACTGCGCGGCGTCTCGCCCGAGCCGGGTGCGTTCGTGGTGCTCGGCGGCGAGCGGTTCAAGATCCACGCGGCGCGTCTCGCGAAGGGCGCCGACCGGCTCGCGCCCGGCGCGTTCGGGTCGCGCGGTGGCCGGGTCTACCTCGGCACCGCGACGCACCCCCTCGAGCTGCTGATCGTGCAGCCGGCGGGGAAGAAGGCGATGGCTGCCGCCGACTGGTGGCGTGGCCTGCAGAATCCGGAAGGGATGGTCGCGGAATGAACGACGCCGCCCATACGCCGAACCCGCGGCGCATCGCCTACGACGTGCTTGCGGCGGTGCGCGAATCGGATGCCTATGCCAATCTGCTGCTGCCCGTGCGGCTCGAGCGCTCCGGCATGTCGAGCGCCGATGCGGGGCTCGCCACCGAGCTGACCTACGGCACGCTGCGCATGCAGGGGTACTACGACGCGGTGATCCGCATCGCGGCGCACCGCGAGATCGACCAGATCGAGCCGGCGGTGCGCGATGTGCTGCGCCTCGGTGCGCACCAGTTGCTGTCAATGAGGGTGCCGTCGCATGCCGCCGTCAATGAGACCGTGCGGGTGGCGGCGCAGGCGATCGGCCGCGGCCGCGTCGGCTTCGTCAACGGGGTCCTTCGCGGCATCGCCCGCACCAAGCCCGACAAGTGGCGCGAGCGGGTGCTCGCCGATGCGACGACACCCGACGACGCGATCGCCGCGCTCGGCTCGCACCCGGTCTGGATCGTACGCGCGCTGCGGCAGTCGCTCGCGGCCGAGCGTCGGCACGACGTTGATGTCGCGGCTGAACTCGAGGCGCTGCTTGCGGCCGATAACGCAGCACCGCGGGTGAACCTGGTCGCGCTTCCCGGCGGCGGCACAGTGCCAGAGGGCGCTGAGCCGAATCCCTATTCGCCGTATGGGTTCACGCTGCCCGGCGACCCGTTCCGGCTCGTGCGCGAGTCGGAAGGCTGGGTGCGCGTGCAGGACGAGGGCTCGCAGCTCGCCGCCCTCGCACTGGTCGCGGCGCGGCCCGTGCGAGCCGGGGAGCGCTGGCTCGACCTGTGCGCGGGCCCGGGCGGGAAGGCGGCGCTGCTCGGCGCCGAGGCGCGCCGTGCCGGCGCGACCCTCGTCGCCAATGAGGTCGTGGCCGCACGGGCGGGCCTGGTGCGCAACGCGGTCGCGCCGCTGGGGGATGCCGTCGAGGTGGTCGAGGGCGACGGCCGAGGCATCCCGACCGAGCACGCGGGGGAGTTCGACCGCGTGCTGCTCGACGCACCGTGCACCGGCCTCGGCGCGCTGCGGCGGCGACCCGAATCGCGGTGGCGCAAGCAGCCACGCGACGTCGCGGAACTCGAGCGCCTGCAGTCCTCACTGCTCGACGCGGCAGTCGAGACGCTGCGGCCGGGCGGCATCCTTGCCTACGTCACCTGTTCGCCGCACCTCGGCGAGACGCGCATCGCCGTCGCCGAGGCGCTCAAGCGCCACCCGGGCGAGCTCGAAGAGCTGCCGACCCAGGAGATCCTGCAGGGCGCGGTGAAGACGCCGCTCGACCTGTCGGGCGACCCGGCGCAGGTGCAGCTGTGGCCCCATCGTCACAACACCGACGCGATGTTCATCGCCCTGCTGCAGAAGGCGTAGGCACGCCGCGCTCCACGGCCGTCGCGCCGCGCCGTGCCGAACTGCCGTCAATGCCGCAGCACGACGACATCACGGCACTTCTCGGCGACGGTCACTCCTCCGCGAGCGCGTAGGACGACCCCGAGCGGGTGCGCACCAGCAGGCCGAAGTCGACCAGGTAGCGCCGCAGCACGGCGACGTCGTCGTGGAACGATGCGAGGCGCTCGTTGACCTCGCGCTCATCGAGCACCTCGCCCGAACGGAACGCGCGCCCCGCGATCAGAGCGAGAAGCTCCCCACGCTCGGTCTGCGACGCCGGGTAGCGGTCGATGCGGCCGCCGCGCAGGAACCGCTCGGGCCCGGTCGGCTGGGGCGCCACCGGCGCGGCCGCGAGCACCTCGGCGAAGACCGCAGAGCGGGGCGCGGATGCCTCGTCGATGAGCCCCGCGCCGCGTAACCCGTCGAGCACGCGGCGCCGACGCGCGGGGGAGAGGCCGGCCGTGGCATCCGTCTCACCTGCGCCGCAAACGAGCCGCGCCCACGTGAGCCGCATGTCGGGGTTCGCCAGTGCCGCGACGACGCGTCGCCATTCCTCAGCCATGCCCTCACGGTAGCCCGCGCCAATAGGCTGAACTCATGGCCGCGCGCATCAATCCGAGCATCCTGTCCGCCGACTTCGCGAACATGCAGCACGACCTCGAGCGCATCGCGACAGCCGACTACGTGCACGTCGACGTGATGGACAACCACTTCGTGCCGAACCTCACCTTCGGGCCGCAGATGGTCGAGCGGGTGCAGGCGACGAGCCCGGTTCCGCTCGACGTGCACCTGATGATCGAGGACCCCGACCGCTGGGCACCGCAGTATGCCGAGATCGGATGCTTCAGCGTGACCTTCCACGCAGAGGCAGCCACCGCGCCCATCACCCTCGCGCGCACCCTGCGCAAGCTCGGCGCCCGGGCAGGCGTCGCGCTGAGCCCCAAGACCGACGTCGGCGCCTACCTCGATCTGCTGCCCGAGTTCGACCAGGTACTGGTCATGACCGTCGAGCCGGGCTTCGGCGGCCAGTCGTTCCTGCCGCACGTGATGCCGAAGCTCACGCAGCTGCGTGAGGCGGCGACCCGCCTCGGCACGGATGTCTGGCTGCAGGTCGACGGCGGCATCTCGACCGAGACGATCGCGACCGCGGCGCAGGCGGGGGCCGACACCTTCGTCGCCGGCTCGAGCGTGTTCGGCGCCGATGACGCGGCAGAGGCGATCGCGGCGCTGCGGGCGGCGGCGTCGGCCCACGTGCACGCCTAGTAGCCTGGTCTCGTGAAGACCTTCGACGACCTTTTCGCCGAGCTCAGCGAGAAGGCCCAGTCCCGCCCTGAGGGCTCCCGCACGGTCGCAGAGATCGACGCCGGAATCCATCAGATCGGGAAGAAGATCGTCGAAGAGGCCGCCGAGGTGTGGATGGCCGCCGAGTACCAGAGCGACGACGAGTTCGCCGAAGAGGCGAGCCAGCTGCTCTACCACCTGCAGGTCGCGCTGATCGCGAAGGGCCTCACCCTCGAGGACGTCTACCGACATCTGTGATCGGATGCCTCGCCCAGACGACCACCTCGACCCCGAAAGCCCTCACCCATGCTCAGAATCGCCGTGCCCAACAAGGGCGCCCTGTCGGAGACCGCCGCCGAGTACCTGAAGGAAGCCGGCTACAACGGCCGCCGCGACCCCAAGGAACTGATCGTCGCCGACCCCAAGAACGACGTCGAGTTCTTCTACCTGCGCCCGCGCGACATCGCGACGTACGTCGGCTCCGGCGCCCTCGACGTCGGCATCACCGGCCGCGACCTGCTCATCGACTCGGGCTCGAACGCCCACGAGGACGAGCCGCTCGGCTTCGCCGCCTCGACCTTCCGCTTTGCAGGCCCCGCCGGGAAGTTCCGCGAACTCGACGACCTGCGCGGCAAGCGCGTCGCCACGAGCTACACCGGTCTGGTCGGGGGATTCCTCGCCGAGGCGGGCATCGACGTCGATCTCGTGAAGCTCGACGGCGCGGTCGAATCGGCCGTGCGCCTCGGCGTCGCCGACGCGATCGCCGACGTGGTCGAGACCGGAACGACCCTGCGCAAGCAGGGCCTCGAGATCTTCGGCCCCGTCATCCTCGAGTCAGAGGCCGTGCTGATCGCCGGGCCGAACCCGGCCCCTGGGCTCGACACGCTGCACCGCCGGCTCGAAGGCGTCATGGTCGCCCGCCGCTACGTGCTCATGGACTACGACCTGCCGAGCGAGCTCATCGAGCAGGCCACCGCGATCGCGGCCGGCATGGAGTCGCCGACGATCTCGCCGCTGCGCGACCCGGCCTGGGTCGCCGTGCGCGTCATGATCCCGCGTGACGAGATCAACCACATCATGGACGCGCTCTACGAGCTCGGGGCCCGCGCCATCCTCGTCACGCCGATCCACGCGGCACGGCTCTAGGGGAGCGATCAGATGAGCGTCGCAGTCCGCGTCATCCCGTGCCTCGACGTGGCAGACGGCCGCGTCGTCAAGGGCGTCAACTTCCTGAACCTGGCGGATGCCGGTGATCCGGTCGAGCTCGCGAAGCGGTACTACGAGCAGGGCGCCGACGAGGTCACCTTCCTCGACGTCACCGCCACGGTCGAGGGCCGCGCCACGACCTACGACATGGTGCGCCGCACCGCTGAGCAGGTCTTCGTTCCGCTCACCGTCGGCGGGGGCGTGCGCGCCGCGGACGACGTCGCCAAGCTGCTCGCGCACGGTGCCGACAAGGTGGGTGTCAACTCGGCCGCGATCGCGCGCCCCGCGCTCATCGGCGAGATCGCCGACCGCTTCGGCGCGCAGGTGCTCGTGCTGTCGCTCGATGTGAAGCGCAGCCCGCGCACGCCGTCCGGCTTCGTCGTGACCACGCACGGCGGCCGCACCGAGACCGATCTTGACGCCCTCGCCTGGGCGAAAGAGGCGATCGAGCGCGGGGCGGGCGAGCTGCTCGTGAACTCGATCGACGCCGACGGCACGAAGGCGGGGTACGACCTCGAGCTCACGCACGCCATGCGCGAGCTGTCGAAGGTGCCGGTCATCGCGAGCGGCGGCGCCGGGAAGCTCGCCGATTTCGTGCCGGCGATCCAGGCCGGCGCAGACGCCGTGCTCGCAGCCTCCGTGTTCCACTACGGCGAGCTGACCATCGGCGACGTCAAGGGCGAGCTGCGCGCCGCCGGGCTGGAGGTCCGATCATGACCGAGAACATCAACACCACGGCGCCCGACGTCGACGCGATCCTCAGCAGGGTGCGCTTCGGCGCCGACGGCCTGTTCCCCGCGATCATCCAGCAGCACGACACCCGCGAGGTGCTCATGCTCGGCTGGATGGATGCGGAGGCGCTGCGCCGCACCCTCACCGAGGGCCGCGTCACCTTCTGGTCGCGCTCACGGCAGGAGTACTGGCGAAAGGGCGACACCAGCGGCCACGTGCAGTACGTGCACCAGGCCGCCCTCGACTGCGACGGCGATACCCTGCTCGTCGAGGTCGACCAGATCGGAGCCGCGTGCCACACCGGCGACCGCACCTGCTTCGACGCCGACGTGCTGAACCCGGTCGAAGGGTCGGCGACAGCCCAGTGACGACGACTTCGCGCGAGGCGTTCGACGCGCTGCTGCCCGGCCACCGGGTCGTGCCGGTCGTTCGTGAGCTCTTCGCCGACGGCGAGACTCCCGTCGGCATCTATCGCAAGCTCGCGGCGGGCCGCCCGGGCACCTTCCTGCTCGAGTCCGCCGAGCAGGGCGGCATCTGGTCGCGCTATTCCTTCGTCGGCGCGAACGCCTTCGGGGTGCTGACTCAGGAAGGCGACCGTGCGACCTGGCAGAGTGGCGGCCTCTCTGCAGAGCGCGCGCTGGGGCAGGCATCCGTCGATCTCACGGCCACGCCGCTCGACGTGCTCGCCGCGCTCTACGCGCGCTGGCAGACGCCGCGCATCGACGGCCTGCCGCCGCTCACCGGCGGCCTCGTCGGCTTCATCGGGTGGGAGGCCGTGCGGCAGCTCGAGCGCCTGCCGAACCAGCCGCCGGCTGACTTCGACGTGCCCGGGCTCGCCTTCAGCTTCGTCGCCGACCTGGTCGTCGTCGATCACCGCACGGGTGTCGTGCAGCTGATCGCGAACGCACTGAACGATGGCGAGGCGGATGCCGGCGAGCTCTGGCACGACGCACAGGAGCGGCTCGACGCCCTGCAGTCGCAGCTGGCGCAACCGCTCGAGGCGCAGCTCGCGGTCGTCGACCTCGGCGTAGAGCCGAACCCCGAGAACCGCACGTCGCGCGACGAGTACCTTGCCGCGGTCGAGCGCTCGAAGGACTACATCACGGCGGGCGACGTCTTCCAGGTCGTCATCTCGCAGCGCTTCCAGCAGCCGGTGACGGCCGACCCTGTCGACGTCTATCGCGTGCTGCGCAGCCTGAACCCGAGCCCGTACATGTACCTGCTGCAGCTAGAGACGCCGGAAGGCGAGCCGTACACCGTCGTCGGCTCGAGCCCCGAGGCGCTCGTCAAGGTCGAGGGCGGCCGCGCCTACTCGCACCCCATCGCCGGCAGCCGCCCGCGCGGCGCGACGCCCGAGAGCGATGCCGATCTTGAATCCAACCTCATCGCCGACCCGAAGGAGCGCGCCGAGCACCTGATGCTCGTCGACCTCGCCCGCAACGACCTCGCGAAGGTGTGCCGCGCGGGCTCGGTCGAGGTGACCGAGTTCATGCGGGTCGAGCGGTTCAGCCACATCATGCACCTGGTCTCGAGCGTCGAAGGGGACGTCAAGCCGGATGCCTCGGCCGTCGACGTCTTCCGCGCGACCTTCCCGGCCGGCACGCTCTCTGGCGCCCCGAAGCCGCGAGCGCTCGAGATCATCGACGAACTCGAGCCGGCCCAGCGCGGCGTCTACGGGGGAGTGGTCGGCTACTTCGGCTTCGCCGGCGACGCCGACCTCGCGATCGCCATTCGCACCGCGACCCTCATCGGCGGCATGGCCTACGTGCAGGCCGGCGCGGGCCTCGTGGCCGACTCCGACCCCGTCAGCGAGTACGAGGAGTGCCGAAACAAGGCCGCCGCGCCGTTGCGCGCCGTCGCGGTCGCCAACGCCATGAAGCGGGTCTCTGCCTCTGGAGTCGAGCAGTGACCGGCGGGCGCCTCAAGCTGATCACGATCGCAGTGGTGCTGGTGGGCGCCATCCTCGGCCTCGCCGGGGCGACGCAGACCTGGTTCACCGTGACGCTGACGAAGGCCTCAGGTCACCCGGCGCCGATCACGGTGAGCGGGTCGGATGCCTCGCCCGCACTCACCGCGCTGTCGCTGGCCGCCCTCGCCCTCGCTCTCGCCTTCGCGATCGCCGGGCGGGTCGCCCGCATCATCGTCGGCATCATCGGCGTGATCCTCGGGGCGTGCATCGTCTTCGCGGCGGCGGGCGACCCGAAGAACTCGGCCGGGGTGCGCGCGGCGATCTCGAAGGCGACCGGGATCACGGGCAACGCCTCGGTGCACCGCCTGACCGATCACGTCAGCGCCAGCGCGTGGCCGACGCTCGCGATCGTCGCCGGGGTGCTGGTCGCGCTGGCCTCTCTCGCGGCGCTCGTCACGGGCGGCCGGTGGCCCGGAGGGTCGCGGCGCTACCAGGCGGTGCACTTCGAAGAGGCCGTCGGCCAGGCATCCCCCGCGCCGAGAAAATCCACGCGCACGCAGCCGGAAGCCCGCCCCGGGGACGACGCCGTCGACGACTGGGACGAGCTGACCCGCGGCGACGACCCCACGGCCGACTAGCTAGACTTTCACCAGAAGCTCGAGACCAGGAGAGACATGAGCGGCACGACCAACGCGCACGAACACGAGGAACTCGGCGAAGGCCACTCGCCGGCCGCGTGGACGGCGGTGATCATCATGCTGCTGGGCTTCGTGCTGGGCACGCTGTTCTTCTGGTTCGACCAGCCGATCCTCGTCGCCGTCGTGGGCGGCGGCCTGGTGGTCGTCGGACTCATCGTCGGCTGGGTGCTCAAGAAGGCCGGCTACGGCGTGGGCGGGGAGAAGTACCAGCCCAAGGGTCACTAGTGTCGATCCTCGCCGACCTCACCGCCGGCTCGGTCGCCGACGCGAACGCCCGCAAAGAGCACCGCTCGAAGGCGGCCGTCGAGAAGGCGGCGCTCGAGCAGGCGCCTGCACTCGATGCGCTCGAGGTGCTCGCGCCCGCCGACCGCGTCAAGATCATCGCCGAGGTGAAGCGCGCGAGCCCGTCGCGCGGCCACCTCTCCGAGATCCCCGACCCTGCGCAGCTCGCCGTGACCTACGAGACCGGCGGCGCCAGCGCGATCTCGGTGCTCACCGAGGAGCGCAAGTTCAAGGGCTCGCTCGCCGACCTCGAGGCGGTGCGCTCTGCCGTCAGCATCCCGGTGCTGCGGAAGGACTTCATCGCCACCGAGTACCAGGTGTTCGAGGCGCGCGCCGCGGGCGCCGACCTCGTGCTGCTGATCGTCGCGGCTCTCGACCAGAAGAAGCTCGCGAGCCTGCACCAGCTGGTGCGCGAGCTCGGCATGACCGCACTCGTCGAGACCCACTCCGAAGACGAGATCGACCGCGCCCTCGAAGTCGGCGCGCAGCTCGTCGGCGTGAATGCGCGCGACCTCACGAATTTCGAGCTCGACAAGGACCTGTTCGGCCGGGTTGCCGACCGGATTCCTGCCGGGGTCGTCCGCGTCGCGGAATCCGCAGTGCTCAAGCGGAAAGACGTCGCGCGCTACCGCGAGGCCGGCGCCGACGTGGTGCTGGTGGGCGAGGCGCTCGTCACCGACGGCGACCCGATCCGCACGCTCGAGAAGTTCCTCTCGGTCTGACTCCGTCAGGCCCTCTCTGTTGGGAGAACCCATGACCCTCCGCGAAGTCGCCGGGCCTGATTTCGGCGCGTTCGGCGGGCGCTTCATGCCCGAGTCGCTGATCGCCGCTCTCGACGAGCTGACCGAGGCGTGGCACGCGTCGCAGAAGGACCCGGGGTTCGCCGCGGAGCTCGCCGAGCTGCACCGCACGTACTCCGGCCGCCCCTCGATCATCACCGAGGTGCCGCGCTTCGCCGAGCATGCGGGCGGCGCGCGGGTCATCCTCAAGCGCGAGGACCTGAACCACACCGGCAGCCACAAGATCAACAACGTGCTCGGCCAGGCGCTGCTCGTGAAGCGGATGCTGGGCAAGACCCGCCTCATCGCCGAGACGGGCGCCGGCCAGCACGGCGTCGCCACCGCGACCGCAGCGGCCCTGTTCGGCATGGAGTGCACCATCTACATGGGCGAGGTCGACACCGAGCGGCAGGCGCTCAACGTCGCCCGCATGCGTCTGCTGGGCGCCGAGGTCGTTCCGGTGAAGACCGGCTCGCGAACCTTGAAGGATGCCATCAACGAGGCGTTCCGCGACTGGGTGGCCAACGTCGAGACGACGCACTACCTGCTCGGCACGGTCGCCGGCCCGCACCCGTTCCCGACCATGGTGCGCGACTTCCACAAGATCATCGGCGAAGAGGCGCGCGCCCAGGTGCTCGAGCTCACCGGCCGCCTTCCCGACGCGGTCGCGGCGTGCGTCGGCGGCGGCTCGAACGCCATCGGCATCTTCCACGCCTTCCTCGACGACCCCGACGTGAAGCTCTTCGGCTTCGAGCCCGGCGGTTACGGAATCGAATCGGGCAAGCACGGCGCGACGCTCGAAGAGGGCCGCCCCGGCATCCTGCACGGGAACAAGACCTACGTCCTGCAGGACGAAGACGGCCAGACCCTCGAGTCGCACTCGATCTCGGCCGGCCTCGACTACCCGGGCGTCGGGCCAGAGCACGCCTGGCTCAAGGATCTCGGCCGCGCCGAGTACCGCAACATCACCGACGACGAGGCGATGCAGGCGTTCCGGCTGCTGTGCCGCACCGAGGGAATCATTCCCGCGATCGAGTCGGCGCACGCCCTCGCGGGCGCGCTGAAGCTCGGTCAGGAGCTCGGGCCCGACGCGCTGATCCTCGTGAACCTGTCGGGGCGCGGCGACAAAGACGTGGCGACCGCCGGGAAGTACTTCGGGGTTCTGGACGAAGGGGCTGGCCAGGCATGAGCGACACCACGACGTCATCCCCGGTCGCGCAGGCGGTCGCCGATGCTCGCGCGTCACGCAAGGGCGCGCTGGTCGGCTATCTGCCGATCGGATTCCCCGACCTGACGACCTCGATCGACGCGGCGGTCGCGCTCGTCGAGTCGGGTGTCGACATCCTCGAGCTCGGCCTGCCGTACTCCGACCCCGTGATGGACGGAACGGTCATCCAGGCGGCGGCGCAGCAGTCGCTGACGAACGGCTTCAAGATCCCGCACCTCTTCGAGGCGATCCGGCAGATCCGCGCGCAGGTCTCGGCGCCCGCGCTCGTGATGACCTACTGGAACCCGGTGCTGCAGTTCGGCGTCGAGCGCTTCGCCGACGAGCTGGCCGCGGCGGGCGGTGCGGGGCTGATCACACCTGACATCACTCCCGACTCGGCATCCGACTGGATCGCCGCCAGCGATCGCACCGGGCTCGACCGCGTCTTCCTCGCCGCGCCCACGTCGACCGACGAGCGCCTGCGTCAGGCGACGGAGGCCTCGCGGGGCTTCGTGTACGCCGTCTCGACCATGGGGGTCACCGGCGCTCGGGCGTCCGTCGACGAGGCCGCGCGTGGCCTCGTCGGCCGCCTGCGCACCGCGGGCGCCGACTCGGTCTGCGTCGGCATCGGAATCTCGACGGGCGAGCAGGTCAGCGAGGTGCTGTCGTACGCCGACGGTGCGATCGTGGGTGCGATGCTGGTGAAGTCGCTGGCCGACGGGGGAGTGGCGGGCGTGCGCGCCGCCGCATCGTCTCTCGCCGCCGGCACCGCGCGCTGAGTCGGGCGCTGAGCCGGGCGCTTCTGCGCCGATAGACTCCCCTCGCTGATTTCAAGGGCGAGAGAGGGTACCGGGGTGGCGGTTCTGCTGAGGCGTGCGGTCGTGCTGGTCGATGACCAGGATGCCGCGTTGAAGTTCTACACGGAGGCGTTCGGTTGCCGCGTGCTGCACGACGGGGTCGCCGAAGACGGGCAGCGCTTCGTGCACGTCGCTTTCGCGGGCGATGACGGGGGAGTGTGGCTGCTCCGCTCGCAGAGCGCGGAGGGCCTCGCCCGCGTGGGCGCGCAGACCGGCGGCGAGCCGGTCGCCGTGCTCTACACCGACGAGTTCGACCGCACCGTGGCGGCCTGGCGCGAGAACGGCGTCCGCTTCCGGATCGAGCCGACGTATGCCGCCGGCGCCCGGGTATGCCACGTGCTCGACCTCCTCGGCAACGAGTACGTCCTCGTCGAGAAGCAGGCCACCACCCGCGTCGGGACGGCGTTCGTGCCGGTGGCGGACCCCGCCGAGGCCGCGGAGTGGTACGCCAAGACGTTCAGGCTCTCTGCGGTAACCGTGACGCCGTGGTCGGCCGTGCTGGAAGGTGGCCCCGGGGCGACCCTCACGCTAATGGGGCCGCTCAGCGGGATGACCGCGCCCGGCCTCGGCTTCGCCACGCACAACCTCGTCGTCGCCGACCTCGACGCGACCCGAGCCCGGCTCGAGTCCGAGGGACTCTCGCCGACCGCGATCGAGGGCGACCCGGCGATGTGTCTCTTCTTCACACTGCGAGACCCAGACGGCAACATCCTGCTCGTCTGCGACCGCTGACCGCCCGTGAGCACAGCCGGTAGGACGTATCCCGAGCTGGCCGTGTGGCCCGCTGATGCAGGTGGTAGGTATCGGCGTTCCGAGATCTCTGCCGTCGTCGGCGACGGCGACAGCGCCTGGAAGCGCTGCCGGGACGCGCTGCTGCACTGGGGCGTCAAGACGCGCAGCGGCTTTCGTGTCAACTCTGCCGAGGCCGTGCGCCCCGGCACGCGGCTGACGATCACGGCGGGCGCTCTCGGCATCACGGTGCGCGAGCCGATCGAGGTCGTGCGGGTCGTGGACGAACCCGATCGAGTCGGCTTCTCGTACCGCACACTCCCGGGGCACCCAGTCGACGGCGAGGAGGCGTTCATTCTCGAGCGCTCCGCCGCAGGCATCCGTCTCATCGTCCGCTCGCTGACGCGCCCCGCCCCGAGCGGCGCCTGGCGCGTGCTCTTCCCCCTGTTGCTCATCGCGCAAACGATCGCCCACCGCCGCTATCTGCGAGCGCTTCGGTGAGCGAGGCAGCTGACTTCGACGCGGCACGGGCGGAGACCGTGCGCTATCACCGTGAGTTCTATGCGAGTGCCGATATCGGGACTCCGGGTTCGTGGCTCGCGAAGCCGCATCGGCTGGTTCTCGACGCGCTCGATCTCGTCGACCAGACGCGGCCGGTCATCGCCTATGACCTCGGTGCAGGCGTTGGTCGACACACGATCCCGATTGTCGAGCGTGTGCACAGTGGATCAACCGTCATCGCCGTGGATCTGCTGCCCGACGCGCTCGAAAGGCTGAAGTCGCACCTTCCGGCTTCTCCGCAGATCGAGGTGCAGACCGTCGCCGCCGATCTCGCGGACTATCAGTTCGACGAACCAGCCGATCTGGTTGTCGCCTTCTCAGCGATCGAGCACTTGCCTGACCTGGATACCATCGCCGCTCTTCTGGCGCGCATCGCCCGGGCGACTGCGCCTGGCGGTGTTGTTGCGATCGGCATCATCGGCGACAGACGCGAAGTCACCACGGACGGAGAGGAGCGACCGGCACTTCTCGAGAGCGGGATCACGAGCGATCAGGCATCGGCGCTCCTCAGCGGGGCGTTCACGGACTTCACCGTCATGCAGCAGTGGTCTGCGCCGGCGACGGTCAAGGAAAGGCGAGACGGTCAGGAGTACGTACTGACCTCGACGCTCGTGACGTTCCTTGCGCAGCGCCCCGCCTGAAGCATCCGTGGTTCGCCCCATCGAGGTGTTCCGAAGCGGGGGAATCAGCGCGCAAAGGCCCGTTTCGGCACACCTCGATGGGTGAGCACGCCGGCTCGCGAGGCGTCCGCCACCGCGTCCCGGCGTGAAGCACATAAGCTCGCCCCCTAGACTTCTCCCGGCCCCGCACCCCATCGGGGCGACTCCCCACGGAAGGCACCATCACCTTGCTGGAAGCGCTTGTCTCGAGCATCCCGAGCCCCACGGCCGCATGGCAGTCGTGGAAGATCGGACCCCTGACGATCCACCTCTACGCGCTGCTGATCCTGGCCGGCATCATCGTCGCCGCCTGGTGGACCCACGTGCGTCTGACGAAGCGCGGCGGCGAGCCCGGTGTGGTGCTCGATGTCGTGCTGTGGACGGTTCCGCTGGGCATCATCGGGGCGCGGTTCTACCACGTGTTCACGCACCCCCACGACTACTTCTACTCGGGCGCGAACCTCTGGAACGTGTTCGCCATCTGGGACGGCGGCAACGCGATCTTCGGCTCGCTGATCGGTGGCGCCGTCGGCCTTTGGCTCGCCTGCGCGCTGCCCAAGCACAAGCTGCGCTTCTGGTCGTTCGCCGACGCGCTCGTGCCCGGCCTGCTGCTCGCGCAGGCGGTCGGCCGCCTCGGCAACTACGTCAACAACGAGCTCTTCGGCCTGCCGACCAAGATGCCGTGGGGTCTGCAGATCTCGAGCGACAACAAGGCGTTCCCCGCCGGCCTGCCGAGCGGCACGCTGTTCCACCCGCTGTTCCTCTACGAGATCATCTGGAACCTCGTCGGCATCGCCGTGCTGCTGCTCATCGAGCGCAAGTACAAGCCGCGCTGGGGCATCTTCTTCGGCATGTACCTGATCTGGTACGGCGTCGGCCGCAGCTGGCTCGAGTCGATTCGCATCGACCCGAGCGAGTTCAGCTTCCTCGGCATCCCCACGAACGTCTGGGCCGCGTTCGGCGCGATCGTCCTCGGCATCGTGATCATCGCCGTGCAGAGCCACCGGCACCACGGCGCCGAGCCGAGCGTGTACCGCCGCGGCTACGAGTGGACGCCGGGCGAGAGCGCCGACCGCAACCGGGCAGGAGAGGGCGACCAGACCGGCCAGAGCGATGTCGTAGACTCGAACGAGCCCGTGCAGGGCGACGCCGAGGCCACAAGCCGCTCCGGCTCATAGAAATGCACTGTCGGCAAGGCACCCGCACCACTTAGACCGACTCCTCGTAGGGCCGAAGGCGTCCCCACCAGTCACTTTTCCCCATTCACGTGAGGACGGTTGAGAATGGCGCCTATGCAGCCCATGTCTTCCCAGGTCAGCGCTGTCTCGCGGTTCAGCACCATTCCCGCAGCACAGGGCATGTACGACCCGCGCTCAGAGAAGGACGCGTGCGGTCTCGCCATGGTCGCGACTCTGCGCGGCACGGCCGGTCACGACATCATCGACAACGCGCTCAACGCGCTGCGCCACCTCGAGCACCGCGGTGCCGTCGGCTCCGACGCGGGCACCGGTGACGGCGCCGGAATCATCACGCAGATCCCCGACGCGTTCCTGCGCGCCGTCGCGCCGTTCGAGCTGCCGGCGCTCGGCCAATACGCCGTCGGCAACGCGTTCCTTCCGATCGAGGAGGACGACCGCGCCACCGTCAAGGCCGCCGTCGAGAAGATCGCCGCGGAGGAGCAGCTGACCGTGCTCGGCTGGCGCGAGGTTCCCACGCGCCCCGAGGAGATCGGCAACCTGGCGCGCGGCGCCATGCCGGCGATCGAGCAGCTGTATGTCACGGCGGCGCACCCCGCCGACGACGGCTCGCCTCGCACCGGCATCCAGGTCGACCGCCTCTCGTTCCGCCTGCGCAAGCGCGCAGAACGCGAACTCGGCACCTACTTCGCGTCGCTCTCGGCGCGCACGCTCGTCTACAAGGGCATGGTCACCACGCTCCAGCTCGAGCCGTTCTACCCCGACCTCTCCGACGAGCGCTTCGCCTCGAAGCTGGCGCTCGTCCACTCGCGCTACTCGACCAACACCTTCCCGTCGTGGCCGCTCGCGCAGCCGTTCCGCATGATCGCGCACAACGGCGAGATCAACACGGTGCAGGGCAACCGCAACTGGATGCGTGCGCGCCAGTCGCAGCTCGAGTCGGAGCTGCTCGGCGACCTGCGCCCCCTGTTCCCGATCGTCACCGAGGGTGCGAGCGACTCGGCGAGCTTCGACGAAGTGCTCGAGCTGCTCAACCTCGCGGGCCGCTCGCTGCCGCACGCCGTCATGATGATGGTGCCCGAGGCCTGGGAGAACGCCACCGAGATCGACCCCGCCCGGAAGGCGTTCTACGAGTACCACTCGGCGCTCATGGAGCCGTGGGACGGGCCGGCCGCCCTCGTGTTCACCGACGGCGCGCTCGTCGGCGGCACGCTGGACCGCAACGGCCTGCGCCCCGCCCGCTACCTCGTCACGGACGACGGCCTGATCGTGCTCGGCAGCGAGACCGGCGTGCTCGACATCGACCCGGCGAAGGTCGTGCGCAAGGGCCGCCTGCGCCCCGGCCGCATGTTCCTCGTCGACACCGAGGCCGGCCGCATCATCGAGGACGACGAGATCAAGGCATCCCTCGCCGCCGCCGAGCCCTACGAGAAGTGGCTCGAGAACTCGATCAATCTCGCCGACCTGCCCGAGCGCGAGCACATCGTGCACACGCCCGCCTCCGTCCGGCGCCGCCAGCGCACCTTCGGCTACACCGAGGAAGAGGTCCGCATCCTGCTGACCCCGATGGCGAAGAACGGCGCGGAGCCGCTCGGCGCCATGGGCTCCGACACGCCGGTCGCCGTGCTCTCGAAGCGCCCGCGCCTGCTCTTCGACTACTTCACGCAGCAGTTCGCGCAGGTCACCAACCCGCCGCTCGACTCGATCCGCGAAGAGGTCGTCACCTCGATGCGCCTCGGCCTCGGCCCCGAGCGCAACCTGCTCACCGCCACGCCCGAGCACGCCCGCCAGGTGGTCCTCGACTTCCCGGTCATCAACAACGACGAGCTCGCGAAGATCCAGCACATCGACCCGCGCCCGGGCTCGAGCCTCACCACGGTGATCAAGGGCCTGTATCGACCGGATGCCGGTGAGAAGGCGCTCGAGGAGCGCCTCGCCGCGATGTGCGACGAGGTCGACGAGGCGATCGAGCGCGGCGCGGCCTTCATCGTGCTGTCCGACCGCGACTCGAACAAGGACTTCGCTCCGATTCCGTCGCTGCTCATGCTCGCGGCGGTGCACCATCACCTGATCCGCACCGAGAACCGCATGCGCGTCGGCATCGTCGTCGAGGCGGGC
Organism: Gryllotalpicola daejeonensis; assembly: GCF_039538145.1. NCBI lineage: Bacteria > Bacillati > Actinomycetota > Actinomycetes > Micrococcales > Microbacteriaceae > Gryllotalpicola > Gryllotalpicola daejeonensis. The sequence continues at coordinate 386,124 of NZ_BAABBV010000001.1, read as the reverse complement.
GACGTGCGCGAGGTGCACCACGTGGCGCTCCTCGTCGGCTACGGCGCCTCCGCGGTGAATCCGTATCTCGCCATGGAGACGGTCGAAGAGCTCGTCAACGCCGGCATGATCACGGGCATCACCGTCGAGAAGGCCGTCTACAACCTGATCAAGGCGCTCGGCAAGGGCGTGCTGAAGATCATGTCGAAGATGGGCATCTCGACCGTGGGGTCCTACGCGGGCGCCCAGGCGTTCGAGGCCGTCGGCCTCTCGCAGGAGCTCGTCGACAAGTACTTCACCGGCACCGTCAGCAAGCTCGGCGGCGTCGGCATCGACGTGATCGCTGCAGAGAACCTGAGCCGCCACCGCCAGGCCTACCCCGAAGAGAGCGCCGTGCGCGTGCACGAGCGCCTCAACACCGGCGGCGAGTACCAGTGGCGCCGCGACGGCAGCCCGCATCTGTTCAACCCCGAGACGGTCTTCCGCCTGCAGCACTCGACGCGCACGCGCCGCTACGACATCTTCCGCGACTACACCAAGCTCGTCGACGACCAGGCCGAGCAGCTCATGACGCTGCGCGGCATGTTCAAGTTCAAGCACGGCGTGCGGCCGCCGGTGCCGCTCGACGAGGTCGAGTCGGTGGCCTCGATCGTGAAGCGCTTCTCGACGGGTGCGATGAGCTACGGCTCGATCTCGCGCGAGGCGCACGAGACCCTCGCGATCGCGATGAACCGCCTCGGCGCGAAGTCGAACACCGGTGAGGGCGGCGAAGACAACGAGCGCCTGCTCGACCCGGAGCGCCGCAGCGCGATCAAGCAGGTCGCCTCCGGCCGCTTCGGCGTCACGAGCATGTACCTGACGCACGCCGACGACATCCAGATCAAGCTCGCCCAGGGCGCCAAGCCGGGCGAGGGCGGTCAGCTGATGGCGCAGAAGGTGTACCCGTGGGTCGCCCGCACGCGGCACGCGACGGCCGGCGTCGGCCTGATCTCGCCGCCGCCGCACCACGACATCTACTCGATCGAAGACCTGAAGCAGCTGATCTTCGACCTGAAGCGCTCCAACCCGAAGGCCCGCATCCACACGAAGCTCGTGTCGGAGAACGGCATCGGCGCGGTCGCGGCGGGCGTGGCGAAGGCCCTCTCCGACGTCATCCTGGTCTCCGGCCACGACGGCGGCACGGGTGCGAGCCCGCTGAACTCGCTCAAGCACGCGGGCACGCCGTGGGAGCTCGGCCTCGCCGAGACCCAGCAGACGCTCATGCTGAACGGCATGCGCGACCGCGTGGTGGTGCAGGTCGACGGCCAGCTCAAGACCGGCCGCGACGTCATCATCGGCGCCCTGCTCGGCGCCGAGGAGTTCGGCTTCGCGACGGCCCCGCTCGTCGTCGAAGGCTGCGTCATGATGCGCGTGTGCCACCTCGACACCTGCCCGGTCGGAGTCGCGACGCAGAACCCGGTGCTGCGTGAGCGCTTCACGGGCAAGCCCGAGTTCGTCGTGAACTTCTTCGAGTTCATCGCGCAAGAGGTGCGCGAGTACCTCGCCGAGCTCGGCTTCCGCTCGCTCGACGAGGCGATCGGCCACGCCGAGGTGCTCGACGTCGACCGTGCGATCGACCACTGGAAGGCCTCCGGCCTCGACCTGTCGCCGATCCTGCACGGGCCGGAGTTCTCCGACGACGAGCCGCGCAAGAACGTGCGCCAGCAGGACCACGAGCTCGAGAGGCACTTCGACGTGCAGCTGATCGATGCCGCTGCGGATGCCTTGAACAACGGCACCTCCGTCACGATCGCCCTGCCGATCCGCAACACCGAGCGCGCGGTCGGCACCATGCTGGGGCACGAGGTCACCCTGCGCCACGGCGAGAACGGCCTGCCCTCCGGCACGATCGACATCACGCTCACGGGCTCGGCCGGCCAGTCGTTCGGCGCGTTCCTGCCCGCGGGCATCACGCTGCGCCTGGTCGGCGACTCGAACGACTACGTGGGCAAGGGTCTCTCGGGCGGCCAGATCGTGGTGCGACCGGATGCCTCGGCCGGATTCGCGGCGGAAGAGAACGTCATCGCCGGAAACGTCATCGGCTACGGCGCGACGCAGGGCACGATGTTCATCCGCGGGATCGTGGGGGAGCGCTTCCTCGTGCGCAACTCGGGCGCCACGGCGGTCGTCGAGGGCGTGGGCGACCACGCTCTCGAGTACATGACCGGTGGTCTCGCCGTCATCCTCGGTGAGACCGGCCGCAACCTCGGCGCGGGCATGTCGGGCGGAACCGCCTACGTGTACCAGCTGCACGAGGGCCGGGTGAACCCGCAGTCGCTCGCCTCCGGCGAGCTACGGCTGCTTCCGCTCGAGAGCGTCGACGCCGAGATCCTGCGCGACCTGCTCGAGAAGCACGTGGCCGAGACGGGCTCACCGCTCGCCGCCGCGCTGCTGGCGGACTTCGAGGCGTCCGCCGCCAAGTTCGTGAAGGTGCTGCCCCGCGACTACGCCGCCGTCCTCGAGACGCGGCAGCAGGCGGTCAGCGAAGGGCTCGACCCCGACGGCGACGTCGTCTGGTCAAGGATTTTGGAGGCCACCAATGGCTGACCCGAAGGGCTTTCTGAAGGTCACCGAGCGCGAGCTGCCCAAGCGGCGGCCCGTCTCGGTTCGACTCATGGACTGGAAAGAGGTCTATGAGCAGGGCGACGCGACCCAGCTGCGCCGGCAGGCCGGCCGCTGCATGGACTGCGGCATCCCGTTCTGCCACCGCGGCTGCCCGCTCGGCAACCTGATCCCCGAGTGGAACGACCTCACGTGGCGCGGCGAGGGCCGCCAGGCGCTCGAGCGCCTGCACGCCACCAACAACTTCCCGGAGTTCACGGGCACGCTGTGCCCCGCCCCGTGCGAGTCGTCGTGCGTGCTCGGCATCAACCAGCCGCCTGTGACCATCAAGCAGGTCGAGGTCTCGCTGGCCGACGAGGGCTGGAGCAAGGGCTGGATCGAGCCGCACCCGCCGCAGCGCCTGACCGGCAAGACGGTCGCGGTCGTCGGCTCGGGCCCCGCCGGGCTCGCCGCGGCCCAGCAGCTGACCCGCGCCGGCCACACCGTCGCGGTCTACGAGCGCGACGACCGCATCGGCGGCCTGCTGCGCTACGGCATCCCCGACTTCAAGTTCGAGAAGCGGCGCCTCGACCAGCGCCTCGCGCAGATGACGGCGGAGGGCACGCGCTTCCGCGCGGGCATCGATATCGGCACCGACATCACGTGGAGCGACCTGCGGGCGCGCTACGACGCCGTCGTCGTCGCCACCGGCGCCATGGTGCCGCGCGACCTGCCGATCCCGGGCCGCGACCTGCCCGGCGTCCACTTCGCGATGGAGTACCTCACCCAGCAGAACCGCGCCGGGGCAGGCGACAGCGTCGCGAACCAGATCACCGCAGAGGACAAGCACGTCGTCGTCATCGGCGGCGGCGACACCGGTGCGGACTGCATCGGCACGGCGCACCGTCAGGGCGCGGCATCCGTCACCAACCTCGCCATCGGCGCCCGCCCGCCGCTCGAGCGCGCCGAGCACGAGCCGTGGCCCACCGACCCGCGCCTGTTCGAGGTGTCGAGCGCCCACGAAGAGGGCGGCAAGCGCGAGTTCCTCGCCTCGACCGTCGAGTTCCTGCGCAACGACGCCGGCGAGGTGCGCGCTCTGCGCGTCGCCGAGACCGAGTTCATCGACGGGCGCCGCGTGCCGAAGTCGGGCACCGAGCGCGAGATCCCCGCTGACCTCGTGCTGCTCGCCCTCGGCTTCACCGGCCCGGAGCAGCAGTTCCTCGCCGACCAGCTCGGCCTGCGCTTCGACGGCCGCGGCAACGTGGCGCGCGACGACGACTACGCGACGGCCGAGCCGGGCGTCTTCGTGGCGGGCGACGCCGGCCGCGGTCAGTCGCTCATCGTGTGGGCGATCGCCGAGGGCCGTGCCGCTGCCGCCGCGGTCGACCGCTACCTCGAGGGCGACACGGAGCTGCCCTCGCCTATCAAGGCGACCGAGCGAGGCATTAGCCTGTAAATGCGCTGAAGGCTGATCGCCCGCGCATTCCCCTCACGAAACGAAAGCTGAATACCAAGCATCATGAGACGAGCCAAGATCGTCGCCACACTCGGCCCTGCAACATCGAGCTACGAAGCGATCCGCGCGATCATCGAGGCGGGTGTCGATGTGGCTCGCATGAACCTGAGCCACGGCAGCTACGACGTGCACGAGGGCGTCTACGCGAACGTGCGCAAGGCGGCCGACGACCTCGGCAAGCCGGTGGCGGTCATGGTCGACCTGCAGGGCCCGAAGATCCGCCTGGGCAAGTTCGAGGCCGGGCCCTACGACCTGCGCGAGGGCGACATCTTCACGATCACCACCGAAGAGATCGTCGGCAACCAGGAGATCTCCGGCACGACGTTCAAGGGCCTGCCCGACGACGTGAAGCCCGGCGACCCGCTGCTGATCGATGACGGCAAGGTCGGCCTGCGCGTCGTCTCGGTCGACGGCCCGCGCGTCACGACCGAGGTCACGGTGCCCGGTGCCGTCTCGAACAACAAGGGCATCAACCTGCCCGGCGTGGCCGTCAACGTCCCCGCGCTGAGCGAGAAGGACGAGGCCGACCTGCGCTGGGGCCTGCGCCTCGGCGCCGACTACATCGCCCTGTCGTTCGTGCGCAACGCCAAGGACATCGACCGCGTGCACGAGATCATGGCCGAAGAGGGGCGCAAGATCCCCGTCATCGCGAAGATCGAGAAGCCGCAGGCGGTCGAGGCGCTCGAAGAGATCATCGACGCGTTCGATGCGATCATGGTCGCCCGCGGCGACCTCGGCGTCGAGCTGCCGCTCGAGCAGGTGCCGATCGTGCAGAAGCGCGCGGTCGAGCTCGCCCGCCGCATGGCCAAGCCGGTCATCGTGGCGACGCAGGTGCTCGAGTCGATGATCTCCAGCCCGCGCCCGACGCGCGCTGAGGCATCCGACTGCGCGAACGCGATCCTCGACGGCGCGGACGCCGTGATGCTCTCTGGTGAGACCAGCGTCGGCGAGTTCCCGACCATCACCGTGCAGACGATGGCGAAGATCATCGAGTCGACTGAGGAGCACGGCCTCGAGCGCGTGCCCCCGCTCGGCACCAAGCCGCGCACCCAGGGCGGCGCGATCACGCTCGCCGCGGCCGAGGTCGCCGAGTTCGTCGGCGCGAAGTTCGTCTGCATCTTCACCGAGTCCGGCGACACCGCCCGCCGCATGGCGCGCCTGCGCCACGCGATCCCGATGCGCGCATTCGCGACCGACGAGGCGACCCGCCGCCGCATGGCGCTGGTCTGGGGTGTGCAGTCCTCGCTCGTCGACACCGTGACCTACACCGACGAGTACTTCCGCCAGGTCGACGACGCCCTGATCGGCGAGGGTCTCGCGACCTACGGCGAGAAGGTCGTCGTCATCTCCGGTTCGCCTCCTGGGCTGCCCGGCACGACCAACGACATGCGCGTCTACACGGTCGGCCACGCTCACAACGAGGTCGCGCCGGCGTACGCCCAGTCCTGACCGCCCAGCGCGGCCCGCACCTCGTCTTCTGACACCTCGGGAAGTTCGGCGTACCACCGCCGAACGCTCGAGAGGGGTTCGGGCCGCGCGATCGCGTAGAGGTCGGCCGCGAGCCGCCCGAGGCTGAGCCGCCTCGGTGCGACGGGCGCGGCGGCGAAGACCTGCCTGGGGTGAGCCGCTGCGACGGTCTCGAGCGCGGCGCGCATCGTCGCGCCGGTGTTGACGCCCTCGTCGACGACGAGGACGGTTCGGTCTTCGAGGTCCGTCTCGGTCAGGCATCCGCTCGCCACTGCACCCAGCGGCGCCCCCAGCTCACGCGCGACGACCTGCGCGACCAGCACGCCGCCGGCCGGGATGCCGAGCACGACGGGCCTCGCCGCCCTCAGGTTCAGCAGCAGATCGGCGAGCATTCGGCCCGCCTCGTCGCGGTCGCGGAACAGCACGCTGGCAGGTTACGCGGCGCCGGCCTCGGGTGCGATAGGGCTCGGCTGTGAATCGGATTCGCGGTGGCTCAGGATCGCGACCGCGGCGCTCACCACGACCAGCGCGATGCCGGCGACCATCGCCAGGGTGAAGTGCTCGTGCAGCACGAGCCACCCGAAGACCGCCGCGACGGCCGGCCCGAACGCGGTCACGACGGCATAGATCCGCGGCGTCAGGCGTCGCAGCACGAACGCGTCGAGGCTGTAGGGCACGGCGCTCGACAGCAGGCCGAGCGCCAGCAGAAGCATCCAGTCGCGCATGCTCACGCTCTGCCACGAGATGGTGACGAGCGCGAGCGGCAGCGAGATCACGGTGGTCACGATGCTCGCGATCGTGATGCCCTCGAGCCCGGGCAGCGCGAGCGCGACGCGGCGCGAGAACAGGATGTAGGCGGCCCAGAACGCGGCGGCGGCCAGCGCCGCGACGACGCCTGCGGCGTTCAGGTGACCGGATGCCTCAGACAGCAGCACCACGCCGGCCGCGGCGCCGACGGCGCACGCCCCGTCGATGATCCTGCGCGAGCCCAGCACCGCGAGCGCGAACGGGCCGAGGTACTCGAGCACCGCGGCGATGCCGAGACCGAGCAGGTGCACGGCGAGATAGAACGTCAGGTTCATGGCGAGCAGGGCGACGCCGAGCGCGAGTGCCGGCCAGAGCCGGCGCCAGGTGAACCCCACTCGAGTGGGGCGCCAGAACGGCACGAGGGTCGCGACCGTCACCAGCTGACGCGCGGTGACGACCGGGACGACACCGACGGCGGGGATGATCAGGCCGGCGATCGCCGAGCCGAAGTTGACGCTGACCAGGCTGCCGAGCTGCACCGCCGAGCCGCTCCAGAGGCGGCGGCGTGCGGTCATTACTTCACCCTAGAGCGCAAGGGCCCTGCGGATGTCGGTGGTCGTTGCTTCACTGTCGGCATGGACACCGCAGATCTGCAGACCGTCTTCCCGAAGATCGTGGCGACCGTGCTCGACACGACCGATGTGCGCCGCCTGGCCGAGTTCTACCGAGAGCTGCTGGGCTACTCCTACTTCCCGGGCGATGAGCCGCCCGCCGAGGGCCAGCCCGACACCGCCGACTGGCTGCGCCTGCGTGAGAACGGCGGCTCGTTTCGGCTGTCGTTCCAGAAGGTCGAGAAGGTCGACCCGCCCACCTGGCCAGAGGGCCCGATTCCGCAGCAGCTGCACCTCGACTTCGCCGTCAGCAGCCCGGAAGAGCTGCAGCGGCAGAAGGGTCGGGCGCTCGAGCTCGGCGCCACGCTGCTGCGTGATCGCTTCGACGACCCCGACGAGCCGCTGTTCGTGTTCGCCGACCCGTCCGGGCATCCGTTCTGCATCTTCGTCGGCTAGCGTCGGAAGGGTGCGCCTGCTGCTCATCCGTCACGGTCAGACCCCTGCCAACGTCCTCGGCTCGCTCGACACGGCGGCCCCCGGGCCGGGCCTGACCGAACTCGGGCAGCAGCAGGCTCAGGCCGTTCCGGCGGCTCTGCGCGACGAGAACGTGCAGGGCATCTACGCCTCGCGGCTCGTGCGCACCCAGCTCACCGCCGCGCCGCTGTCGGCCGCGCGCGAGCTCGAGGTCGTCGTGCACGACGGGCTGCACGAGATCGAGGCCGGGGCCTTCGAGGCCAAGACCGACGAGCAGTCGGTGAAGGCCTACCTCGGCACGATCCTGAAGTGGGGAACAGGCGAGCTCGATGCGCGCATGCCCGGCGCCCACGACGGCCACGAATTCTTCGGCCGCTTCGACGCGGCCATCGCCGAGATCGCGACTGAACACGACGACACCGCGGTCGTGTTCAGCCACGGCGCGGCGATTCGCGCGTGGGTCGGCGCCCGCGCCCTCAACATCAGCGGCGAGTTCACGCTGCACAACCCGCTCGACAACACCGGTGTGGCGGCGCTCGAGGGCTCGGTCGAGCAGGGCTGGCGACTCGTCAGCTGGGCCGACCAGCCGGTCGGCGGCGCGCAGCTGCACGACGAACTCGCTCCGGATCCCACGGGCGAGCGCGTGTAGCGAGGTCGAGTTGGCCGCCGTCGACGTCGAGGCCGAGGGCCGTCGCGTGGGTCGAGAGCTCTGGCCCGCGGGGGCGAGCTGGGTGCCGGACGAGGTGCTTGATGCCTGGCAGGAGCTCGCGGCGAAGCATCCCGCCATCGCCACGGATGCCACGCGGGCGGCGTTCCTCAACGCGGCACGTGCCGCCCGCAAGTCGGCGCCGACCGCGCAGGAATTGCGGGGGAGAGGCGAGCTGCTCGCACGCCTCGCCGCAGCCAACGCGGCCCGCACGGCAGCGACCCGCGCGGCCAATGACGTGGCCGGGGCCGAGCGCGACCCCGATGCCGCGGTGATCGCCCGCCGCCGCAGGGAATCCCTGGAGCGCCGCAGAGCCCGACACGAGAAGGGGTGACGGGCAACCGGCCCGACGCGGCGCTAAAGTCGGCGCATGGCGGGGATCGTCCTGTTCGATTTCGACGGCACACTCGCGCGTCGGCCGTGGATCAGCTTCGGCCGAATCCTGCTCGACGCGATCAGGAAGTCACAACCGGACACGGTCGTGACGGCGAGCGACCTGTGGGCCGGGCTCGAAGACGGCTTCCCGTGGCACCACCCCGATGTTGCGCACCCTGAGTTGAACGGCGACGCCGACGCCTGGTGGGCCCGGCTCGAGCAGGTGCTGCTGATGGCGTGCGTCTACGCGGGCGTCGACGCCGAGCTCGCACGGGCCGCGGTCGCCGAGGTGCGTCCGAGGTTCTCCGATCCGGCGGAATGGGAGCTCTACCCCGAGACCGTCGACGCCCTTGAGGCCCTGCGCGAAGAGGGCTGGCGGCTCGCGATCGTGAGCAATGCGGTGCCCGAACTGCGACACACCGTTCGCGGCCTCGGCATCGCCGACTACTTCGACGCGATCATCGCGAGCGCCGACGTCGGTTACGAGAAGGGGCACCCCGAGATCTTCCGCGTCGCCCTGCGCGCGCTCGGCGAACCCGATCCCACCGGCCCCGTCTGGATGGTCGGCGACAACCTCGAGGCCGACATCGAGGCGGCCACGCGGCTCGGCTTCGGCACGGTGCTGGTGCACTCGCCGACCTCCAGCGGCGTGGCCCACGACCTGCGCGACGCGGCCTACATCATCCTGATGGCGGCAGAGCGCGCATGAGCCCGGCACACGCGGGGCGCCTTGCCGAGCGCCCGCGCGACTTCGACCCGCTCGCCGGCCGCGGCGGACTCGGCCGGCGCTGGCACGACTTCCGCCTCAAGGAATGGGTCGGCTTCACCCTGTTCCACCCCGAGCTGTACGGCTCGATGATCATCCAGGACGCGAAGTACCTCGCCACCTCCGAGCTGTACATCCACGACCGCGCCAGCGGCCGACTCGACGAGCACGCGGCGAGCGGCCGCCGCAGCGAGCTCGAGCTGCCGAGTGCCGGGCTGATGTTCGGCGGCACGTGCGCGTTCACGGCACGGGGATTCGAGCTGGGCTACCGATTCGATGAGGATGCCGGCAGCCACAGCATCCGTGTCGAGATCGCCGCGACGGCAAAGGCGCAGGCCATCCGCGGCGAGCTGATCCTCGATGCGGCCGGCGCATCCGCCCCGCTCGTCGTCGACACGCCGCTGGGCGCAAGCGCGTCGATGTTCACGCACAAGCGCATCTATCCGATCGCGGGAACGCTGACGGTAGGGGAGCGCGCGTACCGCTTCGACCCGGCACGCGACCTCGTCATCATCGACGAGCATCGCTCGCGCCTGCCGTATCGCACCGAGTGGACGTGGGGTACCTTCGCGCTGCGCACGGAGTCGGGCGGCATCGTCGGGGCGAACTTCGCCGACCGCGAGCAGCCTGCCGGCGCGGAAGAGGAATCCGGCATCTGGGTGCCGGACGCCGTCGAGCCGCTCTCAGACGTGGCCTTCGCGCCCGCGTCGGCCGACCCGCTCGCACCGTGGACCGCGCGCTCTGCCGACGGGCGCCTCGACGTCGAGTTCGTGCCGGAGGGACGAAAGGGCGTCCGCCGGAACTTCGGAATCGTCGCAATCGACTACTTCCAGCTCTACGGCGTGTATGAGGGAACTGTCGCCGGCTTCGCCGTCAGGGGCACCCACGGCGTGCTCGAGCGCATGCGCATGCGCTCGTAGCTACTCCGCAGCCGCCAGCTGCCCGCACGCCCCGTCGATCTCTTTGCCGCGGGTATCGCGCAGCGTGGTCGGGATGCCTGCGGCCTCGAGCCTCCTGATGAACTCGTTCGTCACCTCGGGCTCGGACGACGTCCAGATCGACCCCGGCGTCGGGTTCAGCGGAATCGGGTTCACGTGCACCCAGCCGCGCCCGCGGGCGTTCAGCTTCTCGGCGAGCAGGTCGGCTCGCCAGGCGTGGTCGTTCATGTCCTTGATGAGCGCGTACTCGATCGAGACGCGGCGACCGGTCTTCTCGAAGTAGTAGCGCGCGGCATCCAGCGCCTCATCGACCTTCCAGTGGTCGTTGACGGGGATCAGCTCGTCACGCAGCGTGTCGTCGGGCGCGTGCAGCGACAGCGCGAAAGTCAGCGGCAGATCCTCGTCGGCGAGCTTGCGAATCGCGGGCACCAGCCCGACCGTCGACACGGTGATGTGCCGGGCGCTCATGCCGAGCCCCTCCGGTGCCGGTGCGACCATGCGACGCACGGCGTTCATCAGCCGCTTGTAGTTGGCGAGCGGCTCACCCATGCCCATGAAGACGATGTTGGTCACGCGCGGCGAGTCGAAGCCGCCGTCTTTGCGCAGACCGCCGAGCTCGCCGTTGGCGATGGCGCGGTTCGCCGCGACGACCTGGTCGACGATCTCTGCGGTCGACAGGTTGCGGGTGAGACCCGCCTGGCCGGTGGCGCAGAACGGGCAGTTCATGCCGCAGCCGGCCTGGCTCGACACGCACAGCGTGACGCGGCCCGGGTAGCGCATGAGCACCGACTCGACGAGCGCGCCGTCGAACAGGCGCCACAGGAATTTGATCGTCTCGCCCTTGTCGGTGCGCAGGCGCCGCACCTCGGTGAGCAGGGGCGGCAGCATCTTCTCGACGATGTCGTGACGAGCGGATGCCGGCAGGTCGGTCATCTCGTCGGGGTCGCTCGTGTAGTGCTCGAAGTAGTGCGTGCTGAGCTGCGTCGCACGGAAGGCCGGGTAACCGAGCTCGACGAGCTTCGCCTTGCGCTCCGCGAGCGTCAGGTCGGCGAGGTGCGTTTCGGGCTGGGTGCGGCGGGGGCTCTGGAACTGCAGCAGAGGCCGGCCGCCGGCATCCGTCGCCTGCGTCCAGCCCTCGGCCTTGGGGCGGACCTGCGGGCGCGAGCGGTGCGCAGCCGTCGTGTGCTCAGTCATGCGTTCATTCTCGCAGGCGCGCGCTGGGCGAGCACCCCTGCAGGCCGCGGCCGACGCTAGCGTGAGCCTGTGACAGCGTGGCCGCGCTCGAGGTGGCCGGCGACGAGATCGAGTGGGGCGACGTGGAATTCACAGGCAGTGGTGCGAGGGATGCCGCGGCCGCAGGGCTGATTGAGGAGTGGGTCCACGCCTTCATGCGTGGCAAGGGCGACAACGTGCCCCTGTCTGACGGTCTCGCGCTTCAGCAGCGTTGGTGGCTCGGTCCGGTTGCCGCGCCCGCTCATGCGCTTCGGCGGAAAGTCGGTCCCGAACCAGGCCTGCCTTATCCCGTCTCCGAGGCAGAATGGGCCGAGAGCCTGCCGGGCTACGTCGGAAGTATCGAGAACGGCTGGGACGTGCCGCCGTCGATCGTCGAGTATGTCGGGGCTGACCAGTTCCCGATCGCGGACGGCAGCCACCGCGTAGAAGCGCTCCGGTCGCTTGGCCGGCAGGCGGTCGAGGTGGTCGTCTGGTTCAATTCCGAAGCCGAGTGGCGCTCCTTCTCGGCGCCGTGGGCCCACGGCGCCGTGCGCAACGCTGGCAGGAAGGTGGGCTGAGACAGACGCTCAGTCGTCCGTATTGTCCACGTAATCGACCTCGCAGTCGTCGCACCTCAGCGCGGTTCCCGCGTGCCGAAGGGTGGTGCCGCAGATCGGGCAGACCGCCGCGGTCGCAGCCATGGACGTCTCCGTTGTCGTCATAGCGGGCCACGCTACCCACGGCCCCTCGCACACCTCGACACCTTGCACATCCGAGAAGCGGTTGCTAGCGGCCGCCGCAATCGGCGACAGCCTCACCCGCGGTACATCTACCTTTGCCTTATGGTCAATCGGCACGCCCACTCCCACTCCGATGGCCCATCGCCGGCTCTGCACGTCAGAACGTGGCCGCGTGTCGCGATCATCGGGCTCATCGTGCTCTGCGGGTTGGCGGCGGTCCTCGGCGTTGTGCACTGGTGGCCCGATGCCAACAGGGTCGACAGCGTGCGCAATCTCGTGCCCTTCGCCGTCAGCGGCACCAAGGTCGTGCACGGCGAGGTGCTCGAGGTCGTGCCGTCGTGCACGGGGAAAGAGACGTCGCCTGACCTCTGCGGCGACTCACCGGTGCACATCAGCGATGGCCCGCACGCGGGCACGACGGTGAAGGTGGCGCTCACTCCCGACGTCATCGCCACCGGCATCCAGCCCGGCGACCACATCCTGCTGCTCGACACCTCGGGCGCAACGAACGGGCCGACCCAGCCGCTGGCGTTCTACCGCTACGACCGCGGCTCGGCGATGCTGTGGTTCGCGATCCTGTTCGGGGTCGCGGTCGTGCTGGTGGCGTGGCGGCGCGGAGTCATGGCGCTCGTGAGCCTCGGCTTCGCGGGTGTCGCCGTCATCGCCTTTCTCGTGCCGGCTCTGCTCAGCGGCGAGCCGGCAGTGCCTGTCGCGCTGGCGGCATCCGTCGCCATTCTGATCGCGATGCTCTATCTCACCCACGGCTTCTCCATGCGCACGTCGGTGGCGCTGACCGGCGCGCTCGTCGGGCTCGGCCTGTCGACGCTGTTCGCCTGGCTGGCGGTGACGGGCTGGCGGCTCGCGGATCTTGGCGATGAGTCCGCCGGTCTGCTCGCCAACAACGTCCCGTGGGTCAACGTGCAGCAGCTCGTCATCGCATCCGTGGTCCTCGCAGGCCTCGGCACCCTCAATGACGTGACCGTCACCCAGGCATCCGCCCTCTGGGAGCTGCGCGCCGCCTCGCCGACCATGACCAGATGGCAGCTCTTCTGGCGCGCCATGCGCATCGGTCGCGATCACGTCGCCTCGACTGTCTACACGCTCGTGTTCGCCTATCTCGGCACGGCGCTAATCCTGATCGTCGCGGTTCAGCTCTACGGCGGCACGGCGCGCGACTTCGTCACGGCCGAGGACGTCGCCGAAGAGATCGTGCGCGCGCTCGTGGGTGGGCTCGCCCTGGTGCTCGCGATGCCCGTCACGACGGCGATCGGGGCCCTCGTGGTCGCCGAACCCGAACCGACACGGCGCACGGCAGACGATGGCGCAGGAGACGGACGCGGCGCACGGCAGCCGGGTCGGCCGTCGGAAGCCGCCCCCGTTGCGCCGCCGGTGACCATCGCAGTTTCGCCGACGAAGGACGACCTGCTGCGTCTTCCGGAGAACCCGTGGGACGGCGACTGAGCGGGCAATCACCCCACCGCGTGCGCCACGTGTGAGGAAACCGTTAGGGAACGGCGTGCGCCCGTCCGGCTTCCGTTAGGAGCGCCCTGAGGGTACGCGAACGGCGCTTCACTCGTCCCTCGTGGACATTCTGTGGATCTTGGGCGTGATCGCCCTCACGATCGTCGTGGCGCTCACCGCCAAGGGGGCCGAGAAGCTGTGATCTTCTTCGACATCCTCGCCGCGGCCCTCGCCATCGCGTCGCTCGCGTACCTCGTGTACGCACTTCTGAAGCCGGAGAAGTTCTAGTGCAGCCGGATCTTGCCGCTGGGCAGGCTGCCCGGCTCTTCCTCGCGCAATTCGCGACGCTCGCAGTGGTGCTCGGGCTCACCTACCGGCCGCTCGGCGACTACCTGGCGCACACCTTCACGACGACGCGCGACCTGAAGATCGAGCGCGGCTTCTACCGCGTGATCGGGGTGCGATCGGATGCCTCGCAGAGCTGGCCCGCCTACCTGCGCGGCGTCCTCGCGTTCTCTGTCGTCGGCGTGTTCCTCATCTACGTGCTGCAGCGCGTGCAGCACTGGCTGCCGTACTCGCTGGGGCTGCCGAATGTTCCCTCGGGCCTCGCTTTCAACACGGCGATCTCGTTCGTGACGAACACGAACTGGCAGTCGTACTCGCCCGAGCTCACGCTGGGCTACACGGTTCAGTTCGCCGGCCTCGCGGTGCAGAACTTCGTCTCGGCCGCCGTCGGCCTCGCCGTGGCGATCGCCCTGGTGCGTGGTTTCGCGCTGCGGCGCTCGGGCACGATCGGCAACTTCTGGGTCGACCTCACCCGCGCGGTGACGCGCGTTCTGCTGCCGATCGCAATCGTGGCAAGCGTCGTGCTGATCGCCGGCGGCGTCATCCAGAACGTCAACCCGGTCGAGACCATCCACACGATCGCGGGAGGCGTCCAACACCTTCCGGGCGGCCCGACCGCTTCGCAAGAGGCCATCAAGGAACTCGGCACGAATGGCGGCGGGTTCTTCAACATGAACTCCGCGCACCCGTTCGAGAACCCGACCGCGTGGACGAACCTCTTCGAGACGTTCCTCATGCTGCTGATCCCGTTCGCGCTGCCGCGCACCTTCGGCCGAATGGTCGGCGACAACCGCCAGGGGTACGCAGTGCTCGCGGCGATGGGCGTGCTGTTCGCGGCATCCCTGCTCATCGGCACGCTCTTCGAGCTGCACGGCGGCGCCGACAGGGCGATCGCCGCCGCGGGCGGCGCCATGGAGGGCAAGGAGCAGCGCCTCGGCATCATCGGGTCATTGCTCTTCGACACCACCGGCACGAGCACCTCAACCGGCGCGGTCGCGTCGATGCACGACTCCATGACGTCGTTCGGCGGCATGATGATGCTCGTCAACATGATGCTCGGCGAGGTGTCGCCGGGCGGAGTGGGCACCGGCCTCTACGGCATGCTCGTCATGGCGATCGTCGCGGTGTTCCTCGCCGGCCTGATGATCGGCCGCACCCCGGAGTACCTCGGCAAGAAGATCGGCGCCCGCGAGATCAAGCTCGCCTCGCTGTACTTCCTCACCACGCCGACCATCGTGCTCATCGGCCTCGGGCTGAGCTTCGCGATTCCGCCTCTCGCGCACGATCTCGAGCACACGAGCATGTGGAACCCGGGGCAGCACGGCTACAGCGAGGTGCTCTACGCGTTCACCTCCGCCGCCAACAACAACGGCTCGGCCTTCGCCGGCATCACGGCGAACACCCCGTGGCTCAACGCCTCCCTCGGCGCCGCGATGTTCCTCGGCCGGCTGCTGCCCATCGCCTTCGTGCTCGCCCTGGCCGGCTCTCTCGCCGCTCAAGACAAGATCCCGGCCACGACCGCGACCCTGCCCACGCATCGCGCGCAGTTCGTCGGACTGCTCGTCGGAACGGTGCTGCTGGTCTCGGCACTCACCTATTTCCCCGTGCTCGCGCTCGGACCCATCGCAGAAGGACTGCACTGATGACCGCCGTTCCCACCCGCGCCCAGGCGGGCGCCTTCAACCTGCGGCAGCTCTGGACGAGCCTGCCCGACGCCCTGCGCAAGCTGAGCCCCCGAGAGCTGTGGCGGAACCCGGTGATGTTCATCGTCGAGGTCGGCGCGGCCCTCACCACGGTGCTCGCTGTGGCCCGGCCGAGCACGTTCACCTGGTGGATCGCCGTCTGGCTGTGGCTGACGGTGCTCTTCGCGACGCTCGCCGAGGCCGTCGCGGAAGGGCGCGGCAAGGCGCAGGCGGCGACCCTGCGCAAGACCCGCACGACGACGCTCGCGAACCGCGTGCTCGATTATGACGAGCGAACGGATGCCGGCGCCGAGAGCGCCCGCGTCGAGTCCGTCGCATCGGCAGAGCTCATGCTGAACGACATCGTCGTGGTGTCGGCGGGCGAGCTGATCCCCGGCGACGGCGACATCGTCTGGGGCATCGCCTCGGTGGACGAGTCCGCCATCACGGGGGAGTCCGCACCGGTGGTGCGCGAGTCGGGCGGTGATCGCTCGGCGGTCACCGGAGGCACTCGTGTGCTCTCCGACCGCATCGTCGTCAAGATCACGTCGAAGCCGGGGGAGACCTTCGTCGACCGCATGATCGCGCTTGTCGAGGGCGCCGCCCGCCAGAAGACCCCGAATGAGATCGCCCTGAACATCCTGCTCGCGAGCCTCACGATCGTCTTCGTGGTGGTCGTGCTCGCGCTCGGCCCCACCGCCGGCTTCGCGCACGCGGCACCGACGGTGACGGTGCTCGTCGCACTGCTCGTCTGCCTCATTCCGACGACGATCGGCGCACTGCTCTCGGCCATCGGGATCGCCGGCATGGACCGCCTCGTGCAGCACAACGTGCTCGCGATGTCGGGTCGCGCCGTCGAGGCCGCGGGCGACGTCAACACGCTGCTGCTCGACAAGACCGGAACGATCACCTACGGCAACCGCCAGGCCGCAGAGTTCCGGGCGGTGCCCGGCGTCGCTGCGAGCGAACTCGTCGAGGCCGCGGCGCGCGCGTCTATCGCCGACCCGACGCCCGAGGGTCAGTCGGTGGTGGCGCTGGCCGCAGAGCTCACCGCGTCAGGAGAGGGTTTCGATACGGTCGCAGAGCGACCTACTCAACCATCGGAGAACGTCGTGCCGTTCACCGCGCAGACGCGCATGAGCGGAGTCGACTTCGCCGACGGCCGCCAGCTGCGCAAGGGCGCGCCGAGCGCCATCCGCGCGTGGGTCGTGGAAAGAACGGCAATACCTGCCGACATCGAGCGTGTTTTCGACGACCAGGTGGCCGAGATCTCACGGCTCGGCGGCACCCCTCTCGGCGTCGCCACCGTCGACGCCACCGGGTGCGCCCGCCTGCTCGGCACCATCTACCTGAAGGACGTCGTCAAGACCGGCCTCAAGGAGCGCTTCGCGGATCTGCGCCGCATGGGGATCCGGACGGTGATGGTGACGGGTGACAATCCGGTGACGGCATCCGTCATCGCCAATGAAGCGGGTGTCGACGATGTCCTCGCCGAGGCGACGCCTGAGGACAAGCTCGCTCTCATCCGCCGCGAGCAGGAAGGCGGCCACCTCGTCGCGATGACGGGCGACGGCACCAACGACGCGCCCGCACTCGCGCAGGCCGACGTCGGCGTCGCGATGAACACGGGCACGAGCGCCGCCAAAGAGGCCGGCAACATGGTCGATCTCGACAGCGACCCGACCAAGCTCATCGACATCGTGACGATCGGCAAGCAGCTGCTCATCACGCGCGGGGCGCTCACGACGTTCTCGATCGCCAACGACGTGGCGAAGTACTTCGCCATCATCCCGGCGATGTTCGTGACGGCCTTTCCCGGCATGCAGGCCCTCAACGTCATGCGGCTGCACTCGCCCGACTCGGCGATCCTCTCGGCGGTCATCTTCAACGCACTCGTCATCGTCGCGCTGATTCCGCTCGCACTGCGAGGCGTGCGCTACCGGCCGTCGACGGTCTCCACGCTGCTCGGCCGGAACCTGCTGGTGTTCGGGCTCGGCGGCATCATCGCGCCGTTCATCGGCATCAAGCTGATCGACCTGGTCATCAGCCTCATCCCCGGTTTCTGAACCGGACTGAAGGAGAACTGACATGCCTTCCACTACCCGCGCCACCGTTCGCCAGTACTGGGTCGCGATCAGGGCCATGGTCGTGCTGACCGTCGCGCTCGGCGTCGCCTACCCGCTCGTCATCACGGGCGTCGGGCAGCTCGCGTTCCCCGCGCAGTCGAACGGATCCAAGATCACGGGGGATGCCCCGGGCTCCGGCAACCCCGTCGTGCTCGGCTCCGCGCTCATCGGCCAGTCCTTCACCGACGGGGAAGGCAAGCCGCTCACGCAGTGGTTCCAATCCCGCCCGTCGGCGGCCACCTCGGACTCCGCGCCGAACGGCTATGACGCGAACGCCTCGCTCGGCTCGAACTGGGGCCCGAACAATCCGGATCTGGTCAACGCGATCAACGACCGCAGGAACATCATCGAGAGGACCTACGGCGTCAGCGCCGACCAGATCCCCGTCGACGCGCTCACCGCCTCGGCATCCGGCCTCGACCCCGACATCTCGATCGCCTACGCGAGGCTGCAGATCGAGAAAGTCGCATCGACGCGCGGCCTCAGCGAGGCATCCGTTCGCAAGCTCGTCGACCGCAACACGCACGGGCGCGATCTCGGCTACCTCGGCCAGCCGTACGTGAATGTCGTCCAGTTGAACCTCGACCTGTCCAAGATGGACCCTGACGGCGATAACTAGGAGTCGGGGTCTGGTGGCGAGAGGCAAGCTGCGCGTTCTGCTCGGGGCGGCGCCGGGGGTGGGCAAGACCTACGCCATGCTCGAAGAGGGCCGGCGCCTGCAAAGCGAAGGCAAGGACGTCGTCGTCGCAGTCGTGGAGACGCACGACCGCGCGGCGACGGCCGCCATGCTCGAGGGCCTCGAGGTGGTGCCGCGGCGCACGGTCGAGCACCGCGGCGTCTCGCTGAGCGACCTGGACCTGCACGCCGTGCTCGCCCGGCATCCCCAGATCGCCCTCGTCGACGAGCTCGCGCACACCAACGCGCCCGGCCTCGCACACGAGAAGCGCTGGCAAGACGTTCACGACCTGCTGGATGCCGGGATCACGGTGTTCACGACCGTGAACATTCAGCACATCGAGTCGCTCAACGACGTGGTCGAGCAGATCACGGGCGTGGTGCAGCGCGAGACGATCCCCGACTCGGTGCTGCGAGCGGCTGACCAGATCGAGGTGGTCGACCTGGCCCCGCAGGCGCTGCGCGACCGGCTCGCCGAGGGCCTGGTCTACCCCGCAGCTCGCATCGACGCGGCGCTGTCGAACTATTTCCGCCTCGGGAACCTCACGGCGCTGCGCGAGCTCGCGCTGCTCTGGCTCGCCGATGAGGTCGATACGGCCCTGCAGGCGTATCGCGCCGAGCACGGCATCGACTCCAAGTGGGAGGCGCGCGAGCGGGTGGTCGTCGCGCTCACCGGCGGCCCGGAGGGCGAGACGCTGCTGCGGCGTGGGGCGCGCATCGCCGCCCGCTCGTCAGGCGGGGAGCTGCTGGCTCTGCACGTGGTGAGCGACGACGGCCTGCGCGAGCCCCACCCCGCCTCGCTGGCCGCCCAGCAGTCGCTCGTTGAAAAGCTCGGCGGAACGTACCACCAAGTCGTCGCCGAAGACGTGCCGCGTGCACTCGTCGACTTCGCGCGTGCGTCCAACGCGACCCAGCTCGTGATCGGCGTCTCGCGGCGCAGTCGGCTCTCGGCGTTCCTCACCGGTCAGGGCGTCGGCGCGACAGTCATCCGTGAATCGGGCGACATCGACGTGCACATCGTGACGCACGACGCCGCCGGCAGCCACCCGATCGTGCTGCCGCGCGCCCGCGGCGCGCTGTCGTGGCGGCGGCTGACGCTCGGCTTCGTCTTCGCCGTGCTGGCCGGCCCGCTGCTGACGTGGTTCCTCTGGTCGTTCCGCTCGTCGGACGCGCTCACCGCCGAGGTGCTCGCGTTCCAGTTGATCACCGTGATCGCCGCGCTCATCGGGGGCATCTGGCCCGCGCTGTTCGCGGCGGTGCTGTCGGGGGTGACGCTCGACTATGTCTTCGTCGAGCCGTATTACACGATCACGATCGCCCGGCCGCTGCACCTCGCGGCGCTGCTGCTCTACGTCGTGATCGCGGCGCTGGTCAGCTTCGTGGTCGACCAGGCGGCGCGCCGCACCCGTGCCGCGCGGAGGTCTGCGGCCGAATCCGAGGTGCTCGCAACCGTCGCCGGCGGCGTCATCCGCGGCGACGACGCCGTCGAGGCACTGGTCGCGCGCGCTCGCGAGGCGTTCGGGCTGAATGCCGCGCGACTGGTCGGCGCCGACGGCAGCGTGCTGTTCGAGGTGAGCTCGCGGGTCGACGCGGCGACCCCGCCGGTCGACTCGGCCACCCCGCCCGTCGACGCGGCGAAGCCGAATGGAGACCGCCCCACCCAGCCCACGCACGTCGAGCCCGTCGGCGACCGGGCGCGGCTCGAGCTCTTCGGCCCCGCGCTCGAGAGCTCCGACCGGCGCATCCTCTCCGCGATCGCCACGCAGCTCGACGCCGCCCTCGAGCACCGTGACCTCGCCGACACCGCAGAGGCGCTCAAGCCGCTGGCCGAGACCGACCGGGTGCGCTCCGCGCTGCTCGCAGCCGTGGGTCACGACCTGCGCCGACCGCTGGCCGCCGCGACGGCGGCGGTGACGAGCCTGCGCTCGCCAGGCATCCGTCTGTCTGCGTCCGATCGCGACGAACTGCTCGACACGGCGCAAGCCGGGCTCGAGAGCCTCGGAAGCCTCGTCACCAACCTGCTCGACGTGAGTCGGGTGCAGGCCGGGGTGCTCGCCGTGAATCTCGCCCCGGTCGACATCGACGACGTGCTGCCCTCTGCGCTCGAAGAGCTCGGCGTGGCGCCCGGTGCAGTCGTGCTCGATGTCACCGACGACGTTCCCGCCGTCAGCGCGGACCCCGTGCTGCTGCAGCGGGTCGTCGTGAATCTGCTCGCGAATGCGCTGCGCTACTCGGCGAGCGCGCCGCGCCTCGCGGTCAGTGCGTTCGGCGACGACGTGCAACTGCGCATCGTCGACGCGGGCCCCGGCGTGCCCGACGACCGCAAAGAGGCGATCTTCCAGCCATTCCAACGCGAAGGCGACACCGACAACACGACCGGCATCGGCCTCGGGCTCGCGTTGTCGCGCGGCTTCGTCGAGGGCATGGGCGGCACGCTCGCCGTCGAGGACACCCCGGGTGGCGGCCTGACAATGGTGGTCACCCTGCACACCGCGCCCATAGGAGGCACCCAGTGAGAATCGTGGTCGCCGACGACGACCGGCAGATCCTGGGCGCGCTGCGCATCATCCTGTCGGCGCGCGGCTACGACGTCGTGCTCGCGAAAGACGGCAGAGAGGCGCTCGACAAGGTCGTGAACGACCACCCCGATGTCGTCGTTCTCGATCTGGGGATGCCTGGACTCGACGGCCTCGCAGTGATCCAGGCCATCCGCGGCTGGTCGACGGTGCCGATCCTGGTCGTGTCGGGACGCTCGGACTCGGCCGACAAGGTCGAGGCGCTTGACCTCGGCGCCGACGACTACGTCACGAAGCCGTTCCAGGCCGACGAGCTGCTCGCCCGCATCCGGGCGCTGGGGCGACGCAAGGGCGGGGGAGAGGACTCACCGGTGGTTCGCTTCGGGAACGTCACCGTCGACCTCGGGGCGCGGCGCGTCGTGCGCGGTGAGCCGGGGGCTGAGGCATCCGTTCGCCTCACGCCCACCGAGTGGCAGCTGCTCGAGCTGCTCGTGCGCAATCCGGACCGCCTCGTGACGCGCGAGACGATCCTCACCGAGATCTGGGGACCGAATCACACGGCCGACACGGGCTACCTGCGGCTGTACCTTTCGCAGCTGCGAAAGAAGCTCGAGCCGGAGCCGTCGGCGCCACGGTACCTGCTGACGGAGTCTGGCATGGGCTATCGCTTCGTGCCGGGCGACGCGGGTCGAGGGTGACCGGGGCGATTGCGACGCCGAAGTCGCGCACCGCCTGTGGGAGCGCAGCGGTGCCCGCGCGTTGCGGCACCAGACGATCGCACTGAGTCCTCTAGCCTGAGCCAGTGACCGCCGCGGACCCCGAGCTCGTGCTGCGGCGCATTCCCGACTTCCGGCGACTGTGGGCCTCGAACGCCCTCGGCGACGTCGGCGCCGCCTTCGCCTCGCTGGCGCTCAGCGTGACCGCCGTCGTTGCGCTGCATGCGAGCGCGTTCGAGGTCGCGGTCATCACCGCGCTCGGCAATGGCGCGTACCTGGTCCTCGGCGTTCCGGCCGGCGTATGGGCAGATCGGATGCCTGCCAAGCGGCTCCTCGTCGCCGCCGATCTCGCCCGGTTCGCCGCGGTCGGAAGCGTTCCCGTCGCCTACTTCGCGCACGCCCTGACGGTGCCGCACCTGATGCTCGCCGCGGCCGTGACGAGCGCCGCGAACGTCGTCTTCGAAGTCGCCCACACGACCGCGCTGCCGACCGTCGTCGGGCGCGGCCGCGTGGCGCAGGCATCCGCGGCCCTGCAAGGTGCGGATTCGACGGTCAACGTCATCGGCCCCGGAATCGCCGGCTGGCTGATCGCCCTCACGTCGGCGCCCGCCGCGTTCCTGGTGACTGCCGTCGTTCACCTCGCCTCGTCGCTCAGCGCGGCGTCGATGTCCGCCTCCCGCACGCGGATCGAGACGCCGTATCCGCCGTTCTGGACTTCAGTCGCGACGGGCCTGGGCTTCGTGTTCCGCAGGCCGCTGCAGCGCACCTTCATGCTCGCGGCGGCGACCATCAATTTCGGTGCCGGCTTCATCTCGGCCGCCTATGTGCTGTTCGCGCTGCGCACGCTTCATCTGAGCCCAGCGACCTACGGCGTCATCCTCGCGATCGGCGCCGTCGGCGGCATCCTCGCGTCACTCATCGCGATGCGCGTGCGCAAGCGCGTCGGCGAGATCCGCACGCAACTGCTCTGCTACGCCCTCATCCCGGTCGCGTTCGCGCCTGCGCCGCTCGCGCAGCACCTGCCGGTGCCGCCTGCGGTGTCGATGACGGTCGCAGAGTTCCTGCTCAACCTGATCATCGTGGTCGCGGCGATCGCGAGTTCCGGCGTGTACCCACGGATCACGCCCCCGGAGCTCTTCGGGCGCGTCACCGCTGCCCGCCGCACGATCACGATGGGGGTGCTTCCGCTCGGGACGCTGCTCGGCGGGGCACTCGCCACCGTGATCGGCTACGCCCCGACGCTCTGGGTCGGCACCGGGGTCATCGCGTGCAGCGCCCTCGTCATGACGGCCTCGCCCATCGTCGGGATGCGCGACCTGCCGCCCGAGCTCGAGGTGCACACCGGCTAAGTGAGGCTGGTGCTCCTCGCTGCGCTGGTGACTACGCTCGAATCGAGACCATGGCAACAACGGCGTCAACTGACAAGGTCTCCAAGAAACCCACGACGTTCCATTCCGAATGAGGGCCCGGAGAGGGAAGCACAATGTCGAAGGAAACGAAGTCACTGACGCTGAACCCGCAGTTGGAGGAGTTTCAGACCTCGCTCATCGCAAAGTACGCGGCGGCGAACCGGACGGCGAAGCGCGGCCAGATCGTCTTCGTGGGCTCCAGCCTGATGGAGATCTTCCCCATCGAGCAGTGGGAGGAGGCGGGAGAAGTCGCCTTCGACAAGTACATCTACAACCGCGCCGTGCGAGCCACGACCACGGCGTTCCTGTTGAAGCACATCGACACGCAGATCTTCGATCTCGAGCCGTCGAAGATCTTCATCAACATCGGCACGAACGACATCGGGTTCCAGGTACCGGAGGATGAGTTCCTGGCCAACGAGCGCGAGATCTTCCGCCGGATCGCTGAGCGACTGCCCGACTGCGTGACCTACGTGCTGAGGTACTACCCGATCAACACGGTCGACTTCCAGAACGACGAAGACGAGAAGACGCTCTTCGCGACCCGCTCAAACGCAGCCTTCCAGGCCGCCTCGGACAAGATCGAGGCACTCGCAGGCGAGTTCGGCTTCCACTTCATCGACGTCAACGCGGGCCTGGCCGACGAGCGCGGCAACCTGAAGAAGGAGCTGACCTTCGACGGAGCCCACCTCAACCCCGACGGCTACCGAGTGGTGTTGAACAACCTCACGCCGTATCTGTAGCAGGTTCGCCTTTTCCGACCTCGCAGCTGCACTCACCGATCACGACCGTTCGCGCCGTCTGAAAGCACCACGCGTGGCCTCAGCTCAGTCACTCAGCGAAGACCAGCGTCGCCTGGTAGCGGCGTGGGCCGCCGATTGCGCCGAACGAGTGTTGCCCTTGTTCGAGTCCGAAGCTCCTGAGGATGGTCGCGCGCGAGACGCGATCGCCAGGGCACGCGCCTTTGCTCGTGGCGAGCTCGGGACGGCGGGCGAGATCCGGCGTCGGTTTGTCGACGGTCGAGCCGCCGCCTCGGTGACATCTGCTGCGGCCGTCGCGGCCGCCCGATCTGCAGCTCAGGCATCCGGCGTTGCTCACATGGGCGCGCATGCTCTCGGGGCAGCGGCATACGCGGTGAAGGCTGTCGGCATCAGCCGGCCGATGAGCGTGAGCGCCGAGCTCGACTGGCAATGGCAGCACATGTCGCCCGAGGTTCGGGACGCCCTTCGCCTGCTCCCAGCTCTCGGTGAGGATCCCGCAGGACCTCTCGCAGCCGGCGGTCTGCTGGCACGTGGAGACGTGGGCGACGCGATCCGGGTGCTTCAAAGCCTGCTGTCCGGCGAAAGCTAGAACTCTGGCGTCGAGATCGCGCATCCGGCTACGACTAAGACATGAACGGCGGAGTCGCTGTGCGCACCGTGCATCGCACCCGCCAACGGAAGGGGGCCGACATGGCCGAGCACATTGAAAACATCGATCGGCCCGGTCGGCCGCCGATCGTCGACATGTCCACCTGGCAGCAGGCGCGCGCCGAGCTGCTCGTGCGCGAGAAGGCGCACACCCGCGCGACCGACGCCCTCGCGGCAGCCCGCAGGCGACTGCCCATGGTCGAGATCAACCCGACGGTCGAAGTGGTCGGCGCGGCGGGGCCGGTGCCGTTCCTTTCTCTGTTCGAGGGGCGGAACGAGTTGCTGATCTATCAGCACATGTGGCACGACGGCGCCCCGGCTCAGGGACAGTGCGAGGGCTGCACTCTGGTCGTCTGGCAGCTGAAGGACGCGGTCTACCTCAATGCGCGCGGTGTCTCGTTCGCGATCCTCACGACGGGCCCCTGGGAGGAGGTCGCTCCGTATCTCGATTTCATGGGATACACGCAGCCTTGGTATTCAGCGCGCGGACTCGGGGCTCCGCTGGACGGCGGAGGCGGCCGCTTCGCCTGCTTCCTGCGCGACGGTGATCGCGCGTTCATGACCTACGACACAACTGGGCGCGGCAACGAGCAGGGCACGCCCTCCTTCGGCCTGCTCGACATGACGCCGTACGGGCGCGGCGAAGCGTGGCAAGAGACGCCCGACGGGTGGCCTGAAGGGCGCGGCCCCTGCTGGTACTGGCGAACGGATGCCGACGGCAAACCCGGCTGGGAGACGACTCGGCCCACCCCGCAGTGGACCCGACCGGGCGCCACGCCCGTCGACCACCTCGGTCGACACGAGCACCACCATGCACTTGGGAACGTCGCCAGCCCTCGCGCGCGGCTTCCACGCGCTGTTTCCTAATCGGACTCAAGCGATGCAAGGCGACGACCGCGTCGCCGCATTCGGCTCCAAGATCGAGGCCTTTAAGCCAGAAGTGACGGAGGGATGGCACCTCGTCGACGAACAGGATTCGGTGCCGGCGGTGGGACTCGAACCCACACGCCCTCTCGGACAAAGCATTTTGAGTGCTCCGCGTCTGCCATTCCGCCACGCCGGCCGACACCGCCCTTTGAAGATACCGCAGGCCAGGCATCCGGCCCGCCCTCACGCCCTGCACGCAAGCCGCGCCTTCGGAACCGCACCGGCCTGCTCGTATACGCTTGAACCGTGACTGACCAGCCGGAGAACAACGCGCCCCGCCGCGTCGTCGTTGCCGAAGACGAATCCCTCATCCGCCTCGACATCGTCGAGATCCTGCGTGACAACGGCTTCGAGGTCGTCGGCGAGGCCGGTGACGGCGAGACCGCCGTCGCACTCGCGACCGAGCTGCGCCCCGACCTGGTCGTGATGGACGTTCGGATGCCCAAGATGGACGGCATCGAGGCCGCCGACCGCCTCGGCAAGAACCACATCGCGCCCGTCGTGCTGCTGACCGCCTTCAGCCAGAAGGAGCTCGTCGAGCGAGCCTCTGAGGCCGGCGCCCTCGCCTACGTGGTCAAGCCGTTCACACCCAACGACCTGCTGCCGGCGATTGAGATCGCGCTGGCCCGCTACCAGCAGATCATCACGCTCGAGGCCGAGGTCGCCGACCTCGCCGAGCGCTTCGAAACCCGCAAGCTCGTCGACCGCGCCAAGGGCCTGCTCAACGAGAAGATGGGCCTGACCGAGCCCGAGGCCTTCCGCTGGATCCAGAAGGCGTCGATGGATCGCCGCCTCACCATGCACGATGTCGCCAAAGCGATCATCGACCAGCTCGCACCGGGCACGGCGAAGAAGAACGCGGACTAACCAGCGGATGCCTGCGCTCGCCACTCCTCGGCGAGCACGAACTCCTCGCGGCGGACGCTGAGACGCTCCGTCATGCCGCACGACGACTCGTTGGCGGCGACGCACTCGCGCATCGCGCGGTGCAGGGCCCTCGGACCCGGCGCGCCCCCGTTCGGGTGCAGATGCGCTCGCAAGGGCAATTCCTAGGACGTTTCCCAGCCTCAGGCTCAGTAGCGTTCCCACATGGCCAAGAGCTCGACCGCGCCCTCGCCCGCACCCCGGCACGGGCGAGGGCGCCGACGCGCCGCCCCAACGCCCCTCAGCAAGGGCAGACGCGCGCTGATCTGGACGGCTTCAGCCCTCATCTTCGTGCTGCTGCTCGGCGGCGGCTACGTGGTCTACAACTACTTCCACTTCGTCGGCAGCGTGCACAAGGTCGACGGCGCGCTGCCCGACGCGGGGAAGGCCAAGACATCGTCCGGCGCCGACGAGAACATCCTGATCATCGGCACCGATCAGCGACCGGCGAACATGACCGCCGCGCAGTACAAGCAGCTGTCGACGACGCCCGACGGCGGCGGCATCAACACCGACACGATGATCCTGCTGCACATCCCCGCCGACGGCAGTTCGGCCACGCTCGTGTCCTTCCCGCGCGACTCCTACGTCGACATCCCCGGCTACAGCAAGAACAAGATCAACGCCGCCTACGCCGACGGTTACCAGAGCACCACGGGCACTGCAGACCAGAAGAACGCCGCAGGGGTCAGAGTGCTGGCCAGCACCATCACTCAGCTCACCGGCCTGCCGATCGACCACTACGTCAAGGTGAACCTGATCGGCTTCTACAACATTGCTAACGCGCTCGGGCCCGTGGACGTTTGCCTGAAGAACCCCGTCAACGACCACTATTCCGGCGCCCACTTCCCAGCAGGCCCGCAGAAGCTCAACGCGACGCAGGCGCTGCAGTTCGTCCGCCAGCGGCACGGGCTCCCCAACGGAGACTTCGATCGTGCCGTGCGCCAGCAGTACTTCCTGACGGTCGAAGCGCAGCAGGTCCTCAGCGCGGGCACGCTGCTCAACCCCGTCAAGCTCAACACGGTGATCGGCGCAATCGGCAGGTCGCTCGAGACCGACTCCGGCCTCAACATGATCCAGCTCGCCGGCAAGCTCAAGAACCTGCAAGCGTCAGGCATCCGATCTGCCACGATTCCGCTCGCGAATCCGCGCACGTCGACCCAGGAGATCGGCGGGCTGCCCCTCGACGTCGACAACGTCGACTATGACGCGATGCCCGACTTCATCGACTCGATCACGGGCCGGCCCACCACGGCGCAGCGCATCGCGAAGGCGGCCGCCGCAGCGCCGAGCGCGGTCACGGTCGATGTGCTGAACGGTGCGGGCACAGCCCACGGCTCGAGCGACGCGGCGGCAGTGCTCGCGACCGCGGGCTTCCACACCGGGGCACCCGCAGACGCGCCGCAGACACAGCACACCACCACGATCTACGTCCCCGCCGGCGACGAGGCGCAGGCCAAGGCGCTGCTGCCGTACCTTCCGCGCGCGGCCCTCGTCGGCACGACCACCTACAAGCAGCTCACCATCGTGCTCGGCACGGACGGCATGACGCCGACAGCCCCGTCTCAGCCGAGTGGGGTGACGACCCCGACGACGGCACCCAGCACCGCGCCGACTGCGGCGCCGACACCGACCTCGACGCCGGCGACCAACGCGTACAACGCGGCCACCTGCATCGACTAGGGCTACGGTCGGCGAGTGAGCGACTTCTTTGTGGCAGGCAGCTGGCGTAATCGGGCGGCGATCGAGGGGGTGCTCCTCACGCTCGATTGCGCCGGGTTCAGCTCGTACAGCTTTGTGCGAGCGCCATACTCGCCAGAGGCATCGGTGCTCGCGGTGCCCGGGGGAGCCGACTCGGCAGACCTTGACAGCGAAGCGGTACAGGAACTGTTCGAGCAGGACCTTGCCGCGCTGAAGGCGGCAGATCGCTTCCTGCTCGTGCTTCCCGCGGGCCAGGCTGGGCATATCGAGGCCGGTATCGCCTACGGTTTGGGCGAACCATGCATCGCGGTTGGGGCATCCGACCGCTCCGACACCCTGTATCGCATCTTCGAGCACATGTTCCCCAGCGTCGAGCAGCTGGAATTGTGGCTTTCTGAGAGCTGATTGGACCGCTGATCCGTTCGAGTGGTCGCCGCTACTCGACTTTGATGCCCCAGCCGAAGTGACTCTCGGCGATCCAGTCGGCGATGTCGCTGGCGAAGTGGGCATAGAGGCGCTCCGGCTCCCCGAGATGCGGGCCGTGCACATAGCTGACGAGAAGCGACTCGCCGGGCACCTCCGCTGAGCAGTAGAAGTTGTCGCCGTCGGCCGCTCGGTCGCTCGCGCACACGATGTCGGTGACCGCCACCTCGCTCAGAGAGGGGCTCACCGAGGCCGCAGCTCGCAGACCGGCCTGGAGCGCCTGACAGAACTGGGGGAGCGCGATCGCGGCGACGTCGACCAGCTGCATGGCACGACACTAGCCGTCGGTGAGCTCACCGCCTTCGGCGATCGCCGACAATGGACTCGTGGCGTTTGAACGAGTGGAAGCCGCTGATGTCGACGAGTTGCGCGAGTTCTTGCGCGAGGTCGACCTGACGCTCGCCGGGCTGGAGGAGCCCGCAGTCCACCTCTGGATTCAGCGAAACGCCGGCGGCGACATCGTCGGCAGCACGGGCTTTGAGCTGAGCGAGGACGGACGGCACGCGCTGATCCGCAGCGTGGCCGTCGCGCCCGAGCATCGCACCGCCGGCGCAGGGTCCCTGCTCGCACGTCACGCAATCGAGCAGGCGCAGCTTTCGGGTGCGACTCGGGCGTGGCTGTTCTCGCGCCGCTCAGGGCCGTTCTGGCAGAAGCTCGGCTTCACGAGCGCCGACCGACACGAGCTCGCCGCTGCGCTGCCGGATGCACACCAGGTGCGCCTCTTCGTCGAGACCGGCCAACTCGAGCGGGAAGTCGCCTGGTCCCAGGCTCTGTGATCCCGCGCGTTCAGATCGTCGCCAGTTGTGGCGGTATCGCGAGCAATATTCGAGCCGAAACTGGCGACGACTTGTCCCGGGCCCCGGCCCGGTCCCGCCGGCGGCAAGCCAGCCCCGCCTACTTCCGCTCTCGGATCAGGTTCGTGATGCGGATCGTCGAGCAGCGCCGCCCGGCGTCGTCGGTCACCACGATCTCGTGCACCGTGATGGTGCGGCCGGCCGAGAGCACCCGGCACGTGCCGGTCACCCAGCCGGAGGTCGCCGACCCGGTGTGCGTCGCGTTGATGTCGACGCCGACGGCGAAGCGGTTCTCATCGACGCGCTGCGCGAGGTAGTTCGCGTGCATCGAGCCGAGCGACTCCCCGAGCACGCAATAGGCGCCGCCGTGCACGAGACCGAGGGGCTGCGTGTTGCCCTCGACAGGCATCCTGGCCACCGCATGCTCTTCATCGAATTCGAGAATCTCGATGCCCATGCGATCGGCAAGCGCGCCCTGCCCGCGCGAGATGTACCAAGAGACGTCGTCGTCGGCCACTGAGGTCCTTTCGAGAGGGGCCGGTGTCGGTAGCCGTCGCTAGGCTGACACCCGTGCCAGATACGCCCAAGAAGCCTACTTTGATGATCATCGACGGCCATTCGCTGGCGTTCCGCGCTTTCTTCGCGCTGCTGCCGGCCGGCCGGTTCATCACCGACGACGGGCAGCACACGGAGGCAATCCACGGCTTCATCTCGATGCTGTTGAAGCTCTTGAAAGACCACGAGCCGACACACCTGGGCGTGGCCTTCGACATCAGCCGCTACTCGTTCCGCACTCGCGAGTACCCGGAATACAAGGGCGGTCGCGGTGAGACGCCGCCCGAGTTCATCGGGCAGGTTCCGCTGCTGCAGGAAGCGCTCACCGCGATGAACGTGCCGTGGCTCCAGAAGGAAGACTTCGAGGCCGACGACATCCTCGCCACCCTCGCCAGGCAGGGCGCAGAGCAGGGCTTCGAGGTGCTGGTCGTGTCTGGCGACCGCGACAGCTTCCAGCTCGTCAACGACACCACGACGGTGCTCTACCCGAGCGTGCTCGGCGTCAGTGAGCTGAAGCGCTACGACGCGCAGGCCGTCTACGACAAGTACGAGGTGTGGCCGCACCAATACCCCGAGCTCGCCGCGCTCACAGGTGAGAAGGCCGACAACCTTCCCGGCGTCGACAAGGTCGGTCCGAAGACGGCCGCGAAGTGGATCGCCCAGTGGGGCACCGTCGACGAGATCGTCGCCCACGCCGACGAGATCAAGGGCGTCGTCGGCGAGAAACTGCGCGAGCAGAAAGAGAACGCGCTGCGCAACCGCCGCCTCAACCGGCTCGTCACCGACGTCGAGCTGCCGGTCGGCCCGGCCGATCTCGAGCGCCGCGCCGTGAACGAGCAGGCGGTGCGCGAGGTGTTCGGCCGCCTGCAATTCCGCACGCTTCTCGACCGGGTGCTGAAGAGCACGCCGACGGATGCCGCGCCCGACGGCGTCTCGACAGAGCCGGTCGTCGAGCCCGAGCTCGAGACCGCGCCGCCGGTGCGCACGCTCGTCGACGAAGAGCTCGCCCACTGGCTCGCGAAGGCCTCCGTCGACAAAGAGGGCGGGAAGCAGGCCGTCGCGGTCCAACTCGACTACGGCCCAGCAGGGGTCGCCGGCTACGGCCTGTCTACGGCCGACGAGAGCGCCTACGTGCCGTTCAAGGAAGGCACCGGCGACTACGCGGCGTTCGCGGCGTGGCTGGCCGACCCGTCGCAGCCGAAGCTCTTCTTCCACGCGAAGCCGCAGATCGAGGCATCCGCTCGCATCGGCCTGCCCGTGCGCGGCGTGGCGGGCGACACGCGCGTAGCCGGCGCGATCCTCAACCCCGCCAAGGCGCCGGCGAGCCTCGCCGACCAGGTCTACGAGGTGCTCGGCGAGAACCTGCCGACCCCCGACCCGAACCAGCTCGTGCCCGACTCAGAGCCGATCAGCGTCGCGAGCCAGGCGTGGTACGTGCAGCGCATCGCCGACGACCTCGACATCGCGTTCGCCCCGGGAACCAAGCAGGTCTACGAGACCATCGAGGTGCCGCTGATCGAGGTGCTCGCGAAAATGGAGCTCACCGGCGTCGCCGTCGACGCCGAGGTGCTGAAGAGCCAGCGCGAGGCCCTGAGCGGCTGGGTCGACACCTACCAGCAGGCGGCCTATGCGGCCATCGGCCACGAGGTCAACATGGGCAGCCCGAAGCAGCTGCAGACGGTGCTGTTCGACGAGCTGCACCTGCCGTTCACTCGCAAGACCAAGACGGGGTATTCGACGGATGCCGACTCCCTCGCCGACCTGCAAGAGAAGGTCGAGGCCGACACCCCCGGCTACGTCTTCCTCGATGCGCTGCTGCGCCACCGCGACGCGACCAAGCTGCGGCAGATGATCGAGACGCTCGAGAAGTCGATCGACGCGGGCGGGCGCATTCACACCACCTACGACCAGGTCGGCGCCGCCACGGGCCGCATCTCGTCGAACGACCCGAACCTGCAGAACATCCCGGTGCGCAGCGAGACCGGGCGCCAGATCCGCTCGGCGTTCGTCGCGGGCGAGGGCTTCGAGTGCCTGCTGACCGCCGACTACTCGCAGATCGAGATGCGCATCATGGCCCACCTCTCGGCCGACGAGGGCCTGATCGCCGCATTCACCGAGGGCGAGGACCTGCACCGCTACGTCGGCTCGCACGTGTTCAACGTCGCGCCTGAGGACGTCACGCCGCTCATGCGCTCGAAGGTGAAGGCCATGTCCTACGGACTTGCGTACGGTCTCGGCCCGTTCGGCCTCGCCAAGCAGCTGCGCATCTCGCAGGGCGAGGCGAAGCAGCTCATGACCGACTACTTCGAGCGCTTCGGCGGTGTGCGCGACTACCTGCGCAACGTCGTCGCCCAGGCGAAGGTCGACGGCTACACCGAGACGATCTTCGGCCG
Source organism: Gryllotalpicola daejeonensis (assembly GCF_039538145.1). Lineage (NCBI taxonomy): Bacteria > Bacillati > Actinomycetota > Actinomycetes > Micrococcales > Microbacteriaceae > Gryllotalpicola > Gryllotalpicola daejeonensis. The sequence continues at coordinate 353,897 of NZ_BAABBV010000001.1, read as the reverse complement.
CCGCCGGCCGTTCCCCGACCTCAACAGCCTGAACCGCGTGCTGCGCGACAACGCCGAGCGGGCGGCGCTCAACTCGCCGATCCAGGGCTCGGCGGCCGACATCATGAAGATCGCGATGCTGGGCGTCGCAAGTGACATGGCGGATGCGTCGCTCGAGTCGCGCATGCTGCTGCAGGTGCACGACGAGCTCATCTTCGAGGTGGCCCCGGGGGAGTGGGACACGCTGGAAGAGATCGTGACGCGGCGCATGGCCGGCGCGGCCGACCTCAGCGTTCCGCTGACGGTTCAGGTCGGCCGCGGCTCCAACTGGGACCAGGCCGCGCACTAGTTTGGATACCGCTGGTCGGCTCGCCTCACGCGGGTCGCAGCCGACGCAGTGACGAGAGGACAGAGGATGACTGAGGAACGCACCCCGACAGAGATCGACGCGATCGCCGAGCGCTGGGTCGACACAATGCTCGAGCTGCAGCCTGAGACGCGCGTGTACCTCGGCGTCCCCGGCGATGAGGGTGCCTACGGCGACATGTCGCCCGCGGGCCAGCAGCAGCTCGCCGACGCCACCAAGCGCGCCCTCGCCGAGATCGAGGCGGCCACGCCCGTCGACGACGTCGACACCATCACCAAGCTCGACCTGACGCGCGACCTCTCGCTGCAGCTCGAGAAGCACGACGCCGGTGTCTGGCAGCGCGACCTCAACAACATCGCCTCACCGCTGCAGAACGTGCGCGACACGTTCGACCTGCTGCCGACCGCCACGGAAGACGACTGGGTGCGAGTGGCGAAACGCCTGGCGAACGTGCCCGACGCGATCCGCGGCTACATCGAGTCGCTGCGCGTCGGCATGTCCAGCGGCAACGCTCCCGCCGTCCGGCAGGTGCGCATCGGCATCCAGCAGGCGGACGAGCTCAACTCTCGCGACGGCTTCTTCTTCAAGCTCGCGAACGAGGCGAAGGCCGAGGGCGGCGCCGAGCTGCCGGAGTCGCTCAAGGCCGACCTGCAGCGCGGCGCGCAGGCCGCCGCCGCCGCCTACGGCGAACTGAGCTACTTCCTCGACGACGAACTGCAGCACGAGGCGCCCGAGCGCGACGCGGTCGGCCGCGACCTCTACGCGCTCGCGAGCCGCGGCTTCCTCGGCGCGAAGATCGACCTCGACGAGACCTACGAGTGGGGCATCGAAGAGCTCGCCCGCATGGTCGCCGAGCAAGAGGCGATCGCCAAGCAGATCAAGCCCGACGCGTCGGTGCGCGAGGCCATCGAGTTCCTCGACTCCGACCCCAGCCGCAAGCTGCACGGCACCGACGCCCTGCAGCGGTGGATGCAGGAGACGTCCGACCGCGCCGTCGCCGAGCTCGGCAAGACCCACTTCGACATCCCCGAGCAGATCCGCCGCCTCGAGTGCATGATCGCGCCGACCCAGAACGGCGGCATCTACTACACGCCCCCGGCCGACGATTTCTCGCGCGCGGGCCGCATGTGGTGGAGCGTTCCGCCGGGCGTCACCGAGTTCGACACCTGGCGCGAGCTGACGACCGTGTACCACGAGGGCGTCCCCGGGCACCATCTGCAGCTCGGTACCGCCGTTGCCAACAAGGCGCAGCTGAACCGGTGGCGCCGCTTCTCCGGCACGTCCGGGCACGCCGAGGGGTGGGCGCTGTACGCCGAGCGGCTCATGGAAGAGCTCGGCTACCTCGACGACCCGGCCGACCGGCTCGGCATGCTCGACGGCCAGCGCATGCGCGCCGCCCGCGTCGTGCTCGACCTCGGCGTGCACCTCGAGAAGCCGCTGCCCGATGGCTCCGGCATCTGGAGCGGCGATTACGCCTTCAGCTTCATGGGCCGCAACGTCAACATGGACCAGGGCTTCGTGAACTTCGAGGTGAACCGCTACCTCGGCTGGCCCGGCCAGGCCCCGTCGTACAAGGTGGGCCAGCGCGTCTGGCAGCAGATCCGCGACGAGCTGGCGTCCCGCGAGGGCGACGCGTTCGACGTCAAGGCGTTCCACAAGAAGGCCCTCGACATGGGCAGCGTCGGTCTCGACACGCTGCGCACCGCGCTGCTCGGCTGAGCGCGCGGCAGAGGTGAACGCGCCGGGCGAGCCGGGCGGTGTCTACCGCTCGGTGCTCGGCGCGTCCTTCGCGGAGCTGCACCCCAGGCTGCGCACCTATTTCTCGCCGATACCGGCCGGCTCGGTCGGCCGCGGCGCAGGCGTCTTCGAGCGCGTCGGCACGCGGCCGGCGTGGCTGCGCCCGCTCGTCAGGCTGCTGTTCGACCGCAGCCACGTCCTGACCGCGCGCTGGGGCGAGCGCGTTCCGTTCACGGTCGTGAACAGGCCGGCGAGCACGGATGCCGGTGCCGCAGCCGTTGCCGCCGAGCGCCGCATCGCGTTCCCGTCGGGGGAGTGGACCATGGTCGACGAGATCAGCGCCGCGGGCCCACACCCGCGCGTCGGCGACGGTGCAGGCATCCGCGACCTCATCGGCTCGCCGCCGCGTCTCGACGTGCTGCTCGACGCCCAGGTGCAGGGCGGGGCGCTCGAGATGCGCTCGCGTGCGGCGACGCTGATTCTGGGGCGCGTGCGGATGCCGGTGCCGCGCCCCCTCGCCCCGACGGTGACCCTCACCGAGCAGTGGGATGATTCGGCGGCAAAGCAGCGCGTGTCGGTGACGGTCCGCGCACCGCTGTTCGGGACGATCTATGAATACGCGGGCACGTTCAGCTACGCGATCGAGTCAGCGGGGGAGAGCGCGTGAGCGAGCGCATCGTGATCGGCGGGGCATCCGGATTCATGGGCAGGCGGCTGGCCGCATCGTTCCGCGCCGACGGCGCCGAGGTCGTCACCATCGGGCGATCCGCCGGCGAGATCCCATGGAGCGACGCCGGGCTGATCCGACGCGCCGTCGACGGGGCATCCCTCGTGATCGGTCTGTCTGGCAAGAGCGTCGACTGCCGCTACAACGCGGCCAACCGCGCCGAGATCCTGCGCTCGCGCGTCGAGACGACCGAGGCGCTCGGCGCGGCGATCGCCGCTTCAGACAACCCCGCGCCGCTGTGGGTGAACGCCTCGACCGCGACGATCTATCGGCATGCGGAGGACCGCCCGCAGACGGAGTCGACGGGCGAGCTCGGCGAGGGTTTCTCCGTGGGCATCGCGAAGGCGTGGGAAGCCGCGTTCTTCGCACCGGAGCTTCCGGCCACGCGCCGCGTCGCGCTGCGCACCGCGATCACGCTCGGCGACGGCAGCGCGCTCGTCCCGCTGATCAACCTCGCGCGCAACGGCTTCGGTGGCCCGGCGCTCGACGGCCGTTGGCCCGCGACCCAGGGCCGGCTCGACGCCGGGACCTATCACCGCTTCCGCGCCCGCGGCGGGCGGCAGAAGTTCAGCTGGGTGCACCTCGACGATGTGGTCGGCGTGATCCGCTTCCTGCGCGCGCACGCCGAGCTCGACGGCGTCGTCAATGTGACCTCGCCGAACCCCACCGACAACCGCACCATGATGGCGACGCTGCGGCGCGTGCTCGGCGTGCCGTTCGGGCTGCCGTTGCCGCGGTGGGTGCTCGAACTCGGGGCCGCCGCGATCCACACCGAGACCGAGCTCGTGCTCAAGAGCCGGTGGGTGCTGCCCGAGCGGCTGCTCGCCGCAGGCTACGAGTTCCACTACCCCGAGCTCGAGCCGGCGCTGCGCCAGATCGTCGCCGAGCGCCGTGGAAAATAGCTTCTCGACGAGGGAATGCCCGCGTTGAGGCATCCGTTTCAAATCAGGTAAACTTGAACGTCACATTCGTGACTTCTATATCCGCTCGCCTGAAGCGGGGCGTGTCTTCACAAACACTCAAGTTCCAGTTTCGGGCCTGATTCATGTCCATCCCGGAGTAACCACTCAATGACTACCACTACGACCGAAAAGGCAGCCAAGCAGGTCGCCATCAACGACATCGGCTCTGCTGAAGACTTTCTTGCCGCGGTCGAGAAGACTCTGAAGTTCTTCAACGACGGTGACCTCATCGAAGGCACCGTTGTGAAGGTCGACCGTGACGAGGTCCTCCTCGACGTCGGCTACAAGACCGAGGGTGTCATCCCCTCGCGTGAGCTTTCCATCAAGCACGACGTCGACCCCAGCGAGGTCGTCGGCGTCGGCGACACCGTCGAGGCACTCGTTCTCCAGAAGGAGGACAAGGAAGGCCGTCTGATCCTGTCGAAGAAGCGGGCTCAGTACGAGCGCGCCTGGGGCGACGTGGAGAAGATCAAGGAAGCCGACGGCGTCGTGACCGGCCAGGTCATCGAGGTCGTCAAGGGCGGCCTGATCGTCGACATCGGCCTCCGCGGCTTCCTGCCCGCGTCGCTGATCGAGCTGCGCCGCGTGCGCGACCTGACGCCGTACCTCGGCCAGGAGATCGAGGCGAAGATCCTCGAGCTCGACAAGAACCGCAACAACGTGGTCCTCTCGCGCCGCGCTCTGCTCGAGCAGACGCAGTCCGAGTCGCGCACCACCTTCCTCAACAACCTGCACAAGGGCCAGGTCCGCAAGGGCGTCGTCTCGTCGATCGTCAACTTCGGTGCGTTCGTCGACCTCGGCGGCGTCGACGGCCTCGTCCACGTCTCCGAGCTCAGCTGGAAGCACATCGAGCACGCCAGCGAGGTCGTCGAGGTCGGTCAGGAAGTCACCGTCGAGATCCTCGAGGTCGACCTCGACCGCGAGCGCGTCTCGCTGTCGCTCAAGGCGACCCAGGAGGACCCGTGGCAGGTCTTCGCCCGCACCCACGCGATCGGCCAGGTCGCCCCGGGTAAGGTCACCAAGCTCGTTCCGTTCGGTGCGTTCGTTCGCGTCGCCGACGGCATCGAGGGCCTCGTCCACATCTCCGAGCTGTCGGGCAAGCACGTCGAGCTCGCCGAGCAGGTCGTGTCGGTCGGCGAAGAGGTCTTCGTCAAGGTCATCGACATCGATCTCGAGCGTCGCCGCATCAGCCTCTCGCTGAAGCAGGCGAACGAGGGCGTCGACCCCGAGGGCACCGAGTTCGACCCGGCGCTCTACGGCATGCCGACCGAGTACGACGAGCAGGGGAACTACAAGTACCCCGAGGGCTTCGACGCCGAGACCGGCGAGTGGAAGGAAGGCTTCGACGAGCAGCGCGCCAAGTGGGAGGCCGACTACGCGGCCGCTCAGGCCCGCTGGGAGGCTCACAAGAAGCAGGTCGCCCGCCAGCTCGAGGAAGAGGCGAACAACACCGGCCAGTCCAGCTCGTCGTCGTTCTCGACCGAGTCGGCTGCCACCGGCACCCTCGCCGACGACGAGTCGCTCGCCGCTCTGCGCGAGAAGCTCTCGAGCAACTAAGGCCGCGCGGCTGAGGCCGTCGAGTTGAATCCGGGGCCGGGTCCGCAAGGACCCGGCCCCTTTTTCGTGCGCGCCTTCCCTCCTTTCCCGCGGCGACACTAGATGCCGACTCGAGCGCGACGCGGCGACAATGGATGCGGAATCCGCACGGCGAAGCCGCATCTGTTGTCGCCGCGCGCTTGCAGCCGCCCGGTAGCGTGGAACGCGTGAAGCTCATCGCGCTCACCGGCGGCATCGCCTCCGGAAAGTCCACCGTCTCAGCCCGCCTCGCCGAGCACGGCGCCGTGATCCTCGACGCCGACAAGCTCGCCCGCGAGATCGTCGAGCCCGGGCAGCCCGCGCTGGCGAAGGTCGTCGCCGAGTTCGGCGAGCACCTGCTGCTGCCCGACGGCTCGCTCGACAGGCCGGCGCTCGGCTCGATCGTCTTCAACAACTCGGCGGCGCTCAAGACGCTCAACGACATCACCCACCCCGCCGTGTGGGAGCTCGGCCAGGCGAAGCTTCGAGCGATCGAGGCGGAGGACCCGAACGCGATCGTCATCTATGACGTGCCGCTGCTGGTCGAGGCATCCGCAGCCCGCCCCATGCAATTCGAGAAGATCATCGTCGTCAACGCGCGCCGCGACGAGCGCATCCGCCGCATGGTCGCCGACCGCGGCATGAGCCAGGCTGAGGCCGAGGCCCGCGTCGGCGCGCAGGCGACCGACGCCGAGCGCCTCGCCATGGCCGACTACGTGCTCGACAACGACGGCACCCGCGAGGAACTGCTCGACGCCGTCGACGAGCTCTGGGCGACGCTCAGCGCCTGACGCGGCTCCCGGCCCGGTCCCGAAATCGGAAACGGGCCGATACGCAGACCGCCTGAGCGGAATGGTCTGCGTATCGACCCGTTTCTGCGTATCGCCCCGGGCGCAGGCTTACGGCTCGAGCAACGGCTCCGACCGCTCGATCTCGACGACCTTCGGGTCGTTCTCGTCGGCGTCGAAGTCCGACGGGCGCGTCTGGTCCGCGACATCCTTGACGCGGAACGCGCGCAGGATGAGGGTGCCGAGCACCGCGATGACGGCGTTGAGCAGGAACGCGGTGACGCCGATGTACACGGTGGTCGACGTGCCGGGGAAGGCCGCGATCGAGCCGCCGAAGTGCGCGTGCGTCGCCGGGTTCACGACATCGTACGCCGTGATCGTGCCGTACAGGATGCCCGCGGCCCAGCCGACCAGCAGCGCCCACTTGTTGAACCACCCGGTATAGAGGCCGGCGACGATCGACGGGAACGTCTGCAGGATCCAGATGCCGCCGAGCAGCTGGAAGTTGATCGCAGACGACTGGTCGAGCCCCAGCACGAACACCAGCGCGCCGACCTTCACGATCAGCGACACGAGCTTCGACACGTTGGCCTCGTGCTTCGGCGTCGCATCCTTCTTGAAGAAGTCGCGGTAGATGTTGCGCGTGAACAGGTTCGACGCCGCGATGGACATGATCGCCGCGGGCACCAGAGCACCGATCGCGATCGCGGCGAGCGCGACACCGCTGAACCACGACGGGAACGAGTCGAGGAACAGCTGCGGCACGACGAGCTGCGCGTTGATCGCGCCGTTCGTGTCGATCGGCTGAGTGCCTGCCTTGATGGCGACGTAGCCGAGCAGGGCGAGGAAGCCGAGCATCAGCGAGTAGAGCGGCAGCACCATCGCGTTGCGACGGATCGTGTTGCGGCTCTTGGTCGCGAGCACGCCCGTGATCGAGTGCGGGTACATGAAGAGCGCCATCGCGCTGCCGAGCGCGAGCGTCCAGTACGCGTTGAAACCGGCGGCACCGGGGATGACCGCGCCGAACGGCGCCCCGGTCGCGGGGTTCGTCGCGCTGAGCTTCTTCTCGGCCGCGTCGAAGATGCCGCCCCAGCCGCCGAAGTGGGCAGGCAGGTAGGCGATGGCCACGATGATCGCGATGTAGATCAGCACGTCTTTCACGACCGCGATGAGCGCGGGCGCGCGCAGACCGCCGGTGTACGTGTACGCCGCGAGCACGACGAACGCGATGATGAGCGGCAGGTCTGCCATGAGCGGGTTCGAGTTCGAGCCCAGACCCAGAACCGTGAGAACCGCGCGGATGCCGACGAGCTGCAGCGCGATGTAGGGCATGGTCGCGACGATGCCGGTCACGGCGACCGCGAGCGACAGCCAGCGGCTGCCGTAGCGGCCGCCGACGAAGTCGGCCGGCGTGACGTAGCCGTGCCGGTGCGACACCGACCACAGTCGGCTCATCAGGATGAACACGATGGGGTAGAGCACGACGGTGTACGGCACGGCGAAGAATCCGCTCACCGCTCCGGACGCCCACATCGCGGCCGGAACCGCTACGAAGGTGTAGGCGGTGTACAGGTCGCCGCCGAGCAGGAACCACGTGACCCAGGTGCCGAAGCCGCGGCCGCCGAGGCCCCATTCGTCGAGCGTGTGCAGGCCGCGGGCGCTCGGGTCGGTGCGCCAGCGGGCGGCGAGGAATCCGATCACCGCTACCAGCACGAACAGCACGACCACGACGATCAGCGCGACCCAGTTGACAGGCCGGTGGCCGTTCGCCGCAGGTGCGGCTGCGGCTGCGGCTGCCAGCGCAAGCAGGTGAGCGCTCATCGCGTGCCTTCCCCTCGCACAGCGGCGCGACGGCGCCGGTCTTCACGCGTGACGATCACGTAGGCCACCGCGAGCAGCCCTGCGGCGATGAACACCCACAGCAGCTGATACCAGTAGAAGAACGGCATGCCCCACAGCTCGGGCGTCGCCCGGGCGTAGATGGGCACGGTCAGTGGCATCACGATCGCGATGGCGACCAGGATGCCGGCGATGAGATAGGGGGCGACGCGCGCAGGGCCGCGCGTTGGAACATCGGGAGCAGACACCATTGTCTCCTTATGGGATTCCTAGCACCCCCGTAGGGGGGCGATGCAGAACACACCATAGCGACTCAGCGACGCCCGTTAGCCTGGATAAGTGGGTCATAGCGCGAAAAGTTCGGATGGGGGAGTCGGCGAGAGTATCGCCGAACTGATCGCGAAGAGGGCGGCGGAGACACCTGAGGCGGTGTTCCTCGAGGACGCACGCGGCGACCGTGTCGTGCGCTATGGCGAACTTGCGGGGCTCGCCGCGCACGCCGGCGCGCTCGATGCCGGAACGGCCGTGGTGATCACCGCTGAGGACCCGATCGACTTCGCGCTCACCTATCTCGGCGCACTGGCCGCAGGGCGCTGTGTCGCGCCCGTGGCCCCTGACACCTCGCCGGCGGTCGTCGCGACCCTGCGCGAGCAGCTCGATGACGCGCCCGCGCGCAACGGCGGCAGCGTGGTGCTGTTCACCTCGGGCTCGACGGGAACGCCGAAGGGCGTCGAACTCTCCGTGGCGCAGCTGCTGCACGTGGCGCGGGCCGTGGCGGCGCACAACGAGCTGACGGCCGCCGACCGCGGGTACAACCCGCTGCCGCTGTTCCACATCAATGCCGAGGTGGTCGCGCTGCTGGCGACGCTGGTCGCGGGCTCGGCTCTGGTGCTCGACCGGCGATTCCACCGGACCGGATTCTGGCAGCTCATGCGCGACCGGCGCATCACCTGGATCAACGCGGTCCCCGCGATTCTCGCCATCCTCGCGAAGGATCCGATCGAGGCGCCGCCCGGCCTCCGCTTCATCCGCAGCGCCTCCGCCCCGCTGCCCGCACCGGTGGCCGCCGCGTTCGACGGCATCCCACTGGTGGTCAGCTACGGCATGACCGAGGCGGCGAGCCAGATCACGGCGACGCCGCTCGACGGCTCGGCGCCCGACGGCTCGGTCGGCCGAGCGGTCGGAGCGCAGGTCGAGGCACGCGATGAGAGCGGGAAGCCGCTGGGTGAGGCATCCGTCGGCGCCTTGTGGATCCGCGGCGACGGCGTGATCTCGCGCTACTTCAAGAACGCCGCCGCCGATCGCTTCGACGACGACGGCTGGCTCAGCACGGGCGATCTCGGCAGCGTCGACGCCGACGGCTTCGTCACCCTGCTCGGCCGCAGCGACGACGTGATCAACCGCGGCGGCGAGCTCGTCTACCCGGCCGACGTCGAGAACGTGCTGCTCGGCGACCCGCGCGTGCGCGAGGCGGTCGTGGTCGCGAAGCCCGACGCCGTGCTCGGCGAGGTGCCCGTCGCGTTCGTCGTGCCCGCGGATTCCGATGGGGGCGAGACGGATGCCTCAGGCCTGCGCGCCTCGCTGCTGGAGCGCGCCTCGGCCGAGCTTCCTCGGCATCTGCGCCCCGTCGAGATCACCGTGACGAGTGAGCTGCCGCGCGCGGCGACCGGGAAGGTGCAGCGCGCCCGGATGCGCTCGGCTCTGCAGGGGGAGCGCCGTTGACCGAGGCCACCGAACCGACGGCCGAGCCGAAGAGCACACCGGTGCGAAAGCGCCGGCACATCCACGAGATCGACGTCATCCGCATCCTGACGTTCGCGTCGGTGATCGGCGTGCACACGATCAGCCACACGGTGGCGGCCGACGACGTTCCGCTTCATGTGCTGCTCGGGCTGCTGCACTTCACGCGCGAGCCGTTCTTCTGGATCACCGGGTTCGTGCTCATGTGGAGTTACTTCCACAAGCCGGTGCCGATGCGGAAGTTCTGGCCGCGGCGCTTCCTGCTCGTCGGCGTGCCCTACCTCGTGTGGTCGCTCGCCTACATGCTGATCTACGACTACCCGCGCACACATCACGACCCTTCGGTCGGCGGTTTCGTCCTCGACTACGTGCGGGTCGTGCTGACGGGTGACGCCTGGTACCACCTGTACTTCCTGCTCGTGACGATGCAGGTCTATCTGCTGGTGCCGGTGATCGCATGGCTCGTCAGGCGAGGTCTGAGAGCGCAGCTCACGATCCTCGGCGTGGCGGCGGTGGTGCAGCTCGCACTCATGAGCTGGTACCACTACTGGCCGCAGGTGCTGCCGGGCTTCGTGCACTACGACGCGCAGTACTTCTTCAGCTACAGCTTCTTCATCCTCGCGGGCGCCGTGTGCGCCGACCACGGCGAGGGCTTCCTCGGGTGGATCGCGCGCAACCGCGGCAAGGTGGGGCTGATCACCCTGGCCTGCGCGGTCTTCTATCTCATCGTCTTCGCGGTGCAGCATGCCGCGGGCGCGAGCCTCTATTCGGCGGGCTCGCCGGTGCAGCCGGCCATCGTCGTGTGGGGCGTCGGCGTGGGGCTCGGCTTCACCGCGCTCGGCAGAATCTGGTCGGACCGGCGACGCGAGGGCTCACTGCTCGCCCGCTCCGTCGACACCGCGACCGACCGGTCCTTCGGCATCTTCCTGTCGCACCCACTCATCCTGTGGACCCTGCTCTGGCTCGGCGACGGGTGGTTCGCCCGCACCCTTCCGGACCCGTGGCGCAGCCTCGTCGCCTATGTCGTCGTCGTGCTCGGCGCGATCGGGCTCACCGAGCTGCTGCGCCGCAGCCCGGCAAGCCTCTGGTTCACCGGGCGACCGCGACGTCGTCGACCCCGCGAGGCAGCACCCGCCGCGGCTTCATCACCGTAGCGACCACGGCCGACAGCGCGAGCAGCCCGATCGAGATGCCGAACGGCCACTGCCAGCCGACCGAGTCGACCATCGCGCCGAAGACGATCGGCGAGAAGATGCCGGCGAGGCCGAAGCCGGTGTTCATCATGCCGCTCGCCGTGCCGGACCACTCGGGCGCGACGTCCATCGGGATCGCCCACAGCGTCGCGTTGCACAGCTCCAGGAAGAAGAATGACAGCGAGAGCGAGACGGTCGCGACCACCAGCGTGTGCGCGAAGAGCAGCGGCACGAGCCACAGGAGCGAGCCGACGAGTCCGACGAGCAGCACCGTGCGGCGCGAGTTGCGCAGGTTCCCCGTGCGACGCAGCAGGAAGTCGGCGAACATGCCGCCGACGGTGTCACCGACCACGCCGCCGACGAGGACGACCGAGGTGAACAGCGCGTACTTCGACAGTGGCAGGTGGAAGGTGTCGGTGAGGAAGGTCGGGATCCAGGTCAGGAACACCCACAGGACCCAGCCGTAGCCGAAGTCGACGACCGCTACCGGCAGGATCGTGCGCATGAGCCTGCGCCACGGCGTCGCCGGCTGTGCCGCGCGCTCGAGCTCGCGGGGGATCTCGGACAGCTCCTCCTTCGTCACCTTCGGGTGGTTCTGCGGGCGGTCGCGGTACGACCACATCCACAGCAGAGCCCACACGACGCTGAGCAGGCCGATGAGCAGGAAGGAGATCTGCCAGCCAGCCAGGACGGTGTGCAGGCTGTTGCCCCAGATGATCAGGCCGCCGACGATCAGGGGACCCGCCGCGTTGCCGAGGCGCGAGGCGGAATGGACGACGCCCTGCGCGAATCCGTTGCGGTCGGCGGGGACCCAGCGCGACATCGCGCTCGTGGCGGTCGGGAAGGCCGCCGCCTCGGTCAGACCCAGCAGCAGGCGGGCGCCGACCAGTGACAGCAGCCCGATCGAGAAGCCTGTCGCGATCGTCGCGACGCCCCACAGCACGCCGATCCAGAACAGGGACTTGCGCGCCCCGAAGCGCTCACCGAGGTTCCCGCCGAACACCTGCAGCAGCGCGTAGGGGATCGAGAACGCCGACACGGCGATGCCGAACTGTGTGGCATTCAGGTGCAGAGCCGACATGATCGTCGGGCCGGCCGTGGAGATGTTGGTGCGGTCCAGATACGAGATCGCGTACATCACGCACAGCAGCAGCAGGACCTTTCCGCGCACCCTGTGCAGGATCGGCGTCGCTTCCGGCTTTGCGGGGGCTGTGGTGGTCTGACTGCTCAACTGTGTGGTTCCGATCCGAGTCACATGCGGGTTCCGTACAAACCCTTGTTATCAGTCCGTTACCCGCTCAGCGTCGCCTTCAGTTCAGAATCCGTTCAAGATTCTGCGGTGGCGCGCGGCAGCTAGCGTGTCGGTATGACAACGGAGTCGCAGCCAGAATCCACCCCGCCTCGGCCGTTGCACGCGGCTCGCACGATGGCCGAATCCTTCGGCAGCGACCCTGAGGGGTACGACCGCGCGCGACCCTCGTACCCTGACGGGCTGATCGCCCGCATCGTCGCCGCGAGCCCCGGGCACGAGGTGCTCGACGTCGGCTGCGGCACCGGCATCGCCGGCCGGCAGCTGCAGGCGGCCGGCTGCGAGGTGCGCGGCGTCGAGCCGGACGCGCGGATGGCTGAGTTCGCGACATCGCGCGGCCTTCCCGTCGAGGTTGCGCGATTCGAGACGTGGGATGCCGCGGGGCGGCGCTTCGACACGGTGACCGCCGCGCAGTCCTGGCACTGGATCGACCCTGAGGCCGGCGCAGCGAAGGCCGCCGATGTGCTACGCCCTGGCGGTCTGCTCGCAATCTTCGGCCACGTCTTCGAGCCGCCGATCGAGGTCGCCGAGCCGTTCGCCGCGGCCCTCCGCCGCGTGCTTCCGGACTCACCGTTCGCCGCTATGCCGGCACGGCGCCCGTTGACGACCTACGAAGCGCTGTACGCGAAGGTCGGCGACTCACTGCGCGCATCGGGGCGCTACCGCGAGCCGGAGTTGTGGCGGTTCGACTGGACGTGCCGCTACACGCGGGACGAGTGGCTCGCGCTGCTGCCCACTACCGGTGGCCTGACTCGCGTCCCCGCCGAGCCCCTGGCCGAGATCCTCAACGAGGTGGGTGCAGCGATCGATGGACTCGGCGGTGCGTTCACCATGGAGTACACCACCTTGGCGACGGCCGCCGTCACGCGCGGCTGAGGCGAGCCACGCGGGGAGCGACGGCCTCGGCGTCCGCCCCGGCGACCGCGGTGACCGCAGAGGCCAGCACGCTGTCGGGCACGACCTGGCGCGCGTCGTCGTCGGCGAGCAGCTCGACGAGCAGGGCGACGGCTTCTTCCGCGCGACTCGCGATCGGGAACCACGGCAGTGCCGTGCGCCACGCTTTGAACGCCATCAGCACGATGTGGTGGTGCTGCGTGACGTGCGCCCGCTCGTGCGCGACGACGGCGGCGAGCTCGTCGTCGGAGAGCAGGCGGATCAGCCCGTCCGAGAGCACCGTGACTGAACGCGGCGCGCCGGGCAGGCAGTAGGCGACGGGTGCCTCGTTCTCGATGAGGCGCGTTCCTGGGCGGTCGGGCATCGGCGTCGAGAGCAGATCCACGAGCTGGCGGTGGCGGCGGCGCTGCCTGCTCGTGCCGACCGCGGTGAGCCCGAGGTTCAGCAGAAGGTGCAGCGCGAGCAGCGCAGCGGCGCCCTTCGACACGAACCACAGCGCGCCGATCATCGACAGACCGCCGGCGACGGCGACGGCCTGCCAGCAGAGCATGGCCAGCGCAGGCATCCGATTCGCCCAGCGCGCACGCGCCAGGAAAACGGGCACAGGCCAGGCCAGCGTGACCGCGATCGCGGCCAGAACGAGGACCTCTGTCACGGCCGCGGCCGCCTACGACCCGAGCAGCTTGCGCAGGTGATCGGTCTCGGTCTTGCTCGCGCGACCGAGGAACCGAGCGAGGACCGCCTCGCGGTCTGGGGCAGAGGTGAGCACCTCGTGCATCAGCTCGGCCATGTAGTCGTCGCGGCTGAGCGTCGCGCCGAAGAGGTGCGGGCGACGGTCGCGCTCGCGCGTGACGAAGCCCTTGCCCTCGAGGCGGGTCAGCACCGTCAGCACCGTCGTGATCGCGGGGGACCCGGGCAGCGCGTCGCGCACCTCGGTCGCGGCCAGAGGCTCGGGCGACTGCCAGAGCAGATCCATGACCGCGCGTTCCAGTTCCCCAAGTGATGCCACGGCGCTATTCTACGCGTGGTAGAAAGTAATGAGTTCTACGTCATGTAGAAGTCGGCGAGAGCCGATGCCTTTCTTATCAACCGCCCGGAAGGGCAGCCCGCGAGGGCGAACGTCCGAGAGGACACGCAGTGCATCTGAACGCGCTGGACCCCGTGCTGATCGCCAGATGGCAGTTCGGCATCACGACCGTCTACCACTTCTGGATGGTTCCCCTGACGATCGGCCTCGGCCCGCTCGTCGCCTACTTCCAGGTGCGCTGGCACCGCTCCGGCGATGCCCGCTTCTACCGGGCGACGAAGTTCTGGGGGAAGCTCTACCTGATCAACTTCATCATGGGCGTCGCCACCGGCATCGTGCAGGAGTTCCAGTTCGGCCTCGCCTGGGCGCAGTACTCGCGCTTCGTCGGCAACATCTTCGGCGCGCCGCTCGCGATGGAGGCGCTGCTCGCCTTCTTCCTCGAGTCGACGTTCCTGGGCCTCTGGATCTTCGGCTGGGGCCGGCTGCCGAAGGCGCTGCACACGGCGACGCTCTGCATCGCGGTGGCCGGCTCGATCGTGTCGGCGTACTTCATCATCGTCGCGAACTCGTGGATGCAGCATCCGGTCGGCGTCACGATGGAGCACGGGCAGCCGGTGATGACGAACGTCTGGGCGATCCTCGGCAACAACACGGCGATCTGGTCGTTCCTGCACACGATCCTCGGGTCGCTGATGGTCGGCGGCATGTTCCTGCTCGGCATCAGCTGGTACCAGCTGTGGCAGCGCCGGAAGGACGGGATCGACGGCATCGACGTCGACGGGCGCGTGATCCCCGGCGAGAACGCGGCGATCGCGGGCCGCGACCGCGAGGACCACCGGCTGTGGCTCGGCTCACTGCGCGTCGGCGCGTTGGTGACGATCGTCGCCTTCGCGTTCGTGTTCCTGACTGGCGACCAGCAGGGCAAGCTCATGTTCGTGCAGCAGCCGATGAAGATGGCCGCCGCGGAGGCCGCGTGCGAGACGACGACCGACTTCTCGGTGCTGTCGTTCGGTGCCTGGAACGCCGAGAGCTGCCACAGCGTGCACGACGTCATCGTCGTCCCCGGCGTGCTGTCGTTCCTTGCGAACGGCAACTTCGACACCCCGGTCAAGGGCGTGAACCAGCTCATCCCCATCTATCAGGAGCGCTACGGCACGCACGCACCGAACGGCAACGAGATCAACTACGTGCCGCTGATGCCGGTGACCTATTGGGGGTTCCGCGTCATGATCACCCTCGGCGGCCTCACCGCCTTCGCGGCACTGGTCGCGCTGTGGCTGACCCGCAAGGGCACGGTGCCGCGGTCGAAGTGGATCATGCGGCTCGCCCTGCTGGGCATCCTCGCCCCCTTCGCCGCCAACTCGGCCGGATGGGTCTTCACCGAGATGGGGCGACAGCCGTTCGTGGTCGCCCCGAACCCGACCGGCGACGACAACCTCTTCCTGCTCACGCAGGTCGCGAACTCGCCCTCGGTGGGCGCGGGCGAGCTGATCTTCTCGCTCTCAGCACTCGGGGGCCTCTATCTGATCCTGATGATCGTCGAGGCGTGGCTCATCACGAAATACGTGCGCGGAGGCGCGGCGAGTGCGATACCCGAGTTGGGCAAAAAACCTGACGACACGGATGCCTCAGGCGGCGGCACCGGTCAGAAATCCCCCGACGACGTCCTGGCCTTCGCCTACTAGGAAAGGGGAGAGCTCATGGTCGACTTCCTGCCCACGCTCTGGTTCATCCTGATCGCCGTCCTCTGGACGGGCTACCTCTTCCTCGAGGGGTTCGACCTCGGCGTCGCGATGCACATGCTGCTGCTCGCCCGCAACGAGAAGGACCGCCGCGTGATGCTCAACACCATCGGCCCCGTGTGGGACGGCAACGAGGTGTGGCTGCTCACCGCCGGCGGCGCGACCTTCGCGGCGTTCCCGTTCTGGTACGCGTCCCTGTTCTCTGCGCTCTACATCCCGCTGATCCTGGTGCTGCTCGGGCTCATCCTGCGCGCGGTCGCGATCGAGTACCGCGGCAAGGGCGACTCGGAGCGCTGGGTGCAGCTGTGGACCTGGTGCCTCGGCCTCGGCTCGTTCGTCGCCGCGTTCGGCATCGGCGCGGGTCTGGCGCTCACCTCGACCGGGCTGCCGCTCGACAAGAACGGAGACATGATCGGCGGGCCGTTCGCGTGGTTCAACGGCTATGCGGTGCTCGGCGGCCTCGCCGTCGTCGGATTCGCGCTCGTGCACGCGGCCGACTTCCTGGCGCTCAAGACCGAGGGGCCGGTGCGCGAGCGCGCGGCCGCGTTCGCCTGGCCGTGGGGCGTGGTGTGCCTGCTGCCGATCGCACTGTGGGCGATCTGGGTGACGGCGCGGGCGGGGCATCCGATCGCCTGGGTCACGCTCGCCATCGGCGTGGCGGCCGTCGTCTGGTGGGCGATCGAGGCGCGTGCGCGCCATGAGGGCCTCGCCTTCCTCGGCCTCGGCATCTTCGTCGTGGCCGGCGTCGCGACGATCTTCGAGGCGATGTACCCCGTGGTGCTGCCCGCGTCGAACGACCACGCCTTCGATCTGACCGTCTCGAACGCGTCCGCTGCGCCCTACACCCTCGAGGTGATGTCGTGGGTCGCGCTGTTCGGGGTGCCGCTGGTACTGGCCTATCAGGCCTGGACCTACTGGGTGTTCCGCAAGCGGCTGAGCGGCGATGCGATCCCAGATGCCACCCCGTTCCAGGCGGCCGTGGCCGCGGCATCCGGTCGCAGTGACGCCGCGACCCAGCCGTTCGCGAAGTGAAGCCCGTCCTCGACGACCTCGGGCGGCCCGCGCTCTATCTGCTCGGGCTGCTCGGGGCGGTGAAGGCCGCCGGTCTGGTGCTGGTCGCGCAGGGCGTGGCCGGCGGGCTGGCCGCCCTGTTCTCGCACACGGATGCCTGGCACTCAGCGCTCTGGATCGGACTGCTCGGCGCGCTGCTGCGCGGCCTGTCGACCTGGGCGCTGCAGGCGACGTCCGCGCGCGTCTCACTCGGGGTGAAGGAGAAATTGCGCGCCCGCGTGCTGGATCGCGCGGTGACGGATGCCCGTGGCACGGTCGGCGCGACGACGACGGTCGCCACGGCCGGGCTCGATGAGCTCGACCGCTACTACACGGTGTTCCTGCCGACGCTCGTCGGCGCGGTGACGGTGCCGCTGCTGGTGGGTCTGCGCATCCTGGCCGCGGATTGGGTCTCTGCGCTGATCGTGGTGCTGACGATTCCGCTGATCCCGGTCTTCATGGCGCTCATCGGGCTGCACACGCGCGAGTCGGTGGCGACGGCGACGCGCGCACTCGAGCGGATGTCCGACCACCTGGTCGAGCTCGCTCGCGGGCTGCCAGTGCTGATCGGCCTGGGGCGCGTGCGCGAGCAGAGCGCGGCGCTGCGGAAGCTCTCGGACGACTGGCGCACCACGTCGCTCGGCACGCTGCGCACCGCGTTCCTGTCGGCGCTCGCGCTCGAGCTGATCGCGACGCTGTCGGTCGCGATCGTGGCGGTGTTCGTCGGCGTCCGGCTGGTCGCCGGCACGATGCCGCTCGAGGCGGGGCTGCTCGCGCTCGTGCTGGCGCCGGAGTGCTACGCGCCGTTCCGCGACATCGGCGCCGCGTTCCACGCCTCGCAGACCGGGCTCGAGGCGCGGCGGCGCGTGCAGGAGGTGCTCGATGCACCGGCTGTGCCTTCTGAGCTCGAGCGGTCGGTCGCGGCATCCGGTCTCGCTGTGCGCGCGCTCACCGTGCGACACGCCGGGCGCGCGGCTGACGCGGTGACCGGGCTGTCGTTCGACGTGCGGCCGGGCGAGGTCGTCGCGCTCGACGGGGCGAGCGGGGCCGGGAAGTCCACCGTCCTGCGCGTGCTCGCGGGCCGCGGGGCGCAGCTGGCCGGGGGCGCGCGGGCCGCGGGGACCGTCGCCGCACCGAGCGAGGTCGCGTGGCTGCCGCAGCATCCGCAATTCGCGCGGGCGGGCGCGCTCGAGGAGTTGCTGGCATATGGGGCGACGGATGCCTCGGCCCGCGCCCTGCTCGAACGACTCGGCCTTCCCGACGCCGACCCCGCACGGATGTCGCCCGGCGAGCAGCGCCGTCTGGCGTTCGCGCGGGTGCTCGCCCGCGTTGACGCGGGGGTGCGGGTCGTGCTGCTCGACGAGCCGACCGCGCACCTCGACGAGGAATCCGCCGCCGTGGTGCGGGGCGAGATCGCCGCGTTGGCGGGGCGCGGGGTCGCCGTCGTGGTCGCCTCGCACGACGCGGCCGTGCGTGAGCTCGCCGATCGGGTGGTGTCGGTCGGTTCGGGCGTCGGCGCGTCGAGCGATGGCCCGGTCGTCACCACGGCGCCCCGTGCCGACTCCGACGGCAGCCTCTCTGATGATCGGCAGAGCTGGGCCGCCGCGCAATCGTCAGAAGAGCGGGGTGACGATGCCCCGGGCGCCGCTCTTTCCACGACAGGGGGAGACGCCGATTCGAGCGCACGCTGGCTCGCCTTCCGCGAGCTCGCGCGGGTGCTCGGGCCGACCCGTTCGCGGCTGCTCGGCGCCATCGGCCTCGGCACGCTCGCGGCGCTGTTCGCCACGGCGCTCACCGCGCTCTCGGGGTGGCTCATCGTGCGGGCCGCAGAGCACCCGCCGATCCTGTTCCTCGAGGTGGCGATCGTCGGGGTGCGCTTCTTCGGACTCGGTCGGGCGGCGCTGAGATATGCCGAACGGCTCATCACCCATGACGCCGTCTTCGGCGCGCTCACCGAGCTGCGCATGCGGCTCTGGCGCGGACTCGCCGCGCAGGGCCCGGCCGGCCGCGTCGAGCTCACGGCCGCGAACACGCTCGACCGGCTGATCGGCGACGGCGACCGGGTGCGCGACCTCGCGCCGCGCGTCGTCGTGCCGCTCGCCTCGGGAGTCGTCGCGCTGACGGCGGCGGTCGTCGCGCTCTGGATCCTCTGGGCCCCCGCCGGCATGCTGCTGCTCGCCTGCTGCATCGTCGCGCTCGGCGGGGGAGCGCTGGTGGCCGTCGCCGCCGACGCCCGGGCATCCCGCGGCCGCGACCGCGATCGCTCGGCGATCGTGCGCCGGGTCGCGGCCGTGCTCGCCGCCCGTGACGACCTCGCCGCCAACGGCGCGGCTGCCGGTGAGCTGGCGGCGGTCTCCCGACTCGATGCGCGGGCCGCGGCATCCGCCAAGCGCTCCGCCAGCGCGCTGGGGGCCGGCGCCGCGCTCGCTGTCTTCGTGTGCGCCGCCACCGCGATGGGGATGCTGCTGCTCGGCCAGCATGCTCATGCCGTCGCCGCGCTGCCGGTGCCGCTGATCGCCGTCTTCGTCCTGACGCCGCTGGCGCTGATCGAGCCCGTGCTCGAGGCCATCGGCGCGGCGCAGCGGTGGCCGGAGCTCGCCCAGGTGCTGCGTCGCATCGCGCCGGTGACGGCGGCCGCCGATGAGGCTGCGCGCGAGGAACCGGGCCTTCCGGTGGGGCCCGTGCGAAGCATCCGTCTCGCTGATGTCGCCTACCGCTACCCGCGCGCGCCGCACGACGTGTTCAGCCACGTGTCGGCGGCGGCGAGCGCGGGGGAGACGCTCGTCGTCACGGGGCCGTCCGGCAGCGGGAAGACGACGCTGCTCGGCGTGCTGCTGCGCTATCTCGCGCCGACCGCCGGGCGATATTCGCTGGACGGTGCCGACGCCTCGGCGCTCGACGCCGATGCGCTGCGCCGCCGTGTCGCGTGGTGCCCGCAAGAGGGTCACCTGTTCGACTCGACGCTGCGCGGGAACCTGCAGCTCGCGCGTGGCCGCGACGAGCAGGCGACGGATGCCGAGCTCGTCGGCGCTTTGGAGAGCGTGGGGCTCGGGCCCCTGCTCGCCGCGCTGCCGCTCGGGCTCGACACGCCGATCGGGCAGGGCGGTGCGTTCCTCTCGGGTGGGCAGCGGCAGCGGGTCGCCGTGGCGCGCACGGTGCTGGCCTCCGCCGATGTGGTGCTGCTCGACGAGCCCACGGCGCACCTCGACGACGAGGCGGCCGAGGCGCTGATCGCCGATCTGGCGGTGGCGCTGCGCGAGAAGACCCAGGTGCTCGTGACGCACGATGCGCGGTTCCGGGGACGCGGCGTCGCCGTTGAGTTGGGCGGGGAGCGAACGGCCCGGACGAATGTCGTACGTGCTTCCTAGACTGATTGCATGGTTCAACCCACCCGTGCTGTGCGCCCGTTCGAGGTCGTCAGCGAGTACTCGCCGAGCGGTGACCAGCCGCAGGCGATCCAGGAACTCGCCGCACGAATCAACGCCGGTGAGACCGACATCGTGCTGCTCGGCGCCACGGGAACGGGAAAGTCGGCGACCACCGCCTGGCTGATCGAGCAGGTGCAGCGGCCGACACTGGTGCTCGCGCACAACAAGACGCTGGCCGCGCAGCTGGCGAATGAGTTCCGCGAGCTCATGCCGAACAACGCCGTCGAGTACTTCGTCTCGTACTACGACTACTACCAGCCTGAGGCCTACGTTCCGCAGACAGACACCTTCATCGAGAAGGACTCGTCGGTGAACGCCGAGGTCGAGCGGCTGCGGCACTCGACGACGAATGCGCTGCTGTCGCGGCGTGACGTGGTCGTCGTCTCGACGGTCTCGTGCATCTACGGCCTGGGCGCCGTCGACGAGTACATCGGCGCGATGACGGTGCTGCAGGTCGGCGACACGGTCGGGCGCGACCGCCTGATCCGCACCTTCGTCGACGCACAGTACGAGCGCAACGACATCGACTTCTCGCGCGGGAAGTTCCGGGTGCGCGGCGACACGATCGAGATCATCCCGATCTACGACGAGAACGCGGTACGCATCGAGCTGTTCGGCGACGAGGTCGAGGCGATCTCGATCATCCAGCCGCTCACCGGCCAGGTGCTGCAGCGGGTGGAATCCGTCTCGATCGCTCCCGCCACGCAATACGCGGCGAGCCAGGCGGCGGTGCACCGCGCGATCGGCACGATCAAGGAAGAGCTGGCAGAGCGGCTCGAAGAGCTCGAGCGGCAGGGCAAGCTGCTCGAGGCGCAGCGGCTGCGCATGCGCACCACCTTCGATCTCGAGATGCTCGAGCAGATCGGCTTCTGCTCGGGCATCGAGAACTACTCGCGGCACCTCGACGGGCGCAAGCCGGGCGAGCCGCCGACCTGCCTGCTCGACTACTTCCCCGACGACTTCCTCGTCGTGATCGACGAGTCGCACCAGACTGTGCCGCAGATCGGCGCGATGTACGAGGGCGATGCGAGCCGCAAGCGCACGCTCGTCGAGCACGGCTTCCGTCTGCCGAGCGCGCTCGACAACCGGCCGCTCACGTGGGACGAGTTCAAGAGCCGCGTCGGCCAGACGGTGTACCTCTCTGCGACGCCCGGCCGCTACGAGCTCGGGGTCGCCGACGGCATCGTCGAGCAGATCATCCGCCCCACCGGCCTCGTCGACCCGAAGGTCGTCGTCAAGCCGACGAAGGGCCAGATCGACGACCTGCTCGAAGAGATCAAGACCCGCACCGAGCGCGATGAGCGGGTTCTCGTCACCACGCTGACGAAGAAGATGGCGGAAGAGCTGACCGACTTCCTCACGGAAGCCGGCGTCCGGGTGCGCTATCTGCACTCCGACGTCGACACGCTGCGCCGGGTCGAGCTGCTGACCGAGCTGCGCCAAGGCGTCTTCGACGTGCTCGTCGGCATCAACCTGCTGCGCGAGGGTCTCGACCTGCCCGAGGTGTCGCTCGTCGCGATCCTCGATGCCGACAAAGAGGGCTTCCTGCGCTCGGGCACCTCGCTCATCCAGACGATCGGCCGCGCGGCGCGCAATGTGTCGGGCGAAGTCCACATGTATGCAGACACGATCACCGACTCGATGAAGTCGGCCATCGAAGAGACCGACCGCCGCCGCGACATCCAGATCGCCTACAACCGCGAGCACGGCATCGACCCGCAGCCGCTGCGGAAGCGCATCGCCGACATCACGGATGCGCTCGCCCGCGAAGAAGCCGACACCGCGAAGATGCTGGCTGAGCGCGATGGCGGCAAGCCCGGCAAACCGGGCAAGGGCAAGTCGCAGCGGGTCGGCATCGCGGCGCAGGGCGCGACCGAGCTCGAGACGCTCATCGCCGATCTGAACGCCCAGATGCTCGAGGCAGCGGCCGAGCTGAAGTTCGAGCTGGCCGCGCGGCTGCGCGACGAGCTCTCCGATCTCAAGAAGGAGCTGCGCCAGATGGAGAAAGCGGGGCACGCCTGAGCGCCCGGCCGCGGCCGCGCCACGGCGCCCTGATCGGCGTCGGCGCGCTGGGCGTCGTCGTGCTCGCCGGGGTGGCTCTGGCGGGAGTGCCGCGCTTCGGGCCCCAGCGGTGGCGACTCGGGCTCTTCGGCGGCGCGCTTCCGCACCATGACTTCCAGGCGCCGTCGCTACCGCCGATGCCGCCGCACCACGGCGGCATGTCGTCGAGCTGGCCGCTGATCCTGCTCGTGGTGATCGCGGCGGCCGCTGCCGTGGCGTTCTGGCTCGTGCTGCGGGCGGTGCTGCGCACGCGCCGTGGCAGGGGACTGCCGCCGGCACTGAGCCAGACTGAGCTCGAGCCACCCGCTCTGACGGCCGACGCCGGGCCCGACGACGAAGGCGAACCCGACGCGCCGATCGTGCACCGCGGTCTGAGACTCGCACTCGACGTGCTCGACGAGCAGCGCGAGCCGGCTGACGCGATCGTGAAGGCGTGGCTGGGGCTGCAGTCGGCCGCCGAGGACTCCGGGGTCGAGCGGCGCGCCGCCGAGACGCCCACCGAGTTCACCCGGCGCGTGATCACCCGCGTGCAGGCCGACGCCGCCGCGGCGCAGCAGCTCGTCGACGTGTATCAGGCGGTGCGCTTCGGCGCGCACGAGATCACCGCGGCCGACGTGCGCGCGGCGCGCACCGCCGTCGAGCGCATGCTGAGCTCGTGGCACGAGCCGATCCTGAGGTCGCGGCGGTGAAGAAGCTGCTGAGCCTTCGTGTGCTTGCGCCGTCGGTCGCCCTCGGCGTGATCGCCGGGGTGGTGCTCTGGTTCGTCGGCGCCCCGGGGTGGTGGGCGGTCGCGACCGGCCTCGTTGCCGCTGCGGCGATCGCGCTCTGGCGCGGCCACCCGAGCCTCGAAGAACCGATCTGGGGCAAGCTCACCGGGGAACGCGGTCGCGGGGCGCGCGACGACGTGCAGGTGCTCGGGTGGGCCGTCGCCGACCTGCGGGGCCACATCCAGCCGCGTGCGCTCGAGCGCGTCAGGGGTGTGGCGCGCGATCGCCTGGCACAGCGCGGGCTCGATCTGGATGCGGCATCCGATCGCCCCGCAATCGAGGCGCTCATCGGCCGGCGCGCCTACGCGACCCTGCACAGCGACGTGGCGCACATGCCCAGCCAGGCCGCGCTGCTGGCGAGCCTCGACGCGCTCGATCGGGTTGGGCTGCCCGGCGCGGCACGGCACTGAGCAGTCAGCGCGCGGCACGGCACTGAGCAGTCAGCGCGCAGAACGTCGACCAGGCATCCGATCACGACCGCATCGCCGCTCTGATCGGCGAGCCCGCCTACGCGACCCTGCACAGTAATCTGGCGAACATGCCCGCTCAGGACGCGCTTCTGGCGTGTCTCGATGCGCTCGACGCCCTCGACCGCACCACCGTACGAAGGAGTAACGGATGACCGAGAACGCCCTGCCCGTTTCTGAGATCTCACGGCTCGCGAACGAGGTGCTCGACCGCGTCGGCAGCGTCGTGGTCGGCATGCGCGAACCGCTCACGACGGCACTCGCGACGATCCTGGCCGGCGGCCACGTGCTGTTCGAAGATGTGCCCGGCCTCGGCAAGACACTCGCCGCGCGCAGCATCGCCTCGGCACTCGGGCTCGGCTTCCGCCGCCTGCAGTGCACGCCCGACCTGCTGCCGTCCGACATCACCGGC
Organism: Gryllotalpicola daejeonensis; assembly: GCF_039538145.1. Classification (NCBI taxonomy): domain Bacteria; kingdom Bacillati; phylum Actinomycetota; class Actinomycetes; order Micrococcales; family Microbacteriaceae; genus Gryllotalpicola; species Gryllotalpicola daejeonensis. The sequence continues at coordinate 329,833 of NZ_BAABBV010000001.1, read as the reverse complement.
TCGTATGTCTATCAGCCGAGCACGGGCGAATTCGTGTTCCGCGAAGGGCCGGTGTTCACGGGGCTGTTCCTCGCCGACGAGATCAACCGCACCTCCCCGAAGACCCAGTCGGCCCTGCTCGAGGCGATGGCCGAGGGCCAGGTCACGGTCGAGGGCCGCAGCTTCCCGCTGCCGAAGCCGTTCCACGTCGTCGCGACCAGCAACCCGATCGAGTTCGAGGGCACGTACCAGCTGCCCGAGGCGCAGCTCGACCGCTTCATGGTGCGGCTGGCGGTGGGCTACCCGGGGCGCGACGGCGAGCGGCAGGTGCTGCTCGCGCGCGTCGACCGCCGCCACGAAGTCGCGACCGTCGAGCCGGTCGTGAGCGCCGAGACGCTCGCGGCGATGCAGGCCGGGGTCGAGAGCGTGCACGTCGACCCCGACATCGCGACATACTGCGTCGACCTCGCGATCGCGACCCGTGGGCACGCCTCGGTGCAGGTCGGCGCGTCGCCGCGTGGGTCGCAGGGCCTGATGCTGGTCGCGCGCGCCCGCGCGGTGATCGCCGGCCGCGACTACGTGACGCCCGACGACGTGAAGGCCGTCGCGGTGCCCGTGCTCGCGCACCGCCTGTCGCTCACGGCGCAGGCCTGGGCGACCGGCGTCAACCCGCGCGACGTCGTCACCGAGCTGGTGAGCGTCGTGGCCGGGCCGCCGGCGGTGGGTGCAGCAGGCGCGGGCGCCGCGAGCTCCGCGAGCGCGGCCGGCACCGCCTCGGCATGAGCGAGCCGCGCCCTACGCCGCCTCCGCGCTGGCGGCTCACCGTCGCGCAGACCGGCGCGATCGTCGTCGGATTCCTCACCGGTGCCGCCGGCGTCGTCGCCGGCCACGCCGACGTCGTCGTCATGGGTCTGCCGCTGCTCGCGCTGGCCGCGTGGGCGTGGGATCGCCGGCCGCGTGCGGCCGATGAGCTGCAGGCGACGGATGCTTCGCTGGCTGCCCCCGCAGGCGCCGTGTTGACGGCGGATCGCACCGCAAGCGACCGGGGCATCGGCTATCGCGTGCGGTTCGACACGGCGCCCGGTATCGAGGCGGTGCAGCTGCGCATCCTTGAGTTGGGGGTGCGGCCACGGGTGCACATGCTCGCAGCGGCGCCGAGCCGGCCGATCGACGTGCGCGGCCGCGTGCCCGCCCCGCACTCCGGCCCGCAGCGCATCGTCTCGGTCGACTGGCGGCAGGTCGCCGACGGCGCCGCTCTGATCACCGATGTGTCGGCGCCGATCGGTGTCGACCGCACCCTGGCGCCCGCATTCACCCCGATCGCCGCACTTCCGCTGCCGCTGCGGCTCACCGGGCTGACGGGGTCGCACGACTCCTCGCGCCCCGGCGACGGTGGCGACTTCCATGACATCGATCGCTTCCGCCCGGGCGACCGGCTGCGCCGCATCGACTGGAAGGCGACCGCGCGCCTCGCCCGCGACCCGAGTGAGCTGTACGTGCGCCGCACCCGCGCTCAGGCCGACGCGACGATCTTCATCGTCCTCGACAGCGCAGACGACCTCGGCGAGAACGTCGACACCTGGGCGGTCTTCGACCCCACCGAGAGCGGCACGACATCGCTGGACATCGCTCGCTCGGCTGCGTCGGCGATCGCCGCCGGCTATGTGCGCCAGGGCGACCGGGTCGCCCTCGCCGATCTCGCAGTGCCCGGTCGCACCGCACGACCGGGCGCCGGCAGCCGACACCTCGACCGCGTGCTGCGGGCGATCGCGGCAACGGATGCTTCGGGCGCGACGCGCCTCACCCGCCGACCGCCTCTCGTGACGCCGGGCTCCGGGGTATTCCTGCTCTCGACGTTCCTCGACGACCATCCTGCGGCGTCGGCGCTGCAGTTCGCGGCTGCCGGCCACCGAGTGATCGCAATCGACGTCCTGCCGCCTGCGAACCTCGGCGCCCTGACACCGTCGCGCCGCATCGCGCACCGGCTGCTGATGATGGACCGCGAGAACCGCCTTGCGGCGCTGCGACGCGGCGGCGTCGACGTGCTTCCGTGGGGTCTCACGGTCGATGACCCCGAGCGGGACGCCGCTCTGCTGGCGCTCGCGCGGCCGAGGCATCCGTCACTGGCGGTGTCGCGATGAGCCGGGTGCTGGCCGGCGCGGGCGTCGAGGTTCCGGCGTGGGCGATCAGGGTCGCGCTCGGCGTGGTGCTGATCGCTGCGGGTGCGCTGCATGCGGGCGACGCGTGGGGCTGGCTCGCGATGTCGCTCGGCGCGCTTGCCGCCGCATCGCCGTGGGTGCAGCTGGCGTGGGCGGCGATGCTGAGCCTTGCGCTGTCCGAGCTCACTCAGCCCGCGGGGGCCGGCACGTGGCATCCGTATGCCGTGCTCGCCGCTGTCGTGCTCGCGCACGTTCTCGCGAGCCGCGCCGCGATCACGCCCGTGCGGGCGCGTGTCGAGCTGCGCATCTTCAGGCGGCCCCTGATCGTTGCCTGCGTGATCGCCCTGACGAGCGAGTTGCTGCTGGCACTCACGCTGTGGGAGCGCGGCCGCTCGCACCCGACGTGGGCGCCGGCCACGCTGGTCGCCGCGCTCGCGCTGCTCGGGCTGGGCGCGCTGCTGTTCCTGCGGCTGTTCAGGCGCACGGAGTGACACCGCGAGGCCGCCCGTAGGCTGGCCGCGTGCCGACCGAACCAGAGGACGCGACCGACCGCCTCGACCTCTTTCGGCCGACGCTCGACGATGTGGAGCAGCTGCACGAGATCCTCAGCGACCCGCGCGTCTGGCAGCACTTCCCGAGCCTGCGCCCGACCGAGCCGGCGCAGACGGCGGCGCGCGTGCGCGGCTGGATGCTCGGCTGGCGGGCTGTCGGCCTCGACACCTGGGTCGTCCGCGAGCGCGGCAGCGACGCGATCATCGGCTACGGCGGCTGCTCCGTGCTGCCCGGCGGTGTCTGGAACCTCGGCTATCGCCTCGCGCCCGCGTCGCAGGGCAGGGGATTCGCCACCGAGCTCAGCCGACGCGCCATCGAGCGCGCCGAGCGGCTGCGGCCCGAGCTGCCTGTGGTCGCCTACCTGCTCGAGCACAACCTCGCGTCGAAGGCCGTCGCTGAGAAGCTCGGCATGACGCCGGTGCACCGGGGGCCGGATGCAGGCAACCCCGACCCCCGTGCGATCCGCCTCGTCTACGCCTTCCGCCCGCTCACCGCAGGCGAGCTCGCCGCGGCGCTGCACTGAGCGCTGCCGGTGCCGCTCACGTCGCTCGCTGTGAGAGGCGACCGGATGCCTCGAGCCGCAGCTCCACGTCGAGGTTCAGCCGCTCCAGGAATCCCCGGTCATGGCTCACGACGAGCAGCGCGCCGCGGTAGGCGGTGAGCGCCTCGACCAGACGGTCGATCGAGTCGAGATCGAGGTTGTTGGTCGGCTCGTCGAGTACGAGCAGCTGCGCGGGTGGGTCGGCGAGCAGCAGCCGCGCGAGGCCCACGCGGAACCGCTCGCCGCCCGAGAGGCTCGAGACGGGGCGGTCGACGGCGTCGCCGCGGATCAGGAAGCGCGCGAGGCGATTGCGCAGCTCGCCGGTCGTCGTGTTCGGCGCAGCCTGTGCGACGTTCGCGAGCACCGTGGCGTGCTCATCGAGGGTGTCGATGCGCTGGGGCAGATACGCGACGCGCTCGGTGAGCAGGCCCTCGCCTCCGACCAGCCGCTCGAGCATCGTCGTCTTGCCGACGCCGTTCGGTCCGGTGAGCGCGACGCGCTCGGGTCCCTGTAGCACGTAGTCGCGGCCATCGCTGCTCGGAAGCGCGGCGATTCGGCGGCCACGGGCGACGCCGGGGTCCGGCAGATCGACGCTGATGCGGTCGTCGTCGCGCACCAGCAGATCGGCGGCTTCGACCGCGGCCTTCGCCTCGGCTTCCCGCCCCGCGTGCAGCCCACGGATCTTGGCACCGGACTTCTCGCCCGAGTTCTTCATCGCGTCGAACATCGCCTTGCCGAAGTCGCCGTTTGCGCGCTTCTTGCGCCCGTCTGCGGCGCTGCGCGCGACCTTGGCCTCTGCCCTGATGCGGTCGCGCTGCTCGGCCCGCAGCTTCTGCTTCGCGGTGACCAGCGCCTGTCGCGCCGCCGCCTGCTGTTCCTCGAGCCAGGCGCGGTAGGCGCTGAACGGGCCGCCGAAGACGGTCAACCCGCCACCGCGCAGCTCGGCCGTGTCATCCATCAGCTCGAGCAGCGCCGTGTCGTGGCTGACGACGATGAGCGCGCCGCGCCATGCGCGCACGAGGTCGTAGAGGCGCTCGCGCGCGTCGCCGTCGAGGTTGTTGGTGGGTTCGTCGAGCAGGGCGACGGATGCCCCGCGCAGCCGCACGCCGACGACTCCGGCGAGCATCGCCTCGCCGCCGGAGAGCTCGTCGACACGGCGGTCGAGGTCGCTGGGCAGGCCGGCCGCGGCGAGCTCCGCTGCGGCGCGCTCTTCGACATCCCAGCCGTCGGTGCCGATGAGGTCGAAGTTCGCCGGGTCGGGGTCGCCCTGCGTGACGGCGCGCACGGCGTCGACGACGGCGCGCACCCCGAGCAGGTCGGCCAGCGTGGCATCCGCATCGAGCGTCAAATGCTGCGGCAGATAGTCGACCGTTCCCGTGATGCTCACGGTGCCGCGCGTTGGCGTGAGACGGCCCGCGATCAAGCGCAGCAGCGTGGACTTTCCGGCGCCGTTCGCACCGATGAGGCCGGTGCGGCCGCGGCCGAAGGTGCCGGTGAGTCCGTCGATGGCGGTTTCGCCGTCAGGCCAGGCGAAGGTGAGGTCGTTCAGGACGACGGAGGGCGAAGAAGGCATGGAAAAGGCTCCGGTTCGTGTCGAAGATGAACGCCGACACGGCGGAGCCTCGGTGCTTTCGAAGAGCGGGCAGGCAGCGGTGTCAGCGAGTGGTCGCGAAACCGGTGCTGTCCGTCATTCCTGATCCTTCTGCCTGTTCCCTGGCATGGCGGGTGATCCGCGGGAACGGTTGATTATGGCATGGATGCTTCGTCGAGCGCATGCATTGGCGGGGGGGTCGTGCATCGCGCGAGCAGGCTGGAGACCGCACGGCGCCTCGCAGCGGAGGGCGGATGACCGGTGCCGAGCATCCTGCCCTCGGATGCCCGAAGCTCTCGTTCTGTGGGTCTTGCCGTGCACAGGCGGCGACGCGACGAGTTGTACACACATTCGGCTGTCCGGCCTTGAATGTCGGGGGTGCGTTCTAGCCTTGTGGCATGTCTTCGGTGCTGGATTCGCTGGACCGGCTGGCCGCCATGGTCGCCGGGGCGTTGCCGTGTGCCGATGACCTGGCAGTTTTGTCGCCCGATGAGGAGGCGCGGGCGACGCAGGTTCTGGGCGGCATCCGTGCTCGTGTCGGCACGACCATTGCACTGCTGGCCGCCGACATCATCCGCAAGTCCGCGCGGGAGCTAGGCACCGAGGGGCTGGCGCAGCAGCGCGGCTTCAAAGACGGTCTCGGGTTGGTGCAGAACCTGACCGGGGTGAGCCGTGATGAGGCGGCCCGGCTGATCAGGGTCGGTGATCTTTTGGAGACGGCGCAGGCCGTAGCGCCGGTGCATGAGGCAGGTGACGAGTCGGTGGCGGCGGGGGAGCGGTCGCTTGCGCTGCTGAGCGCGCTGCCCGGCGGGTGGGATGCGCCGATCGGCGTCGCGGTGCGCAACTGGTGGCTGAGCGCCGCCCAGGGCGACGCGCTCCGGCGCGAGCTGGGCGCCCCGCGCCTTCCCGAGCTGACGGCGGAGTGGCGCCGGGCGGCGCTGGAGCTGATCGGCGACAGCTGGTCGGGGCACTGGACCCCGGAAGACCTCGGCCGCGCCGCCAAGCGCATCCGGGCGTCGCTGGACACGCTGGCGGCCTCCCGTGAGGCCGAGCAGCGCAAACAGCAGCGGTCGTTCACACGCGTCGTGCGCCGAAACGGCATGGTGCACTACGACATCGACCTCGACCCGGAATCCGACGCCCGCTTCTACGGCCCCATCCGTACGATGCTCTCCCCACGGCTGGGCGGCCCGCGCTTCCGCGACCAGGCAGCGATCGAACGCGCCCGCGAACTCGGCGAGGACCCGCGCACCACCGAGCAGCTGCAGGCCGACACGCTCGTGGACCTGGTCGAATGCGGCGGCCAGGCCGAGAGCAACGTGCTGCTGGCCCGCCACCGCCCCCAGGTGACCATCGCGGTGACCACGAAAGAGCTGCAGAAGGCGCGCAAGGCGCAGAACATCCTGGCCCTGCACGCCGCCGGCGACCACAGCAGCTGCCCCGGCACCGCCTTCGGGCTGGCTTGCGCCGGCCCCGACCAGGGCATCGCGTGGATCGACGGGTCCGAGTCCCCGATCACCGCCACGGACGCACTGCGCATGCTCTGCGGGAACGGGTTCACCCCGATCCTGTTCGACGAGACCGGCCAGGCCATCGACGTCGGCAAAGACCAGCGCCTGTTCACCCGCCGCCAGCGGCGCGCCCTGGCCAAACGCGACGGCGGGTGCCTGTGGCCCGACTGCCTCATGCCACCAGAGGCCACGGAAGCCCACCACCTCAACCCATGGGGCGAGCATTCTGCGCATCACAAGACTGAAACCCGCGACGGCGCCCTGTTCTGCAAGCGACATCACCTGATGCTCCACAACCACGGAGCACGAGTTGAACGACGCGGATCCGAATACTGGCTGCTGTGGCCCGGGCGCGACCCCATCCGCCTGCACTCCAAAGCGGGAATCCAAACCCAACTACGCCGAGAGGCAGCCAGCGCATGACGGAGAACTCTGCCTGGAGCCGGCGAGCACACATGCCGGGCTCAAAGCGCAATGTCGGTGGTCGAATCTAGACTCGAAAGGTGACGTCCCCAACTACTTCCGCGGCGTTCGGGCACGTGCACCCGGTCGACTCGCGAGCCAAGCTCAGCGTGCGCGGCGCGCGCGTGCACAACCTGCACAACGTCGACCTCGAGATCCCGCGCGACGCGCTCGTCGTGTTCACCGGCCTGTCCGGCTCCGGCAAGTCCTCGCTCGCGTTCGACACCATCTTCGCCGAGGGCCAGCGCCGCTACGTCGAGTCGCTGTCGGCCTACGCCCGCCAGTTCCTCGGCCAGGTCGACCGTCCCGACGTCGACTTCATCGAGGGCCTGAGCCCGGCGGTGTCGATCGATCAAAAGTCCACGAACCGCAACCCGCGTTCGACCGTCGGCACCATCACCGAGATCTACGACTACATGCGCCTGCTCTGGGCGCGCATCGGTGTCGCCCACTGTCCCGTCTGCGGCGAGAAGATCCAGCGCCAGACCGTGCAGCAGATCGCCGACCAGCTGATGGAGCTCGACGAGCGCACCCGCTACCAGGTGCTCGCCCCCGTCGTGAAGCAGAAGAAGGGCGAGTTCGTTGACCTCTTCAAAGAGCTCGCAGCGAAGGGCTTCGCCCGCGTGCTCGTCGACGGCGAGCAGCACTCGCTGACCGAGCCGCCGACGCTCAAGAAGTCCTACAAGCACGACATCTCGGTGATCGTCGACCGGCTCGTCGCCGGCCCCGAGATCCTCGGCCGCCTCACCGACTCGATCGAGACCGCCCTCGGCCTCACTGACGGCCTCGTCGACGTGAACTTCGTCGACGAGCCGGCCGACTCACCCGATGCGTGGGTGACCTTCAGCGAGAAGCTGGCGTGCCCGAACGGGCATCCCATTCAGCTCACCGAGATCGAGCCGCGCACGTTCTCGTTCAACGCCCCGTTCGGCGCGTGCCCCGAGTGCTCCGGCCTCGGAGTGCGCATGGCCGTCGACGACGAGCTGCTGCTGGGCGACCCCGAGCTGAGCCTTGCCGAGGGCGTCATCATCCCGTGGACCAGCCAGGGCAAGAGCCTCTACCAGTACTACGAGAAGCTGCTCGCGGGTCTCGCCCGCGACCTCGACTTCGACCTCGACACCCCGTGGAACAAGCTGCCCGAGCGCGTGCGCACTGCGGTCATGCACGGCGAGAACTTCGAGGTGAAGGTCCGCTGGCGCAACCGCTTCGGGCGCGAGATGAGCTACACCTCGGGCTTCGAGGGCGTCGTCCCCTACATCGAGCGCCAATACGCGCAGGCCGAGACCGACACGCAGCGCCAGCGCTGGGCCGAATACCTGCGCGAGGTGCCCTGCCCCGTCTGCGACGGCAAGCGCCTCAAGCCAGAGGTGCTGGCCGTGCTGGTGCACGAGCACTCGATCGCCGACGTCGCCGAGCTCAGCCTCACCGACGCCCGCGAGTTCATGAACAAGCTCAAGCTCACCGACCGCGAGGCGACGATCGCCGCGCAGGTGCTGCGCGAGATCAAGCTGCGACTCGACTTCCTCATCCAGGTCGGTCTCGGCTACCTGAACATGGCCCGCGCCGCGGGCACGCTGTCGGGCGGCGAGGCGCAGCGGATCCGCCTCGCGACGCAGATCGGGTCGGGCCTGACGGGCGTGCTCTATGTGCTCGACGAGCCGTCGATCGGCCTGCACCAGCGCGACAACCGCCGACTCATCGACACGCTCGTTGCGCTGCGCGACCTCGGCAACACGCTGATCGTCGTCGAGCACGACGAAGACACCATCCGCACCGCCGACTGGGTCGTCGACATCGGCCCGGGCGCCGGTGAAGGCGGCGGCAAGGTCGTGCACTCGGGCACCTACGACGAGCTCGTCGCCAACAAGGACTCGCTCACCGGCGACTATCTCGCCGGCCGCAAGGCGATCGCGGTGCCGAAGAAACGCCGCAAGGTCGACAAGAAGCGGATGCTTCAGGTCGTCGGCGCCAACGCGAACAACCTCAAAGACCTGACGGTCGAGTTCCCGCTCGGTGTCTTCACGGCGGTCACGGGGGTGTCGGGCTCCGGCAAGTCGACGCTGGTCAACGACATCCTCTACCGCGTCCTCGCCCAGCGCCTCAACGGCGCTCGCAAGGTCGCCGCCAAGCACACGCGCGTGACCGGCGTCGACAACCTCGACAAGGTGGTTCACGTCGACCAGGCGCCCATCGGCCGCACCCCCCGGTCGAACCCGGCGACCTACACCGGCGTGTTCGACAAGATCCGCACGCTGTTCAGCGAGACGGTCGAGGCGAAGTCACGGGGCTATCAGCCCGGCCGCTTCAGCTTCAACGTCAAGGGCGGCCGCTGCGAGAACTGCCAGGGCGACGGCACGATCAAGATCGAGATGAACTTCCTGCCCGACGTCTACGTCGACTGCGAGGTGTGCCACGGCGCGCGCTACAACCGCGACACCCTGCAGGTGCACTACAAGGGCAAGAACATCGCCGAGGTGCTCGACATGCCGATCGCCGAGGCCGCCGAGTTCTTCGAGCCGATCAGCTCGATCCACCGCTTCCTCAAGACCCTGGTCGACGTGGGCCTCGGCTACGTGCGACTCGGCCAGTCCGCGACGACGCTCTCGGGCGGCGAGGCGCAGCGCGTCAAGCTCGCCACCGAGCTGCAGCGCCGCACCAACGGCCGCAGCGTCTACGTGCTCGACGAGCCGACCACCGGTCTGCACTTCGAAGACGTGCGCAAGCTTCTGCTCGTGCTCGACAGCCTGGTCGAGAAGGGGAACACGGTCATCGTCATCGAGCACAACCTCGACGTCATCAAGAGCGCCGACTACCTCATCGACCTCGGCCCCGAGGGCGGCGCGGGCGGCGGCCAGGTGATCGCGACGGGCACGCCTGAGGAGGTCGCACGTGTGGAAGGCAGCCACACGGGCTACTTCCTGCGCGAGATCCTCGGGCTCGACGAGCAGGCGCTCGCGAAGGCATCCGCCTGACTGTGTCTTCCTCGATCACCAACGGGGGCGCGGCGGTCGGCCGGGCACCGAGCCAGACCGTGCCGTACAAGCCGAAGACCGGCGAGATCCCGACCGCCCCGGGTGTGTACCGCTTCCGCGACCCCGCTCGGCGCGTGCTCTACGTCGGCAAGGCGAAGAACCTGCGCGCGAGGCTCTCGAACTACTTCCAGCCGCTGCGCAACCTGCACGAGCGCACCCGCCGCATGGTCACCACCGCGGCGAGCGTCGAGTGGACGGTCGTCGGCAATGAGTTCGAAGCCCTGCAGCTCGAATACACGTGGATCAAGGAGTTCAACCCGCCCTTCAACGTCGTCTTCAAAGATGACAAGACCTACCCGTATCTCGCCGTCACGCTCGGCGAGAACGTCCCGCGCGCGCTCGTCACCCGCAATCGCAAAGACAAGACGAGCCGCTATTTCGGGCCGTACACGAAGGTGTGGGCCATCCGCGAGACGCTCGACCTGATGCTCAAGGCGTTCCCGATGCGCTCGTGCTCCGACGGCGTCTTCCGGCGCGCCGAGCAGACCGGGCGCCCGTGCCTGCTCGCCGACATCGGCAAGTGCGCTGCGCCCTGCGTCGGGCGCATCACCCGCGAAGAGCACCGCGAGCTCGCGAACGAGTTCGTCGACTTCATGTCGGGAAGCGACCAGCGCTATCTGCGCACACTGAGCAAGGCCATGGCGGATGCCTCGGCCGAGCTCAACTTCGAAGCAGCCGCCCGCTACCGAGACCGCATCCAGGCACTGACCGCCGTGATGGAGAAGACGGCCGTCGTCCTCTCCGACAACGTCGACATCGACGTCTTCGCCATCGCCCACGACGAGCTCGCCGCCGCGGTGCAGCAGTTCATCGTGCGCGGCGGCCGCATCCGCGGAACCCGCAGCTGGGTCGTCGACAAAGAGCTCGACCTCGAGCTCGGCGAGCTCGTCGAGACGGTGCTGCAGAACGCTTACGACGGCGATTTCGCGCCGCCGCGCGAGGTCATCGTGCCCGAGGTGCCCGACGACAGCGTGGCGCTCGAGCAGTGGCTCACCGCCCGCCGCGCCGAGGTCGACGGCGCGAGCCGCGGGGGAGCGGTCGCCCTGCGCACCGCCCAGCGCGGCGACAAGGCCCAGCTCGCCCAGACCGCGGCGATCAACGCGAAGAACGCGCTCGCGCTCTACAAGACCCGCCGCAGCGCCGACTTCACGAGCAGGTCGCAGGCCCTCAACGTCATCCAGGAAGCACTCGGCATGGCCGAGGCGCCGCTGCGCATCGAGTGCTACGACGTCTCGCACCTGCAGGGCACGAACGTCGTGGCGTCGATGGTCGTCATGGAAGACGGCCTGCCGCGCAAAGACCAGTACCGCCGCTTCTCGATCGCAGAGACCACCGACGACACCGACTCGATCTACCAGGTGCTCACCCGCCGCCTCGCCTACCTCAAGGAAGAGGCCGCGGCTCCGGTGGCCGAGCGCGACGAGGAGACCGGCGAGACGCGCCGCAAGAAGTTCGCGTATGCCCCGCAGCTGCTGCTCGTGGACGGCGGCCAGCCGCAGGTCAGCGCCGCCAAGCGCGCCCTCGACGAGTCCGGCGTGCAAGGCATCCAGCTCGCCGGCATCGCCAAGCGACTCGAAGAGGTGTGGCTGCCCGACTCGGATTACCCCGTGATCCTGCCGCGCAACTCCGATGCGCTGTTCCTCATCCAGCGCATCCGTGACGAGGCGCACCGCTTCGCGATCACCTACCAGCGCTCGACGCGCAAACGCGATATCTCGAGCGTCCTCGGCACGGTGCCTGGCCTCGGACCCGCACGGGTGAAAGAGCTGCTGAGCCACTTCGGCTCTGTGGCGCGCCTGCGCGGGGCATCCGTCGACGACATCGCGCAGGCGCGCGGAATCGGCCCGGCGCTCGCGAAGGCCGTGTATGACGCTCTGCACGCGTCCGAGGCGACGGCGGTACCGGCGGCGGCACCCGCGAGTGAATAGGCTGGGGGTGTGACGGCCACGCCTCCGCAGACAGCGCAGCCTCAGCCCGCGCCCACCCAAGAAGTGCTCATCGTCACCGGCATGTCCGGCGCTGGCAGGTCGACCGTGGCGAAAGCCCTCGAAGACCTGGACTGGTTCGTCGTCGACAACCTGCCGCCGCAGATGCTGCGGCCGCTGCTCGACTTGGCGGTGCGCACCGGTGAAGACACGCCGCGCATCGCCGCCGTGCTCGATGTGCGCGGCCGCGACTTCTTCACCGAGCTGCAGGACCTGCTGCCGTCGCTGCGCGACAACATCCGGCTCTCTGTGCTGTTCCTCGACGCCTCTGACGGCGTGCTCGTGCGCCGCTTCGAGTCGGTACGCCGCCCGCACCCCCTGCAGGGCAACGGCACGATCCTCGACGGCATCATGGAGGAGCGCACGCGCGTCAAGCAGCTGCGCGAGTTCGCCGACCAGGTGATCGACACCTCAGAGCTGAACGTGCACCAGCTCACGAACCGGATCCACGACACCTACAAGACCGACAACACGCCGGGCGTGAAGGTCACCATGACGAGCTTCGGCTTCAAATACGGGCTGCCGAGCGACGCCGACATGATCGCCGACGTGCGCTTCCTGCCGAACCCGTTCTGGGTGCCCGAGCTGCGCGCGCTCAACGGCACGGACGCCCCCGTGCGCGACTATGTCTTCGAGCAGCAGGGCGCCGAGGAGTTCATCGATCTGTGGAGCCGGATGCTCGCCGTGGCGCTCGCGGGCTACCAGCGCGAGAACAAGCGCAACGCCTTGATCGCGATAGGCTGTACCGGCGGCAAGCACCGCTCCGTCGCGATCGTCGAGGAGCTGGCGCGCCGGGCCTCTGCGCTCCCAGGCGTCGCCGTCAACGTCAAGCACCGTGACCTTGGCCGCGAGTGACGCGGCAGATTGGATTCGACTCAGTGGCACTGACCGCGGACGTCAAGGACGAGCTTCTCTCGGTCGAGGCGGGCAAGACCACGGTACGTGCGGCTGAGCTCGCGACGATCCTGCGGCTGGCGGGCGGTCTGCACGTGATCTCCGGTCGCATCGCCATCGAGAGCGAGCTCGACAGCCCGCAGCTCGCGCGCCACGTCGCCCGAGGAATCGCCGAGCTGTACGGCGTCCGCTCGGAGGGCACCGTCATCGCGGCATCCGGAACTCGTCGTGCCGACCAGTTCGTCGTGCGCGTCGTCGACGGCGGTGAGACGCTCGCGCGTCAGACGGGCCTGCTGGATGCGCGTCGCCGGCCCATCCGCGGCCTGCCCAACAAGCTGACCACCGGCTCACGCGACGAGCTCGCCGCCGTGTGGCGCGGCGCCTTCCTCGCGGCCGGCTCGCTCACCGATCCGGGCCGCTCGGCATCGCTTGAGATCACCACGCCCGGCAACGAGACCGCGATGGCGCTCGTCGGCGCCGCCGGCCGCCTCGGCATCGCCGCGAAGGCGCGCGAGGTGCGCGGAGTGCACCGTGTCGTCATCCGCGACGGCGAGGCGATCAGCGGGATGCTCGGCCTGATGGGCGCGGCGGGAACGGTGCGCAGCTGGGAAGAGCTCAGGCAGCGCCGTGAGGTGCGCGCCACCGCCAACCGCCTCGTGAACTTCGACGACGCGAACCTTCGCCGCAGCGCCCAGGCCGCCGTCGCCGCGTGCGCCCGCGTCGAGCGCGCCCTCGAGATCCTCGGCCCCGACCTGCCCGAGCACCTGAAGTACGCGGGCGAGCTGCGCCTCGCGCACCGTGACGCGAGCCTCGACGAGCTCGGCCACCACGCCGATCCGCCCATGACGAAGGACGCCGTCGCCGGCCGCATCCGCCGCCTGCTCGCCATGGCTGACAAGAAAGCCGCAGACCTCGGCATCCCGGGTACTGAGGCGAACCTCCCCCCTGAACTTGAAGAATGAGCGCGCACGCGTGGAATAGGGCGTAACGCAACGGGGCATCGGGCCCCTCGAGCCTTATCCACGGCCCGACGCGTTACTAGAGTTGAGAACGTCTGCAGAAGATACGAGGAGAAGAGTGAATGGCTGACTACACGCTCGCCGACCTGCCCTACGACTACTCGGCACTTGAGCCGAACATCTCGGGGCGCATCATGGAGCTCCACCACGACAAGCACCACAAGACCTACGTCGACGGTGCCAACACCGCCCTCGCCAAGCTCGCCGAGGCGCGCGACGCGGGCGACCTCACCTACGTCAACAAGCTTCAGAAGGACCTGGCCTTCAACCTGGCCGGCCACGTGAACCACACGGTCTTCTGGAACAACCTCTCGCCGGACGGCGGCGACAAGCCCGAGGGTGAGCTTGCCGCGGCCGTTGACGAGTTCTTCGGCTCCTTCGACAAGTTCCGTGCGCACTTCACCGCCTCGGCCCTCGGTATCCAGGGTTCCGGCTGGTCGATCCTCGCGTGGGACTCGCTCGGGCAGAAGCTCATCATCGAGCAGCTGTACGACCACCAGGGCAACCTGGCGGCCGCGACGGTTCCGCTGCTGCTCCTCGACATGTGGGAGCACGCGTTCTACCTCGACTACGTCAACGTCAAGGCCGACTACGTCAAGGCGTTCTGGAACATCGCGAACTGGGCCGACGTCGCCGCCCGTTTCGAGAAGGCACGCACCACCACCTCCGGGCTGCTGCTTCCGTAGCTGATCACCGGCGCCCGGCACACAATGCCGGGCGCCGGTTCCGCACTTCACCACCCTCACCAGCCGGCGCCGCCGGCACCTGAACCCACTGGAGATAACCCGTGTCCGTAAAGATCGGAATCAACGGCTTCGGCCGCATCGGTCGCAACTTCTTCCGCGCTGCGCTCGAGAAGGGCACCGAGCTCGAGATCGTCGCCGTCAACGACCTCACCGACGCCAAGACCCTGGCTCACCTGCTCAAGTACGACTCGATCCTCGGCACGCTGAAGGAAGACATCTCGGTCGACGGCGACAGCATCGTCGTGAGCGGCCACCGCATCAAGGTGCTCGCCGACCGCGACCCCGCCAACCTCCCGTGGGGCGAGCTGGGCGTCGAGATCGTGATCGAGTCGACCGGATTCTTCACCGACGGCACCAAGGCCAAGGCGCACCTCGACGCCGGCGCCAAGAAGGTCATCATCTCGGCTCCCGCGAGCAACGAGGACGGCACCTTCGTCATCGGCGTGAACGAGGACAAGTACGACCCGGCCAACCACAACATCATCTCGAACGCGTCCTGCACGACGAACTGCCTCGCGCCGCTCGCCAAGGTCTTCAACGACAAGTTCGGCATCGAGCGCGGCCTCATGACCACGGTCCACGCGTACACCGCCGACCAGAACCTGCAGGACGGCCCGCACAAGGACCTGCGCCGCGCCCGCGGTGCCGCGCAGTCGATCATCCCCACCTCGACCGGCGCCGCGAAGGCCATCGGCCTCGTGCTGCCCGAGCTGCAGGGCAAGCTCGACGGCTTCGCGCTGCGCGTTCCGACCCCCACCGGCTCGATCACCGACCTCACGGTCACGGCGAGCAAGCCGGTCACCGTCGACGAGATCAAGGCCGCCTACAAGGAGGCCGCTGAGGGCCCCCTCAAGGGCATCCTCGAGTACACCGAGGACCCGATCGTCTCGCGCGATATCGTCGGCAACCCGCACTCGTCGATCTTCGACGCGGGCCTCGTGCGCGTCATCGGCGACCAGGTCAAGCTGTCGTCCTGGTACGACAACGAGTGGGGCTACTCGCGCCGTCTCGTCGACCTGGCCGACTACGTGGCAGAGCGCCTCTAAGCGCCGACCGAACGATAAGAAAGCCAAGCCGTTAGCCATTTGAAATAAGAAGAGGAAGAGCAGTGGCGCTTCGCACCCTGGACTCACTGGGCTCGCTCGCAGGCAAGAAGGTCGTGGTTCGCTGCGACCTGAATGTTCCGCTGAAGGACGGCGTCATCACCGATGACGGCCGCGTGCGCGCGTCCCTGCCCACCCTCAACGCGCTGCTGTCGCAGGGCGCCCGCGTGGTGGTCATCAGCCACCTCGGGCGCCCCGACGGCGCGCCGGACCCCAAGTACTCTCTTGCGCCGGTGGCCGCTCGCCTGGGCGAGCTGCTCGACGCCCCGGTCGCGTTCGCGACCGACACGGTGGGCGCGGATGCCTCCGCCAAGGTCGATGCACTGGAGGACGGCCGGCTGGTGGTCCTCGAGAACCTGCGCTTCAACGCGGAGGAGACCTCCAAGGACGAGGCCGAGCGGAAGGCGTTCGCCGAGAAGCTAGCCGCCTTCGGCGACGCGTTCGTGTCGGACGGCTTCGGTGTGGTGCACCGCAAGCAGGCATCCGTCTATGAACTCGCGCACGCTCTGCCCAGCGCAGCCGGCCTGCTCATCGCGGCCGAGCTCGACGTGCTCGACCGCCTCACCGAGAACCCCGAGCGCCCCTACACGGTCGTGCTCGGCGGCTCGAAGGTCAGCGACAAGCTCGGCGTCATCGGCCACCTGCTGCCGCGCGTCAACACACTCGCGATCGGCGGCGGAATGCTGTTCACCTTCCTCGCCGCGCAGGGGCACAAGGTCGGCTCGAGTCTGCTCGAGGCCGACCAGATCGAGACCGTGAAGGGCTACCTCGCCAAGGCCGAGGAGCTCGGCGTCGAGATCGTGCTGCCCACCGACGTCGTCGTGGCCGAGAAGTTCGGGGCGGACGCCGCCCACGAGGTGCGCCCCGTCGACGACATCGAGGGTTCGCCGTGGGGTGAGAAGGGCCTCGGGCTCGACATCGGCCCGGACACGTCTGCGACCTTCGCCGAGAAGATCGCCGCGTCGAAGACGGTGTTCTGGAACGGCCCCATGGGCGTGTTCGAGCTCGCGCCCTTCGCAGCGGGCACCAAGGCCGTCGCTCAGGCGCTGACCGAGGTCGACGGCCTCGCCGTCGTCGGCGGCGGCGACTCGGCCGCGGCGGTGCGCGCGCTGGGCTTCGACGACGACCAGTTCGGCCACATCTCGACCGGCGGCGGCGCGAGCCTCGAGTTCCTCGAGGGCAAGAAGCTTCCGGGCCTGGAGGCGCTCGGCTGGGAGGCCTCCGCATGAGCGACGCCACCCAGACGCAGGCCGCGGAGCAGACTCAGACGACGCGCAAGCCGCTGATCGCCGGCAACTGGAAGATGAACTTCGACCACCTGCAGGCGATCGCGTTCGTGCAGAAGCTGGCGTGGACTCTGAAGGATGCCCAGCATGACTACAACGATGTCGAGGTGGCCGTCTTCCCGCCGTTCACCGACCTGCGCAGCGTGCAGACCCTGGTGCAGGCCGACAAGCTCGAGCTGAAGTACGGCGGCCAGGACGTGTCGACGCACATGTCCGGCGCGTACACCGGTGAGATCTCCGCGAACTTCCTCAAGCAGCTCGACTGCGACTATGTGATCGTCGGCCACTCCGAGCGCCGCTACCGCCACGTCGAGTCTGACGAGACCATCGCCGCGAAGGCGAAGGCCGCGAAGGACGCCGGCCTCGTGCCGCTGATCTGCGTCGGCGAGACCGCAAAGGACCTCGAGCGCCACGAGCCGAGCGCGGTTCCGGCGAACCAGCTGCGCGGTGCGCTCATCGACTTCAAGCCGGGTGACGACTTCGTCATCGCCTACGAGCCCGTGTGGGCGATCGGGGCGGGGTCGGCTGCCACCGCAGAGCAGGCACAGAACGTGGCATCCGTTCTTCGCAATGTCGTGCGCCAGGCGCTGGGGGAGGAGACCGCGGCGAAGACCCGCATCCTCTACGGCGGATCGGTGAAGGCCGACAACATCGTGGGCTTCATGAAGTGCCCCGATGTCGACGGCGTCCTCGTCGGGGGCGCGAGCCTCGACGTCGAGGGCTTCGCCGCGATCGTGCGCTACAAGAAGCACGCCACCTACTAGATTCTCGCGCCGGAATCCGGGCGTCGATCGACGCTCGTTTATACTGGCTGACGGCGCCGCGACCCGAATCGCGCGCGCTGACGCTCACGAAAGGCCATATCGTGCAAATCCTCCAGGTCGTCCTGCAGGTGCTCCTCGGAATCACCAGCCTGCTGCTGACCCTGCTGATCCTGCTGCACAAGGGCCGCGGTGGCGGCCTCTCCGACATGTTCGGCGGCGGCATGACCTCGAACCTCGGCGCCTCCGGCGTCGCAGAGCGGAACCTGAACCGCATCACGGTCATCCTCGGTCTCGTCTGGATCGTGTGCATCGTGGTTCTCGGCCTCATCACCCGCTTCACGTCGTAAGCCCGCACAGCTTCGACGTCGTCGTGGTCGCACGACACCCCTCGCACACGCACACCCGAAACATCTAGGAGGAGCAATGGTTTCCGGAGGCAGCGCCATCCGTGGTTCGCGCGTCGGCGCGGGCCCGATGGGCGAGCAGGACCATGGCCACCACGCCGATCGCATCGCGATCTCGTACTGGGACGCGCTCGGCAACGAGACCGTCCGCTACTTCGCGGCGAACCTGCCCGAGGAAGAGATCCCCGAGATCATCGACTGCCCGATGTCCGGCCTTCCCGCCGGCCGCGACCGTGAGAACCCGCCGGCCGTCGCCAAGAACGAGCCGTACAAGACGCACCTCGCCTACGTGAAGGAGCGCCGCACCGAGGAAGAGGCCGAGGCCCTTCTGCAGGAGGCGCTCGACAAGCTGCGCGCGCGCCGCGGCACGGTCGCGAGCTAGTCGCAGAAGCTCGTCGACGCGCACCCATAGCAGGCCCCCGCTTCGGCGGGGGCTTGCTGCGTTCCGGCACGCAATGGCTGCTGCGAAAAACGCAGGCTAGGGAGGGCGATTCGCGAGAAAAGCCCTCCCTAGCCTGCGTCTTGGGAAGAGGCGCCTGAGCTCAGTACGACTCGGCGATCAATTCCTCTGGAACCTCGGCCGCGGCATCCTGATCGACGAAGAAGACGGTGCGCCTGCGTCCCTTGGCGCCCGCAGCCGGCACCTCGAGATACGACGCGCCCGCGAGCGCGAGGCCGAGAGCAGACGCCTTGTCGGCGCCGGCGAGCACAAGCCACACGCGCTCCGACGAATTGATCACCGGCCGCGTCAGCGACAAGCGCTCGGGCGGCGGCTTGGGCGAGTTGCGCACCGCGATCACGGGGGCGTCGGTGACGCGGATGCCTGCCAGGTTCGGGAACAGCGAGGCGATGTGCCCGTCGGGTCCGACGCCGAGGAAGGTGAGGTCGAACCGCGGCCACTGGCCGCCGTCGGGGGAGAAGCGGGCGAGTTCGGCGGCGTACGCCTCGACGCCCTCTTCCAGCGACGCCACCTCGTCGCTCGCCGCGAACGCGTGGATGTTCTCGGCGGGCACATCGATGTGGTCGAGCAGCGCCTCACGGGCCTGCAGCTCGTTTCGGTCGCCGTCGGCCTTCGGCACGAAGCGCTCGTCGCCCCACCAGAAGTGCACCTTCGACCAGTCGACGGTGTCGCGCGCCGGCGACTCGTTGACCGCGGCCAGCGAGCCGATGCCGATGGTGCCGCCGGTGAGCACGATGTGCGCATCGCCGAAGTCGGCGATGATGTCGACCACCTTGGTCAGGAAGCGCGCCGCGACCGAAGCGGCGAGTGCTTGCTTGTTCGGGTGGACAAGCACCCGCCGTTCGTTCGTCATAGTCTTCTCAACCTACCGGCGCGCCGGCACTAGTGACCGAGCAGTGCGATTCCCTTGGTGATGACCTGGCCGTACAGCTCGTCGGGGTCGAGCCGGCGCAGCTCCTCGGCGAGGCAGTCGCGCAGGTTGCGACGCGGCAGCGCCAGGTCGTGCGTCGGCTGGTTCGGCTGCTTGAGCGTCGCGATGCCGGGGACATCGCGCTCGAGGTCGATCTCACCCGACGGGCGCGTGAGGCGCACGCCGTGGATGCCGCTCGAACCGTTCGCACGGGTGGTGATGTCCTTGTTCACCGGCGCATCGAGTGCCATGCGCAGCCACGCGGCGAGCAGGTACGTCGAGGGGGAGTCCTCTGCACCCGTCACGTGCACCTGGGTGACCGGCTCGTACGGCGGCTGGTCGAGCGCCGCGGCGAGCTGGGCGCGCCACAGGGTGAGGCGGGTCCACGCGAAGTCGGTGTCGCCGGGGGCGTACGTGACCGAGTTGTGGCGGATCGCCGCGGCCGGGTCGGGCTGGGTCGAGGCATCCGTGATGCGACGCGTGGCGATGCGGCCGAGCGGCGAGTCGGAGACCTTGATCGGCGCCTTGCGCGGCCACCAGGCGACCACGGGGGCGTCCGGCAGCAGCAGGGCGGTGACGAGGCCCTCTTCGTCATCAGCGACGTCGCCGTAAGCGCGCAGGATGATGACTTCGGAGGCACCGGCGTCGGCTCCAACGCGGATCTGCGCGTCGAGACGGTGGCCCACCGATGCGACCGTCGGGTCCTCGTCGTCGGCCTTCGCGATGACGATGACCCGCATGGGGTGCTCGCGCGAGGCGTCGTTCGCGGCCTCGATGGCCTCTTCCTCTTCGCCCATCGCAGTCGAGATGACCAGGGTGAGGACCCGGCCGAGGGTGACGACGCCACCCTCCTCGCGGATCTTCACGAGGGTCTTCGCGACGCCGTTGGTAGTGGTGTCGGAAAGGTCGACGATCACGGACGCCTCCAAGTTCGGCCGTCACGGGCCATCATGTCGTCTGCGGACTTCGGGCCCCACGAGCCCGGCTTGTACTGCTCGGGCTGGCCCTGCTTCGCCCAGAACTCCTCGATCGGATCGAGGATCTTCCAGGAGAGCTCGACCTCTTCGTGGCGGGGGAACAGCGGCGGGTCGCCCAGCAGCACGTCGAGGATGAGCCGCTCGTATGCCTCGGGGCTCGCCTCGGTGAACGAATGGCCATAGCCGAAGTCCATCGTGACGTCGCGCACCTGCATGCCCGCGCCCGGGACCTTGGAGCCGAAGCGGAGCGTGACGCCCTCATCGGGCTGCACGCGGATCACGAGGGCGTTCTGACCGAGCGCCTCGGTCTGCGAGCCGTCGAACAGCTGCTGCGGGGCGCGTTTGAAGACGACCGCGATCTCGGTGACGCGGCGGCCCAGGCGCTTACCGGTGCGCAGGTAGAACGGGACTCCGGCCCAGCGGCGCGTGCCGATCTCGAGCTTGATCGCGGCGAAGGTCTCGGTGGTCGACTGAGGGTTCATACCCTCCTCTTCGAGGAATCCGAGCACCTTCTCGCCACCCTGCCAGCCACCCGCGTACTGGCCGCGCGCGGTCGCAGTGGACAGGTCCTCAGGCAGGCGGACGGCGGCCAGCACCTTCTCCTTCTCGGCGCGAAGGTCCTTCGCGTCGAAGCTGATCGGCTCCTCCATGGCGGTGAGAGCGAGCAGCTGCAGCAGGTGGTTCTGGATGACGTCGCGGGCAGCGCCGATGCCGTCGTAGTAGCCGGCACGCCCGGCCACGCCGATGTCCTCGGCCATCGTGATCTGCACGTGGTCGACGTAGTTGGCGTTCCAGATCGGCTCGTACAGCTCGTTGGCGAAGCGCAGCGCCAGGATGTTCTGGACCGTCTCCTTGCCGAGGTAGTGGTCGATGCGGAACACGGAGTCCGGCGGGAAGACCGACTCCACGACCGCGTTCAGCTCACGAGCCGTCTTCAGGTCGCTTCCGAAGGGCTTCTCGATGACGACGCGGCGCCACTGACCCTCCTGCGAGTCCGCCAGCCCCGACTTCTTCAGCTGCTCGGTGACGAGCGGGAAGGCCTTCGGGGGGATGGACAGGTAGAAGGCGTGGTTGCCGTTGGTGCCGCGCTCCTCGTCCAGCGAGTGGATCGTGTCGGCGAGGCGCTGGAACGCCTCGTCGTCATCGAACTCGCCGGGGACGAAGCGGATGCCCTGGGCAAGCTGCTGCCACACCTCGTCGTGGAACGGGGTGCGGGCGTGCTGCTTGACGGCCTCGTAGACGACCTGCTCGAAGTCCTGGTCGACCCAGTCGCGTCGGGCGAAGCCGACGAGTGCGAAGCCAGGGGGGAGCAGGCCGCGGTTGGCCAGGTCGTAGACGGCCGGCATCAGCTTCTTGCGCGACAGGTCGCCCGTCACGCCGAAGATGATGAGGCCCGACGGCCCAGCGATGCGGTTCAGCCGCTGATCGTCACGGCTGCGCAGAGGATTGAAATCCTTGGTGATCTCCACCGGGGACATTGAGCTCGCTTACTACTCGTTGACCGCGCCGAAGAGGGTCGCGATGTTCGCCTCAGGGTCGGTCAGGTTCAGGGTCAGCACCGGGCGGCCGTGCTGCGCGAGCACGGTGCCGTCGCCGGCCGCCTGCGCGTCGATCAGCTGGCCGAAGGTGAACGGACGGTCAGGGATCTGCAGGTCCTGCTGGTGCGTCGACGTGATCTGCAGGAACACACCGACCGCGGGGCCGCCCTTGTGGAACTGCCCGGTCGAGTGCAGGAAGCGCGGACCCCACCCGAAGGTGACGGGGCGCTTCGCGCGCGCCGCGATCAGGTCGCGGATGCCGGCGAGCTGGGGCAGGGCGACGCGGTCGACGTAGGCCTGCACGGCGACATAGCCGTCGGCGGGCAGCTGGGCGAGCAGCGCGCCGATGGCGCCGTCGAGATCGGATGCCCCGTCGAGCAGCCCCTCGGTCGCGCGCACCTCGATGCCGGCCTCGGTGAACACCGGGTCGGTGGCCTCGGGGGTCGCGTCGAGCAGCGCGCGGGCCGCGGCCTTGGCGGCCTCGACGTCGGGCTGGTCGAAGGGGTTGATGCCGAGCAGGCGGCCCGCGACGGCGACGGCGAACTCCCACAGCACGAACTGCGAGCCGAGCGAGCCGGAGACGAGGATCTCACCCTCGTGGCGCGCCTGGGGCAGCAGGTGGAACTCGGTCGCGTCCTCGACGAGGCGGGCGATCTGCAGGTCGTCGGGCTTCTGGTCGAGCTCGGGCGCCTCGGTGCCGAGGACGACGGGAAGCACGCCCTTGCCGAGCTTTCCGGTGGACTCGGCGATGAGCTGCTCGGCCCAGTCGCCGAAGCCGACCAGCGGGCTGCCGTCGGTGACGATGCCGAGCTTGCCCTTCGACGCCATCGCGGCGCCGAGGATCAGGCCCGGGTTCTTCTCGTCGTCGATCGCGAGCTCACGCAGCACGGCCTCCGCCTCGACGAGCAGCTCCTCGAGGTCGACGCCGGCTAGACCGGAGGGCACGAGGCCGAACGCGGTCAGCGCCGAGTAGCGGCCGCCCACGTTGGGGTCGGCGTTGAACACCGTGTAGCCGGCCTCGCGGGCGCTCTGGTCGAGCGGCGAGCCCGGGTCGGTCACGATGACGATGCGCTCGGTGGGCTCGATGCCGGCGTCACGGAACGCCTTCTCGTAGATGCGCTTGTGGCTGTCGGTCTCGAGCGTGGAACCCGACTTCGACGACACCACGACGGCCGTGGTCTCGAGACGGTCGCCCGTCGCGGCGAGCACCTGGCCCGGGTCGGTCGTGTCGAGGATCGTGAGCTCGACGCCCTCGGTGTTGGTGATGACCTCGGGCGCGAGCGACGAGCCGCCCATGCCGCCGAGGACGATGTGATT
This sequence comes from Gryllotalpicola daejeonensis, assembly GCF_039538145.1. Taxonomy (NCBI): domain Bacteria; kingdom Bacillati; phylum Actinomycetota; class Actinomycetes; order Micrococcales; family Microbacteriaceae; genus Gryllotalpicola; species Gryllotalpicola daejeonensis. Next base: position 306,603 of record NZ_BAABBV010000001.1, on the reverse strand, counting down.
GACACCGGCTGCGCGCAGCTTGTCGCGCAGCGCGTAGATGTCGGCGACGAGCGGCCGCGAGATGTTCACGGCGTCGATCCAGCCGAGGCGCTTGCTCGCCTCCGACTCGGCGTCGGGGCCCCAGAGCGTGGGGTCCTGGGCGAAGATGCCCGACGCGACGAGGTCCGTCACGAGCGCGGGGACGGCGGCTTCGACAGCCGCCTTCACCGCGCCGCTGACGTGGATCTGAACCGTCACTTGGCGCCCTCCAGCGAGGACTCCAGCGCGCCCTTCACGGACTCGATGAGCTCGTTCCACGAGGCGATGAACTTGTCGACGCCCTCGGTCTCGAGCAGGGCGACGACGTCGTTGTAGTCGACGCCGACCTTGGCGACGGCGTCGAGGACGCCGGCGGCCTCGTCGTAGGAGCCGGTGATGGTGTCACCGGTGACCTGGGCGTGGTCGAAGGTCGCGTCGAGCGTCTTCTCGGGCATCGTGTTGACGACGCCGGGGGCCACGAGGCCGGTGACGTAGAGCGTGTCGGGCAGGCTCGGGTCCTTGACGCCGGTCGAGGCCCACAGCGGGCGCTGCAGGTTGCCGCCGGCGGCGAGCAGGCTCTGGGCGCGCTCGGTCGCGAACTCCTGCTCGAAGAGCTGGTACGCGAGCACCGCGTTGGCGACGCCGGCCTTGCTCTTGAGCGCGAGCGCCTCGTCCGTGCCGATGGCGGTCAGGCGCTTGTCGATCTCGGTGTCGACACGCGAGACGAAGAACGAGGCGACCGACTGGATCTTCGAGATGTCGATGCCTGCGGCCTTGGCGGTCTCGAGACCGGTCAGGTAGGCGTTGATGACCTCGCGGTAGCGCTCGAGCGAGAAGATCAGCGTGACGTTGACGCTGATGCCCTTGCCGATGACCGCCGCGATGGCCTCGAGGCCCTCCTTGGTGGCGGGGATCTTGATCAGCGCGTTCTCCTTGCCGACCTTCTTCCAGAGCTGCTCGGCCTCGGCGATGGTGCCGGCTGCGTCGTGCGCCAGGTTCGGCTCGACCTCGATCGACACGCGGCCGTCGACGCCGTTCGTCGCGTCGTAGACCGGCTTGAAGATGTCGGCGGCGTCGGCGACGTCGGTCGTGGTGATCTCGAAGATCGCCTCGGTGGCCGACTTGCCGGCCGCGGCGAGCTCCGCCAGCTTCTCGGTGTAGCCCTCGCCCTTGCCGATCGCGGCGGCGAAGATCGTCGGGTTGGTGGTCACACCGGTGACGTTCTTCTCGTCGATGAGCTTCTGCAGCCCGCCGGAGGTGATGCGGGTGCGCGACAGGTCGTCCAGCCAGATGCTGACGCCCGCTGCGGCGAGCTTCGCGGTGGGAGTAGTCATGTGCTTCTCTTCTTTCCTTGAGATCTCTTCAGCTCGACGATTACTTGCCGTTGGCGGCCAGGGACTCCTTGGCCGCGGCGACGACGTGCTCCGTCGTCATACCGAACTTCTCGAACAGGGTCTTGTAGTCGGCCGACGCACCGAAGTGCTCGATCGAGACGATGCGGCCCTTGTCGCCGACCCACGTGTGCCACGGCAGGGCGATGCCGGCTTCGACGGCGACGCGGGCGGTGACGGATGCCGGCAGGACCGACTCCTTGTACTCGTCGGTCTGCTCGGCGAACCACTCCTGGCTCGGCACGGACACAACGCGGGCGTTGATGCCCTCGCCTGCGAGCACCTGACGCGCCTCGACGGCGATCTGCAGCTCGGAACCGGTCGCGATCAGGATGATGTCGGGCGTGCCGTTCGGCGCCTCGGCCAGGATGTACGCGCCCTTGCCGACGAACTTCGCCGAGGCGAGCGTGTCGCCGGATGCCTCGCCGTCGCCGCGCTCGAAGACGGGCAGGTTCTGGCGGCTGAGCGCCAGGCCGACGGGGCCGCCACGGCGCTTGAGGGTCTCGAGCCATGCGTACGCGGTCTCGTTCGCGTCGCCGGGGCGGACGATCGCGAGGTTCGGGATCGCACGGAGCGCAGCCAGGTGCTCGACCGGCTGGTGCGTCGGGCCGTCTTCGCCGAGGGCGACGGAGTCGTGCGTCCAGACGAAGATCGACGGGATGTTCATCAGCGCGGCGAGACGCACCGCGGGGCGCATGTAGTCGGCGAACTGCAGGAAGGTGCCGCCGTAGGCGCGCGTCTTGCCGTGCAGCGTGATGCCGTTGAGGATCGCGCCCATCGCGTGCTCGCGGATGCCGAAGTGCAGGATGCGGCCGTAGGGGTTGCCGGTGCCCCACTCGGGCGTGGTGATCGAGGCGGGCAGGAACGAGCCGCCGCCCTCGATGGTGGTCAGGTTCGACTCGGCGAGGTCGGCCGAGCCGCCCCACAGCTCGGGCAGCTGGGCGGCCAGGGCGTTGATCGCCTTGCCGCTCGCAGCGCGCGTCGAGACATCCTTGCCGGCCTCGAAGACGGGCAGGGCGGCCTCGAGACCCTCGGGAAGCTCGCCCGCCTCGAGGCGGTCGAACAGCGCCTTGCGCTCGGGGTTGGCGGCGGCCCAGGCGTCGAAGCCCTTCTGCCACTCGGCGCGCTGCTCCTTGCCGCGCTCGATGGCGCCGCGGGTGTGCGCGAGGACCTCGGGGTCGACGTCGAAGCTCTTCTCGGGGTCGAAGCCGAGGGCCTTCTTGACGCCGGCGACCTCGTCGGCGCCGAGCTTGGCGCCGTGCACCTTGCCGGTGCCCTGCTTGGTCGGCGACGGGTAGCCGATCAGGGTCTTGAGGATGATGATCGACGGCTTGTCGGTGACGGCCTTGGCCGCCTCGATCGCGTCGAACAGCTCCTGCACGTCTTCGTGGTACTCACCGGTCTTGAACCAGTCGACCTCGCGGACGTCCCAGCCGTACGCCTCGTAGCGCTTGGCGGTGTCCTCGGAGAGGGCGATGTCGGTGTTGTCCTCGATGGAGATGTTGTTCTTGTCGTAGATGACCACGAGGTTGCCGAGCTGCTGGGTGCCGGCGAGCTGGCCGGCCTCGCTCGTGACGCCCTCTTCGATGTCGCCGTCGCCTGCGATGACGTAGACGTAGTGGTCGAACGGCGAGGTGCCGGGGGCGGCCTCGGGGTCGAACAGGCCGCGCTCGTAGCGCTGCGCGAAGGCGAAGCCGACGGCGGAGGCGAGGCCCTGGCCGAGCGGGCCGGTGGTGATCTCGACGCCCTTGGTGTGGCGGTACTCGGGGTGGCCGGGGGTCAGCGAGCCCCAGGTGCGCAGCGCCTCGATGTCGGAGAGCTCGAGGCCCCAGCCGCCGAGGTACAGCTGGATGTACTGGGTGAGCGAGGAGTGACCGACCGAGAGGATGAAGCGGTCCTGGCCGATCCACTGGTCGTCGCTCGGGTCGCGACGCATGATCTTCTGCCAGAGCAGGTAGGCCGCAGGGGCCAGGCTCATCGCGGTGCCGGGGTGGCCGTTGCCGACCTTCTCAACGGCGTCCGCCGCAAGCACGCGGACGGTGTCGACCGCCTTGTTGTCAATGGAATCCCATTGCAGAGCTGCCACTGGAACTGACCCTTCACTGTTCAGCGCGGTGGGTCGTCATGAGCACCCGCCGCTTTATCGGTTGTGCCGCCACGGACATCATTGGCAACCGGGGCGCTTCGCAGACTTCTCCCAGCCGGGTGGATGGAATGTTGTCTCGTCTGTGTAAAGCCTCGGAAGGCGAGCACCCAACAGCATAGTCGCGCCCGCACACCCCCGGACCACCACGGGGGTCAACTAGACTCGGTGCGAAACAAAACCCCCTCGAGGAGCCATGGGCATTGCCGTAGATCGCCGGGTCGAGACCGCCGCGCAGAGCGCCGCCGGGCGCATCGGCTGGCGCCGCAAGACACTGGCCTACGTCGCTCTGACGAAGCCGCGCGTGATGGAGCTGCTGCTCGTCACCACGATCCCGGTCATGATTCTCGCGGCGCGCGGCCTTCCGAACGTCTGGCTGATCATCGCGACCGTCATCGGCGGCGCCCTGTCGGCCGGCAGCGCCGCGGCGTTCAACATGTACATCGACCGCGACATCGACGCGGTCATGAAGCGCACCAAGAACCGGCCGCTCGTCACGGGCGAGGTCACGCCCCGCGAGGCATACGTCTTCGCCTGGACACTCGGCGTCGTCTCGACCGCCTGGCTCGCGCTCACGACCAACCTGCTGGCCGCCGGCCTCTCGGTCGCGGCGATCCTCTTCTACGTCTTCGTCTACACGCTGTGGCTCAAGCGCCGCACCGCGCAGAACATCATCTGGGGCGGCATCGCCGGCTGCTTCCCGGTGCTCATCGGCTGGTCGGCCGTGACCGACAGCCTCGATTGGGCCCCTGTCATCCTGTTCGCGGTCGTCTTCCTGTGGACGCCGCCGCACTACTGGCCGCTGTCGATGAAGTACCGCGACGACTACAAGGCCGTCGGGGTGCCGATGCTCGGCGTCGTGCGCGGCCGCGCCCAGGTCGGCCTGCAGGTCATCCTCTACGCGTGGGCGACCGTCGCCTGCTCGCTGCTGCTGATCCCCGTGGCCGACATGGGCTGGATCTACGCATTCGGCGCCGCGGCCGCGGGTGGCTGGTTCATCTACGAGACCCACCGCCTCTACCACTTGGCGATCAAGCACGAGGATGTCTCGCCGATGCGCGTGTTCCACGGCTCGATCACCTACCTCTCGATCCTGTTCCTCGCGGTCGCCATCGACCCGCTGCTCCATTTCTAGGTACCCGGGGATGCCTCGACTGAAGACCCCCCTCGCGTGGGCGGCCGACCGCTGGACTCTGAGCCCGCGCGTGCTGCGCTGGGCGACGACGTTCGCGCTGGTGGTCAGCATTCTGATCATCCTGACCGGGGGAGTGGTGCGGGTCACCGGCTCCGGTCTCGGTTGCCCGACCTGGCCCACCTGTGACGGCCAGTACGTCATCGACCCGATCTCACCGGACCTGCATCGCATGATCGAGCAGACGAACCGCATGATCACCGGGTGCATCGTGCTCGTCGTCGGATGGGTGATCGTCGCGGCCCGCCTGCAGAAGCCTCGCGTGCGCAGCATCACCCGACTCGCGTGGAGCCAGTTCTGGCTGGTCGTCGCCAATGCCGTCATCGGCGGGCTGAGCGTGCTGGCCGACCTGAACCCGTTCATCGTGGCGTTCCACTTCGTCACCGCGATCGCCCTGCTCACCACGACCGCGCTCACCTGGCACCGCGTGCATGAGCGGCCGACCGCCTACCGGCCCACGTCGCGCGCCCGTGCCATGAGCTGGTGGCTGATCGCGCTCACGACGGTGCTGGTCGTCGTCGGCACGCTCGTCTCGGGCTCCGGGCCGCACTCCGGCGACTCCAGCGATGTGCCGCGCATGGGATTCGACTGGGTCGGCATCACCGTCGCGCACGCGGTGCTCGGCACCGCCACCCTTGCGCTCGGCATCCTGCTCTGGCTGACCTTGCGGGGCGCAGGCGCGGCCGTTCCGCGGCTGCGCGCCGCGGTGTTCATCGTGGTGGTCGTCGCGCAGGCTCTGCTCGGGCTGGTGCAGTCCGTCACGCATCTGCCTGAGGCCCTGGTTGCCCTGCATCTGCTGGGCGCCGCACTGGTCTGGGTCGGCGCGCTGCGGGTGCTCCTCGATGTGAACCCCGAGCTTTTCCCAAGCGTGCACACCGCGCAGGCATCCGTCACAGCCGATTCGCCGCGGGCCCGCGCAACAGTTCGATAGACTCGAAAGGTTCATGGGTGCGCATCACGCGCATCCGCCAGCCATCCGCACAATCAGCCGCTGCGACGGACTCGTGACCGTCGCCTGGAATGTGGCTGAGCCGGTCTGATAACCGGTCACGGGCGGCAGTAAGCGAGGTTAAAACATGTCAGACGTTCTCATCGACCGTCCTGAGCTCGCAGGCCTCGGCCAGTACGAGTTCGGATGGGCGGACCCGGACGCCGCTGGTGCGTCCGCACGCCGCGGCCTGTCGAACGAAGTCGTCAGCGACATCTCGGCCCTGAAGAAGGAGCCCGAGTGGATGCTGCAGCGGCGCTTGCGCGCCCTGGAGATCTTCGGGAAGAAGCCGATGCCCACCTGGGGCGCCGACCTCTCCGAGATCGACTTCGACAACATCAAGTACTTCGTGCGGTCCACCGAGAAGCAGGCCCAGTCATGGGAAGACCTTCCGGAGGACATCCGCAACACGTACGAGAAGCTCGGCATCCCCGAGGCTGAGCGCCAGCGCCTCGTCGCCGGCGTCGCCGCCCAGTACGAGTCAGAGGTCGTCTACCACCAGATCCGCGAGGACCTCGAGGCGCAGGGTGTCATCTTCATGGACACCGACACGGCGCTGCGCGAGCACCCCGAATTCTTCGAGGAGTACTTCGGCACCGTGATCCCCGCCGGCGACAACAAGTTCGCCGCGCTGAACACCGCCGTGTGGTCGGGCGGCTCGTTCGTCTACGTGCCGAAGGGCGTCCACGTCGAGATCCCGCTGCAGGCCTACTTCCGCATCAACACCGAGAACATGGGCCAGTTCGAGCGCACGCTGATCATCGCCGACGAGGGCTCGTACGTGCACTACATCGAGGGCTGCACGGCCCCTATCTACAAGTCGGACTCGCTGCACTCGGCCGTCGTCGAGATCATCGTGAAGAAGAACGCCCGCGTGCGCTACACGACGATCCAGAACTGGTCGAACAACGTCTACAACCTGGTCACCAAGCGCGCCGTCGCCCACGAGGGCGCGACCATGGAGTGGATCGACGGCAACATCGGCTCCAAGGTGACGATGAAGTACCCGTCGATCTATCTGATGGGCGAGCACGCCAAGGGCGAGACCCTGTCGGTCGCCTTCGCGGGCCCCGGCCAGCACCAGGATGCCGGCGCAAAGATGATCCACATGGCGCCGTACACCCAGTCGTCGATCGTCTCGAAGTCGATCGCCCGCGGCGGTGGCCGTGCCGGCTACCGCGGCGAGGTCCGCGTCGACGCCAAGGCGCATCACGCGGCGAACACCGTGCGCTGCGACGCGCTGCTGGTCGACACCGTCTCGCGCTCTGACACCTACCCGGCGATCGACATCCGCGTCGACGACGTGCAGCTCGGGCACGAGGCCACCGTCTCGAAGGTCTCTGAGGAGCAGCTCTTCTACCTGATGAGCCGCGGCCTTCCCGAAGACGAGGCGATGGCGATGATCGTGCGCGGCTTCATCGAGCCGATCGCCCGCGAGCTGCCCATGGAATACGCCCTCGAGCTCAACAAGCTCATCGAGATGGGCATGGAAGGATCGGTCGGCTAAGCGTGAGCACGACATACACCGAGACCGAGGTCCCGGCGCTGCCCAGCGTGCCGGTGCAGACCCGTTCAGAGCGCCCCACCTCGACGAACGTCGCCGACTTCGCGACGGTCACCGGCCGTGAGGCGCAGTGGAAGTACACGCCGGTCGGCGAGCTCACCGAGCTCACCGAGGGCGCGCTCGACGGCTCGAGCTACAACTTCGCGGTCGCCAACAGCCGCGGCATCCGCACCTCATGGGTGGCGCGCGACCACGCGCTCGTGGGCTCGGCCGGCCTCCCCGAGGACCGCGCCAGCGCGAACGCGTGGACGCACTTCGACCGCGCACTGCTGATCGAGCTGAGCGGCGAAGAGAGCTTCGACGCGACCCTCACCCGCTCGGGCCTCGGCACCTCCGCGCGCGCCGCGCACACGATCGTGTCGGTGGCGCCGAACACGCACGCGACGCTCGTGCTCGAGAACAAGGGCGACGCCCTGCTCACCGAGAACGTCGAGATCGTGGTCGGCGACGGCGCGAGCCTCACGCTCGTCACGGTGCAGGACTGGACGGATGCCTCGAAGCACGTCGCCGCGCACTTCGCGACCGTCGGCCGGGACGCCAAGCTGAAGCACGTCGTCGTCACCCTCGGCGGCAAGATCGTGCGCCTGAACCCCTCGGCGAAGCTCGCCGGCCGCGGTGCCGATACCGAGCTGCTCGGCGTCTACTTCGCCGACGCGGGTCAGCACCTCGAGCACCAGGTCTACGTCTTCCACGAGGCGGCGGACGGCAAGAGCCGCGTCACCTACAAGGGCGCCCTGCAGGGCGAGGCCGCGCACACCGTCTGGATCGGCGACGTGCTGATCGGGCCGGACGCCGTCGGCACCGACTCGTACGAGCAGAACCGCAACCTCGTGCTCACCGAGGGCACCCGCGCGGACTCCGTGCCGAACCTCGAGATCGAGACCGGCGACATCGTCGGCGCGGGGCACGCGAGCGCGACCGGGCGCTTCGACGACGAGCAGCTGTTCTACCTGCAGTCGCGCGGCATCACCGAGGACGAGGCGCGTCGCCTCGTCGTGCGCGGATTCCTCGTCGAGATCGTGCAGCAGATCGGTGTCCCCTCGCTCGAGGAGCGCCTGAACGCGGCCATCGAGGCAGAGCTCGCCGCGGGCAGCTCCGTCTCCGGGGGAGCGCGGTAATGGCATCCGTCAAGGTCTGCAAGTTCGACGACCTCGTCGTCAACCAGGCCAAGCGCGTCGTCGTCGCAGGCAACCCGATCGCCCTCGTGCGCGACGCGAACGACGTCGTCTACGCGATCGGCGATACCTGCACCCACGGCGACATCTCGCTGTCAGAGGGCTTCGTCGAGGGCGAGACGCTCGAGTGCTGGGCGCACGGCTCGCAGTTCTCGCTCGCCAGCGGCAAGCCGCTCAACCTGCCGGCCTACGAGCCGGTCCCCGTCTTCGAGGTCGAGATCGCCGACGGCGATGTGCTGATCGACCCCACCAGCAAGAAAGTGAATGCCTAACATGTCTGTTCTCGAGATCCGCGACCTGCAGACCACGGTCGAGACCGAGCAGGGCACCAAGCAGATCCTCCGCGGCGTCGACCTGACCGTGAAGTCGGGCGAGATCCACGCGGTCATGGGCCCCAACGGCTCCGGCAAGTCGACCCTCGCGTACACGATCGCGGGCCACCCGAAGTACACCGTCACCGGCGGCACGATCACGCTCGACGGCGAGGACGTGCTGGCCATGAGTGTCGACGAGCGCGCTCGCGCGGGCCTGTTCCTCGCGATGCAGTACCCCGTCGAGATCCCCGGCGTGACCAACACCAACTTCCTGCGCACCGCGAAGACGGCGATCGACGGCGAGGCGCCCTCGATCCGCCAGTGGACGAAGGACGTCAAGCAGGCCATGACCGACCTGCGCATGGACCCGTCGTTCGCGGCCCGCAACGTCAACGAGGGCTTCTCGGGCGGTGAGAAGAAGCGCAACGAGATCCTGCAGCTCGAGCTGCTGAAGCCGCGCTTCGCGGTGCTCGACGAGACCGACTCCGGCCTCGATGTCGACGCGCTCAAGATCGTGTCGGAGGGCGTGAACCGCGCGCACCAGGCATCCGATCTCGGCATCCTGCTCATCACGCACTACACGCGCATCCTGCGCTACATCAAGCCCGACTTCGTGCACGTGTTCGTCGCGGGCAAGGTGGCGGAGGAGGGCGGCCCCGACCTCGCCGAGCGCCTCGAGGAAGAGGGCTACGACCGTTATCTCGTCGCTGAATCAGCCACTGCCGGCGGCGCCGGCAATGGAAATGCTGCAGCTCTCGATGCGAGCTGATCATGGCCACCGCACTCGCTCCTGAGAAGTTCGACCAGGTCGTCGAATCGCTCAAGGACGTCATGGACCCCGAGCTCGGCGTCAACGTCGTCGACCTGGGGCTCATCTACGACCTCGCGTGGGACGACGAGAACGACGCGCTCATCATCTCGATGACGCTGACCAGCGCCGGCTGCCCGCTGACCGACGTGCTCGAGGAGCAGACCGGTCAGGCGCTGGACGGCGTCGTCGAGCGATTCCGCATCAACTGGGTGTGGATGCCGCCGTGGGGCCCCGAGCGCATCACCGATGACGGGCGCGACATGATGCGCGCGCTCGGCTTCTCGATCTAGTGGAGTTCTCTTAGATGCTTGCGGTCTCGAACCTCGAGATCCGGGTCGGCGCCCGCACTCTTATGTCGGGCGTCGATTTCCGTGTTCAGAAGGGCGACAAGATCGGTCTCGTCGGCCGCAACGGCGCCGGGAAGACGACGCTCACCAAGGTGCTCGCCGGCGACCTGCCGCCGACCGACGGCAACGTCACGCGCTCGGGTGAGCTCGGCTACCTGCCGCAGGACCCGCGCACGGGCGACCCCGAGATGCTCGCGCGCACCCGCATCCTCGATGCGCGCGGGCTGGGCACGCTGAACCTGCAGATCCACGAGGCGACGCTGAAGATGTCGGATGCCGACCCCGCGGTCGCCGACAAGGCGATGCGCCGCTATGCCACGCTGCAGGAGCGCTTCGAGGCGCTCGGCGGCTACGCGGCAGAGGCGGAGGCTGCGTCGATCGCCTCGAACCTGAACCTGCCCGACCGCATCCTCGACCAGGCGCTGGGGACGCTCTCGGGCGGCCAGCGGCGCCGCATCGAGCTCGCGCGCATCCTGTTCTCCGACGCGGAGACGATGATCCTCGACGAGCCGACGAACCACCTCGACGCCGACTCGGTGGTGTGGCTGCGCGAGTTCCTGAAGAGCTACCAGGGTGGCTTCATCGTGATCTCGCATGACGTCGTCCTCGTCGAAGAGGCCGTCAACAAGGTGTTCTACCTCGACGCGAACCGCGGCGTGATCGACATCTACAACATGGGCTGGAAGAAGTACCTCGCCCAGCGCGCCGCCGACGAGGAGCGCCGCAAGAAGGAGCGCGCGAACGCCGAGAAGAAGGCGTCGGCGCTGCAGCTGCAGGCCGCGAAGTTCGGGGCCAAGGCCACCAAGGCCGCCGCCGCCCATCAGATGATGGCGCGCGCCGAGAGGCTCCTTTCCGGCCTGGACGAGGTGCGGCAGGTCGAGCGCGTGGCCAAGCTGCGGTTCCCCGAGCCGTCTCCCGTCGGGAAGACGCCGCTCAAGGCATCCGATCTGTCCAAGTCCTACGGATCGCTCGAGATCTTCACCGCTGTCGACCTCGCGATCGATCGCGGCTCGAAGGTGGTCATCCTCGGCCTCAACGGTGCCGGGAAGACGACGCTGCTGCGGATCCTCGCGGGCGTCGACCAGCCCGACACCGGCGTGCTCGAGCCCGGGCACGGGCTCAAAATCGGCTACTACGCGCAGGAGCACGAGACGCTCGACGTGCACCGCTCTGTGCTCCAGAACATGGTGTCCGCCTCGCCTCACCTGACCGAGACGGACGCCCGCAAGGTGCTGGGCTCGTTCCTGTTCTCCGGCGATGACGTGCACAAGCCCGCCGGGGTGCTCTCGGGCGGTGAGAAGACGCGTCTCGCGCTTGCGATGCTCGTCGTGTCGTCGGCGAACGTGCTGCTTCTCGACGAGCCGACGAACAATCTCGACCCGGCCTCTCGGGCCGAGATCCTCGATGCGCTGGCGCACTACGGCGGCGCCGTGGTGCTCGTCTCGCACGACCCCGGCGCGATCGAGGCGCTGAACCCCGAGCGCGTGCTGATCATGCCCGAGGGCACCGAGGATCTCTGGACCCCCGACTACGTCGACCTGGTGGAACTCGCGTGAACGCCCACGGTCGTTGAGGAGCCCGCGAAGCGTGCGGAGCGCGCGTGACCCACGGTCGTTGAGGAGCGCGCGAAGCTTGCGGAGCGCGCGTGACCCACGGTCGTTGAGAAGCTCGCGAAGCTTGCGGAGCGCGCGTGACCCACGGTCGTTGAGAAGCTCGCGAAGCTTGCGGAGCGCGCGTGACCCTCGGTCGTTGAGGAGCTCGCGAAGCTTGCGGAGCGCGCGTCTCGAAACGAATGTCGGTGGTCACCGACAGGATGCGAGCCATGACGATGACCTCGACTGAGACCTCGACCCGCGCCGAGGCGCTGGCCTGTCTGCGCGCCCTCGTGGGGCGCCCCGAGGCAGACTTCCACGACGGCCAGTTCGAGGCGATCTCCGCGCTCGTCGACGAGAGTCAGCGTGCCCTCGTCGTGCAGCGCACGGGCTGGGGAAAATCGGCGGTGTACTTCGTCTCGACCATGCTGCTGCGCGAGCGGGGCGCCGGCCCGACACTGCTCGTGTCTCCGCTGCTGTCGCTCATGCGTGACCAGGTCGAGGCTGCGGCGCGCGCCGGGGTGCGGGCGCTCGCGATCAACTCGGCCAACCGGCACGAGTGGGAGGAGATCACCGCGCGGCTGCGTGACGACACCGTCGACGTGCTGCTCGTCTCACCGGAACGGCTCAACAACCCCGACTTCCGCGACCGGCAGCTGCCCGCGCTCATCGAGCGCACGGGCCTGCTCGTCATCGATGAGGCGCACTGCATCTCGGACTGGGGCCACGACTTCCGGCCCGACTACCGCCGCCTGCGCGAGCTGGTCGCCGCGCTGCCCGCGCGGGTGCCCGTGCTGGCCACGACCGCGACGGCCAACGAGCGCGTGGTCGCCGATGTCGCCGAGCAGCTCGGGGGCGACCGGGTGCGCACGATCCGCGGGCCGCTGGCGCGTACCTCGCTGAGGCTCGGCGTGCTGACCCTGCCGGATGCCGCGACCAGACTCGCCTGGCTCGTCACCAACCTCGGCGAGCTGCCCGGCAGCGGCATCATCTACACGCTCACGGTCGCGGCGGCGGAAGACGTCGCCCGGATCCTGCGTGAGGCCGGGCACGAGACCTACGCATACACGGGCAAGACGGATGCCGCCGAGCGGGAGGATCTCGAGCAGAGACTCAAGCTCAACGAGGTCAAAGCGCTTGTGGCGACCAGCGCGCTCGGCATGGGGTTCGACAAGCCGGACCTCGGCTTCGTGGTGCACCTCGGTGCGCCGTCGTCGCCCGTCGCCTACTACCAGCAGGTCGGCCGCGCCGGTCGCGCGACCGATAACGCCGACGTCCTGCTGCTGCCGGGCGCAGAAGATCAGGCGATCTGGGACTACTTCGCGACGGCATCGATGCCTGACGAGCGGAAGGCGCTCGCGCTGCTCGATGCCTTGACGGACCAGCCGCAGTCGACGCAGGTGCTCGAGAGCAAGGTCGACCTCAAGAAGTCGGCACTCGAGCTGCTTCTCAAGGTTCTCGACGTCGACGGGGCGGTGCGGCGCGTTCCGGGCGGCTGGGTCGGAACCGGCCAGCGGTGGCGCTACGACGCCGAGCGCTATCGGCGCGTGGCCGCCGCGCGCGAGGGCGAACAGCGCTCCATGCTCGACTACGAGCGCACGTCCGAGTGCCGCATGCAATATCTGCAGCTCGCGCTCGACGACGCCGACGCGCGGCCCTGCGGCCGCTGCGACAACTGCGCCGGGCCGTGGTACCCCAGCGCCACGGCCGAATCCGCCCGCGAGGTCGCCGGCGCGGCCCTCAGGCGCGCAGGCGTCGAGGTCGAGGTGCGCAAGCTCTGGCCGACCGGCGCCGACAGCGTCGGCGTGCCGGTGCGCGGAAAGATCGCGCCGGCCGAGCAGTACGAGCCCGGGCGTGCCCTTGCCCGGCTCAGCGACCTCGGCTGGGGCGGCCGGCTGCGCGAGCTGCTCGCGCCTGGCGGGCCCGACGTGCCGTGCCCGCCCGACGTCATCGGCGCGTGCGTGCAGGTGCTCGCGCAGTGGGACTGGGCGCAGCGGCCCGCGGCCGTGGTTTCGATGCCGTCGCGCCGACGGCCGCGGTTCACTGGGAGCCTGGCTCGCGGGCTCGCCGAGATCGGGCACCTGCCCTACCTCGGCGAGCTGGCCCTGAGCAACGGCGGCCCAACGGGCGGCCCGGGCGGCAACAGCGTCTTCCGCCTGTCGTCGGTGTGGGGCCGGTTCGATGCGTCCGGACTCACGCTGCCCACCGGTGCGCCGGTGCTGCTCGTCGACGATCTCATCGACAGCCGCTGGTCGATCACGGTCGCCGCGCGTGAGCTGAGGAACGCGGGCGCGGGCGCCGTGCTGCCCTTCGCGGCGGCGCTGCAGGGCTGAGTCTGCGCTGCACCGGGCCCGTCGGGGCCGCTCAGCGACCCTGCGCGTCGAGAAGGTCGTCTTCAATCGCGGCATCCGACTTGGCACGACGCGCGGCACGGCGCGCCTCCCGTGCGCGATCGCGCTCGGTGTCGCGACGCACGAACGACGGATCACCCTCGAGTCGCTTCTTGTACTCGAGGCGCACGGCGTAGCCGAGTCCGAAGAACCCGATGGCGGCGAAGATCAGCCACTGGATCATGTATGACCAGTGCATTCCCGTGTCGGCAACCGGGGGAGCGGCGACCACCGGCGTCAGCTCGTGCGCCGCAGCGGGGGTCTCGGAGTCGAGCTGCCCGTAGGCGTGGTCGTAGAGGTCGCCGCCGATGAGACCGGCATAGGTCGGCAGATCGATCGTGCCGAGCGACTTCCCGAGCACCTTCTGCGACGCGATGCGCGGTTCGGATGCCTGCAGCCGCACGACCGCCGTGACTGTGCCCCTCGGCGGCGCGGCGACGTGCGACGGAAGCACGCCCTTGTCAGGCGACGGCACCCACCCGCGGTCGACGACGAACACGGTGCCGTCGGCGAGCCGCATCGGCGTGAGCACCTCGAGCCCTGGGCCCGAGTCGTTCGCCCGGTTCCGCACCAGGTACTGCTCAGACGGCAGGTACGTGCCCGTGACCGTGACGCGCTTCCACTGGTCGCCGGGGGAGTAGTCGTGCGTGCCGGGCAGCACCTGCTCGAGCGGCACCGGCTTCGAGTCGAAGTTCCGCGCGACGAGCTCGTTCGCGGCCACCGCCTGCAGCCCGCGGTCGTGCTGCCAGCGGGACAGGAACGCGCAGGCGATCGCGAAGATCACCGCGGCGGCGAAGTACGCCAGCCAGCGGCGATGGAAGACGAAGGTCCAGCTGCGCAGGGTGCTCATGCGCCCACCTCGGATTCGGCTGCGTCAGCGGCCGTGAGCGCCGAGACCGTCACGGGGAAGCCGCGGGAGCTCAGGAATCCCTCGAGGAAATCGCGGTGCTCGGCGCACGCGAGCCACGTCTTGTATCGGCCGTCAGTATGGATCTTCGGGTTCCTCCAGTCGAGCCGCCACTGCGCCGCCTCGCGGCAGCCGGCGCGCGAGCATTCGCGAGCGCCCGGCTCGCCGAACAGGCTCACCGGTCGTCCTCGCGGCGGGCGAGCCCACCCGGGCGCTCGACGCTCCCTCGCGCGCCGCTCTGGGTCGCGTTCGCGACGACGACGGCGAAATAGGGAAGGAACACCGCGCCGAGGGCGGGGATCAGCAGCCACCAGCCGCGCACCCAGATGCACGCGAGCACGCACAGCACGCGGATGCCCATCATGATGCCGTACTCGATCATCCGCTTGCGGCGTTCCTGATCAGGGGACGGCGGCAGCGACGTGATGGTGTGCGCGGTGCTCTTCATGGCCTTCGGTCAAGCCTACTTCCGGGCCTGCCATACGATTCCTGTATGCCTGAAATCACCCCTCGTACCGTGCTCGTCACCGGCGGAAACCGCGGGATCGGTTACGCCATCGCACAGGAGTTCCAGGCGCTGGGCCACCGCGTCGCTGTCACGGCCCGGTCTGGCGAGGGGCCGGAAGGCACGCTCACGGTGCGGGCCGATGTGACGGATGCCGCCGCCGTCGACGCCGCGTTCGCCGAGGTCGAGGCGGCCCTCGGCCCCGTCGAGGTCGTCGTCGCGAACGCGGGCATCACCCGCGACACGCTCATGCTGCGCATGAGCGAAGAGGACTTCGACGCCGTCATCGACACCAACCTCGGCGGCTCGTTCCGCGTCGCGAAGCGCGCGCTCAAGGGCATGCTCAAGGCCAAGCACGGCCGCATCGTGTTCATCTCGTCGGTCTCCGGCCTCTACGGCAACCCCGGCCAGGTGAACTACTCGGCGTCGAAGGCCGGCCTCGTCGGCATGGCCCGCTCCATCACGCGCGAGCTCGGCAGCCGCGGCATCACGGCGAACGTCGTCGCCCCCGGCTTCATCGAGACCGATATGACGGCCGAGCTGCCCGAGGAGCAGACCGCCGCCTACAAGAAGGCGATCCCCGCCGGCCGCTACGGCACCGCCGCCGAGATCGCCAAGGTCGTCGCCTGGGTCGCCTCAGACGACGCCGCCTATGTCACCGGCGCCGTCATCCCGGTCGACGGCGGCCTCGGCATGGGCCACTAGCCGGCCGCTCACCTGCGCTGAACGGTCAGCGCTGCGCCCAAGGTCGGCGCGCAGGGCGCCGCGGTGAGCGTCTGGCGCAGTCGAACTGAAGCGCGTCAGCCTCGCAGGCCAAGCAGCGGCAGGATCTGCGACAGATCCTGCACGTCCACGATGACGTCCGCCTGCTCGCGCACGCGCGGCTTGGCATTGAAAGCGACCGCGAGCCCGGCGATCGCCATCATCTCGAGATCGTTGGCTCCGTCACCGACGGCGACGGTGCGCGACTCGGGGATGCCTGCGGCGTCCGCCCACTCCTTGAGGGCGCTCGCCTTCGCCAGCGCGTCGACGATGTCGCCCTCGACGCGGCCGGTCAGGCGCAGGCCCCCGCCCTCGGCCTCTTCGGTCTCGAAGCGATTCGCGCGCCAGAAGTCGAGCCCGAGCTCGGCGGCGAGCGGGTCGAGCACCTCGTGGAACCCGCCTGAGACGACCCCCACCTTGCCGCCGGCCGCGTGCACGGTGTCGATCAGCTCGCGCACCCCGGCGGTGACTGTCAGACGCGCACGAACCTCGGCGAAGGCATCCGTCGACAACCCGCCCAGCGTGGCCACGCGCTCGCGCAACGAGTCCGCGAAATCGAGCTCGCCGCGCATCGCGCGCGTCGTGATGTCGGCGACGAGCTCTGTCGTGCCCGCGTGGTCGGCGATGAGCTCGATGACCTCATCGTGCAGAAGAGTCGAATCCGCGTCGAGGACGACCAGGAACGGAACAGCGGCCGGCGCGGCAAGCGGACTCATGGAACGACGCGGACTCCCTTTCCGACCACGACCAGGCCGGACTCGGTGACGGTGAACCCGCGCGCACGGTCGCGCGCGAGGTCGATGCCGACCTCGGCCCCCTCTTCGATGACGACATCTTTGTCAAGGATGGCACGGCGCACGTGCGCGTCAGGACCGATGGTGACCCGGTCGAACGCCACCGTGTCCGTGATGTTCGCACCGGAGTCGATCAGGGTCCACGGCCCGAGCACGCTGCGCTCGACGTGCGCGCCCGAGATCACCGAGCCGAGCGACACGATCGAGTCGATCGTCGCGCCGATCGAGCCGCGGGCGTCACGCACGACCTTGGCGGGCGGCGAGTTGAGCTCCTGCGAGTAGATCGGCCACTCGCGGTTGTACAGGTTGAAGACGGGCAGTGCCGAGATCAGGTCCTGGTGGGCCTCGAAGAACGACTCGATCGTTCCCACGTCGCGCCAGTACGCACGGTCGCGGTCGGTCGAGCCGGGAACCTCATTGTCTTTGAAGTCGTAGACGCCGGCTTCGCCGCGCTCGACGAAGTAAGGCACGATGTCGCCGCCCATGTCGTGGTTCGACTCCGGGCGCTCGGCGTCGCTCTCGACGGCCTCGATCAGCGCGTCGACGTCGAATACATAGTTGCCCATCGAGGCGAACACCTCGTGCGGCGAGTCGGGCAGGCCGACCGGGTCGGAGGGCTTCTCGCGGAACGCGCCGATCTTGTCGGGGTGCTTGCCGTCGACCTCGATGACGCCGAACTGGTTGGCGAGAGAGATCGGCTGGCGGATCGCGGCGACGGTCGCCCGCGCGCCTGAGGCCACGTGCGCCTCGATCATCTGCGCGAAGTCCATGCGATAGACGTGGTCCGCGCCGACCACGACGACGATGTCGGGCTTTGCGTCGTTGAGCAGGTTGAGGTTCTGCAGGATCGCGTCGGCCGAGCCCGAGAACCACCGCTTTCCGAGACGCTGCTGAGCGGGCACCGACGAGACGTAGGAGTTGAGCAGCTGCGGCAGGCGCCAGGTCTGAGAGATGTGCCGGTCGAGCGAGTGCGACTTGTACTGCGTCAGCACGACCATCTGCCGCAGATCGGAGTTCACGAGGTTCGAGAGGGCGAAGTCGATCAGGCGGTATTGGCCGCCGAACGGAACGGCGGGCTTCGCGCGGTCCGCAGTCAGCGGCATCAGGCGCTTTCCCTCGCCGCCGGCCAGAACCACCCCGAAGATCTTCCTACCCGCCCTCATGGAACCGACATTAGTTGGCTAGACCTGCCTGTACTAGCGTCATGACCATGCGAGTCGACCTCTTGACACGTGAGTATCCGCCCGAGGTTTACGGAGGCGCGGGGGTTCACGTCGCCGAGCTCGTCAAAGCGCTGCGCGCCCATACGGAGGTGCGCGTTCACGCCTTCGGCGCGCCGCGTGATGAGGCGGGGGTTTTCTCTTACGGAGTGCCCGTCGAGCTGGCATCCGCCAACCCCACGATCACCACGCTGGGCGTCGACCTGCAGATGGCGCAGGCGGCGCAGGGCGCCGATCTCGTGCACTCGCACACCTGGTACGCGAACGGCGCAGGCCACATTGCGAAGCTGCTGCACGGCGTCCCGCACGTCGTGACCGCCCACAGCCTCGAGCCGCTGCGCCCGTGGAAAGCCGAGCAGCTGGGCGGCGGCTACCGGGTTTCCAGCTGGATCGAGAAGACCGCATATGAGGCGGCGGATGCTGTGATCGCGGTCTCTGAGGGCATGCGGCGCGACATCCTGCGCTCGTACCCCGACATCGACCCGGCCAAGACGCACGTGGTCTACAACGGCATCGACCTGTCGGCGTGGAAGCCCAACCCTGACCGCGACGTGGCCCGCGCGCTCGGAATCGACCCCGACCGCCCCGCGGTCGTGTTCGTCGGCCGCATCACGCGCCAGAAGGGCCTGCCCTATCTGCTGCGCGCGGCGAAGTCGCTGCCGGCAGACGTGCAGCTGGTGCTGTGCGCCGGCGCGCCGGACACGCCCGAGATCATGGCCGAGGTGCAGGGGCTCGTGGCCGAGCTGCAGGCCGAGCGCTCGGGAGTGGTGTGGATCGAGCAGATCCTGCCGCGCGATCAGCTCACCGCCGTGCTGTCGGCATCGACCGTCTTCGTGTGCCCCTCGGTGTACGAGCCGCTCGGAATCGTGAACCTCGAGGCGATGGCGTGCCGTCTTCCCGTGGTCGGCACCGCCACCGGCGGCATCCCCGAGGTCGTCGTCGACGGCGTGACGGGCCGGCTCGTGCCGATCGACCAGGCGCAGGACGGCACCGGCACTCCGCTCGACCCCGAGCGCTTCGTCGCCGACCTCGCCGCGGCGCTCACCGAGGTGGTCGCCGACCCGGCGCGGGCGCAGGCCATGGGGGAGGCCGGGTATGAGAGGGCGAGGGATGCCTTCTCGTGGTCTTCCATCGCCCAGCAGACGGTCGCGGTTTACGAATCCCTCCTCTGATCTGCCGATAGGGTTGATGCCATGTCGAGCACCGTCGTCAGCATGCAGTCCGCCGCAGTCGAGCGCTCCGGAAACACCATCCTCGAGGGCGTCGACTGGACGGTGACGAGCGATCAGCGCTGGATCGTCCTCGGGCCGAACGGCGCAGGCAAGACCACGCTGCTGCAGCTCGCCGCTGCGCAGCTCGCGCCCACCTCGGGCACCGTGACGCTGCTCGACGAGAACACCGCCGAGATCGACCCCGCCGAGCTGCGGCCCCACATCGGCTTCGCCTCGAGCTCGCTCTCGCGTCGGCTGCCGTACGGCGAGACCGTGCTCGACATCGTGCTCACCGCCGCGTACGGCATCACCGCGCGGTGGAAGGAAGAGTACGAGGACATCGACGAGCGCCGGGCGCACCGGGTGCTCTCCGAGTGGAAGGTCGACCACCTCTCCGACCGCAAGTTCGGCGAGCTCTCTGACGGCGAGCAGAAGCGCGTGCAGATCGCCCGCTCGGTCATGGCAGACCCCGAGCTGCTGCTGCTCGACGAGCCGGCGGCATCGCTCGACCTCGGCGCCCGTGAAGAGCTCGTGCAGCTGCTCGGCGGCTACGCCAGCTCGCCCTCGGCACCGGCGATCATCATGGTGACCCACCACGTTGAGGAGATCCCCGTGGGCTTCACTCACGCGATCGTGCTGGCGAAGGGCAAGGTCGCCGCCGCGGGTACCATCGCCGAGACCCTGACCTCTGAGACGCTGTCGTCGGCCTTCGGCGTCGCGGTCGAGGTCGCCGAGAGCGAGGGCCGGTTCACGGCTCGCGCGAAGTCGTAAGCACTCCGCCGACCTGATAGAATCGGTGTTTGGCCCCTCTGCGTTCGCGCATGAGTGCTGATCCCAGCGCCGAGCCGGGCCGACGATTTCACACCAAATCCATTCGACTGTTTCAAAGGCACTGACTTATGAAGGCTGACATCCACCCGAACTACGCCCCGGTGGTCTTCCGCGACCTGGCTTCGGGCGCGACGTTCCTCACGCGTTCGACCGTGAACAGCGACAAGACCATCGAGTGGGAAGACGGCAACACCTACCCCGTCATCGACGTCGAGATCTCCTCGGAGTCGCACCCGTTCTACACCGGCAAGCAGCGCATCATGGACTCGGCCGGTCGCGTCGAGAAGTTCAACCAGCGCTTCAAGGGCTTCGGCGGCAGCAAGTAAGCAGCCGCTCACGCTTCACGAAAGGCCTCGGGTTACAGCCCGAGGCCTTTCGGCGTTTTACCCCCGACCGCGAGCACGCGGTGCTGCTCAGGCATCCCGGAGAGCAGCGGCACGCACTTCTGCACGTACTCGCGCATCTGCGGCTCGGCCATTGCCGCCTCGTGAGCGGCTTCATCCGCCCAGACGTCTTGCACCCAGAGGACGTCGGCATCGTCGGCGTCGTGCGTCACGAGCGACATGACACAGCCGTCGATGCCATCGAAGGCCTTCCCGGATTCCAGCAGGATCGCGGTGACCTCGTCGCGCTTACCCGGCTTCACCGTCAGCTTGTTGATCAGCATGAGAGCACTCATGCCTTGGGTCTAGCGCGTCAGAAGCGTTCCGGCCAGGTGCCCGTCGCGACGAAGTTGAGGTCGCCGAGCTTGTTCCGGCGGAACTCGGCGTAGCTCTCTTCCTGCTGGCGGTACCAGTCGACCTGCTGCGCGTGCAGCTCGGCCGCCGTCATCTTGAGCTCTGCGGCGAACTTCACGGCGATCGCCTGGGCGACGCGACCGGCGGCGATGGCGTCGTAGCCGGCGTCATGCGCGTCGTCGCCCAGGTCGACGCCGTAGTGCTGCGCGGTGATCTCGAGCGTGCGCTTGCCCTTGCGGTAGCGGTCGACGGCCTTGTCGATCACAAGCGGGTCGATGATGGGCAGCGGGTTCTCGAGCGGCGTGATGCCGTGACGCTTGGCCTCGCGGTTGAGCACGGTGAAGTCGTAGGGGGCGTTGTAGGCCACGACGGGGATGCCCCGCTCGAACAGCACCCGCAGCGCGGCGACGATCTCGGCGACACCCGTCGCCGCGTCCATTCCCTCGAGGCGCACGCGCTCGGTCGTGTAGCCGTGAACGGCGGCCGCACCATCGGGGATCTCGACCATGGGGTCGATCACCCAGTCCTGCCGAGAGACCGTGATGCCCTGCTCGTTGATCACGCCCACGTGCGCCGTGACGATGCGCGCCGTCTCGGTGTCGACACCCGTCGTCTCCAGGTCGAAGACGCCCAGTTCCTCATGCCATCCGCTCATGCCTACAGGTTAGAAGCGACCTCTGACACCGGCCGGATGCGACGCTCGGTAGCCTGAGTGTGATGCACGAGATCGAGCTGCCGGGGGGCGTGACCCGCTGGGTCGAATATGGTGCCCCCGCCGACGCGGCGACGGCCGAGCACGAGCCGACGATCATCGCCGTGCATGGCTTCCGCGGCGACCACCATGGCCTCGAGCCCGTCGTCGATCGCCTGCACGGACGTCACGTGATCGCGCCGGACCTTCCCGGATTCGGGGCATCGGATGCCTTCACCGATCGCTTCCACGACATCGACGGCTACGCGCGCTGGCTGGGGGAGTTCACCCGCGCGGTCGCGCCTGGCCGACCGGTCGCCCTGCTCGGCCACTCGTTCGGCTCGATCGTGGTGGCCGCCGCCCTCGCAGAAGGCCAGGTCGAGGCATCCCTCGCGGTTCTCATCAATCCGATCGGTGCGCCCGCGCTCAAGGGCCCCAAGGCGATCGGCACGGGGGCCGCGGTCTTCTACTACTGGCTCGCGCGGGCTCTGCCTGCTCGCGCCGGCAACGGGCTGCTGCGCAACCCCGCGATCGTGCGCGCGATGAGCATCGCCATGGCGACGACGCGCGACCCGGAGCTGCGGCGGTGGATCCACGGGCAGCACGACGCGTACTTCTCGAGCTTCGCCGACCGCGGCTCGTTGCTCGAGGCGTTCCGCGCCTCCGTCTCGCACGACGTCAGCGAGTACGCCGCACGGCTCGACCTGCCCGTGCTGCTGGTGGCCGCCGCGCAGGACCAGATCACGCCCGTCGCGGCTGAGCGGCGCCTCGCCGAGCTGCTGCCCGACGGCACGCTCGAGGTCATCGACGGGGTCGGGCACCTCATCCATTACGAGAAGCCGGCGGAGGCCGCCGCGCTCATCGAATCGTTCCTCACGAGCCACGCCGGTCGGCTGTCGTGAAGGTGCTGTTCGACTGCCGCTACGTGCGCACGGGGCGGCACGACGGCATCAGCCGTTACAGCGCCGAGCTGGTGCGCGAGCTCGCGAAGCTGACGCCGGTCGAGCTGCTGATCAGCGACGAGGCACAGCTCGCGAACCTGCCGGAGCTGCCCTGGCACAAGATCAGCTCGCAGACCGGGCCGGGCGAGCCGTGGCGCGCCCGCGAGGTCAACCGGCTGCACCCCGACGTGGTGTTCACACCGATGCAGACGATGGGCTCGCGCGGGCGGAAGTACAAGCTCGTGCTGACCGTGCACGACCTCATCTACTACCGCCACCGCACGCCACCGCGCTCGATGCCCTGGTACGTCAAGATCGCGTGGCGGCTCTATCACCTGGCGTGGTGGCCGCAGCGGATGCTGCTGAACGGCGGCGACGCGGTGGTGTCGGTCTCGCAGACCACGGCAGACCTGATCGCCGAGCACCGCCTCACCCGCCGGCCGGTCTACGTCGTACACAACGCGGCAGCAGACCCGTCGCCCGCCGCGCTCGAGGCATCGGGGCACCGCGAGCCGCCGGTCGGCGAGCAGCGTCGCCTGGTGCACATGGGCCAGTTCGTACCGTACAAGAACATCGACGCGCTCGTCAGTGCGATGCCGATTCTCGGCGCCGGCTACGAGCTGCACCTGATGAGCCCGGTGACGGATGCCGAGCGCGAGCGGCTCGCCGACCTCGCCCCCGGCGCCGCGCTGGTCTTCCACGACGGCGCGAGCGATGCCGAGTACGAGACCGCGCTGCTCGGTGCCCACGCACTGGTGACCACGTCGTGGGACGAGGGCTTCGGCATTCCCGTGATCGAGGCCATGCGGCTCGGCACGCCGGTCGTCGCGAGCGACATCAAGATCTTCCACGAGGTCGGGGGAGAGGCGGCCGTGTTCGTCGACCCCGCTTCCCCCGAGGACGTCGCGCGCGGCATCCGCTCGTTTGAATCGCCGGATGCCTGGCGGGCCGCAAGCCGCGCAGGAATCGCGCAGGCCCAAAAGTTCAACTGGGCGGCCTCGGCGAAGGCGCTCTACGACGTGCTGCAGGCGGTCATGAGGTCATAGCCTGGCCATCGTGTCGAGGTTCGGCGTGCGGGCAAGCGTGGCAGCGGTGTTGGTTGCCGCGAGCGTGTGCCTCTCGGCATGCGAAACGTCGGGGCATCAGCTCGACAGCACCGCCTGCACCCGGCCGGCGACCTCGAAGACAAAACTCTCCAGCGACCTAACGGCGGGCCCGGCGGAACGGCCGGCGTGGTCGGGAACCGTCGGTTCGGTCGAGGCGTCCGGTGGCGATCGGCTGTTCAGCAGGAGCGGTGGATGCCTCAACGAGGTGAGCGCGACTACCGGGGCACCGGGCTGGACGTGGAAGGCCGGAGCGCTCGTGATGGGCGCTGTCGCATCGAGCGACGTCGTGATCGCCGCCACCGGCCACGACCACGGCCAGGCTCCTGCCGCGGTTGTGCCTGTGACGGAGCAGGTCGTCGGCCTCGACGCGCACACGGGGGATCGGCTCTGGTCGATGAAGGTGGGGAACGACGGTCAACGAGTTCCGGCGATGATCGCCGGGGGCACCGCGATCGTCGCCAAAGCAGACGGCACAGTGGTCGGGCTGGATGCCTCGCGGGGTGACCGGAAGTGGGAGACGATTCCGCCGAGCGGCTGCGCCGAGTCTCAGGAGCTGTCGGATATTCACCCGTCAGCCCAGCTGCTGGCGGACGCCCCAGCTCCTCTGGTGCTGTACCCCTGCGGCAGTGCGCCGCGCGTCGTCTTGCTCGACCCGGCGACCGGGAAGGTGCGCTGGACGTGGCAGGTGCCGGCCGGGCGGTCCGTCGAGTACCAGTCCGCGGCCGCCGGCACCACCGCCGTCTTCGGTCTGGTCGTCTCCGACGGAGCGAGTGCGTACTCCCTGTTTGCGCTGTCTGGTGCAACCGGCAGACCGATGTGGCACGCGGACGGGCTCACCGACGATGTCGGTGTCTTCGCGGGCGCTGGGGACCTGTGCGGAGTCTCGAGCTCGAGGGTCGCGTGCTACGACGAGACCTCGGGGAAACCGACGTGGACGCGGACCCCGCCGGCCGTTCCCGATCGCGACACTCTCGGACCGATCGGCGCCGTTGCCGAGAACGGTCGACTCCACCTTGTCGAGCCGACCGCGGCGGCCGCCAAGATCCCGCCGGCGTCGACCAGCTATCGCGCCAAGCCCGGAGCATTCCGGCTGCTCACGCTCGACCTCGCCTCCGGGCGAGTGATCGCCGCGCAGGCGCTTCCCGCCTTCTATCGGGGACCGGACGGAGTCGTCACGTCGGTCGATGTCCCGCCTGCGGTGGTCGCCGTCGCGGCCGGTCACTCGGTCGTGAGTCCGGAGTTCCACGAGACCTCGACGGTCGAGGCGTTCGCGAACTGAATAACGTCAGCCACGCACGTCAGACCTCGACGTCGACGTCGAGCTCGGTGAGGTCCGCCAGGTCCTCCAGCTCGGCGAGATCGGTCGCGGCGACGTTGAAGTTGACGAGGCGCAGCTCGCCGTCGACGACCTCGAGGTCGTGGACGGAGGCGTTGCCGATCGCCTCGCCCTTCGCCGGTCGGGCGCCGTCGGTGAGGTGACGGGCGACGGCGCCGATCACCCCGCCGTGCACGACGACGAGAATCCGCTCGCCCTCATGGTGCGCGGCGAGCCCCGCAAGCGCCTCGAGAACGCGAGCGAGGACGGACGCGTCGTCCTCCCACTCGGGAACGTCGGCGCGGTTGTCGCCGAAGGCGGCACGGATCTCGGGGCCGGTCATGCCCTCTGCGCGCCCGTAGCTGCGCTCTTCCAGCCCCGGAACAGCCACCGGCTCAGGCATCCCCAGCTCACCGGCGATGATCTCGGCGGTCTCGAATGCGCGCACGAGCGGCGACGCGTAGACGCCGTCGAAGCGGCGGACACGCAGCGCGCGACCCGTCTCGTGCGCCTGCTCGCGCCCCGTGTCGTTGAGCGGGATGTCGCTGCGGCCCTGGATGCGGCCGTCGCGATTCCAGTCGGTCTGGCCATGGCGCACGAGCGAGATCCGGGTCACACACCCAGTCTGTCAGGCGCGCGGCACGCGAAGCTCAGCCGAGCCTGTCAGCGAGCGCTGAAAGATATTCGGATGCCCCACCGTCGATCTTGACGGTGGCGCGAGCGTCGCCCTTGGTCTCGCCGCGGTTGATCACGACGATCGGCAGTCGCCGGCGCCTGGCCTGCTCGATCAGGCGGATGCCGGTGTTCACGACGAGCGACGAGCCGGCGACGAGCAGCGCGTCGGACGAGGCGATGAGCGCCTTCGCCTCGTCGAAGCGGTCGACGGGCACGAATTCGCCGAAGAAGACCACGTCGGGCTTGAGCGGACCGCCGCAGACCGTGCAGTCGGGCACCACGAAGTCGTCGACGTCGGCGACCTCTGCGTCGCCGTCAGGGTTGATGGTGACGGCCTCCGGCCTCGCGAGCCACGGGTTCGCCGCGTCGATGCGGGCCGCGATGTCGGGGCGGGCGAACACCTGGCCGCAGGCGAGGCACACGACGCGGTCCATCGCGCCGTGCAGCGGCACGACCCTGCGCGAGCCGGCGCGCACGTGCAGCCCGTCGACGTTCTGGGTGACGACGCCGGCGACGATGCCGCGGGCCTCGAGGTCGGCGAGCGCGCGGTGGCCGGCGTTCGGCTGCGCGGCGTTGAACAGGCCGTAGCCAAGGTGCGAGCCGGCCCAGTAGCGCTGGCGGGCGCGCGGCGAGGCGAGGAACTGCTCGATGGTCATCGGCGTGCGCTTCGGTGCGCCTGCGCCGCGGTAGTCCGGGATTCCCGAGTCGGTGCTGACCCCGGCACCCGTCAGCGCAGTGATCGTGCGGCCCGCGAGCGCGTCGACCGCGGCGTCGAGCAGGGCGTCGGTCGCCTGAGCCTCAAGCATGCGCACCTCCTCAGCCGTTCAAGAAAAGCGTACGGGCAAGATGTTTCATATGGATGTCCGCCGCATCGACGACCTCGATGACCCCGCCCTCGCCGACTACTCGAGACTCACCGATGTCGCACTGCGCCGCGTCACCGAGCCGGCGGGCGGCCTGTACCTCGCCGAGTCGACGAAGGTCATCGCGCGGGCGCTGGAGGCAGGGCACCGCCCGCGCTCTGTACTCGTGCAGGAGCAGTGGCTCGATGACGTCGCGCCGCTGCTTTCGGGATTCCCCGACGTGCCCGTCTTCGTGGGAGAGGCGCCGCTGCTCGAGCAGCTCACCGGCTACCACCTGCACCGAGGTGCGCTCGCGAGCATGCACCGGCCTGTCCTTCCGTCGGTGCCCGAGGTGGTCAAGGATGCCCGCCGCGTCGTCATCCTCGACGGGCTGGTCGATCACACCAATGTCGGCGCGATCTTCCGCTCGGTCGCCGGTCTCGGCGCCGACGCCGTGCTCGTCACGCCCACCTGCGCGGACCCGCTGTACCGCCGCAGCGTGCGCGTCTCGATGGGGACGGTGCTGCAGGTGCCGTGGACGCGCCTGCCGGAGTGGAAGGACGGCGCCGCAGAGCTCTTGCACGACAGCGGATTCCACATCGCCGCGCTCGCCCTCGCCGACGACGCCGTCACGCTCGACCGCTTCGCCGCCGACGCGCCCGAGCGCGTCGCGATCGTCATGGGTGCAGAGGGCGACGGTCTCGGGCGCCGCGCACTGGCCGCCGCAGACACCATCGTGACGATCCCGATGCTGCACGGGGTGGACTCGCTGAATGTAGCCTCAGCAAGCGCGGTAGCGCTGTGGGCGCTGCGCCCACAGCAATGAAAACTGCGTCGGCGAGCGCGGTGGCGCTGTGGGCGCTGCGCGTGTGACCCGTCACGCTCTGAGCCGTCGAGCGGATTCCCTGATGGCACGGCCTAATATCGCCTGGTGAACTCCGCGACCGACTTCGACGACGTGATCGAGGCCGACGACGCGCCCGAAGCGCAGACTGCGAAGCCGGCGCAATCCGAGACCCCGAGGAAACCCCGGGGACGCCGCGGCCTGTGGATCAGCGTGTCGGTCGTGGCCGCGGTGCTCGTGGGACTGATCGCCTACTCGGGTGTCGCGTTCACGCATCCGTTGCCCGCCACGGCGGCCGTCGTGCCCGCTGACGCCGTCAAGACGGTCGAGACCGCGCCCGTCGCGCCCGCGTGGCCGGCGCAGGGCGGCGCCGCGGTCGGCCTCGTCGGCCAGCCGGGGCTGCTCGGCAGCAGCGGAAGCGACTCCAGCGTGCCGATTGCGAGCATGACGAAGACGATCACCGCTCTCGTGCTGCTGCAGAAGTACCCGCTCACCAGCGGCGAGCAGGGGCCGACGATCACCTTCACGCAGAAGGACGTCGACCTGCTGAACCAGGTGTGGACGGAGGACGGCTCGTGGGCACCTGTCGCCGCGGGGGAGAAGCTGACCCTCACGCAGGCGATCACCGTCATGATGCTGAAGAGCGCGAACAACTACGCGCGCTCGCTCGCCCAATGGTCCTACGGCTCGCAGGGCGCCTTTGTGAAGGCGGCGAACTCGTGGCTCGCGAAGAACGGCTTCACCCACACGCACCTGACCGACCCATCGGGGTACGACCCGGGCAGCGTGAGCAACATGACCGACCTCGTGGGCATCGGCGAGCTCGCGATCTCGAACCCCGTGCTCGCGAAGATCGTGAACACGACGTCGGCCACCATGCCGAGCCCGGTCGGAAAGATCGCGAACACCGACCCGCTGATCGGCACGCACGGCATCGAGGGCGTCAAGACCGGCTACACGAAGCAGGCGGGGCACTGCCTGCTGTTCGCGGCAAAGGTCGACATCAACGGCACGAGCCGCACGCTGATCGGTGTGATGCTGGGCCAGCCGACTTACACCGCGCTGTGGACCGGCGTTCCCAAGCTGCTCGCGAGCTACGAGGCTGCGTTCCATGAGGTCGATCTCACGGATGCCGGGAAGACGGTCTACGGAACGTACACGACGCCGTGGGGGTCGACGGTGAATCTCGTCGCGGCCACGCAGCCGAGCGTCGAGATCTACTCGGCGAGCTCGGTCACGGTGAAGGTCTCGGCGAGCAAGCTGGCCGCTGCGGCCGCTCACGAGATCGCCGGCACGGTCACCTTCAGCTACGGCGACAAGAAGGTCGTCGCCGACCTGCGCACCGACGGCGAGCTCACGGAGCCCAGCATCGGCTGGCGCTTCACGCACCCCGCGGTGCTGTTCCAGTGGCGCCCCGTGCTCGACTGGGAGCGCGCGGTGCTCGGGAAGGTCGCGTTCTAGCCGCGCTCGTCGACGGCCGCGGCACCGGCTGCCGCCTCGGACTGCGCGAGCGGGGCGAGCGGCGCGAGCGACGGACGCTTCGGCGGCAGCCCGTCACCGCTCGAGACGTGCTTGATGCGGCGCACGACCCACGGCCATGCGTACTCCTTCGCCCACTGCAGGTCCTGCGCCCGGGCCTCGCGCCAGGTGCGCGGCGGCACGGGTGCCGGCTCGAGCACGGGCAGGTCGTTCGGCACGTCGAGGGTGCGCAGCACCATGCGGGCCACGGCCTGGTGGCCCAGCGGCGACATGTGCAGGCGGTCGATCGACCACATCCGCGGGTCCTGGATCTCCCTGAGGGACCACTGGTCGGCCACGAGGCAGCCGTACTTCGCGGCGACTGCACGAACGTCCTCGTTGTAGATCGCGACCTTGCCGCGGATCGCCTTGAAGGTGCCCGACCAGCCGACGTCGACGCCCGTGAACACGACGATCGTCGCCCCTGTTGTCGAGAGACGCGCGATGGCCTGCTCGAAGATGCCGGCGATCTCGTCGGGGTCGGTGCCGGGGCGGATCACATCGTTGCCGCCGGCCGAGATCGTGATGAGGTCGGGCTGCAGCGCAACCGCGGGCTCGACCTGGTCGGCGAGGATCTGGCGCACCAGCTTGCCGCGCACGGCGAGGTTCGCATAGGCGAAATCTGATGTCTGCGCCGACAGCACCTCGGCGACGCGGTCCGCCCAGCCGCGGAACCCGTCGGCGGCGTCGGGGTAGGGGTCGCCCAGGCCCTCGGTGAAGCTGTCGCCGAGCGCCACGTATCGGGTGAAAGTAGATAGTTCGGGCATATAAACCATTTTGCCACCGTGTGCGCGATCCGTGCGGCCACCGACGCGCCCGCGAGGACACGCCCGGGGGTGTCGGTGCCTCTTGTTAGCATCGCATCCGCATGTCTGATTCGGCCATCCTCCAGCTCCCCGACGATCGCTCAGGCGAACCCGAGAGCCACCGCGAATCCGCCTCGCACACCCCGGGAACCTTCGCCGCAGAGCACCTGTCGCCGGCGTTCCCCGCTCGCGCCCCGTGGGGAACCGCCACCCGCCTGCGCGCCTGGCAGCAGGAAGCACTCGACGAGTACTTCCGCACAGAGCCGCGCGACTTCCTCGCCTCAGCGACGCCGGGCGCAGGGAAGACGACCTTCGCTCTGCGGCTCGCGACCGAGCTGCTCGGGCGCCGCACCGTCGACCGTATCGTCGTCGTCGCGCCGACCGATCACCTGAAGCGCCAATGGGCAGAGGCGGCCGCGCGCGTCGGCATCCACCTCGACGCAGAGTTCAAGAACGCGCACAGGCGGGTCGCCCGCCACTATCGCGGCATTGCCGTCACCTACGCGCAGGTCGCCGCGAAGGCATCCGTGCACAAAGAGATCGTCGAAGACGCGCGGACGCTCGTGATCCTCGACGAGGTGCACCACGGCGGCGACGCGCTCTCGTGGGGTGACGCCGTGCGCGAGGCGTTCGAGCGCGCCACCCGGCGGCTGTCGCTGACGGGAACGCCGTTCCGCAGCGACACCGCGCCGATTCCGTTCGTCACCTATCTGCCCGACTCCAAAGGCATCCGCACCTCGCTCACCGACTACAACTACGGCTACGGGCGCGCGCTCGCAGACGGCGTCGTGCGCCCGGTGCTCTTCATGGTCTACGCCGGGCACATGCGCTGGCGCACCCGCGCCGGGGAAGAGATGGAGGCGCGCCTCGGCGAGGGCAACACGAAAGACGTGACGTCGCAGGCGTGGCGCACGGCGCTCGACCCGGAAGGCGACTGGATTCCCGCCGTGTTCTCAGCAGCCACGCGCCGCCTCGACGAGGTGCGGCAGCAGATTCCCGACGCGGGCGGGCTGGTCATCGCGACCGACAAGGAGCAGGCGCGGGCGTATGCCGCGATCCTCGACAAGATGACGGGTGAGAAGACCACCGTCGTGCTGTCGGACGAGAAAGAGGCTTCTGACCGCATCAGCGCCTTCGCGGCATCCGATTCGAAATGGATGGTCGCTGTGCGCATGGTGTCTGAGGGCGTCGACGTGCCACGGCTCGCGGTCGGCGTGTACGCCACCAACTCGTCGACGCCGTTGTTCTTCGCGCAGGCGATCGGCCGCTTCGTGCGCGCCAGGCGCCGCGGCGAGACCGCCTCGGTGTTCCTGCCCGACGTCGAGCCGCTGATGGCGCTCGCAGGGGCACTCGAGCTCGAGCGCGACCACGCCCTCGACCGCGACATGTCCGCGGAGGAAGGCGACCTCTACAACCCCGAAGACGCGATGATGCAGGCGGCCGAGAAGGACGACAAGGCGTCGGATGCCTTGGAGGGCGAATTCTCGTATCAGGCGCTCGGCTCGCACGCAGCCTTCGACCGCGTCGTCTTCAACGGCGAGGACTACGGCGGCTACGCAGAGCCCGAGACGGACGAGGAGCTGGACTTCATCGGCATCCCCGGCCTCTTGGAACCCGAGCAGGTGCACGAACTCTTGATGACCCGCCAGGCTCGGCAGTCGCGGCGCGCGGCGTCGCGGCCCGCACCGCCGCCCGACGCCGAGCCCTCGCCCGCGAAGCCGCTGCCCCTCTACCGCACGCTCAAAGAGCAGCGCTCGCTGCTGAACTCGCTGGTCGGGCTGTACGCCAAGTCGAAGGATCAGCCGCACGGGCTGGTCCACGCCGAACTGCGGCGCATCTGCGGCGGCCCACCGGTGGCGAAGGCGTCGATGACGCAGCTCGAGGCGCGCATCCAGCTGCTGCGGAAGCGGCTCGGGCACGCGTAGCCGCTACTCTTTCGTCAACCCGACGGAAGGAACCCGTACACGATGCCTGCCTATGAGCCCGATGCCTGGCACGAGTTCTTCATCGGCTCGGCCGGCGGCGTTGCCGCCCTCAGCGGCCTGATCTTCGTGGCGGTGAGCGTGAACCTGCGCGAGATCTTTGCCGCCGAGAAGGAGGAGGGCGGCCGGTTCCTCACGGGGCGTGCCATCGAAGCCCTCGTCGCGCTGCTGCTTGCGCTCGTGATCAGCATGGTCGGGCTCGCGCCCGAGATCGCGCCGTGGGTGCTCGGCACGTTCGTGCTGCTCGCCGCCGCCGCCAGTGCGATCTCGCCGCTGCGCATGATCGTCACGGCCCGCTCTGCCCGCTCCCGGCAGAAGGGTGGCGCATCGCGGCTGGTCATGGCGACGGCGTTCTTCGTCGTGCTGCTCGTCGCCGGCATCTCAATCATCGTGCAGGCGGGCGGCGGCCTGTATTGGCTGCCGGTCGCCTTCGTGATCGGCGTCATGGTCGCCGCGGTGAATGCGTGGGTGCTTTTGGTTGAGGTGCTTCGCTAGCCTCGCCTCATGAGCGAGGACGCCCGCCCCGACAGTCTGAACCGCCCCGGCGAATCGGACGCCCAGCGCTACGACCGCAACTGGCAGGACATCCTGCAGGAGCTTCGCGTCACCCAGACCGGCAACCAGATCCTGACGGGCTTCCTGCTCGCACTCGCGTTCCAGCAGCGCTTCACGCAGCTGCCGACCCTCGGTGTCGTGATCTACCTGATCCTGGTCGGGCTCGCCTGCACCTCGACGCTGCTCGCGCTCGCGCCGGTGTCGCTGCACCGCTGGCTGTTCCAGCACCACGCCAAGAGGGAGGCCGTGCTGATCGGCAACCGCATCCTGCGGGTGACGTTGATCTCGATCGCGCTGCTGATCGTCGGCGTGGCGCTGTTCCTGTTCTACTTCGTGATCTCGCTGACGGCCGGCATCATCGCGGCGGGCATTGCTGCGGTGCTCATCATCTGCCTCTGGGTGTGGCTGCCGCTTGACGTGCTGCGGCGTGAGGCCGGCGAGCAAGCCTGATGATGCGAGCGGTGGCGGATGCCGCGGCCGCGGTCGCCGCGCAGGTGCCGCTCGCGCCCGACCGGGTCGCGCTGATCGCGGTCGACGGCGTCGACGGCAGCGGGAAGACGACGTTCGCCGCGACGCTCAGGGGTGCGCTTCTTGCGCGGACCCAATTCGTACAAATCGTGCATCTCGATGACTTCCACAACCTGCGAGAGGTCCGCTACCGACTCGGTCGCGATTCACCCGAGGGATTCTTCCTCGACAGCTACGACTACGGCGCGTTCGTCGAGCGGGTGATCCGCCCGTTGCGCGACGGCACGCGCCGCATCCAGCCTGCCGCGACCGACCTCACGCGGAACGAGTACATCGATCCGGCGTCTGTTGACGTCCCCGTCGGCGGGGTGGTCGTCGTCGAGGGCATCTTCGCGCACCGTGACGAGCTGTACCGGCTGTGGGACTGGTCCGTCTTCCTCGACGTGCCGTTCGAGACCTCCGTCGCGCGCATGGCCGAGCGCGATGGGTCAGCCGACGACCCAGGCCACCCGTCGATCCGCCGCTATGTCGAGGGGCAGCGCATCTACCTCGAGCGGTGCGACCCGAAGTCGCGCGCGTCGCTGGTACTCGACTACTCCTGACTCGTTTTCCTCTCAGCGTGACAATGTCGCATGCGGAGGAAAACTGCGCGACAGTCAGAGTCGCCGCGTCGCAAAGGCGAGCTCGATGAAGCGCAGCTCGTCGCGGGGCAGCACCGCGGTGACGGACGAACCGTTGTCGAGCACCACACCGACGCCGTAGACGTCGGGGTCGGTATCGATGCGGGCGCCCTCGCGTTCGTAGCCGTTCACGAGCAGCGCGATCCCGTGCTCAACGTGGCGTTCGTCGACGGGGCTGTCGAGGTCGCCCGGCAGCTTGCCGCGTACCCGCGTCGCGCGAAAGCGATTCTCCAGGATGTGGTTCACATGCGAGACGAGCCGAGCCTCAACCGAGTCATACTCGTGCGGCTCCGCACCCCAGTGGGTCTTGACGCACTCCCACAGCGTCCGATAGCGCATCCGGCGAACCCGCTCGAACAGCCACTGCGGCCGCTCCCACGGCACCTCGAGTTCGAGGTCCGCCCGCTGCTCCTCGTCGAGCTCGGCGAAATTCGCCGGGTCGTCGAGGTTGGCGGGGTTCCGCCACAGGGTGTAGCTGATCGAGACCTCGCATGAGTCGAGCACACCGTTGTGTGTGCCGGCATTGATGCCGAACGCGTCCCAATCCTCGAGGTGGCGTTGCGGCACGAGGCCTAACACGGGCACGGGCATCCGTCTCACCCTCTTGATGAGATCGAGCGCCGGATCGGGCGCGTCAGCTTCGAGTCGCCCGCGGAAGTGCACGGGCTCAGTCTGAGCGGTTGACTTCAGCCGCGCCAGCCCTGCCGACCAATCAGGCCGCGAGGACCGGCAGCTGTGCTGCTACCGACGGCCTGGTCGTCACGACCGGCTCATCGGCGACGAGCTCGGCGAGGCGCGCCAGCCTCCGGGCGTCCGCTGCGGTGACGGGCTGCATGGAGATGAGCCGCACGGAGGGTGTGTTCTCGAGCCAGAGCCGGATGAAGTGCACCCGGACCGTGCCCACCCGGCGGCTGCGGAAGACCTGCTGAGGAGCCGTCGAGGTGACGACCTCGCGCTGCTGCCAAAGCTTGCGGAACCGCGGCGACTCGGTGCGCATCCGCTCGACGAGGGCGGTCCACGACGGGTCATCGAGGTGGCGGGGAAGCGCCGAGCGCAATCGCGCCACCATGCGCGCCGTGGCTTCCTCGTAGTCGGGGTAGGCGGCCGCCCAGACCGGGTCGAGGAAGGCGCGCACCATGCAGTTGCGATCGGCGACGGATCCTTTGTCGAGGTCGTCGATCAGGAACCGATACGAGGCGTTGCTCGCCAAGATGTCGAACTTATCGGTCTGGATGCACGCGGGGGTCGGCATCAGCCCTGCGAGCAGGGCGAGGTGCCCCTCGGTCACGACCCCTCCGCTCGGGTCTGGCTCGCCCGCTCCACGACCGACCGCGAGCAACCATAGGTGCTCGCGTTCATCGGAGTCCAGCCGCAGCGCGCGGGCGATCGCGTCGAGCACCCCGGGGGATGGAGAGATGTCGCGGCCTTGCTCTAGCCAGGTGTACCAGGTGACGCCGACTCCGGCGAGCATGGCGACTTCCTCGCGGCGCAGCCCAGGGGTGCGGCGTCTGCCGCCCGCAGGAAGGCCGACTTGATCGGGTGTGATGCGCTCGCGCCGGCTGCGCAGGAATGAGCCGAGCTCGTTGCGTGCGGCGGTCTTCTGCCCAGGTGCCATGACTACCAGGATAAGCACGCACTGGATACCTGGATAGCTCGGCATTCGGATGGAGTCATGAACGAAACCTCTGCGATCGCCGACGACAACGCCGAGCGCGCCTCCACGCTGTCCACGTCCGGAGCCATCGTGCTGCTGCTGGGCGGCATGCTGGGGAACTTCGTCTTCGGCGCCTCCACGATCGCGTTGCCCGAGATCGCGGCACGGCTGCACCTGGACGCCGGTACCGCGGGCCTGGTCGTCAGTCTCTTCGCGCTCGGCTTCGCGTCCTCACTGGTGTTCGGGGGCCGGCTGGGCGATCGCGTGGGACGTCGGATGCTGTTCCGGCTCGGTCTCGTCGCTCTCGCGGCGACGTCTCTCGCCGCCGCTGCCGCACCGGGAGGATTCGCGCTGCTCGTTGCCCGAGTGTTGCAGGGCGTCGCCGCGGGGCTGATGCTGCCGCAGGTGCTCTCGACCATCCAGCACGCTGCGACCGGAGTGGATCGCGCGCGATGGTTGGCGGGTTACGCCTTCGCGGTGGCGGCGGGGGCGACCGCCGGCCTGCTCGTGGCCGGCGCACTGGCATCCTTCTCACCCGAGGGGTGGCGTGCCCTGTTCGTCGTCATCGCTGCGATCAGCATCCTCGTGGTGGTGTGCACGCGCTCGGTGCCCGTCACCCGTTCGGCGCATACCGCGGGACTCGACCCGGTCGGCTCGGTGCTGTTCGCAATCGGAATCGCGACGATCCTGCTGCCGCTCTCACTCGGCCCGCAGCATGGCTGGCCGTGGTGGACAATCGCCCTGTTCGGCGTGTCCGCCGCAACGCTCATCGCCTTCGCGCTTTGGGAACGGCGCATCGATGAGAGCCGCGCCCTCGTGCCAGCCGCCGCCCTGCGCGAGCCCGTCCTGCTCGCCGGCCTCGCGATGACGACGATCTTCTTCAGCGGCTATGGTGCGTTCTTCTACCTGTTCTCGCTCAGCGCCGAGAACGGCATGGGCTTCTCGGCGCTCGGGGCCGCCGTCGCGCTCGTGCCGTTCGCTGTGGGATTCCTCATCGCTGCAACGCTCGCGCCACGCCTTGCCGCGGTGTGGCGGCCGGTGGCCAGGATGCGCTTCGGCGCGGCTGTGCAGGTGGCGATGCTGGTGCTCATCGCGATCATCCTCCTTGTGCAGTGGCCGACTCCGAACGAAGCGCTGCTGCAACCGGCGCTCTTCGTCTTCGGGGCAGCGCAGGCTGTCATGTTCACGCCGCTCATCTCGACGGTGATGAGCTCGGTCTCTCACCACATCGCCGGACTTGCGAGCGGGCTGTTCATGACAGCCCAGCAGCTGGCCACCGCGCTCAGCGTCGCGGTGCTCGGCGCGCTCTACACCGCCCTCGGATCGGGTGGCGTCGCGTTCGCGAGCTGCCTGTTTGTGGACGCGGCTCTCGGCGTGCTGTTCTTCGCGCTCGCCGGTCGAACTCAGTCAGGCTCGTCGACCGCGTCCACCGCGTCGACCGCCAGCGCGCTCGAGCCGCGGTAGCCCGATCTGCGGCCATGGGCGAGACGGGCCCACGGGATCGATGACCGTCACTACCCGAAGTCGCGGGACTTCGTCTTCGCCGCGAGCGGCAGCCGCTCGAGCTTGTCGGCGACGATGCTGATCACGCCCTCCGGGCTGCGCTCGAGGATGCCGCGTACGACCATCGCCGGGGCCTCGCGCGCGACCCGGCGATATTTCTGCCACACGCCGACCGAGACGATCACGTTCATGAGGCCGGTCTCGTCTTCGAGATTCAAGAAGGTGATGCCGGATGCCGTCGCCGGCCGCTGCCGATGCGTGACGACGCCCCCGACCTGCACTCGGCGGCCAGGCTCTGCCGTCATCAGGTCGACGGCCGAGAGCACGCCCCCGCCCCGGAGCACCTCGCGCACGTGCCGGATGGGGTGGTCGCCGGGTGCGACCCCCGTCGCCCAGAGGTCGTAGACGACCTGCTCCGCGGGGCTCAGCACCGGCAGCAGCGGGGGCTGCACGACGACCGCGGTACCCGGCAGATAGTCGCGGCGCTCGCGCGCGGCAGAGCCAGCCTGCCAGACCGCCTCTCGGCGGCTGAGGCCCAGCGACTCAAACGCCCCGGCGGCCGCGAGCGACTCGAGCTGCGTCGCATTCAGCCCCACCCGGCGGGCGAGATCGTGCAGATCGGCGAACGGCGCGAGTGATCGCTCGGCGACGATGCGCTCTGCGATGGCCTCGCCGATCGAGTTGACCTCGGCGAGGCCGAGCCTGACGGCGAAGTTCCCGTCGCGGCGGTGCGCCGCCGACTCGTCGGGGGCGCTGGGGTCGAAGGGCGTCGTCTCGTCGAGCACGTCGGGGTCGCCTGAGCCCGTCGCACGCCAGTGCAGGCACTCGTCCATTCCTGTGGGGGGCGCCGCGGCGCCGGCATCCGTCAGCGCCTCCAAATCGGCGTGCACGTTCGAGCGCATCAGATCGACGTTCAGCACGCGCACCCCGTGGCGAACCGCATCGCCCGTGAGCGACTGCGCGGAGTAGAAGCCCATCGGCTGGGCGCGCAGCAGGCCGGCGAGGAACGCCGCGGGGTAGTGCAGCTTGAGCCACGAGCTCGCATAGACGAGCAGTGCGAAGCTCAACGAGTGGCTCTCGGCGAAGCCGAAGCCCGCGAAGGCCTCGATCTTCTCGTAGATGCTCTCGGCGTCAGCGCCCGTGATGCCGTTGCTCGCCATGCCCTCGAAGAGCTTCGCGCGCAGCGTGTCGATCTTCTCGACGCCGCGCTTCGAACCCATCGCGCGCCGCAGCTGGTCGGCGTCGGCGGCCGAGCAGCCGCCGACGGCCATCGCCATCTGCATGATCTGCTCTTGGAAGAGCGGAATGCCGAGGGTGCGCCGCAGCACCGGCTCGAGCTTCGGGTGAAGATAGGTGACCGGCTCGACGCCCGTGCGGCGCCGGATGTAGGGGTGCACCGCCCCGCCCTGGATCGGCCCGGGCCGGATCAGCGCCACCTCGATCACGAGGTCGTAGAACCGCCGGGGCTTGAGCCGCGGCAGCGTGCCGAGCTGCGCGCGCGACTCGACCTGGAACACCCCGATGGCGTCGGCGCGGCAGAGCATGTCGTAGACGGCGGGCTCTTCCTTGGGCAGCGTCGCGAGATCCCACGCCTCGCCGACGCGGTCGCGCACGAGGTCGAACATGTACTGGATCGCCTCGAGCATGCCGAGCCCCAGCAGGTCGAACTTCACGAGCCCCATCCACTCGATGTCGTTCTTGTCCCATTGCAGCACCGTGCGCCCGTCCATGCGGGCGTGCTCGATCGGCACGACCTCGCCGATGGGCCGCTCGGTGAGCACCATGCCGCCCGAGTGGATGCCGAGGTGCCGCGGCGCGTGCATCAGCTGCATGGCGAGATCGATGACGGGCTGGGGGATGTCGTGGCCGGTGTCCGTCGAGATGTGAGCGCCCCAGCCCTCGACCTGCTTCGTCCACGCGTCCTGCTGGCCGGGGGAGTGCCCGAGCGCCTTCGCCATGTCGCGCACCGCCGCCTTGGGCCGGTAGCTGATGACGTTCGCGACCTGGGCGGCGTTGCGGCGGCCGTACTTCTCGAAGACGTGCTGGATGACCTCTTCCCGCCGCTTCGAGTCGAAGTCGACGTCGATGTCGGGCTCCTCTTCGCGCAGTGACGAGAGGAAGCGCTCGAACGGCAGGCGGTAGAAGATCGCGTCGACCGCCGTGATGCCGAGCACGTAGCAGACCGCGGAGTTCGCCGCCGAGCCGCGGCCCTGACAGAGGATTCCGCGCTGCTTCGCGAATTGCACGATGTCGTGCACGATCAGGAAGTAGCCGGGGAAGTCCTTGTCTTCGATGACCTTCAGCTCGTGGTCGAGCCGCTTCTTGATGTCTTCGAGCGGCGCCGGCCGGCTGCCCTCGGGGTAGCGCTCGGCGATGCCGGCCTCCACGAGCTTTCGCAGATGGCTCATCGGGGTCTCGCCGGGCGGCACGTTCTGCTGAGGCAGGCGCGGCTTCGCGGTGCGCAGTTCGAAGGCGAGATCGGATGCCACGTCGACGGTCGTCTCGACCGCCCCGGGGTACCTCGCGAACAGCCGGGCCATCTCGGCCCCGCTGCGCAGATGCGCCGCCCCCGCCGCCGGTAGCCAGCCGTCGAGCTCGTCGAGACTGCGGCGCGCCCGCACCGCGGCGATGGCGGTGGCGAGGGGCCGGTCGGCTGGCTTCGCGTAGTGCACGTTCCCGGTGGCGACCACGGGCAGCTTCCGCCGCTGCGCCAGCTCGTAGAGGGCGTCGTTGTGCACGCTCGCGAGCGGGTCGCCGTGGTCGAACAGTTCGACCAGCACGCTGTCTCGGCCGAAGAGCTCGATCAGGCGGTCGAGCTCGCGCCCTGCGGCATCCGTATTCAGTCCTGAGCCGTCGCCCGACGCGAGCGCCTGCCGGACCGCGCCCTTCCGGCACCCGGTCAGCACCAGCCATGCGCCCCGCGCGATGCCCGGCAGCGCGGCGAGGTCGTAGATCGGCCGCCCCTTCTCAGCGCCGCCCGCGAGCTGCGCGTCGGTGATGGCCGCGGCGAGGCGGTGGTAGCCCTCCTGCTTCCGCGCGAGCACGAGCAGGTGCGACCCCTCAGGGTCCGCGACGCCGTTCTGCGGCTCGGTGAGCCCGAGCGAGAGCTCGGCGCCGAACACCGTCGCGACCTGGCCCGTGTACGCCTCGGCCGCCTCTGCCATGCGCACCACGCCGTAGAGCCCGTCGTGGTCGGTGATCGCCAGCGCCGACAGGCGCAGCCGCGCCGCCTCTTCGAGTAGCGCCTCTGGATCGCTTGCACCGTCGAGGAAGCTGAAGTCGGAGTGCGCGTGCAGCTCGGCGTACGGCACGTACGGCCCGGTCTCGTAGTCGAGCCGGCGCGGAGTGACCGGCAGCCGCACCCTGGTCCAGGCGGGGGAGTCACCCCCGTCGGCATCCAGATCGGGCCCTGCCTTCCCGCGGCGGCCCGACAGCTTGCGCTCGAATTCCGACCACGGGATCGGCGGGTTGTTGAAGCCCATTACCGCCCCCTAGTCATAGCGCGCCTCTGCGAGCCACTGGCTGCCGTCGAACAGCAGCAGCCACGCGGTGCCGTCGGCGTCGATGACGCTGAAGCGGTGCACCCGGCGCGCGGTCGCCGCGTCCCACCAGCGCTCATCGACGGTCCACGGGCCGGCCCAGCCGCCGATCGGCCGGGCGAGCCGGAGCGCCTCGGCGTGCGATCCGACCGGCCGCGCCCCGGGGGCGGCGGCGAACAGGGCGGGCTCGCCCTCGACGAGCCCGCGGTCGGACACCGACACCGGCTCGCCGCCCTCGGTCAGCAGCGCGACGGCCACCCGCGGCAGGAAGACCGTCGCGGGCAGCGGGTCGGGCAGCGACCCCGGCCACGGCTGGCCGGCGCGCTCGGCCGTTCCGGCGGGGGAGCGGTCGCCCCACGGCACCATCACCTGCCGGTCGTCGAGCAGTCGGCCACCGCCGAGCGCGGGGGTCACGACGGCGTCGTGCCCGAGCATGCTCTGCACGCGCGAGAGCGCATGGTGCACGCGCTCGTCGGGGGCGTCGCCCCATAGGCCCTGTTCGTGGTGGTGCGCCGCATCGACGCTCTCCGGCGCGAACACGAGCTGCACCACAGGCGCCTCGAGCGCCCCGGTGCCCGGCCCGACCCCCTGCAGCTGCCAGCGCAGCCGGTCGACGAGGTCTGCCGCCGTGAACCAGCGCGGGTGCAGCCAGGTGCGCGAGTTCTCCGCGCCGTCTTCGGTCTGGATCGTCACCGTCACCGCGGTCGCCACCAGCTTCGCCTCGGTCAACCCCGCGATGACGTCGTCGGCGGTCTGCCGGGCGGCGAAGGCGAGCTGGTCGACGCGGTCGAGCCCCTCGTCGAAGATCAGTCGCCGCTCGAGCGCCCGCTGCGGCGCCCGCGGCACGACGACCTGCCCATCGCGGCCGGTCACGAGGGCGTGCACCCGCGCACCCGTCACGCCGAAGCGCTCGACGAGCTCGTCGGCCGCCATGCCCGCGAGCGCCCCGAGCGTCGGCAACCCGAGCCGGCGGCACAGCGCCGTGAACCCGTCGTCGCCCATGACCTGCACGGGCAGCCCGGCGAGGAAAGCGGGGGAGCCGCCCTCTGGCACGATGAGCACGGCCGGCCCAGAGCCATGAGCTGCCGACGGATGCCTGGCCGCCTGCTCTGCCGCGAAGGGGCCGTCTGCGACCCCCGCCTGCGCGTCGGGCACCCCGTGGTCGGCGAGCACGCCGAGCAGCACCTCGGCCGCCTCTGCCTCGCCGCCGTAGTAGCGCGCAGGGCCGCGCGACCGCAGCGCGCACATGCCGGGGCGGATCGGCTGCACGCCGGGCACCGTCTGCTCGATGGCCGCCAGCAGCGGCTCGAAGAACCGCGCATCGGCCTGCGGATCGTACGGAAGCACCATGAGCCCTGGGCAGCGCGCCTGCGCCTCGCGCACCCGCAGGCCGCGGCGCACCCCTGCCGCGCGCGCCTCTGCCGAGCAGGCGAAGACGAGCCCCTTCTCGATCAGCGCGATGCGGCTCTCGGCGATCGAGGGGTATTTGAGCAGCGCCGCCCTGATCGGCCAGTCGGGGCACCACAGCACGATCGAGCGCGTGAGCGACCCCTGGCCTGCGTCGCCCGACAGAGCAGAGCTCATGACACGCGCTCCCAATGCAGGGCGGGCACGGATGCCGCAGGCCGAGCCTCGCGACTGTAGTCACCCGGCAGCCGCAGCTGCGCGACCCGCGGC
The DNA here is from genome assembly GCF_039538145.1 of Gryllotalpicola daejeonensis. Taxonomy (NCBI): domain Bacteria; kingdom Bacillati; phylum Actinomycetota; class Actinomycetes; order Micrococcales; family Microbacteriaceae; genus Gryllotalpicola; species Gryllotalpicola daejeonensis. The sequence continues at coordinate 264,915 of NZ_BAABBV010000001.1, read as the reverse complement.
CGCCCGCCCCGCACCTCGGAGCGCACCGTCACGAGCCGCTCGCGCGGGTAGCCGTGCCCGCGCCCGATGCCGACCCAGCGACTCTCGGTCACGCTCAGCGTCGTCTCGGAGCCCGGCCACGCCGGCGCCCCCTCCGGCAGCAACGAGATCAGCACGGCGCCACGCTGCCTGAGCCGGGCGGCGAGCTTCGCGGCATCCGTATCGCTCACCCGGTCACCGGGGCGCACGACGACGATCGTGAGCGCATCGGCGAGGGCGGCCGTGACCGGCAGCCACGCGCGACCGGGCTCGCGCACGAGCACGAGGCGCCCGAGCTCGATGCCGAAGTGCGCGGCGGCCTCTGCGCCGAACTCGGGCACACCGACGACCCCGCACCATGCGCCGTCGGCGCTCGCGGCGGCCAGCAGCCCCATCATCAGCGTCATCGACCCCGCGACCGAATAGGCGGAGCCCGCCTGCAGCGCACCGCCGGGCAGCAGCGACAGGAAGGCAGGCAACGTGGGCAGCGCGCGGGTGTCGAGCTTGGTGCGCTCCATTCCCGAGATGCGCGCCTTGAGCTCGCGGATGCGCTCGAGATCGGCCTGCGCCTTCTCGAGGGCGCCACCACCCATCTCGACCGTGTTCCGCTGAGCCATCCCCACCCATCCATATTCGAATCAGCATTCGAATATGTCAAGGCGAGAAAATCGGATCACATCGAACCTGCCTCGAACACCCAGCAAGCCCACACGAGTCTCGCATGTGCCTCCGACACCGGCGCCGCCGCCCCAGCAGAATGGGCACCATGGCACTGCTCGCGGGCACGACCAGGCGCGGCTGGCGCGGTGAGGCGCTCATGGGCATCCCGCTCGCCGCCACCTCGGCACCGGTCGCGATGGCCTTCGCCCAGTTCGCCGGACTGCCGCCGGTCGCGGGTCTCTACGCCCTCATCGTTCCGGGCGTCGTCTTCGCCGTCTTCGCCACCACCGGGCGCCTCACCGCGGCGCCCGACGCCGTGGTGGTGGCCCTCATCGCGGCGACCCTCACGCCGCTCGCGCACCCCGCGACGGGCACCTACCTCGAGCTGGCCGCAGCACAGGCGCTGGCCGCAGGCGGCGCCTACGTGCTCACCACGATCTTCGGCCTCAGCCGCCTCACCCTGCTGCTGCCGCGCCCCGTGCTGCTCGGCGTCACCACCGCGGTCGTCCTCGATTTCCTGGTGCGCGAGATCGCGGCGATGTTCGGCATCAGGCTGGCCACGAGCGTGACGGCGGCCTCAGCCGACGGCTTCCTGCAGCACGCCGGTGCGCTCATCGCCCGGCTCGGCGCGGCGGATGTCTGGGCGATCGCCGTCGCCGCGGGGTCGCTGCTCATCCTGCTGATCGGCCGGCGCATCGCCCGGCGCCTGCCGTGGGAGCTCGCGGTCGCACTCGCCGCCTACGCGAGCTACCGCGTCTTCGATCTCGGCGCGCGCGGGGTGACGACCCTCGGAACGGTCGCGCGCGGCCGGCCGCCGCTCGGAGTGCCGGACCTCGACGCGGGGCAGTGGCTCGCCGTCACCCCCGGCGCCCTCATCATCGCCCTCGCCGCGCTCGCCCTGCATCAGGACGGCGACCCCGACTACGCGCGCGCCGGTGCACGTGACAGCTTCGCCTACGGGATCGCGAGTGCCGCGAGCGGGATCTCGGGCGGCTTCGCGCTCGGCCCGTCACCCGCCCGGCGCGCCCGCCTCGATGAGCTGCGGTCGAACGCGCAGCTGCCGACGCTGGTGGCCGCCGTGCTGGTGCTGCTGCTGGTCGTCTTCGGCGGCGACCTGCTCGGCGAGCTGCCCAGCCCCGTGCTCGCCGCGATCGCCGCCGTGGCCACCTGGCCGCTGCTGCGCCTGCGCGACGCGCGCGCCCTGTGGCGCGCCTCGAAGGGCGAGTTCCTGCTCGCGCTCATTACCTTCGCGGTGACACTCGCCGTCGGGCCGCTGTGGGGGCTCGCGGCGGCCGCAGCCATCGGGCTGCTGAAGCTGTTGCGCGGGGCATCCGTGCCGCCCATCGACGTCCTCGACGGCGACGGGCGCGCGATCGCCACGCTGCGCCCCGGTGCCCCGCCGCCGCGCCCCAGCGCCCCGGGAATCGTCATCGTGCGCCTCGCTGCGCCCGTCGATGCGGCGAGCGCCGCGACGCTCGCGCGCGGCATCCGTCTCGCCACCGCGGGCGACAGCCCCAGCATCCGCCACCTCGTCCTCGACGGCGAAGCGATCTCGGGAATCGATGCGACGGGCGCGGACGTGCTGCGCCGCGTGCTCGCAGACGTCGCCGCACGCGGCATCACCATCGACTACTGCCGGGCGCGCGCCGTGCTGCGTGTCGACCTCGAGCACCACGGCCTGCTCGGCGGCAGCCGCATCTTCCGCACCTGCCGCGAAGCGCTCGACGAGCTCGCCTGACGCCCCGCGGCCTGCGCGCCCGGTAGCCTGGGCCCGGCCGCCTGTGACCTTTCTCACAGGGCGCCCGAAAGGATTACCGCGTGAACCTGCTGCAAGCGATCATCCTCGGCGTCGTCGAGGGCATCACCGAGTTCCTGCCCGTCTCGAGCACCGGCCATCTCACGATCGCCGAGAAGCTGCTCGGTCTGCACGTCAACGACAAGGGGGTGACCGCGTTCACCGCGATCATCCAGGTCGGCGCCATCATCGCGGTCATCGTGTACTTCTGGCGCGATATCGTGCGCCTCATCGCCGCCTGGTTCCGCGGGCTCGCGAACCGCAATGCGCGCGGCGCCGACTACCGCCTGGCGTGGTTCGTGATCATCGGCACGATCCCGGTGGGCATCGTCGGCTTTCTCGGCCGCCACTTCATCTCGGGCCCGCTGCGCAACCTGTGGGTCGTCGTCGTCGCGCTCGTCGTGTGGAGCGCGGTCATGTGGTTCGCCGAGCGCGTGGCGCTCAAGCAGCGCAACGAGACCAAGATGAACCTGACGGATGCCGTCTTCATCGGCATCGTGCAGTGCTTCAGCCTCGTGCCGGGCGTCTCACGCTCGGGCGCCACGATCAGCGCCGGCCTGCTGCGCGGCCTCGACCGTGTCGCGGCGACCCGTATCTCGTTCTTCCTCTCGATCCCGGCGCTGGTCGCCGCGGGCGGCTTCGAGGCGCTCACCTCGGCGAGCGACATCTCGGCCTCGGTCGGTTGGGGTGCGACGATCGTCGGCACCATCGTCAGCCTCGTCATCGCGTACGTCTCGATCGCGTGGCTGCTGCGCCTCGTGCAGCGCCACCCGATCAGCGTCTTCATCTGGTACCGCGTCGCGCTCGCGATCGTCGTCGCCGCTCTGCTCGCCTTCGGGGTCATCAGCGCGACGTAGCCCTGTCAACGGTCTGCCGCTGAGATCGGCGCTTCCGTAACGTCGAGAAGGTGCCGGCCAACAGCTACCGACTGCAGCTCTCCTCAGAATTCACCCTGCGCGACGCCGCGGCCCAGGTGCCGTATCTTGCGCGACTGGGCGTCGACTGGCTCTATCTCTCGCCCCTGCTCGAAGCGGCCAGCGGGTCGTCTCACGGCTACGACGTGGTCGATCACGGACGGGTGGATGCCTCGCGAGGCGGCGCCGAGGGGCTGCGGCTCCTCGCTGAGACCGCGCACGCCGCCGGTCTGGGGGTGCTCGTCGACATCGTGCCCAACCACATGGGCGTCGCCGACCCCGAGGCCAACCTGTGGTGGCGCGACGTGCTCGAGCACGGGCAGGCCTCGCCGTTCGCTGCCTTCTTCGACGTCGACTGGGAGGCGGGCGACGGGCGTGTGAGGACCTGGCCCGACGAGGTGAATTACCGGCGCTTCTTCGCCGTCAACGACCTCGCCGCGCTGCGCGTCGAGGACCGGCGCGTCTTCGACGCCACCCACGGCGAGATCGTGCGCTGGGTCGAGGACGGGCTCGTCGACGGCCTGCGCGTCGACCACCCGGACGGGCTGCGCGACCCGGGCCAGTACCTCGAGCGTCTCGCCGACGCCGCCCACGGCGTACCGATCTGGGTCGAGAAGATCCTCGAGGGCGACGAGCAGCTGCCGCCGCAATGGCCGGCCCTGGGCACGACCGGCTACGACGCCCTGCGGCTGATCGACCGCGTGTTCATCGACGCCCGCGGCGAGGCAGAGCTGACCCGCGTCGCCGACGAATCGGCCGGCGCACCGCTCGACTGGCGCGCGATCGCCGCGGATCAGAAGCGCGAGGTCGCCCGCGGCATGCTGCACCCCGACGTGGCGCGCATCGCCCGCGAGCTCGGGGCGACGCCGGACGACGGCACCGAAGACGCGATCGTCGAACTCGCGGCGGCCCTGGGCGTCTACCGCACCTACCTGCCGTTCGGGGCCGAGCACCTCGAGCGCGCCGCGGCTGCGGCATCCGCTCACCGCTCTGATCTCGGCGACGCGATCGCGCGCGTCGCGCGCGCGCTCGGCGACCCTGCGAACCCGGGCGCCGCCCGATTCCAGCAGACGAGCGGCATGATCATGGCCAAGGGCGTCGAGGATTCCGCGTTCTACCGCTACCCGCGGCTCACCGGCCTCAACGAGGTCGGCGGCGACCCTTCCTGGTTCGCGGTCGGCGTCGACCAGTTCCATGAGCTGCAGGCGCAGCGGCTCGAGCGGCTGCCCGAGTCCATGACGACGCTGACGACCCACGACACGAAGCGCAGCGAGGACACCCGGGCGCGAATCGCGACGATCGCCGAGATCCCGGGGAAGTGGGCCGCGCTCGTGCGCAGCCTGCGCTCCCTCGTCGACACGGGCGACGCCCCGCTCGAAGAGCTCGTCTGGCAGGCGGTGCTCGGCGCGTGGCCGGCGACCCCCGAGCGTCTCGTCGACTACGCCCTGAAGGCGGCGCGCGAGGAGGGCGACGTGACGTCGTGGCTGCACCGCGACGAGGCCTTCGAAGCCCGGCTCGTCGAGCTGGTGCACGCAGCGTTCGACGACGAGCGCGTGCACCGGCTCATCGAGGACTTCTCGACGCGCATCACCCCGGCCGGCTGGAGCAACGGGCTCGGCATGAAACTGCTGCAGCTGCTCGGCCCCGGCATGCCCGACGTCTACCAGGGCACGGAGCGGTGGGACCGCTCGCTCGTCGACCCCGACAACCGGCGCCCGGTCGACTACGCGGCGAGCGCCGAGCTGCTCGCACGTCTCGACGGCGGCTGGCTGCCGCCGGTCGACGGGTCGGGAGCCGCGAAGCTGCTGCTGGTCTCGCGCGCGCTGCGCCTGCGGCGCGACCGCCCGGAGCTGCTGCGGGGGTACGAGCCGGTTCGGGCCGACGGCCCGAAGGCCGACCACCTCGTCGCCTTCGACCGCGAGGGAGTCGTCGCTCTCGCGACCCGCCTTCCCCTGACCCTCAAGGCGGACGGCGGGTGGAATGCCGACACCGTCGTCGCACTGCGCGGCCGCGACGAGCTGACCGGGCGCCGCTTCGACGGCCGCGTGCCGCTCGGCACGCTCTTCTCGCACTACCCGGTCGCGCTGGTGGTGACCGAGTGACCGATTTTCGCGTGTGGGCGCCCGATGCGGCATCCGTCGAGCTCGTCACCGAACCCGGCCACGTGACGCACGCGCTCGTGCGCGGCGACGAGGGCTGGTGGGGGCCGGATGCCGGTGCCCCAGCGCTTCGCAACGTCGAACGCTACGGCTATCTCGTCGACGGCGAGGGGCCGTTCCCCGACCCGCGCTCGCGCCGCCAGCCCGAGGGCGTCCATGGGCTCTCCGCGCCCTTCGACCCGGCGGCGTACGCATGGAGCGACGGCGACTGGCGCGGCCGCGAGGTGCTCGGGAACGTCATCTACGAGCTCCACCTCGGCACCTTCACACCGGAGGGCACACTGGACGCCGCGATCGGCCGCCTCGACCACCTGGTCTCGCTCGGGGTCGCCGCGGTCGAGCTGCTGCCCGTCAACGCCTTCAACGGCACGCACGGCTGGGGCTATGACGGCGTGCTGTGGTTCGCGGTGCATGAGCCCTACGGCGGGCCGCAGGTCTATCAGCGGTTCGTCGACGCGTGCCACGCGCGGGGCCTCGCCGTCATCCAGGACGTCGTCTACAACCACCTCGGGCCGAGCGGCAATTACTTGCCGAAGTTCGGTCCGTACCTGAGCGGGGCGACCGGCGTCTGGGGCGACGCCGTGAACCTCGACGGGCCGGGCTCCGACGAGGTGCGGCGATACATCGTCGACAACGCTCGGCACTGGCTCGTCGACCTGCACGTCGATGGGCTGCGGCTCGACGCGGTGCACGCGCTGCGCGACAGCCGCGCCGTGCATCTGCTGGAAGAGCTGGCCGCCGCAGTCGACGGCTGGCAGGCCGAGGCCGGCCGCCCGCTCACCCTGATCGCCGAGAGCGACCTCAACGATCCGCGGCTCATCCGCTCGCGCGCCCGGCACGGCTACGGCCTCGACGCACAGTGGGACGACGACGTGCACCACGCCGTCCACGCCAACGTCACCGGCGAGGCGACCGGCTACTACCGCGATTTCGCCACCCCCGAGGCCCTCGTCAAGGTGTTCGAGCGGGGGTGGTTCCACGACGGGACGTGGTCGAGCTTCCGCCGCCGGCATCACGGCCGCCCGCTCGATCCCGAGATCGGCTTTGAGCGGCTGGTGGCATTCGCGCAGGACCACGACCAGATCGGCAACCGCGCCGCGGGCGACCGGCTCGCGCAGCTCGTCTCGCCCGAGCTCGTCGCGGCCGCCGCCGCGCTCGTGCTGCTCGGGCCGTTCACCCCGATGCTCTTCATGGGCGAGGAGTGGGGTGCGACGACGCCCTGGCAGTTCTTCACCTCGCACCCCGAGCCCGAGCTCGGCCGCGCCGTCGCCGAGGGCCGCACCCGTGAGTTCGCCGAGCACGGCTGGGATCCTGCGACGGTGCCCGACCCGCAAGACCCGGCGACCTTCGAGCGCTCGCACCTCGACTGGAGCGAGGCCGAGCGCGAGCCGCATCGCATGCTGCTCGCGCTCTACCGCCGGCTGATCGAGTTGCGCCGCGAGATTCCGGCGGGCATGCGCGCGGTCGATGTCGCGTGGGATGCCGGCGCCGGCGCCTTCTCATTCACGAGAGGCGAGCTGCGCGTGACCGCCCTGCTGCGGCCCGGGCGCATCGAGGTGCCTGCAGAGCACGGTGTCGCGGCGTCCTTCGGCGACGTGGCTGCCCTCGGCGAGGCGGCGCAGGCTGAGGCATCCGTCACTCTCGCAGGCCCCGGCGTGGTCGTGACGCGCGTCGCCTGAGCAGGTCGTGCTCGCGGCATTCTCCGTCAGCAAGAGATTCGGGTGCACGGCCCGCGTCGCCCCGGATCTCTTGCCTACGGAGAGTCCCTCTGGGGCGATGCCCGGCGGCTATGCGACGGCGGGAACGAGCGGCTCGGGAAGCCGCCACACGGTCTCGGGCGCCAGCGCGACGATCGTGACCCGCACCATGCCGTGGCGGATCTCGGGCACGCGCTCGAAGCCCAGGCGAGTGCCGAGGGGAAGGGTCACGAGGCCGAAGCCGCGCAGATCGTCGATCGGGTCGAAGGTCAGCGGCCGGCTCACGGCGACGCGCAGGCCCGCAGTGGGGAATCCGTCACCGCCGACGCCGTCGAGCTCGTGGTCGAGCAGGGGAGCGGCACCGAGCAGCCGGGCGGCGGGCAGCACGAGCTCATAGCCGATCACGCCGTCGCCGACCCGGCGCACACAGCTGAAGACGGTGCGCTCGCGCGTCTGGTTCCCGGTCAATCCCACGACGCCACGGTAGGCGCGCGATGCAACAGCCGCCGAGCCCCAGTGCGGGGGCATCAGAGATCGCAGACAAAAAAGAACCCCTGGTCACCCAGGGGTTCTTTCGATTGTGCGCGAGGGGGGACTTGAACCCCCACGCCCTATACGGGCACTAGCACCTCAAGCTAGCGCGTCTGCCTATTCCGCCACCCGCGCGCACTTCCGGCGGCTCGAATCGCTTCAACCGCCGAAGAAAGACCTTAGCACGGTTTCGAGGGCGCCCCGTTCACGCGAGCGCCCTGCCGGGCACGACACGCGTCATGCCGCCGGTCACGCCGCGACACACGCCGATGCCCGCCGCAACCACCGGATAGCGTAGGTGCATGACCGACCTCGCCCGCCCCGACCTCGACGAGACCGCGATCATCGCGAGCGAGCTGATCCGCTTCGACACGACCAACTTCGGGGAGGGGAAGTCGAAGGGCGAGACCGAGGCGGCGGAATATGTCGCAGCCAAGCTCGAAGCCCTCGGCCTCACCCCGCAGCTGTTCGACTCGGCGCCGCGACGCACCAGCGTCGTCACCCGCGTGCCCGGCCGCAACAGCGACAAACCCGCGCTCGTCGTCCACGGCCACCTCGACGTCGTGCCGGCCGACCCCGCGCAGTGGACCGTCGACCCGTTCGCCGGCGAGATCAAGGACGGCATGCTCTGGGGCCGCGGCGCGGTCGACATGAAGAACATGGATGCCATGATCCTGACCGCCCTCGGCGACGTGCTCTCCGGCGGCGGCCAGCCCGAGCGCGACCTCGTCATCGCGTTCTTCGCCGATGAAGAGAACGGCGGCGGCTTCGGCTCGCACTTCCTCGCCCGCGAGCATCCCGAGCTCTTCGCCGGCGCGACCGAGGCGATCAGCGAGGTCGGCGGCTACTCGATCGACATCGAGGGCAAGCCCGCGTATCTGCTGCAGACCGGCGAGAAGGCCATGATCTGGGCGAAGCTCGTCGCCGAGGCGCCCGCCGGGCACGGCTCGCGGCTCGTCAAGCGCAACGCGGTCACCGAACTCGCCGAGGCCGTCGCGAAGATCGGGCGCCTCGAGTTCCCCGTGCAGCTCACCGAGACGACGCGCGAGCTCATCGCCGAGCTCGGGCGCATCCTCGGCACCGACCCCGAGCAGGTCGGCCCCGACGAGCTCGTGCTGCGCACCGGCTCGGCCGCCGGCTTCATTACGGCGACGCTGCGCAACACCGCCAACCCGACGATGCTCACGGCCGGCTACAAGTCGAACGTCATCCCCGAGCGGGCGGAGGCCCGCATCGACATCCGCCCCCTGCCCGGCCAGGAGGACGCGGTGCTCGCCCAGCTCGACGAGCTCATCGGCGAGAACGTGCGTATCGACCTCGTCGTGAAGGACACCGGCCTCGAGAACCCGACCACGGGCGAGCTCGTCTCGGCGATCGGCGCGACGCTCGAACGACACGACCCCGGCGTGCCGGTGCTGCCGTACCTGATGCCCGCGGGCACCGACAACAAGGCGCTGTCGACGCTCGGCATCCGCGGCTACGGCTTCGCGCCGCTCAAGCTGCCGGCCTCGCTCGACTTCCCGGCGATGTTCCACGGCATCGACGAGCGTGTGCCGCTCGAGGCTCTGACCTTCGGTCGCGCGGTCCTCGCCGACCTGCTCGCGAGCTACTGATGCAGGCGTGGCCGCGTCCGGCGCTTCCCGAGGTGCCCGGGCACAGCGTCGCGCCGCTCGTATACGACAGCGCGAGCGATGCGCTGGTCGCCGCCGAGCCGGCCGGCGACACCGCGACGCTGTACCTCTGCGGCATCACGCCCTACGACGCGACGCACCTGGGGCATGCGGCGACCTACCTCGCCTTCGACACCCTGCAGCGCGTGTGGCGCGACGCCGGCTACGCGGTGCGGTACGCGCAGAACGTCACCGATGTCGACGACCCGCTGCTCGAGCGCGCGTCCCGCGACGGCGTCGACTGGCGCGAGTTGGCGGCGAGCGAGGTCGAGGGATTCCGCGCCGACATGACCGCGCTGGGAATCATTCCCCCCGACGCCTACGTCGCCGTCACCGAGCGCATCGAGCCGACGGCCGTTGCGGTCGCCGAGCTGCTGGCGCAGGGTGTCGCCTATCGGGTGGCCGCGCCCGAGGCATCCGATGACAGCGACGGGCACGACATATATTTCGATGCGACGGCGGCGACGGATGTCTCGCCCTGGCATCTCGGGCAGGAGAGCCGCCTCGATCGCGACGCCATGCTCGCAATCTTCGCCGAGCGCGGGGGAGACCCCGACCGCGAGGGAAAGCGCGACCCGCTCGACCCCCTGCTGTGGCGCGCCGCGCGCGACGGCGAGCCCTCGTGGGAGTCGCCCGTCGGCACCGGCCGGCCGGGGTGGCACATCGAATGCTCGGTCATCGCCCTCGACGAGCTCGGTGAGACAGTGACCGTACTCGGCGGCGGCTCGGACCTGCTGTTCCCGCACCACGAGTTCAGTGCGGCCCACTCATCTGCGCTGACCGGCGAGCCCGCGGCGCAGTTGTATGCCCACGCCGGCATGGTCGCCTATCAGGGCGAGAAGATGTCGAAGTCGCTCGGGAACCTGGTCAAGGTGAGCGAGTTGCGCGCGGCTGGGGCCGATCCGCGCGGCATCCGGCTCGCCCTGCTCGCGCACCACTACCGCGACGACTGGGAGTGGACCGACGCCTCCCTGCCCGAGGCGCTCGAGCGCCTCACCCGCTGGCAGGCTGCGGCAACCGCCTCTGACCACCGGCCGCCGGCGCAGTTCGCCACGCTGGCCGAGCTGCGCGAGGCGCTGCACCGCGACCTCGACACCCCGGCAGCGCTCGCAGTGGTCGACGCGGTGGCGGCCGGCGGCCTCTCGCCCGAGCTGCGCTCAGGCATCCACCTGCTCCTCGGCATCGAGCTCTAGCGAACGCGCACCTGCCCTTCCCGCCGCACACTTGCACGAGAGCACCAATGCTGCAGAGCGAGCACCAATGGTGCTCTCGGCGGAAAAAATGGTGCTCTCGTTCAAGTGCCGCGGAGACGACATCGTGTGTCGCTCGCGGCGCCGGCCGCAACAGGAGGGCCGTCCCGTCAGTTGTTGGGGCGCCAGGGCTCCGAGGGGCCGCCGCCACCGGCGGTTCCGCCGTCGCGGCCGTCACGGCCGTCGGGGTGGCGGCGCAGGTAGCGCTCGAACTCCTGCGCAATCGCCTCGCCGCTCGCCTCGGGGGAGTCGACCGTGTCGCGCGCCTGCTCGAGCTGCTCGATGTACGCGGCCATGTCCTCGTCCTCGCTGGCGAGCTGATCGATGCCGCGCTCCCACTCGGCCGACTCCTCGACGAGCTCTCCGCGGGGGATCGTCACGTCGACGAGCTCCTCGAGCTTGTCGATGATCGCGAGCGTCGCCTTCGGGCTCGGCGCGTTGTGCACGTAGTGGGGCACGGATGCCCAGATGGAGATCGTCGGAATGCCGATGGCCTCTGCGGCCTGACCGAGCACGCCGAGAATCCCCGTCGGCCCTTCGTAGGTCGACCGCTCGAGCCCGAGCTCGCGCCGCACGGCCGCGTTGTCGCTCGAGGCGCCCACAGAGATCGGACGCGTGTGCGGCACGTCGGCGAGCAGCGCGCCGAGGAACACGATCGCGTCGATGTCTGCGGCGAGCGCGGCGTCGATCAGCTCGCCCGCGAACGCCTTCCAGGCGCGCGACGGCTCGGTGCCGAGCAGCAGGTAGATGTTGCCGGCGTTGTCGCCGGTGACGCCGAGCTCGGCGTCCTCAGCCAGCGGCCGCGGCCGACGGCCGGGCTCGGCGGGGCCGTAGAGCACGGCACCCGGCCACTGCAGAATCCGCTTGCCGTCATCGTCGAACTTGGTGATCGGGCGGGTGAACTGGAAGTCGTAGAAGACCTCTGGGTCGATCTCGTGCAGCGGCACCACATCGAGCACGTCTTTCAGCGACCGCACGGCGCCGGTCGCCGCCTCGCCCGCGTCGTTCCAGCCCTCGAAGGCCACGACCAGGATGCGGCCGCTCAGAATGCCCTTGCCACCAGTGCCGTCAGTGCCGTCAGTCAAACGCGACCTCGCCCTTCCGTAGCTCAGCGTTGCGTCCCACCAGGATAGGCCCGGGTGCACGCGCGCGCCCGGAAGCGCGTGGGGCCGCCCGATAGACTCGAGCCCTGTGACCCAGCTCCCCGCGGCCGTCCTGTTCGACATGGACGGCACCATCGTCGACACCGAGCCGTACTGGATGACGGCCGAGACCGAGCTGGTGCACAGCTGGGGCGGAACGTGGACCCACGACGACGGCCTGACCCTCGTCGGCAACGGCCTCGAGGTGTCGGCCGCAGTGCTGCAGTCCCGCGGTGTCGACCTCGACATCGCGACCATCATCGACAAGCTCACCGACCGCGTCACCGAGCAGCTCGCCGAGGTCGGCATTCCCTGGCGCCCTGGGGCGCAGCAGCTGCTGCGCGAGGTGCGCGAGGCCGGCATCAAGACGGCGCTCGTGACCATGTCGTTCCGCCGCATGGCCGAGCAGATCGCCAGCTACATCCCCTTCGACCCGTTCGACGTCATCGTCGCCGGCGACGAGGTCGAGAACCCCAAGCCGCACCCCGAGGCGTACCTCACCGCCGCGAGGCGCCTCGGCGTTCAGGCATCCCAGTCAGTCGCCATCGAGGACTCGCTCGGCGGCCTCGCCGCCGCGGTCGCAGCCGGCACGATCGCCATTGGCGTGCCGCACATGGTTCCGCTTCCGGAGACGGGCGACCACACCATCTGGCCGACGCTCGAGGGGCGCACGCTCGCCGACCTCCGCACGCTGGCCGCACAGAAAGCAACGCAGGCACCACACGCATGACCGAAGAGACCACCCCGACCAACACGCTCGCCTTCAGCGGGCCGTTCCGGGCGGGCGACCGCGTGCAGCTCACGGGGCCCAAGGGCCGCATGAACACCATCACGCTGAAGCCCGGCGAGAAGTTCCACACCGAGCGCGGGTACATCGCCCACGACGATGTCATCGGGCAGCCCGACGGCAGCGTGGTCGCGAACTCGACCGGCGCGCTGCACCTCGCGCTGCGCCCGCTGCTCAAGGACTTCGTGATGTCGATGCCGCGCGGCGCTGCCATCGTCTACCCGAAGGATGCCGCCGCGATCCTCGCGAAGGCCGACATCTTCCCCGGCGCGACGGTCGTCGAGGCGGGCGTCGGCTCCGGCGCGCTGTCGCTCTGGCTGCTGCGCTCGATCGGGCCGGAAGGCCGCCTCGCGAGCTTCGAACGCCGCCAGGAGTTCGCCGACATCGCCATGGGCAACGTGGCCGGGTTCCTGGGGTACCGGCCGACAAATTTCGACATCACGGTGGGCGATCTGGCGGATGCCCTGCCTGCGATCTTCCCGCACGGAGCCGTCGACCGCGTCGTGCTCGACATGCTCGCCCCGTGGGAGCCGCTCGAAGAGGTGGCGCAGGCGCTCAAGCCCGGGGGGGTGCTGCTCTGCTATGTGGCCACCGTCACGCAGCTCAGCCGGGTGGCAGAGGCGATCCGCGACACCGGCCACTTCACGCACCCCGATGCCGACGAGACGATGGTGCGCGGCTGGCACGTCGAGGGACTCGCCGTCCGCCCCGATCACCGCATGGTCGGGCACACCGGATTCCTCATCACCGCGCGCCGCCTCGCACCGGGGGCAGAGCTGCCCGAGCTCAAGCGACGCGCGAGCAAGAAGAGCTTCTCCGACGAGGACGTCGAGCTGTGGACGCCCGGGGCCCTCGGCGAGCGCGGCAAGAGCGCCAAGATCCTGCGCAAGAAGGCCCGAGAGGCGCAGCGCATCGCAGACGCTCGGCTCGAGGCAGAGGTGGCGGCCGACGCCGACGCGGACCGCGTCGAGGCTCCGGGCGGCACCGACGCAGCCGACCCCGAGAAAGCCCCATAAGCTGCTCCGCTAGAGTGTCGTCCGCCCCGCCGCCCACCGTCGAAAGAGCACCCGTGCGCCGTACGCTCCCCGCCCTGATCGCCCTCGCCGTCGTCGCCGGCGCCGCCCTCACCGGCTGCAGCACCGGCAACACGTTGGCCACGCCCGCCTCGTGCACCGTGAAGAGCGGCAGCGGCTCGGATTCGATCCGTGCGAGCGGCGACTTCGGCAAGGACCCAGAGGCCAAGGTCCCGTCGCCGCTCAACGTGACGAAGGCGCAGTCGAGCACCCTGATCAAGGGTGACGGCAAGGTCGTCGGCACGGGTGGCGTCGCGCGCCTCGTGCTCACCGCCTACGACGGTGCGACGGGCCAGGCGGCCGGGCAGCCGCAGGAGGCCTATTCGCCGGTGTCGAAGAACGCCCTCGGCAACGCCGACATCGCCGACGCCATCGCCTGCGCCACCGTCGGCTCGCGTATCGCCGTGGTGGTGCCGCCCCAGCAGGGCGCCACGGGCTCCCTCGTCGCGGTGGTCGACATCAAGCAGGCCCTTCCCGCCCGGGCCACCGGCCGCGCGGTTCCCGCTACGCCGGGCTTCCCGACCGTCGTGCTCGCGCCGAACGGCCAGCCCGGCATCGTGCTCGGCTCGCACAGCGAGCCGAAGACGGTGAAGACGGCGATCCTGCGCCAGGGCGACGGTGCCGTCGCGAAGAAGAGCGACACGCTCATCGTGCAGACCCAGACGGTCACCTGGGCCGACCCGCGCACCGCGACCGGCACCTGGGAAGACGGCGACGCCACGGGGCAGACGCTGAGCGACGGAACCGCGCTGTCGAAGGCACTGATCGGCAAGAAGGTCGGCTCGCAGGTCATCGTCCTCCAGCCCGCGGGCGACTCTGGGGCGGCATCCGCGACCGTCGTCGACATCCTCGGCCGCATCGCCGCGCAGTAGCCCGCGCACCGTTCCATAAACTGGGCTACGTGCCCCGTATCGTCCCGCCTGAAGAGCGGCAGTTCGCGCTGGTGCTCGCGCTGCTCGCGACCGAGCAGGGCCTCACCAAAGAGCAGATCCTCTCGACGGTGGACGGGTATCACCAGAAGTACACGCCGAACGGCGACAACGCGAACCTCGAGCGCCAGTTCGAGCGCGACAAGGACGCGCTGCGCGAACTCGGCGTGCCGCTCGAGACGGTCGACGCCCCCGGACAGCCCGGGAACAACCAGCTGCAGAGCTACCGCGTCTCGAAGGGCGACTACGAGCTGCCGGCCGACATCACCTTCACGCCGACCGAGCTCTCGCTGCTGCAGCTCGCGGGCACGGTCTGGCGCGAGGGGTCGCTGTCGGGCGACATGCGCCGCGCCATGATCAAGCTGCGGGCGGCAGGCGTCGAGCCCGACGGCCCGATGCTCGGCTATGCGCCGCGGCTCAAGCAGCTCGAGCCGGCGTTCGGGCCGCTCACTCAGGCGATCGAGCGCCGCGAGGCCGTGCGCTTCCCGTATCTGCGCCCCGGCCGCACGGTCGCCCGCACCCACACCATCAAGCCGCTCGCGCTGTTCCAGTTCCGCGGCCGCTGGCTCTTCATGGGGCTCGACTATGCGGATCACAAGCTGACGTTCCTGCTCTCGCGCATCGTCGGCGACGTGACCTTCACGCGCGAGCAGTTCGTGCCGCCGCCTGGCGACCACAGCGCAGAGGCGCTGCGCGAGCTCGAGCAGCTCTGGCAGCGCAACACGGCGACGGTCGCGGTCGAGCCGGGCAGCGACGCCGCCATCCGCCTCGGGCGCCGCTACGGCGCTACGCCGGCCGAGGGCCGACTGCTGATCGTGCACTACAGCGATCTGGCGCTGCTCGCCGACGAGCTCGCCGGCTACGGCCCCGAGGTGACCGTCATCGAGCCTGAGCACCTGAAGCTGGCCGTCGTCTCGCGCCTCGAGGCCACCGAGTGGGCGCACCGCGAAGGGGGCGCCGCATGAGCCCCCGCCCCGCCTTCGCCGCCGACCGCCTCGCTTTCCTGCTCTCGGTCGTGCCCTACCTGATCGACCACCCCGGCGTTCCCGTCGCCGAGGCCGCCGCCCACTTCGGCCTCACCGCCGACGAGATGCAGGCGCAGGTCGAACGCATCACCGGCATGGGTGTGCCTGGCGCCACCAAGACCTACGGCCCAGAGGACCTCTTCGACATCGACTGGGAGGCGCTCGACGACGAGGGCCGCATCTACATCACCAACCGCGTCGTCATCGAGGACGCCCCGCGCTTCTCGGCCCGCGAGGCCGCGGCCCTGATCGCCGGCCTGCAGTATCTGCAGGCGATTCCGGGAGCCGCCGATGAATCCGAGGCGCTCGCGGCGCTGATCGCGAAGCTGTCGCGCGGAGCCTCGGCGACGCCGCCCGCCGTCGCAATCGATCGCGGGGTCGCCGACGAGGCGCTCGAGGTCGTGCGAGGGGCACTCGCCGCAGGCATCCGTCTCGAATTCGACTATCTCAATGCGCGCGGCGAGCGCGAGCGCCGCCCCGTCGACCCGCTGCGCCTCGAGAGCCGCGACGACGTCTGGTACCTGCGCGGCTGGTGTCACTTGCGTAACGATGTGCGCATCTTCCGGGTGGACAGGATGGAGGGCGTGACGGCGACGGATGTCCCGGCCGAGCACACCCCTGATGAGATCGCCCTCTCCGAGACTCTGTTCGACCCGAGCGCCGATGACCTCGTCGTCGAGATCCGCCTCGCGACCAGCGCAATTCCGGGCTTCGCCGAGTATCTCTCAGACGATTCGAAGCTCGTTCCGGACGGCCCCGGCTTCGTGCGCACAAGCATCCGCGTGGCCCATTTCCACAGCCTGAAGCGGGTGGTCGGGACCATGGCCGGGCTGCTGACCGTCGTCGGTCCGCCCGAGGCGAGGCAGGCCGTCGCCGACTGGGCGGCCGCCGGGGCCGACCGCTATCGAAACACTGGCGCAGAACACAGTTAGACTGCACGGGATGCCGGCACCAGGCATCTCACAAACCCGCAAAACAAGGAACGACAATGGGCTTTCTCCGCGACCTAGGCGGATGGCATCTGCTGATCATCCTGGTGATCATCGTGCTGCTGTTCGGAGCAACGAGGCTCCCGGCCGTCTCGAAGAGCATCGGCCAGTCCGTCCGCATCTTCCGCCGTGAAGTGAAGACGATGAAGGACGAGCCGACCGCCGAGGACGAGGCCGCCGCCGAGCGCAAGACCGCGTCCAGCACGGCTGCTGACGACAAGAAGTAGTCCGTGAGCGCCACTGCCACGAAGGCTGGGCGCGCCTCGAAGGACCCCGACGGGCGGATGTCGCTCGGTCAGCACCTGATCGAGCTTCGCAACCGCGCGATGATCGCCGCCATCGGAGTGATCGTGGCGGCGATCATCGGCTGGTTCCTCGAGCCCTTCGTATGGAGCGCCCTGACCGCGGTGATCAACGACATCGCCAAGCATCAGAACGCGCACATCAACTTCCCGACGCTGACTGCAGCGTTCGATCTGCGCATGCAGCTCACGCTGTACATCGGCATCGTGATCTCGTCACCGCTGTGGCTGTACGAGATCTTCGCGTTCCTCACCCCGGGCCTCACCGGCAAAGAGAAGCGCTACATCTTCGGCTTCTTCTTCTCGGCCGTGCCGCTGTTCCTCGGCGGCTGCGTGTTCGGCTGGTACGTGACCCCGCACATCGTCACGCTGTTCGCGAGCTTCGCCCCGTCCGACAACCTGACGATCCTGAATGCGAGCGACTACTTCACCTTCGTGCTGAAGCTCGTGCTCGCGGTCGGTGTGGCGTTCGTGACGCCCGTGTTCATCGTGCTGCTGAACATGATCGGCATCATCTCGGCCGCCGCGATCATCAAGGCGTGGCGCTGGGCGATCCTCGGGTCGATCCTGTTCGCCGCTCTCGCGACGCCGTCCACCGACATCGTGTCGATGCTGATCCTCGCCGTGCCGCTGATCCTGCTCTACTTCGCCGCGGCCGGGTTCGCGTGGGTGCATGACAAGCGGAAGAGCCGCGACGCAGAGGCGCTCGACGCCGAGCTCGCCTGAGCCCCTTCCGCAGGTCGACTCGGCGAAGCCGAATGGGGACCGCGTCGGTTCACTCGGCAAAGCCGAAAGCACACCACGTAATCTGAGCAGGTGACCGACCAGCTCTCTCCTTCCGAGCGGTATGCGGCGTCGCGAAGCCGCTCGCGGTCGCCGCAGCTCGACGAGTTCCGCTCGTTGCTGCGCTTCGACCTCGACCCGTTCCAGCTCGACGCCTGCGCGAGCCTCGAGGCGGGTCGCAGCGTGCTGGTCGCCGCACCGACGGGGGCGGGCAAGACGGCCGTCGCCGAGTTCGCGATCCACCTCGCGATGTCGACGCCCGACCAGAAGGTCTTCTACACGGCGCCGATGAAGGCGCTGTCGAACCAGAAGTACAACGAGCTGGCCGAGCGCTACGGCAGCGAGGACGTCGGCCTGCTCACCGGCGACACGAACGTCAACTCGCACGCGCGCATCGTCGTCATGACGACCGAGGTGCTGCGCAACATGCTCTACGCCGACTCCGACCTGCTGCCGGGGCTCGCATTCGTGGTCATGGACGAGGTGCACTACCTCGCCGACCGCTTCCGCGGCGCCGTGTGGGAAGAGGTCATCATCCACCTCCCACAGCAGGTGAAGCTCGTGTCGCTGTCGGCGACGGTGAGCAATGCGGAGGAGTTCGGCGACTGGCTGCAGGCCGTGCGCGGCGACACCGACGTCATCGTCTCGGAAGAGCGCCCGGTGCCGCTCGAGCAGCACGTTCTCGTGCGCTCGAAGCTGGTGGACCTGTTCGAGGGCGCAGGCCGGGATTCGGCCGTCAAGGTGAACCCCGAGCTCGTGCAGCTCGCGCGCACGGGCGGGCGGCCGTCAGGCGGCCGGGTCGCCGCGGATCGCGGGCGCCGTCACGGCGCGCGGTTCAGCGGGCACGGATTCCGGCTCGACAGGTCAGAGCTCGTGAGTCTGCTCGACGGGCGGCGGCTCCTTCCGGCGATCTTCTTCGTGTTCAGCCGCAAGGGGTGCGACCAGGCCGTCCAGCAGGTGCTGCGCGCAGGCATCCGGCTCACCGAGCAGTGGGAGCGGGAAGAGATCAGGCAGCTCGTCGAAGAGCGCACGCGCACGCTGCTCGACGAGGACCTCGCGGTGCTCGGCTACTGGGAGTGGCTCGAGGGCCTGCAGCGGGGCGTCGCCGCGCATCACGCCGGCCTGCTGCCCGCGTTCAAAGAGGTCGTCGAGGAGCTCTTCCAGCGCAAGCTCGTCAAGGTCGTCTTCGCGACGGAGACGCTTGCGCTCGGCATCAACATGCCGGCCCGCACCGTCGTGCTCGAGAAGCTCGAGAAGTACAACGGCGAGGCGCGCGTGCCGATCACGCCGGGGGAGTACACGCAGCTCACCGGCCGGGCGGGGCGCCGCGGCATCGACGTCGAGGGTCACTCGGTGATCCAGTGGGTCGACGGGCTCGACCCGCAGGCCGTTGCCGCTCTGGCCTCCCGGCGCTCCTACCCGCTCAACTCGAGCTTCCGGCCCACCTACAACATGGCCGTGAACCTGATCGAGCAGTTCGGCCGTGAGCGCACGCGCGAGATCCTCGAGTCGTCGTTCGCCCAGTTCCAGGCCGACCGGGCCGTCGTCGATCTCGCGCGCACGGTGCGCAAGCGCGAGGAATCCTTGAAGGGCTACGCAGAGGCCATGACGTGCCACCTCGGCGACTTCGCCGAGTACGCCGCGATCCGCCGGCAGGTCACCGACCTCGAGAAGCAGAACAGCAAGATGCAGGGGCAGTCGGCCGCCGCGAAGACCCGCGTGCAGCGGCAGCTCGGCGAGCTGCGGCAGCAGCTGCGCCGCCACCCCTGCCACGGGTGCGCGGAGCGCGAGCAGCACGCGCGCTGGGCCGAGCGCTGGTGGCGCCTCAAGCGCGAGACCGACCAGCTCAACTCGCAGATCCGCAGCCGCACCGGCGCCGTCGCGCGCGTCTTCGACCGCGTCAGCGAGGTGCTCATCGCGATCGACTACCTGCGGGTCGGCGAAGACGGCCAGGTCACCCTGACGCAGCACGGCCGCCGCCTGCGGCGCATCTACGGCGAGCGCGACCTGCTCGTCGCCGAGTCGCTGAGGCACGGGCTGTGGAACGGGCTGGATGCCCCGAGCCTCGCCGCCATGGCGTGCGCGCTCGTCTTCGAGCCGCGCCGCGAAGAGGTCGACCTGCCCGAGCACCTGCTGCCGAAGGGGCGCTTCCGCCAGGCGCTCGATGCGACCCAGCGGCTGTGGGCAGAGCTCGACGACCTCGAGCGCGAGCACCGGCTAGCGGGCAGCGACCCGCTCGCGATCGGCCTCGCCCCGGCCATGCACGCGTGGGCGCGCGGGCAGAGCCTCGAGCGGGTGCTCGACCAGGCCGAGCTCGCCGCGGGCGACTTCGTGCGCTGGTGCAAGCAGACCATCGACCTGCTCGACCAGCTCTCGATCGTCGCCGATGGAGAGGTGGGCCGCACCGCCCGTCAGGCGCTCGACGCCGTGCGCCGCGGCATCGTCGCGTACTCGAGCGTGGGATGACCCGACACGCACCGCTGCCCCTCTGGGGCGCCCTGATCTGTGCCGCCGCCGGGGGAGTGCTCTTCGACGGAGCGTTCCCCGACCACTACTGGTGGCCGCTGGTGTTCCCCGGCGTCGCGCTGCTGCTGCGCGCGCAGCAGGGGAGACGCGCCTGGAGCGCCCTGCTCGTCGGCTTCGTCGGCGGGCTCGCGTTCTACATCTCCGACATCTACTGGACGGCGCTCTACCTCGGCCCGATCCCGTGGCTCGCGCTGTCGGTCACCGAGGCGGCGTTCTGGGCGCTCGCGGCGCTGCTGTTCACGCTCGCCTACCGCTGGGTGCCGCGGGCCCTGCCCGGACTTTTCGGCCGCGTCGTCGCGCTACCGCTCGTGATCGCCGGGCTGTGGACGCTGCGCGAGCTGCAGACGAACCACTGGCCGTTCACGGGGTTCGCGTGGGGCCGCGCCGCCTACACGCAGTCGGCGAGCCCGTTCACCCACGTGGTCGCCTGGGTCGGGGTCGCGGGACTCACCTTCCTGCTCGTGTGGATCGCCGCACTCGCACTGGCGTGCGTTCAAGAGGTCGGCCTCAGGCCGCTGACGCGCGCGTTCATTCCCGTCGTGGCGGCGCTGGCTGTGGCATCCGTGCCCGTCTGGCCCAGCAATGCGCACGGCGTGACGCGCGTGGCAGCCGTGCAGGGAAACGGGCCGGCCGGCTACTTCGACCCGAAGAACGTCTACGGCGCCGTCGAGAACGCCCAGATCACTGCGACGACGCCGCTGCTCGGCAAGGGCCCGTTCAGCATGATCGTGTGGCCAGAGGGCGCGGCCGACGCGAACCCGCTCGCCGACAAGGACAGCGCCTCGATGCTGAGCGCCCTGTCGACCGCGCTCGACGCCCCGCTCGTCGTCGGCGCGATCACCGAGGACGGAAAGAAGACCTTCAACTCATCGCTGCTGTGGGACGGCTTCGACGGAGCGACGGCGCAGTACGACAAGCAGCTGCCGGTGCCGTTCGGCGAGTACATCCCGTACCGTTCCGTGTTCCACGCCATCGCCCCGGCGCTCGTCGATCTGGTGCAGCGCGACTACACCCCGGGCACGCGGGCGAACGTCTTCGACATCCACGGCATCAAGGCCGGCATCTCGATCTGCTTCGACATCATCGACGACCGCCAGCTGCCGCAGATGATCAACGGGGGAGCGCAGCTGATCCTCGCGCAGACCAACAACGCCGACTTCGGGCGGACGGAAGAGAACGTGCAGCAGCTCGCGATCGCGCGCATGCGGGCTGTCGAGGCCGACCGCTCGGTCGTCAACATCTCGACCGTCGGCACGAGCCAGGTGATCGCGCCCGACGGCCACACGATCGCCTCGATCCCGGCGTACCGACCGGGTCAGCTGATCGCGGATGTCCCGTTGTCGACGGGCGTCACGCCCGCCATCCGCCTGGCGTCTGCGATCGAGGTCGGCGCGGCGACGCTCGGGGGAGCGGGGCTGATCGGATGCCTCGTGCTGGCGCTCGCCGCACGCAGGGCCGACTCCGGCGAGGACGACGACGTGGAGTCCTTTCCGCGGCTGGGCTGAGCAAGCGGCACGGTCTCGCGGGCGAGCACACCGAAGGCCGCCGCCGCGATCACGGTGACGGCCACCGAGACGCCGACGGCGATGCCCAGATTGACGTCGACGGCGTAGCCGACGATGACGGGGCCGACGATTCCGGCGACGTCGCCGCACGTGCGGTAGATGCCAATGGCCGGCCCGCGCTGCGGACCGCGGGCGATGTCGGCGACGTACGCGGCCGGCGTGCCGCCGCCGATGCTGGAGAAGATGCCGTAGAACGCGAGCACGACGAGGAACGCGACCGTTCCGAGGTGGAAGGCGTAGACGAAGGTGGCCGCCGCAACGCCCAGCAGGCTCGTGACGATCACGCGCTTGCGGCCGACCCGATCGGAGAGACCTGCCAGGAAGAGTGCGCACGCGACGTTCAAGATCGCGATGCCGCTGAGCGCGAGGCCCAGCTGCTTCACACTCAGGCCCACGACCTGATACGCGATCAGCGGGACGAGCGTCTGCTGGATGCCGAAGCGGCAGTAGAAAGTCGCAAAGCCCACCATGCAGATCGTGATGAAGCTGCGGCCGGCCATCGAGCCCGCCGTCT
The DNA here is from genome assembly GCF_039538145.1 of Gryllotalpicola daejeonensis. NCBI lineage: Bacteria > Bacillati > Actinomycetota > Actinomycetes > Micrococcales > Microbacteriaceae > Gryllotalpicola > Gryllotalpicola daejeonensis. The sequence goes on along the minus strand of NZ_BAABBV010000001.1, from coordinate 242,586 downwards.
TCGCCGACGAACGTGCCGCGGAGTGATGAACCGCGGCGAGGCCCTGCCGTAGCGGCCGGCGCAGCAGCAGCCAGAGAACCAGGCAGGAGCAGTAGATTCCCGAGACGAAGAATGGCGCGGCGAGGCCCCACGCGCCGGCGACGAAGGCGCCGACGGCGGGCCCGACAGAGCCGCCGGCGAGCTGGAAGCCCTGCAGCACCGACATCGCCCGCGCTCTGGTCTGATCGTTCGTGGAGTCCGCGAGCAAGGACTGCCCGGTGGTGATCGCGACGCCGCCGGCCATGCCGCCCAGCACCCGCAGAGCGAGCAGCTCCCAGAACGTGGCGGCGAACCCGGAGACGGCGGAGGCGAGCACCACGACGATCGCTCCGCCGACGAACAGCCAGTACCGGTTCACCCGACGGCCGATGATCCCGGCCGGGATGTTGACGGCGACGCGGCCGAGGCCGAAGCCGGCCACGAGCATCCCGATCTGGCCGCTGCTGACGCCGAGCGAACCGGCGAAGGCGGGCAGGATCGGCGCGAGCAGTCCCCAGATCATCTGGACCGCTGCGATGACCGAGGTGATCGCCAGGATCTGCTCGCCACCGGGGCCCCGAAGAAGCGGAACGCGCGCGTCGGAACGGCTCTGTCGTGGCGTCATAGCCCCCAAGTGTATACATTTGTATGCGGGACGCGACCAGCGAAGATGGTGGTTATGAAAGACACTTCGAGCCAATCCGGTTCGGCCTATGCGCAGATCAGGGCAGCCATCCTGGACGGAGTGTTCCCGATGGGCTCTGTGCTGACCGAGAACCAGCTCGCCGAATACGTCGGCGCCAGCCGCACCCCCGTGCGCGAGGCGGTGCACAGGCTCGCGCTCGAGCAGGTTCTGCTCAGGGACGAGCGCGGAATCTCGGTGCCAGACCCGGGGCCCGAGGAGATCTTCGAGATCTACGAGACGCGCGGGATCCTGAGCGTCGCGAATGCCCGGCTCGCGGCCGAGCGCCGCACCGAGCTGGACTTGTCCGCGATGGAGCGGCATTCCGCCGATGTGAGCGCCGCGATGGACCGCTCCCACGAAGATCGCGCAGCGGCGCACCACCAGTTCTGCCGCGCCTCGTGGCGCGCCAGCCACAACCGCTCCCTCTACGAGGAGCTCGAGCGCTTCGGCACGACCGACGCACACTTCGGCGGCGTCTCGACACTGAGCCTCCCCGGCCAGTGGGAACGATTGATCACCTACTATCGCGACTACCTCGATGCCCTGGTCGTGCGCGACGCGGACCGCGCCGCGCAGGTGGCCGACGCGAACACGAAGGCTTTCCGGGACGCCCGCCTGCAGATGTGGCGCGAGCGCAATCGCGGCTCCTGACCCCATCTGGGCAAGTTTTCTGACCGACTCACACCTTTTACGCGCCCGTTACAAGGCTTTGTATACAGCCGTATACCCGCTCGCTACCGTGGAATGACGGCGCCCTCAACCGGCGCACACGAGTAGGAGCGGAGAAATCTGATGGCAGCCACCAAGCCCTGGGCCGATCTCATCCCGAGTGATGACCTCGCCAGCTTCAACCGCGGGTTCGACCCGGCCGAGCGCCCGATCACGGCCGGAAGCAAGCCCGCCATCGTCGTCGTCGACATGACCATCGCGTTCGTCGATTCGGCGTACCCCACCGGCCACAGCGAGACCGGCTGGCCCGCCGTCGACGCGAACGCGAAGCTTCTGGAAGCGGGACGCAAGCTCGGCCTGCCGATCTTCTTCACCAAGGCGTACGCCGACCCAGAGCACAAGCCCACTCCCGCGGAGCGCGGCAAGTGGAAGACCGGCGGTCGCAAGCCGGTCGCCTCAGAGCTTCCCCCCGGCGACGTCATCGCGCCGGCGATCGCGCCGCAGGAAGGCGAGATCGTCATCAACAAAGGCGGCAAACCGAGCGGCTTCTTCGGGACACCACTCGCCTCGTTCCTGATCGATGCGGGCGTCGACACCGTCATCGTGACGGGTATGACGACGAGCGGATGCGTCCGCGCGACCGTCCTCGACGCGTTCCAGTACAACTTCAACGTCGTGATCCCGTTCGAGTGCGCGGCCGACCGCAGCCAGATCTCGCACAAGGTGAGCCTCTTCGATCTGCACATGAAGTACGCGGACGTCATCAGCCTCGACGAGACGATCGACTACCTCGAGTCGACCGTCGTCGAGCTCACCGCAGCCTGAGCCCTCGCGGCACAGCCTCGAGCGATGCGGTCATGGCCGCGGGCGTAACGGGCCTCGGCCATGGCCGATCAATTTCCGGCGAAACCACAAAACTCTTTCACTGAAACAGCTGATCAGGCGCATAAATCGAATGTTCCCATGTGGCGAAACCCTGCGGCAACTGCAGTGATTCAGCGCCGAAATTCCGATCGTCAACCATATCGATACGGGCGGCGACCCAGAACCGCCCCCGCAGTGACAGGAGAACTGAAATGCGTATTTGGGACGAATTCCTCACTGACCTCGACCAGCAGGTCTTCGCAGCGAGCGGCTATGGCTCGTTCCTCGGCTTCGGCGAGCGCCCGGCGATTCTCATCGTCGACGTCAACTACGCCTTCACCGGCGACAAGGACGAGCCGCTGCTCGACTCGATCAAGAAGTGGCACAACAGCTGTGGGCCCCGCGGCTGGGCCGCGATCCCGTACATCCAGCAATTGCTCGAGGCCGGGCGCGCGAAGAACCTGCCGATCTTCTACTCGACCGGCTACCCGCCTCGCGCGGACAAGATCGGCCGCGGCCTGTGGCGCAACGCTCGTCGCACCGAGGTCGATCCGCCGGTCGGCATCGTCGGCACGGACATCGTGGCCGAGATCGCGCCGCAGGAGCGCGACGTGCTGATCCGCAAGACCAGCCCCAGCGTGTTCTTCGGCACCGCGCTCATGTCGTACCTGACTCAGCTCAAGGTCGACTCCCTGATCGTGTGCGGCACCACGACCTCGGGCTGCGTCCGCGCGACCGTGATCGACGCCTTCGCGAACAACCTGCGCGTGGCCGTTGCCGAGGAATGCACCTTCGACCGCGGCGAGGCATCGCACGCCATCAACCTCTTCGACATGAACGCCAAGTACGCAGACGTGATGTCGACGACGGAGATCACCGACTACATCGGCGGACTGCCGGCGGACCTGTACGAGGGCATCCTCGCGCCGGCCGTCGAGGCCACCGCCCTCGCTTAGGAGACTGACATGACCGCCGTTCTAGATACCGTGACGCGCTCGACCCCGGCCGGCTCCGCCGGCGCCACCGGAGTACTCGAGGTCCGCGGGATCTCGAAGAGCTTCCCCTCCCGCACCGACGGCAAGGCAGCGCCGACGTTCGTGCCTGCCCTGTTGCCGACCGACCTCGTCGCAAAGCCCGGTGAGTTCGTCACTATCGTCGGCCCCTCTGGCTGCGGCAAGAGCACCCTGTTCTCGATCGTCGCCGGGCTCGAGCACCCGACCGACGGCGGCGTCTTCATCGACGGCGTCGACCACACGGCGGAGGCGGGGCTGGTGGGCTACATGCTGCAGAAGGACATGCTCCTTCCGTGGCGAACCGTGTTGAACAACGTGATCCTCGGACTCGAGATCCAGGGGGTGCCGCGCGAGGCATCAGTCGCCGCCGCACGCCCGCTGCTGCAGCGCTACGGTCTGGGCCAGTACGAAGACGCGAAACCGGCGCACCTGTCCGGTGGCATGCGTCAGCGGGCGGCGCTGCTGCGCACCCTGCTGTTCAACCGGCAGATCATGCTGCTGGACGAGCCCTTCGGCGCCCTGGACGCGCAGACGCGCCTTCAGATGCAGCTCTGGCTGCTCGACGTGCAGGCCACGTTCAAGAAGACCATCGTCTTCGTCACCCACGACATCGATGAGGCCGTGTTCCTCTCCGACCGCATCTACGTGATGAAGGGGCGCCCCGGCGCCGTGGCGGAGGTCATCGATGTCGACCTTCCGCGCCCCCGTGCCGCGAGCGTGTCGGGGACGCCCCGCTTCGTCGAGCTCCGCGAGCACGTCCGCCAGCTTCTGATGAACAACGAGGAGGTCTGACCATGAGCGCACTGACCGCGCGAATCGCCCAGCTCGAGCCCGCCGAGGACACGCGCACCTCGACCGAGATCCTCCAGCAACTCGACTCTCTGATGCGGCCCGCCGCTGTGCGCGGGCGCCGACTCGCGACGCAGGGCACCTCGAAAGCGCGACCTGGGGTCGTTTGGGCGCTGCGCTGCGCCGTCGTCGTCGTCATCATCGGCGGGTGGCAGCTCGGAACCGCTCTCGGATTCGTCGACAAGTTCTTCTGGAGCTCCCCGGCGCTCATCTGGCAGAAGGCGGTGGAGCAGTTCACGACGGGCACCATCCTCTCGGACATCGGCTTCACCCTGAGCGCCGCCATTCTCGGCTTCATCTTGGGCACGATCATCGGCACGGCCCTCGGCTTGTCGTTCTGGTGGTCGAAGATCTACCTGAAGACCGCCGAGCCGTTCGTGATCATGTTCGAGGCCATCCCGAAGCTCGCACTTGCGCCGATCATCGTGCTCGTCCTGGGCCTCGGCCTGCAGTCGAAGGTCGTGCTGGCCACGGCGATGGTCATGGCAGTCCAGGCGCTCAACGCCTCGGCCGGGGTGCGCACCGTCGACAAGGACATCATCCGCATGATGTACAGCCTCGGCGCGAGCCGCGGAAAGGTCTTCCGCAGCGTCGTCGTCCCCTCCACGCTCCCGTGGATCATCTCGGGGCTGCGCGTCACCATCGGACTCGCCCTCGCCGGCGCGATCGTCGGTGAGTTCATCGGCTCCAACCACGGCGTTGGGCGGCTCATCGTCTACGCCGGGTCGACCTACGACATCGCCCTGATCTGGGTCGGCGTCTTCGTGCTCGCGGCGCTCTCCGTGCTTCTCTACGTCGGCGTCGGATTCATCGAGCGCCGCCTCAGCCACAGCATCACCGACTGACCCCTGGCCTCCGAAACGATTGGCAATCACATGAAACTCCGACCAACGCTGGCGATCGCCGCCGTCGCCTCCCTGACCGCAGTCCTGGCCCTGACCTCATGCTCCGCCGGGTCGTCGGGCTCGATCCACGACGCCGAGCCGGCGTCGGGCAAGACGCTGCTGGTAGCCGAGCCCGCGCACAACCTCGGCTACCTGCCGCTCTACGTCGCGATCGACGAGGGCATCTTCACGAAAAACGGCCTGAGCGTGAAGTACGACACCGAGAGCAGCGGCGGCGGCGCACACGTCAACGCGGTGCTGAGCGGCAAGGCATACGGATTCATCGGCGGCCCCGAGCACAACGGCTTCGTCCTCAGCCAGGACGGCGGCTCTGCGACCCAGATCAAGAGCATCGCGAACGTGGTCAACCGCGTGAACGTCTACATGGTGGCGCGCAAGGGCGTGAAGACGCCGTCGAGCATCACGGATCCGAAGAAGCTCGCCGACTTCCTGAAGGGCAAGAAGGTCATCGTCGGCGCCTACGGCGGCACCCCAAACTCGGTGCTGCGCTACGTGCTGGCGAAGGGAGGGCTGAAGACGACCGACCTCAAGATGCAGGAGGTCGCGGATGCCAACGCGCCGCTCGCCGCGCTGAAGACCGGCCAGGCCGACTTCGCGGTGATCGCCAACCCGCAGATGCAGCAGGGCATCGACGAGGGCATCTTCCAGAAGCCCTTCGTCAGCTTCCCCCAGATGTTCGGGCCTGATGCCTACTCGACCATCAACGTTCCGGTGAAAACGTATTCGACCGCCTTCGGCAAGAAGACGGCCGATGCTTTCGTCAAGTCGATGTCGGAGGCCCTGTCGAAGGTGCAATCCGACCACTCGCTGGCCATCAAGGTCGCCCAGAAGGAGTTCCCCAACCTGCCGCCCGACACGATCAAGAAGATCATCGAGACCTGCTACCAGGACAAGCTCTGGGCCGATGACGCCAGCGTCTCCAAGGAGGCCACCGACATGGAGCTCGACATCGTTCGCACCGCGGGCGTGCTCAAGGACAAGGACAAGCCGGCCACGTACAAGGATGTGGTCGACATGAAGTTCCTCGACGACACGAAGTAGGGCAGACACACCGAGGGGCGGCCCATCCGGGCCGCCCCTCGGTGTGTCTGCCCTCCCGGCACAACGTGCGGTCTAGTCGTATTCGGTGGTGTAGGTGAGGGTGAAGCGATCGGAGCGGCATTCCGCGTAGCCCAGCTCGAGACAGGCGCCATGCGCGTCCTCTATCGATCGCTCGATGTGCACGACCGGCACCCCGGGCTCGACCCGCAGCTGAATCGAGGTTCTGGCGTCGGCCGCGACCGCCCGCATCCGCCGAGTTGCACGCACGGGCGCTGTGGGCGCCAACGAGCGCACGAGCTTGAACATGTCGACCGCGTCGAACTCGTCGCCCTCGAGCAGGGGCGCCGCCCAGCGCAGCGGCAGATAGGTCGTCCACGTGCTGAAAGGGACGTCGTCGACGAAGGTCGTGCGCTCCCAACGCAGGAATCCACCCGCGCTCTCGCCGAAACGGGCATGCAGCAGCGGACTGCTCGCCACGACCGTCTTGCCGACCGTGTGTCGGCGCACCCGCTGCTCTCTGCCGCCCACGAGGTCCGACATGCCCATGTCCTTGGCGGTGCGGTTGACCGGGTCGACCGCGATCGTGGTGCCGATTCCGCGCTTGCGGGTGACGAGCCCCTCGTTCGCGAGCATCGCCAGCGCGAGCCGCACGGTGTTCCGCGAGACCTGGTATTCCTTGGCCAGCGACTCCTCCGTGCGGCTGAGCACCTCGACATCGCCATCGACGAACAGCTGCGACCAGATCATGTCGCGCACGTAATGCGCGTCGGCCGTCGCTGAACGGCCCACGCGTGGAGTGTCGGGTGATCGGGCCATGTTGCCCGCGCTCAGTTCACGCCGCTGCCGTGGCCCGGTTGTAGGAGTCGATCCAGGCGATCACGGCGTCGGTGGACAACACGTCGGCGTACTTCTGGTGCAGATCGAAGAGGTTGATCGCGCGGGAGGCCTCGTGGCGGTCGTAGACGCACTCCTCGGCGACGATGACCCGGTAGCGATAGCTCGCGGCGTCGACCGCCGAGGCCCGGACGCACCCGGACGCGGCTTCGCCGCCCACGATGAGGGTGTCCACGTCGAGGAAGTTGAGCAGGCTCTGCAGGGGAGTGCCGAAGAACGCACTCGGCGCGGTCTTCTGGAACACGACCTCGCCCTCGATCGGTGCGCACTTCTCGACGATGCGGTACTTGTCGCCCGCGCCCGCCTTCTCCGGCGTGATGACGCCGCGCGCGTCGCCGGCGTGGATCGACGGGTTCCAGCCCGGCATGTTGTTGCCGTGCATCCCGGTCACATGGATGACGGGGATGCCGGCCGCCCGAGCGTGCTCTAGCAGCGTCGCGATGCGGTCGGCGGCCTCGTGCGCTTCGGCGCCGATGGAACCGGGCTTCGTGCGCACGGCGTCGAGGATATCCACGCCGGGCTCCGAGAACACCCCCTCGTAGTTGTCGACCATCAGCACCGCGGGCCGCTCGCCGAAGCCAACGCGCTTGCCTTCGCCGACGATCGCCAAGTGCGCCTTGTCGCGCTCGCTGAGGAAGTCGTCCCACACTCGCTTGGTCATCGCCGTGCTCCGTTCCGTCGTCAGATCGTCAACGCTTTACGGGAAGTCGACCACCGGGCTGTGTCTGCGCCGTGTCACCGCGGTAACGCGAAGTTTCGCCGCCCCGATGTCCGGATTTCCGCGGCTGCCCTGGCCGTTCCGCCGCCGTCGATCGCCGAGCGCATACGTAGAGGGCCGGATCCTCTCGGACCCGGCCCTCGTCGGTCTGACGTCTGACGCGCCCGGCTCAGGCGTTCTGCTCCTGCCCGCGACGCGAGCGCAGGTAGTTGAGGCGCCCCTGCAGCAGCTCCTCGAGCTCTGCCTCGGTGCGCCGTTCGAGCAGCATGTCCCAGTGGCTGCGCGGGGCCTTGGCCTCTGCGCGGTCCACCTCGACGGGCTTGTCGTCGACCAGCAGGGTGGCCTCCTGGCCGCAGTAACGGCACTCCCAGGTCTCGGGGGCTTCCGCCTCGGCGGCGAACACCATGGTGGTCTCGCGGCCGCAGCTGGCGCACGCGTAGGTGTGCGTGGCGCGCGGCGAGAAGCTCACGCCCTCTTCGCTCTGCAGGCTCTGAGCACCGAGCCTCATTCCACGTAGGCTTCGATCTGCCATTCGGGGCTCCTTCACGCTCGATACGAATTCCGATACGAATTCATGAATTCGAAACGCCTCAGCGTTCCCGGAGCTTCCCAGTGAAGCGGCAGACTCAGGGGTTTGCCAGGTGGTTGACAACCCGCAGTGCGATGTCGGCGCGATCAGTCACGATGCCGTCGACGCCCATCGCGAGCAGACGCCGCATGTCGGCTTCGTCGTTGACCGTCCACACGTGCACCTCGACGCCGGCGCGCTGCACGGCACGGATGAAGCGGGGCGTCACGACCGTGAGCGGCCCCTGACGTTCGGGCACCTGCACGGCGTCGACGCCGTTGAGCGCCGCGCGCACGACGGAGCCGAGGCCGAGCCGCGCGCCGATCAGCGCCCAGATCACGCCGCGCTGGGACGCCGAGGTCGCCACGGGGTGTCCATTGCCGAGCGCGGCGAGCACCGCCTTGCGGGTGCTGTCGTCGAAGCTCGTCACGAGCACCCGGTCGGTGGCGCCCGCGTCGAGGATCGCCGCGGCCGCGGCATCCGCCGCCGCCCTGGTCTTCACATCGATGTTGAAGCGCGCGTCAGGAAAGGCGTCGAGCGCCTCGGCGAGCGTGCAGAACGAGGCGCCGTCGCCCAGCTCGATCTTCGCGAGCTCAGCACGCGTCAGCTGGTCGACGCGCGCCTCGCGACCCGCGAGCCGCGTGAGGTCGGGGTCGTGGCTGACGATCGCGACGCCGTCGGCGGAGGCGTGCACGTCGGTCTCCACATACGCAGCGCCCGCCGCCAGCGCGTTCGCGAAGGCGAGCAGTGTGTTCTCGGGCGCGGCGGTCGCGAGGCCGCGGTGCGCGAGCACCCGCGGGCGCGGCAGCGCGAAGTAGCCGCCATCTCGGCCGGGGGAGACCAGAGCGCTACTCCGCGGCGTGGGCGCCGGATGACGGCGTGGGCGCCGGCGCCGTCGCGGGGGCCGCGCCCGGCGCGTTGCTCGCGGTCGGCACGCTGCCGCCCGGTACCTTGCCGAACGCGCCGCTGAAGCCCTCGAGCGCCTTCGTGAGCTCTGAAGGGATCATCCAGACCTTGTTGGCCTGGCCGTTCGCGATCAGCGGCAGCGTCTGCAGGTACTGGTAGGCGAGCAGCAGGTCGTCGGGCTTGCCCGCGTGGATGGCTGAGAAGACCGTGTCGATCGCCTTCGCCTCGCCCTCCGCGCGCAGCACCGCGGCCTGCTTGTCGCCCTCCGCCTTGAGGATCGCGGCCTGCTTGAAGCCCTCGGCGTTCAGGATCTCGGCCTGCTTCGTGCCCTCTGCGTTCAGGATCGCGGCGCGGCGGTTGCGCTCTGCGCGCATCTGCTGCTCCATCGAGTCCTGGATCGAGGCGGGCGGGTCGATCGACTTGAGCTCGACGCGGCCGACGCGGATGCCCCACTTGCCGGTGGCCTCGTCGAGAACGATGCGCAGCTGCGAGTTGATGTTGTCGCGGCTCGTGAGCACCTCTTCGAGGTTCATGCCACCGACGACGTTGCGCAGGGTGGTGGTGGTCAGCTGCTCGACCGCGGCGAGGTAGTTCGCGATCTCATAGGTCGCCGCACGGGCATCCGTCACCTGGAAATAGATGACCGTGTCGATCGAGACGACCAGGTTGTCCTCGGTGATCACGGGCTGCGGCGCGAACGAGACGACCTGCTCGCGCAGGTCGATGAGCGGCCGCAGGTGGTCGATATAGGGCACGAGCAGGTTGAGGCCCGGGGTGAGCGTCTTGTGGTAGCGACCGAGCCGCTCGACCACGCCGGCGCGCGCCTGCGGCACGATGCGGATCGCGCGGAAGATCGTCACCAGCACGAAGATGATGACGATCACCACCACGATCGCGATGATCACTTCACCTGGTGTCATGACGACCTCTCTGTTGTCTCTGCGTGCACTCGCACGGCTCAGCCGAGCGGCGCGCCGCTCGCCTCGGGTTCGATGACGACGGATGCCCCGTCGACGGCCAGCACACGCACATGGGTTCCCGGGCCGAGCACGGGGGCGGTCTCGCTGCCGAGCCGAGCGCTCCACGTCTCGCCGTTCGCGAGCTTCACCTGACCGCCGCTCTGCGAGACCTGGATGAGCACCTGGCCCGTCGTGCCGACGATCGCGTCGATGTTGCTCTTCGCGGGGTCCGCGCCGCGCCGCAGGGCGTTGAGCAGCGGCGGCCGCAGCAGAAAGGTGCTGAGAATGGCGATGACGGCGGCGATCACGACCGCGAGCCACACCGGGGCGCCGAGCAGGTCGGCGATCAGGCCGCCGAGCGCGCCGAGAGCGAGCAGCATGAACTCGATCTCGGTCGTGAGCATCGCGATGGCCACGAGCACAATGATCAGAGCGGCCCAGACGACCCACTCGAACCCACCCATGAGCCTCACCCTACTGTCATTGGTAGGGTCGATGGGGGCTTTTGATCAGCCCGATTCTGACCCCCATTAGGAGTTCCTCGTGACCAACCCCCTCGCCCCCGGCTCGCTCGCAGGCAAGCGCGTTCTCGTCACCGGGTCCAGCCGCGGGATCGGCGCCGACACGGTCGGCTATTTCGCCGAGGCGGGCGCGAAGGTGGTCATCAACTACCGCAACAAGGCGGCCCGCGCCGAGAAGCTGCAGGCGCAGCTCGCCGAGAAGGGCGCGGAGTCGCTCGTCATCGCTGCGGACCTCACCGATCCGGCATCCGTCGCCGCCATGTTCGCGCAGGTGAAGGACGCCTGGGGCGGCCTCGACATCCTCGTGCTGAACGCGTCCGGCGGCATGGAGGCCGGGATGGGCGAGGACTACGCGCTGCGCCTCAACCGCGACGCGCAGGTCTCGGTGCTCGAGACCGCGCTGCCGCTCTTGGCGCAGGGCGGCCGGGTGGTCTTCGTCACGAGCCACCAGGCGCACTTCATCCGCACCACGCCGACCATGCCCGAGTACACGCCGGTGGCCGAATCGAAGCGCGCGGGCGAAGACGCGCTGCGCGAACGAATCCCTGAGCTCGACGCCCGTGGCATCGACTTCGTGGTCGTCTCGGGCGACATGATCGAGGGCACGATCACCGCCACCCTTCTGAACCGTCTCAACCCCGGGGCGATCGACGAGCGCCGCAAGTCGGCCGGGAAGCTCTACAACGTGTCCGAGTTCGCGGCCGAGGTCGCACTCGCGGCCGTCGAGCCCGTTCCCGCCGACCACACGCGCCTCGTCGGTGACACCTCGGACTTCGTCGAAGAGTAGGAGCACTATGAAGCCGCGCGATCTTCCGCTGATCAACACCGTCTCGAGCCCGTCGATCAGCCCGCGCGGCGGTGCCGCCGTGATCTCGGTCACGCGGCCCGATCTCGACGCTGACGCCTACGTCGGCCAGCTGTGGATCGTGCCCCTATCGGCGCACGGCGGCGCCCCATTCCGCCTGACCCGTGGTTTCCGCGACACCGCGCCGCAGTTCTCGCCGAACGGCGAGCTGATCGCGTTCCTGCGCGCAGAGCCCGGTGCCCCCGCGCAGCTCTACGTGGTCGACGCGGGCGGCGGCGAGCCGGTGCAGGTCACCGACCGGAAGCTCGGCGTCGGCCGGTTCGCCTGGTCGCCCGACAGCACGACGCTCGCCTTCTCGAGCCGCGAGCCCGAGCAGGGCCGCTACGGCACGGTCGAGGGCCTCGGCTCTGATGCCGAGCCGCCCCGCCGTTTCGACGTCTTCAACCGCACCTCCAACGGCCTCGGCTACTACCTCGACCGCCCGAACCTGCTGTTCGTCGTCCCCGTGCCCGACGTGCAGGCCGAGCCCGTCGTGCAGCCGGTCGCCTCGCCCGAGGGGCCGGCAGAGCCGCGCCCGACGGTCGCCGAGCCGCGCCGCGTCTCGCAGCACGAGGTCGACCACGGCGACTTCGCCTTCTCGCCCGACGGGCAGACGCTCGCCGCGGTCGCCGCCGTGCACGAGACGCGCGATGAGGACCTCCGCTCGAGCGTCGTGCTGCTGCCCGTCTCCGGCGAGGGGGATGCCGTCGACGCGACGTTCGAGCACGGCAGCTTCGGCGTCGACGCCGTCGAGTACGGCCCGGACGGCCGGCTGTTCTTCCTCGCCGGAGAGCTCGGCGAGGACGGCCTGGATTTCATCGGCCGCAACTCCTCGCTCTACGTCATCGAGCAGCCGGGGCAGGCGCCACGGCGCCTCACCGACCCCGCGCAGTACGACATCGGCGGCGGGGGCATGCAGCCGACGATCGTCACGCGACCCGACGGCTCGGTGCTCGTCATCAACGGCAGCCGCGGCACGCACCAGCTGCTGCATGTGGATTCCGCAGGCACGGTGAGCGCACTCACCGAGGGCGCGATCGAGGTGAGCGGGGCGGATGCCGCGGGCCAGACGATCGTCGTCAGCTACTCGGCCCCCGACAGCTACGGCGATGTCGCCGTGGTCGAGGCCGGCGGCCTGCGGCGTCGCACCGACTTCTCGGCGGCGCTGCGTGAGACCGGCGTCGTCACGCCCACCGAGCTCGAGACGCCCAGCAAAGACGGCTACCCCGTGCACGGCTGGGTCGCGGTGCCGGAGGGCGACGGCCCCCACCCCGTGCTGCTGATGATCCACGGCGGCCCGTTCGCCGAGTACGGCGTCCACCTGTTCGACGAGACGCAGGTGCTGGTCGACGCAGGCTACGCCGTCGTCTACTGCAACCCGCGGGGCAGCCGCACGTATGGGCAAGAGCACGGCCGAAGCATCCGGCAGTCCATGGGCACCGTCGATCTCGACGACGTGCTCGCGTTCCTCAATGCGGCGGTCGCGGCCGACTCCCGGCTCGACGGCGCACGCGTCGGCATCCTCGGCGGCTCTTATGGCGGCTATCTGACGGCCTGGACGATTGCGCACGACCAGCGCTTCGCCGCCGCCATCGTCGAGCGCGGGTTCCTCGACCCCGAGTACTTCGTCGGCACGAGCGACATCGGCTCGTTCTTCGGCCAGCAGTACGTCGGCGAGGACCCGGAGCGCATCGCGGCGCAGAGCCCGCAGGCCGTCGTCGACCGCGTCGCCACGCCGACGCTCGTGCTGCACTCCGAGCAGGATCTGCGCTGCCCGCTGGGACAGGCCGAGCGGTACTTCCATTCGCTGAAGCGCAACGGCGTCGAGGCCGAGCTGGTCGTCTTCCCCGGCGAGAACCACGAGCTGAGCCGCGCCGGCCGCCCGCGGCACCGCCTCCAGCGCTTCGAGATCATCCTCGACTGGTGGGCCAGGCACCTGCCGGTGTGACCCCGGCCGCGGCGCACCGGGGCTTTCGCCGCGCCGCACGCGGTGCCAGGGTGTGACCGTGAGTGACGCCCAGAGACACGACGCGATTCTGGATGCCGCGCGCGAGGTCTTCCGTGACGTCGGCTTCAACGGCGCCACGCTCGTGCGCATCGCCGTGACCGCCGGGGTGACCTACGCCGAGCTCGTCGACGAGTTCCCCGACAAGGACGCGCTGCTGCACGAGGTGCTGCGGCTGCGCGACGCCGAGGACGACGAGCGCATGGATCTCGACGCCATCACCGATGCGGATGCCGCGCTCGAGGCTGTCGTCGACATGGTGCGGCGCAACATCGAGAGCAAGGGCATGGTCGAGCTGTTCACGGTGCTGGCGGGGGAGTCCGTGAGCGAGAGCAACCCGGGCCATGCCTTCTTCGCACAGCGCTACGCCGAGCGGCGCGAGCGGATCGCCCGCACCTACCGGCGCGGCGCCGAGGCCGGAGTACTGCGCCCGGACTGGGACCCCGACCTGTCCGCCGTGGTGCTGCTGGCGCTGCTGGACGGGCTGCAGATCCAGTGGCTGCTGTCCGGCGGCGAGATCGACATGGTCAACATCATGCGGCGGCATCTGAACCGGCAGATCGTGCGACCGGAGGCGCCGGATGATTCCGACGTGAACGCCTAGCGCTACCAGCCGCTGAAGCCGTCGGGCCAGGGGGCGACGTCGACCTCGTTGCCTTCCGGGTCCGCAAGCGTCCACCAGTTCGGGCCGTTGTCGCGCACCACGCTGCCGCCGGCGGCAAGGGCGGCCTCGACGCGCTGCGGCGCGACGTCGGCCGGCACGTACAGGTCGACATGGATGCGGTTGCGCTGCGGCCGGGGTGCGTCCATCTGCTGGAACCACACGTTCGGGCCGAACGCGGCGGGGTCCGTGACGTCCTCGTCACCGACCAGCTCGTAGCCGAGCACCACAGCCCAGAACGGCCTCAGCTTCGCGATGTCGAGGGCATCGATCGCGATCTGCAGTGCCTGCACGCGGCTCGGGTCGGGCTCGATGCCCAGTGCATGCGCGGCGTCGGTGATCTGCGCAGCGAGGGCGGCGTCGCGCTCGCTCAGCATCCACCCCTGCTCCTTCACCTCGTGCGTCTGCAGGCGCACCTGCACGCCGGGGTACCGCAGGTCGACGTCGGGGTGGTGGTTCGCGGCATCCGCCAGCTCGCCGATCCGCGTGACGAGCTCGACGCCCTTCGCGAAGGAACCGGTCGGGAAGTACGTCGCGGCGCCCGTCGAGATGACGCGCCACCCGTCGACGCCGGGGAACTCGTGGAAGCGCTGCGAGGTGATCGACTCGACCATGCGCCACACCGTACGCGTTGTCGGTGGCGCCCTCTAGCCTCGTGGCATGACATCACTCGGTGTGATCTTCCAACCGTGGTCGGCCCCCGAGCGGCTGCGCGAAGCGGCGCTCGCCGCCGAACGCGCCGGCCTCGACGAGTTCTGGGTGTGGGAGGACTGCTTCAAAGAGAGCGGCATCGCCTCGATCGTGGCGGCGCTCTCGGTCACCGAGCGGCTGAGAGTGGGCGTCGGCATTCTGCCCATGCCGTTGCGCAACGTGGCGCTGCTCGCGATGGAGGCCGCGCTGATCGAGCGGCTCTTCCCCGGCAGGCCGCGCTTCGGCCTCGGCCACGGGGTGCTCGACTGGATGGGGCAGGCGGGCGCCCGCGTGGCCTCACCGCTCACCCTCATGCGCGAATACGTGCCGGCGCTGCGGCGGCTGCTCGCGGGCGAAGAGGTAACGGTCTCCGGCCGCTACGTGAACCTCGACCGCGTCAAGCTCGACTGGCCGCCCGCGGCGCCCGTTCGCATCCTCGGTGCCGCCGAGGGACCCAAGACGACCGCGCTCGTCGGCGAGGTCGCCGACGGCATCGTCCTGACCGGCGGCTGGAGCGCGGGCATGGTGCGTGACAGCGTGGCGCGCGCGACGCAGGCGAGATCGGATGCCGGAATCGACGGCCCCTTCGACGTCGCGGTGTTCCTGATGGCGGATTTCGGCGACGGCGCCGCCGAGCGCATGGAGACCGAGTTCGATGCCTGGCGGATGACGGGGGAGCGGCGCTATGCCGCGGCCGGTTCAGTCGAGCAGGTCGCGGCGACGGTGCGCGAGGTGTTCGAAGCGGGTGCGACCTCGGTGCTGCTGCAGTCGCGCACGAACCTCGACGATCTCGAGGGCTTCGCGGCGAACGCCGGCGAAGTCGCGCGGTTGCTGCGCTGAGGCTCAGCCTTCCTGCACGACCGCAGCCATGTCACCGGTCGTCACGTCGCGGTCGGTCAGCCGATAGCGCAGCTGGACCACCCCGTTCGGCGAGGTGGCCGCGGGCTCGACGAGCGCGAGCGAGGCGGGCACGGCACCGCTCTCGAACACCTTCTTGCCCGTGCCGAGGATGATCGGGTGCACCCAGAGGTTCAGGAAGTCGAAGAGCCGCTCGCGCAGCAGGGTCTGCACGAAGTCGAGGCTGCCGATCACGTGGGTGCTCGCGTGCCGCTCGCGCAGCTGTGCCACCTCTGCGGCGAGATCGGTGCCGAGCTGCGTCGTCCCGCTCCACTCCAGCGCCGGAGCGCCCCGGGAGGCGACGTACTTCGGGATCCGGTTGAACAGGGTGCCGATCTGATCCGACTGGTGCGGCCAGTACGCGGCGAAGATGTCGTAGGTCTTGCGACCGAGCAGCAGGGCGTCGAGTGTTTCCATGCCGGCCCCGACCCATTGGCCCACGACCTCATCGATCAGCGGAGCCTGCCAGCCGCCCCAGGGGAACCCGCCCTCGTCATCCTCCTCGGGGCCACCGGGAGCCTGCGCCACGAGGTCCACGGTGGTGAAGAGGTCGATGTGGATCTCACCCATGGCGGTGAGCGAATCAGTGTTTCTTCATCGCCGCAAGAGCGGCGTCGAGCTCGTCGACACTGAACGCCGCCTCGGGAAGCTTGCCGCACTGGGAGTTGCGCAGCCCGTCGAG
Source organism: Gryllotalpicola daejeonensis (assembly GCF_039538145.1). Classification (NCBI taxonomy): domain Bacteria; kingdom Bacillati; phylum Actinomycetota; class Actinomycetes; order Micrococcales; family Microbacteriaceae; genus Gryllotalpicola; species Gryllotalpicola daejeonensis. The sequence goes on along the minus strand of NZ_BAABBV010000001.1, from coordinate 226,197 downwards.
CAGCAGCCACAGGTAGCGCTTCCAGACCGGGCGCCCGACCGCATCACTCGCGGCGAAGGTCGTGCCCATCATGAGGAGGATGGCGGCGATGTCGGTGGCGGAGGCGTCTGCCCTCAGGCATCCGTTCTTCTTCGCTCGCTCGACGAGAGCCGTGACGGGCTCGAACAGCGCCTCGCGCACCGTCTCGAACTTGCCGTCGACGTGCAGCGACTGGTCGCCCATGGTTCCGGCCATGATGAGGTCGTGCAGGCCGCGGTCTTCGGCCTGCTTCTCGATCGTCGACTCGACGAAGCCGACCAGCGCTTCCCACGGGTCCTCGACCTCGAGTGCCGCATTCGCCGACTCGACCAGCTGCTCGAAGTCGTCGGCGAAGATCGCGGCGGCGAGCTCCTGCTTGTTGGCGAAATGGCGATAGGCGGTGCCGACGCCGACGCCGGCATGGTGGGCGATCTCGTCGAGCGTCGCCTCGAGGCCGCGGGCCGCGAACACCTCACGGCCCGCGTCGAGTAGAAGACTGCGGTTGCGGGCCGCATCACGGCGAAGCGGCCGGGTAGGGGAATCCGCAGTGTGAGTCACACTGGTTCTCCTTCCCGGCCGCATCGGCGCATGCCTATGCGTGAATCATTGCAGGCTCGCCCGAGGAGTGGACGAATTCTTCCGGCACGCCGCGGCGCAGCACGAGCGCTGTGACCACTGCACCGCCCGCGAAGATCGCCGCCGCGAGCCAGAACGCCACGTGGTACCCCTCGATCGCGCCCTGCGCCTGCACGGCGAGCGCTGCCTGCTTGGTGACCGCCTTCGCGAGGTGGTCGGTCACGTACGCGGTGATCGTACTGGTCGCGATGGTGTTGAGCAGTGCGGTGCCGATCGAACCGCCGACCTGCTGCACCGTGTTGACGGTGGCCGAGCCGACGCCGGCGTCCTCAGGGTCGAGGCGCAGGGTCGAGATGCTCATCGCGATCGAGAACAGCGTGCCCATGCCGAGGCCGAGCAGGATGAGGCCGGGCAGCACGTCCTTGGCGTAGTCGCCGACGACGCCGATGTGGGTGAAGGTCGCGAGACCGATCGCGCCGAGCAGCATTCCGATGGGCACGAGGATCTTCGGGCTCACCCGGCGCTGCAGCCGCGGCATGATCACGGCCGCGGTGAGCACGATCGCGCCAGGCAGCGGCAGGAAGGCGACACCGGTCTTGACCGCGCTGTAGCCGAGGTTCGACTGCAGGTAGTAGGTCATGAACAGGAACACGCCGAACATACCGGTGGTCGCGAGGAACATGGCGAGCAGGCCGCCGCCGCGGTTGCGGTCGAGCACGATGCGCAGCGGAAGCAGGGCGTGCTTCGAGCGGGCTTCGATGATGACGAAGGCGATGAGCAGGATGCCTGCGGCGATCAGGAACCCGATCGTCTTGCCGTCGCCCCAGCCGTCGGTGTCGGCGAGTGAGAAACCGTAGACGAGGGCGAAGAGGCCGGCCGTGATGGTGACCGCGCCCGGCAGGTCGAGCTTCGGGCGATGGGCGCTGGCGCTGTGGCGCAGCAGCACGAAGGCGCCGATCAGAGCAGGAATCGCGAAGAAGATGTTCACGAACATGGTCGCGCGCCACGAGAAGTACTCGGTCAGCACGCCGCCGAGCAGCAGCCCGAGCGCGGCGCCGCCGCCGCCGATGGCGCCGAAGATGCCGAAGGCGCGGCCGCGCTCCTTGCCGTCGACGAACGTCGTGGTGAGGATCGCGAGCACGGCAGGGGCCAGGATCGCACCGAAGGCGCCCTGCACGACGCGCGCCGAGACCAGCATCGCGAAGTTGGTGGCGAGGCCGCCGAAGGCGGAGGCCAGCGCGAAGCCGGCGAGGCCGATGATCAGCGCCCATTTGCGGCCGAAGAGGTCGGCAAGACGGCCGGCGAAGAGCAGCAGGCTGCCGAAGGCGAGGGTGTAGCCGGTGATGATCCACTGGCGGTCGTTGTCGCTGAACGAGAGGGCCTTCTGCGCAGTCGGCAGAGCGATGTTCACGACGGTGGAGTCGAGGATGACCATGAGCTGGGCCAGTGCCAGCACGACGAGGATGATCCAGCGACGCGAGTGGTGATGCTCGGCGTGCGGATCGGCGCTCACAGTGGGCGCGACGGCGGTAGCAGACAAGAGGGCTCCCGAGGACTAGAGCTGGATTCGGAGAGAAGTACTCCGTTTACTCTAGGTCGAAAACGGAACCCATACCTCCGGATAACCTGGGCATCCGGTTTCGGGCAGATGAACTGGGGGAGTGCTGACGGTTCTCAGCTCGCGACCCGTGGCTTGAGCAGGCAGAACTCATTGCCCTCAGGATCCTGCAGGACGTGCCAGGATTCCTCGCCGGTCTGGCCCACATCCGCCGGCCGGGCGCCGATGCTCAGCAGTCGTTCCAGCTCTGCGTCCTGATCACGGTCGGTCGGGTTCAGGTCGATGTGCAGCCGCAGCCGCTCGGGTCGCGGATCGGTGCTCACGACGAAGAACAGCGTCGGCTGCAGGCCGCCGAAGCCTTCGGCGGGCCCGACTTCGGCGTAGCCCTCCCCGCTGTCGATCACGGTGAAGCCGAGAACCTCGGCCCAGAACTCCGCCAGTCGCTGCGGGTCCTCGCACTTGATCACGAGTTCAGAGAAACGAGATGCCATGCGGCGAACCTAGCGGGATCACGGGGGAGTGGCACGGGTCAGCCGCGGTCAGGCCACATCCACTCCATCTCATCCTCGACCGCGGCGCGGGCATCGTCGCCCGCGAGCTCGCCGACGATCGCCAGCGCAAGGTCGGTCCCGGCGGACACGCCGGCCGAGGTGCGGATGCGATCGGACGAGCGCACGAAGCGGCGGCCTCGCAGAATCGTGGTCGTGGGCGATGCGGCCTGAAGCTCGTCGAACGCACCGTGGTGCGTGGTCGCCTCGAGTCCGTCGAGCAGCCCCGCAGAGCCGGCGATGAGCGCACCCGTGCACACGGTGAGCAGCAGCGAGGCATCCCCGGCCCGCTCGCGAACCCAGGTGAGCACGCGCTCATCGCGTTGCAGCGCGCGCGACCCGCGGCCGCCGGGGATGACGAGGATGTCGGCGGCGGGCGCGTCCTGGAGCGTGAAGTCGGGGATGACCGCGAAGCCGCCGCGACCGACTGGGCGCGCCGTGACCCCGACGGATGCCACCGAGAACGCGCTCGGCGTCGTCAGCTCGCCCGCGACGTTGAACACCTCGTACGGGCCGGCGTAGTCGAGCACTTCCATGCCGTCGAAGGCGAGGATCTGGACGCGGTGGGTCATGCAGCAAAGGTACCGATAGCGTCATTCCACCGGTTCGCAAGGCAGGAACCGGCTCGCAAGGCAGGGGAGCGGCGTGGAACGAGCGGAGTTGCTGGATCAGGTCGCCACAGCGCTCGCCGCACGAGATCCGGGGCATCCGCTGCGAGTCGGTGTCGACGGCGTCTGCGGAGCCGGGAAGACGACCTTCGCGGCCGAGCTCGCCGCACGGCTCGCCAAAACCGAACGCCCGGTCATCCACCTCGACCCGGACGGCTTCCATAACGTGAGGAAGATTCGCTACCAGAGGGGGAGAGACTCGGCTCGCGGCTACTACGAGGACGCGTTCGACTTCGCCTCTCTGCGACGGCTGACGCTCGAGCCGCTCGGCCCTGGCGGCGACCTGCGGTACGCCGCGCATGTTCACGACCTGGCGACCGACGAAGTCGAGCCGAGATTCGCTGTTGCGCCCAGGAACGCGATCGTCGTCTTCGATGAGACGTTCCTGCAACGCGACGAACTGCGTGCCTGCTGGGACGAGGTGATCTTCCTCGACGTGCCAAGGCGACGTGCTGTCGAACGCGGCGTGCGGCGCGACTCGGAACGCCTGGGCGGCGACGACGCAGCGCGCGACGCCTACGAGCGGCGCTACATGGCGGCCTGCGACATCTACCTCACGGAGCAGAATCCGCGGGCTCGAGCGAGCATCGTGATCGACAACGACGACCCGCAGCACCCGCAACTACTCCTGGTCCGGACCGGAGATGCCGCGAACTGAGCGCGTCAGCCGCCGATCCCGAGCTCGGTTCCCGGCGGTGCGGTGGCGCAGACCGAGTCGGCGGCCTTCGTGAACGCGTCTGCGCGGATACCTGAACCGGAGCCGATCGGCGTGACAGTGAAAATCAGGGCTTCCAGCGACAACAGCGACGGCTCGTCCACGACGAATCCGCCGACGTTGGTCTCGTCGCCCACTCGCACGTTGCCAGTGGCGGCATAGACCTTCATGCCCGCGCTCGGGTGCGACTCCAGCCAGGCCATCGTGTCGTCGGCCGACATGTGGGGAAGCGTCCAGTACCCGACGGCATCCGCCATCGGCGCGCACCACATCTCAGTGCCGGCGCCGTCGGCGACGCCCGCGGGTTGGGTGCCGGACTTCGCTGCGCCGGGCGGGACGACAGCCCCGGCCAGCCAGCCGTCCGCTTTGTGCTGTGAAGCCGCGTCGACCTTTGCCCCCGGGTCGGCCACCGGAAACTGCGGCGCGGCATCTGCGCTGGCTGACGCACTCGGGCTCGATGTTCTTGCCGGAGGAGCAGCGTGCGCGCTTGCGTGCGTGCCCGTGCACGCCGTGAGCGACGATCCCGCCGCCAGCAGAAGTGCCGTCGCTGCGAGACCGGCGCGGTGTGCTCGTCGTTGCCACATAGAAGTGACCTCTGCTTTCTTCCAGCCCGAATCTAGACGAACGCATATCGGTCGGCAAACAGACACGACTTGCGAAACGTCGCAGGCTTGTTTCTCGCGTATCGGCGCGGCGGCGGCCGCTCACCGACTCGAGCCGCGACGGTGAGGCGTCAGGCACAGCCCGTCGGCGTGGACGCAGCCAACGCAGGGTTGACGGATCCTCTCGTCGAATGGCGACCGGCGGCCATCGTCACGAACCCGGATCGCCAGTTTCCGATAATGCCAGTTATGTCAAGTAATCGATTCGGAACCCCACGCATGGACGTCGACCGGCCTGGCTCGCCTGCTGTGCGAGCTGCTCGACGCGAAGGTCTATGTCGGCTGGAGCGCCGGCTCGATGATCTTCTCGCGCCGGCACAACGACGTGGTCGACACCTTCGAGGCCGCGCGCGACGAGATCAACATGCTGGGGCTCTCGGCAGTGGGCCCCGCCCTTCCGCTCCTCGACTGGGTGCTCATGCCACATCTCGGCGCGTCATTCTTCCCGTGGGCGACGGATGAGTGGGCCGCCGAATCCGCCGCTCGCCTCAAAGCGCCCGTCTGGTTCCTCGATGATGCGAGCGCGCTGCTCGTCACCGACGCGGCCGTCGAGCCCGAGGTCGTCTCCCAGGGCCACTGGCTGAGGTTCGACGAGACCGGGGCGCTCGTCTCATCGCGATAGGCCGCGCCGTGGCCGCGTACCGCGCTGCACTCCCCTGCCTGCGCCCGACGACCACGACACGCTATTTCGTCGGCGGCGTCATGGGCGCCGCCTGGCCTTCGACCGTTGGCGCGGGGCTCTGCGAGGCCGGGACGGCCGCACGCTCGGCCACCCGGCGCCGGCGCATGCCTGAGTCACCAACCTCCGGCCCGCGATAGACCATGTCCATCGCGCCGACACTCTCCCCCGGCGGCACGATCGCGTCGATGCGGTCGAGGATCTCGTCAGAGAGCGCGACGTCGACGCCGGCCAGCGTGTCCTCGAGCTGCTCCATCGTGCGGGGCCCGGCGATCGCCGAGGTCACGCCCGGGTGCGCGATGACGAATGCCATCGCAAGGTGCGTCAGCTTGATGCCCACCTCGTCCGACAGCGCGACGAGCTGCTCGACCGCGGCCAGACGACGCTCGTCGCGGAAGTGCCGCATCCCGGTGCGCGCCGACCGGAAGTTGTCGTTCTGCTGCCCCGCCCGATACCGGCCCGTCAGCGTGCCGCCGGCGAGCGGGCTGTACACCAGGGTTCCCATGCCGTAGCGCTGTGCGACCGGCAGGATCTCACGCTCGATCTCGCGATCGAGGATCGAATAGTTCGGCTGCTCAGTGCGGAAGCGCTCGAAGCCGCGGCGCTCGGCGACCCACTGCGCCTCGACGATCTCGGAGCCGCGCATCGACGACGAGCCGATCGCCCTCACCTTCCCCTGCCGCACGAGGTCCGTGAGCGCAGAGAGCGTCTCGTCGATGTCGGTCTCGGGGTCAGGGCGATGCAGCTGATACAGATCGATGTGGTCGGTCTGCAGGCGACGCAGCGAGCGCTCCACGGCCTGCACGATCCACCGGCGTGAGGCACCGCGGTGGTTGAGGTCGTCGTCGACGGCTCCCCAGAACTTCGTGGCGAGCACGACGGCGTCGCGGCGCCCCTTGAGCGCCTCCCCCACGACCTCCTCGGAGTCGCCGTAGCGGTCGGCGGTGTCGATGAAGTTGATTCCTGCGTCGAGCGCACGATGGATGATCCGGATGCCCTCTCTCCGGTCCGGGTTGCCGAGCGACCCGAGCATCATGGCTCCGAGCGCGTACGGGCTGACCTTGATTCCCGTGCGGCCGAGGGTGCGGTATTGCATGGCTACTCCCCTACTGGCATCCGTTCGAATGCCGTGAGACGATGGAAAACGGAACAACGTTCCGATACGTCCCAATATATGGGACAGTGTCCCGTTTATCAACGAACCTGGGAGAATTGCGGATGCCTCGCGCCGACGCACAGCGCAATGTCGACGCCCTCCTCGCCGCGGCGAAGGAGGAGTTCACCACGCACGGAGTCGATGTCGGCGTGCGCGCGATCGCGGCCAGGGCCGGTGTCGGCACCGCGACTCTCTACCGCCACTTCCCCCTTCGCTCCGACCTGATCGTCGCGGTGTTCCGACGTGAGATCGACGACATCACAGCCCTGGCCGACCAGCTTGCGCAGACGCAGGAGCCCGACGAGGCGATCAGGCAGTGGGTGCAGCGCTACACCGAGTTCGTGGCCACCAAGCACGGGCTCGGGGCGGCCCTGCACTCGGGCGACCCCGCATACAGCGGGCTGCGGGAGTACTTCGAGAGCAACGCAGCCCCCGCGCTGCAACGTCTGCTCGACGCGGCCGCAGACGCGCGTGTCATGCGCGGCGGCGTCGACGCGATCGAGCTGATCGGCGCCGTCGCCAACCTGTCGGTGCCGCTGCCCGGCAGTTCCGACACTGCACGCGCCGGGCGCATGGTCGAACTGCTGCTCGACGGACTGCGCTACGGCGCCCCTGCGGCCCGGTTGTAGTCCGTCTGCCGTTCGGCCACGCTTGACGGCGATGGGCCGTGAAGACACCGCGGCGGACATCCGCGCCGAACGCCGCGTCTTGACCGCCTCACTGCTCGGCGCCGGGGTGCTCGGCGCCGCCGCCGTCGTGTGGGGCCTCATCGCCGACGCGGGCGCGCTCGTCTTCGACGGCGTCTACACCCTTGCCGGCATCGCCCTCTCAGCCGCGTCGCTGTTAGCGTCCCGCGCGGCAGCTTCCGCGCCCTCGCGCCGGTTCCCATTCGGGAAACAGGCCGCGGTGCCGATCGCTGTACTGATCCAGGGCGCGGCGCTGGGGGGAACGCTGCTGTATGCCGCCGTCACGGCCGTTCAGACCATCGTCGCCGGCGGCTCTCGGGCGTCGCAGACCGTGCTGCTCGCGTACGGCCTGCTGTCCGCGGTCTATTCGGCGCTGCTGGTGCTCGCCCTGCGGCAGCTCGCGCGCAGGTCCGACCTCGCGCGCGCAGAGATCGTGGGCTGGCGCGCCGGCACGGTCCTCAGCCTGGTCGTGACGGTGGGCGGCGCCGCGGGCCTCGCGCTCGAGCGCACTGCGTTCCGGAGCCTGGGCGTCTTCATCGACCCGGCTCTCGTGCTGATCGCCGTCGCCATCGTGGCCGCCATGCCGGTGCAGCTCGTCCGCGCGGGCTTGCATGAGCTGCTCGAAGGCGCGCCGCCACCCGATGTGCTCGCCCGCATCGAACGGGTCGTGGACGAGGCGCGCACGGCGTTCGGTCTGCCCACTCCCCTGGTCCGCTCGACCAAGCTCGGCCGACGCCTGTATGTCGAGGTCGACTTCGTCGTCCCGCACGACCGCTGGAACGTGGACGCAGAAGACCACGTGCGCCGCGCGATCGTCGACAGGCTCCACGAGCTGCCTTTCGACGTCTGGGCGTCGGTGGAGCTCACCACCGACGACGACCTCGCTCTGTGAGTGGTCGTCCCGCTCAGCCGACCCGCTCGCCGTTGGCGAAGATCGCGCCGGATGGGGATCCGGCGGGAAGCGTCGCGGCGTCGACGATCCACCGCGCGGCCTCTGCGGGCGGGACATCCTCTTCATCGGTTCCGAGCTCGGGGTGCGTGTCGACCCGGCCGGGGTCGACGGCGTTGACGAGGACATCCGTGTCGCGGAAGGCGGCCGCGAGAATCTTCGTGACGACGTTCAGCGTGTGCTTCGCCACGGAGTACGCCGGCGCGCCGACGTCGCCCGGGTTCTGGTCCAGATATGTGATCTGCTGATACGCGCCGCTCGACAGGTTCACGACCCGCGCGGCGGGCGCCGCCTCGAGCAGCGGGCGCAGCGCGACCGTCAGCAGCCACGGGCCGATCACATCGACGTCGAACGCGGCCTGCACGTGCTCGATCGACACGTCGAGCGCGGAGCCGGTGTTCATGTCGGGAAAGACGCTCGCATTGTTGACCAGCACGTCGAGGTGCCCGTGCGCCGCGCGGATCCGCTCGGCGACGCGCCCGAACTCTGCCGGGTCGCCGAGGTCGAGGCGGTAGCCCTCCGCGCTCAGCCCCTCGGCTTCCAGAATCCGCACCTGCTCGACGGACTGCTCGTCGCTGCGCGAGGTGACGATGACGTGGAACCCGTGCTGCGCGAGCCCGCGTGCCGTCGCCATGCCGAGGCCGCCGGGGCGCCCCGCGCCGGTGACGAGTGCGATCTTCTGGCTCATGCGATTCCTCTTTCGTTCGGTGACACCTATGCTTCCCTATTCTTCGCGGTGCTCGGTTCCGCTCGGAGCTGTCTGGAGCCGAGCAGCGTGCAGAGGATCTGAGCAGCGCAACCGGAAGCGGCCGGGCGCTGGCACGAGAAGTAACCTCGACGGGTGAGCGACAACCAGGCATCCGATCAACTGCCCATCGCCCTCATCACGGGCGCGACCCGCGGCATCGGCCGCGCCATCGCCGAGGAGCTCGGGCGCACGCACCACATTCTCGTGGGCGGCCGCGACGTGCAGCGCGTCGCTGAGACAGTGATGGCGCTGCCGTCTGCGGAGGGCTACATCGCCGATCTCGCGAGCGGCAGCCTGCCGCCACTCCCCCGCCGGCTCGACGTGCTGGTGCACTCCGCCGGCGTGGAAGAGGGCAACCGCATCGCCGACACCGACCGTGCGACGTGGGAGCGCGTGTTCGCGACCAACGTGTTCGCCGTCGCGGAGCTCACCCGCCTGGCGCTGCCCGCCCTGCGCGCCTCGCGCGGCATCGTCGTCGCCGTCAACAGCGGCTCCGGGTTCAACAGTGGGCCGGGCGGTGGCGTGTATGCGGCGTCGAAGTTCGCGCTGCGCGCCTTCGCCGACGCACTGCGCGAAGAGGAGCGCCCGAACGGCGTGCGCGTCTCGAGCGTGCACCCCGGTCGCACCGACTCGGACATGCAGCGCGCACTCACCGCCAAACTCGGCGAGGAGTACGACACCGATTACTTCCTCGCCCCGGAGGATGTCGCGGCGGCCGTGCGCCTCGTCGTCGACCTGCCCGAGCGCGGCACGGTCGAGACGCTGTCGGTGCGGCCGACGCGCAAGCGCTGACTGGGCGCGTCGACCCGGCGCGCGAACGCGCATTCGCGCCCGGATACGCTCGCCTGGTGACGAACCCCGACAACGACTCTCCCGTTCAGCTCGGCGATGCGGTGCTGCGCCGCGCGCGGCCCGGCGACGAGACCGGCATCCTCGCGTGCATCCAGGCGCTCGCCGACTACGAGCGCGAGCCGGATGCTGTCACGAACACCCCTGAGGCACTCGCCGCGACGCTGTTCGGCGAGTCGCCGTCGGTCTTCGCCCACGTCGTCGAGAAGGGCGGCGACATCGTCGCCATCGCCATCTGGTTCCTCAACTACTCGACGTGGAACGGCACGAACGGCATCTACCTCGAGGACCTGTTCGTGAAGGAGTCCGAGCGCCGCAACGGCTTCGGCCGAGCGCTGCTGCAGCGGCTGGCGCAGATCGCCGTCGCCCGCGGCTACGGCCGTTTCGAGTGGTCGGTGCTCGACTGGAATGCGCCGTCGATCGCCTTCTACCGCTCGATCGGCGCCGTCGGCATGGAGGAATGGACCGTGCAGCGCGTCACCGGCGACGCACTGACGGCGCTCGCCGCGGGCCGCTAGCCGTCGTCGCAGCCTCAGTCCCCTTCGGGCGGCGTGCCCGCGAGTGTCCCGCGCAGCTCGATCGCGATCTCGGACGCGTCGAGGTTGAGCAGGGCGCTCTCGAGGATGTCTGCGTCGAACGTGCCGTTGTCGCGGGCATCCAGCAACGCCGCGCGCTGCGCCGAGATCACCGCGAGCCGGTGGCGCCGCGCTTCATCGAACCGCTCGGGCGTCGGCTCCCCCTCGAGCGCCGGCAGGTCGGGCACCGACTGCGCGCTCGAGCGCAGGATCTCGAAGATGTTCTTCCGCTCGGCAGCGGCCTGCTCAGCCACTGCCGCCTCGTCGACCTTCGGCGCAAGCAGCTTCAGCAGCCAGCCCACCGTGCCGCCCTGGATCAGCAGCGAGAGCGCCGCGACCGTGAACGCGATGAGCACGAGCACCGAGCGCTGCGGCGTGGACTCGGGCAGCGTCTGCGCCGCGGCGACGGTGACCGCACCGCGCATGCCCGCCCACACGACGATGCCGCCCTCGCGCCAGCCGAGCGGCTGACGGCGGAAGTAGTCGATGTCGGCGAGCATCTGCGTGACACGCCGCGCCACCATGTCGAGTCGGCGTGGCGACGCAGGGCGGCCGCGCTTGCTCGCCTCTTCGATCACCGCGAGACGGCCGGTTTCAGTACTGAACTTGTGCTGCATGCTGAGCAGTTGCTCCTGCGAGCGCCTGCCACGATGCGTGCGCCTGCCGAGCACCAGCAGCAGGGGCGCCACATAGGCCGCGCGCACGAGCAGCGTCACTCCGAGCGCTGCCGCCGCGAGCACGACGGCAAGCAGCACGCCGGCGTGATCTCTCTCGACACCCTCGACGATCTGCTTGATCTGGATGCCCATGGTGAGGAACACGACACCCTCGAGCACCAGCTCGACGGTGCGCCAGTTCTGCGAGTCGGAGAGCCGGATCTGAGGCGACAGATCGCGAGGGGCGCGGATGCCCGTCAGCAGGCCCGCGACGACGGCGGCGACAAGCCCCGAGGCACCGAGCAGCTCGGCCGGCACCGAGGCGAGGAAGGGCACCGTGAACGAGATCAGCGTGCTGACCGCCGGCTGCCTCACGTGCTTCCGCACGATGAGTCCCAGCCAGCCGACCACCCAGCCGATGACCGTCGCGACGGCCACCGCGAATGCGAAGCTGCCGACGGCGCCCCAGAACGAGAAGCTCGCCGCCACCGCGACGATCGCGGTGCGCAGCAGCACGAGGGCGGTCGCGTCGTTCAGCAGGCTCTCGCCGTCGAGTAGCGCGACGACCCGCTTCGAGACCGGCGTTCTCTTGATGATCGAGGTCGCGACGGCATCCGTCGGGCTCACGATCGCACCCAGCGCGACGCCCCAGGCGAACCCGACTCCGGGCACGACGAGGGCGAAGAACGCGCCGAGCACGAGCGCGCTGGCGACGACGAGCACGACCGACAGCCCGCTGATGGCGCCGAACTCTCGCCGGAAGTTCATGGCGGGCATCGACACCGCCGTCGAATACAGCAGGGGCGGCAGAACCCCCGCGAGGATCAGCTCCGGCTCGAGGTGCACGTGCGCGAAGGCGGGCAGGAAGCTCGCCGCGACGCCGACCGCGACCAGCACTAGCGGGGCGGCGATGCCGAGCCTCGGGCCGAACACGCTCGCACCGGCGATCGCCACGAACGCGGCGACCATCACGATGAGCAGTTCCGTCACGAGTTACAGGGTGGCATGATCCCGCCATGGCACTCGCGAACTCGGCCGACGGCACCTCGATCGCGTATGAGAGGGTCGGCGAGGGCAGGCCGATCGTCATCGTGAACGGCGCGTTCTCGACGGGAAGAGACGGCGGCGAACTCGCCGCCGAGCTGGCGCGGGCGGGATTCCTCGCCGTGACCTATGACAGGCGGGCGCGCGCCGGCAGCGGCGACACCCGCCCGTACTCCCCCGACCGCGAGGCCGACGACCTCGCTGCGGTGATCGACGCCGCGGGTGGAAGCGCGGCGGTGCTCGGGCATTCGTCGGGAGCGGTGCTGGCGCTGTTCGCGGCCTCGCTCGGGGTGCCCGCAGAGCACCTGTTCCTCTCCGAGCCGCCGTTCCATTTCGGCGAGGGCGAGCCCGCCGCCGATCTGCCCGACCGGCTGCAGGCTCTCGTCGACGAGGGGCGCCCCGGCGACGCCGTGACGACCTTCCAACTCGAGGGTGTCGGCCTGCCGGCATCCGTCGTCGAGCAGATCAAAGCCAGCCCGATGTTCGACGCGCTCGTCCCGCTCGCGCAGTCGACCGTGTACGACGCGTGGCTCACCCGCGACGTCTCGACGCCGACCGCCGCGATGACCGCCGTCGACGCACCGACCACCGTGATCTCGGGTGTCGAGACGATCCCGTTCCTGCGTGCCTCGGCCGAGCGCCTCGCCGGGCTGCTGCCCCACGCCGAGTTCGTCGAGGTGCCTGAGTCGGTCGGCCACCGCCTCGACCCGGCGGCGACGACGCGGGTGGTCGCGGAACGCATCGGCCAGAGCTGACCGGCCGGGGCCCCGACGATCAGCCGAGGTGGAAGAGCGCCGTCGTCGCCCCCAGCGCGATGAACACGAAGCCGCCGATGATGAGCGCCCAGGTCACGAGCGGCCGCAGATCGCGCGCCATCACGCGGGAGTACGCCAGCCTCATCCGCACCGACAGTCGAGGCATCCGCCGCCACACATAGCCCGCCGCCAGATAGGGCGCGACGACGAAGAACAGGAACCACGCGTAGCCCGCGAGCTGCAGCGTGAGGTGCTCGGTCGCGCCCGCGATGACGCGGCCGGTGACGTACATCGTGACGGGCGGCACGAACCCGATCGCCGTGTTGGCGAATCCGACGCCGATCATGGCCTGCGGGTGATCGTCACGGGTGTGCACGCGCGGCGTCGCGGGCACTCGGGGCGGTCGACGCGCGTACCAGCCCCACACCAGTCCCCCGATGATGAGCAGCGCGCCGGCGACGAAGTCGACCACCGACTGCACGAGCAGCCGCGCGACCTGCCCCTGCAACTGGTGCGCAATGGTCGTCGGGTCGAAGGTCCGGAAGGCGAGCAGCAGCACGGTCGCGCTCAGGGCCATGCCGAGGGTCAGGAAGATGATGGAGCGGCGCGGGCTGCCGCCGCGGGCGAGCAGGTGCAGCGTCACCCCGTAGAGCGGCGGGCTGAAGCCGAAGGTCAGCCCGAGCAGAACCAGGCTGACCAGCGCGCCGAGAATCCGCGCCAGTTCACCGCCCACCCCTCGATCGTACGTTCCGGCGCGCACCGGGGCGTCCGCGCCGGGCGGGGCGCGGCCGGCGTCAGTGGCTGCTGCGCGGCGTCTCGTACCCGTACGTGCGTTTGCCCTGCTGCGCGGATGAGGTCGCGTGCGGTGACGCATGCGAGGAGGGCGAGGGATTCTTGCTGCCAGACGCCTGCCCGTGGGAGGACGACCTCGGCGACGGCGACGACGCGCTGCCGGGCGAGCCGCTTCCGCGTGACGGTGCCGGCGATGAGGTCGGCCCGCTCGTCTCCCGCGGTGGCGTCGGAGTAGCGGACCCCGAGGGCTGTGGCGACGCGGATTTCGTGGGCGTCGGCTCGGAGTACCCCATCGGCTGCGGGTACGAGGACGAGTACGGCGACGTGTACGGGGAGGTCTGTGCGTACGGGTAGCCGACGGGGTCGCCGCCCCAGCCGGAGCCTGTGCCGTAGCCACCGGACCACGAGCCCGACGAGTCGCCCCACGTCGACGGCCGATCCCCGGAAGGCATCGGCGCACCGTAGGTGAAAGCGTCGGCGCCGGAGTGCCGATCGGCGCCGGCTACGCCCGGTTCGGCCTGCGCGCCCTGCCACCAGCTGCTGCTCTGCGGGTCCTGCCACGAGGCGTCGCCCGGCTGCAGGTAGCGATACGGCAGGCCGTCGCCTGAGGCATCCGCGGCGCTCTGCGGCCAGATCTCGGTCGGGGTGACGACCACCTGCTCGGCCGCGGCTGGCGGCGCCGCCTGGCCGACTTCCACCGCGAAGCGCTGCATGGGCTCAGGCAGGCGATCGGTGGCCGCCGCGCTCAGGCCGCCGCCCGCCGCGACGACGATCGACACACCGAGCGAAATGCCCCACAGCCCCCCGCGCCGACGGCCGCGCCGCCCGCTGCCGCCCGGGGACTCGTTGGGTGCGTTGTTCGGGCTGAGCGCGTCGACCGTGCGAACGATGTCAGCGAGGAGAGCCGCTGCGGGGTCATCCGTCACGCCATGCTCGTCGCGCCCCTCGGCGACCGCAGAGAGCAGCGCGTCGTCAGCTTCGATCTGCGAGAGATCGTCGTCGTTCTGAGCCATCACTCCCCCTTCGCCGAGTCGTCGGTCGCATTGTCGGTCGCGTCGTCACTTTCCGAGATTTCGGCACGCAGGGTCGACAGGGCCCGGTGCTGGATCACGCGCACGTTCGCCGCGCTCGTCCCGAGCGCCTCGCCGACCTCTTCGGCGCTCAGCTCACCGACCACGCGCAGCAGCAGGACGTCGCGGTGGCGGTCTGGCAGCGACTCGAGCCTCGCGAGCAGGCCGCGCAGCTCGTCCTCGCGCTCGGCGCGCTCGAGCGGGCCCGGTGAAACCGAGGTCGCTTCGGGGATGTCCGCGACGGGCACCTCCGGACGCCGCCCGCGCGCACGCTGGGACATCAGCACCTTGTTCGACGCGATGCCGAAGACGAAAGAGGTGAACCGCCCCGCGTCGCCGTCGAACCGCGGCAGGGCGTCGGCGAGCGCCACGCATGTCTCCTGCGTCACGTCTTCTGCTTCCTCTCTGGTTCCGATGCGCGCCATTGCGTATCGGAAGATGCGGCCGCGCACCTGGCGGATGACATCGCTCACCGCGGCTGGATCACCGGCTTGCGCTCGGCCCACCAGCCCCGACAGCTCGTCTCCCCCGTCTGCCCGTCGCATCGTTGGCTATTGTCCCCCGAAAGGGGGGCCAAAGATCAAGTGCAGTTCCGGCCGGCGCGACCTGCAGCACCGGCCGGAACATGTGAGCGTCAGTGGTGGCGGCCGCTGTGGCCACCGCCACCTCGCGAATCGCGGAACCCGGAGCGATGCTCAGTGGGCGACGGCGCGCGGTGCTGGGGCGCCTGGCGCACTGAAGGCCGCGGCGCGGGGGCCGCTGCTTTCACAGGGGCCGGGTCGGGGCACGGCGATTTCACGGGCACCGAGACCGAGCGCCTGGGCGACACCGCGGGCGAAGGCGCCGGGGATGCCGGCGTCGCCGGCACCGACGCGGCTGTCGCCGCGAACGCGGGCGGTAGCACCCCAGACTCGAGCACGGTGACGGTGTTGAGGGCACCCAGCCCGCGGGTCGGCGCGGTGCTGGGTGCCGGGTCTGAGGGGTGCGCCTTCGCGGGCGCCTTCTTCGGCGCGGCGCTCGGCGCCGCCGTCGGCGTCACCGTCGGAACGGGGGTCGGCGAGTCGAGCGCCGCGTCGATGGGCGCTGCGGGCGCCTCGGCCGCCGTAGAGACCAGCGCTCTCGGCGTGTTCGCGTTTGCGGCGAGAGCTGCAGCGACACCACCGCCTGCGACGACAACGACGCCTGCTGAGAGAGCTATGTACTTACCGGGTCGGTGCATGGTCGGATGCCCTTCTTCGGTTTCCCCCTACGGCGGCCAAAGCGACCGTCATGAGGGTGCATTGCCGCACCCCCCGAATGCGTTACACGGAGCGCACCAGAAAAATCGAGCCAATAGTCTTCGAGGGATGCCTGTCACCGTCCTCGCCGCCTCGCACGGCACCTCCTCCCCGGCGGGGCAGGCGGCAGTACGCCGTCTGGTCGAGCTCGTGGGCGACGCGCTTCCCGTCCAGGTGGTGCGCTGCCACGTCGATGTCGAGCAGCCGTCGGTGCCCGCCGCGCTGGCCGCGGTGCCCGCCGAGAACCGGGCGGTGATCGTTCCGCTGCTGCTGTCGGCCGGCTACCACGTCTACGTCGACCTCGCCGAGGCCGCCGACGCGTCGCCCGTGCCGACGCAGGTCACCGGTGCGCTCGGCCCCGACCGGCGGCTGGTCGAGGTGCTGGCCCGGCGGCTGAGTGAAGCGGGCTACGACGGTGAGGCATCCGTCGTTCTCGCCGCCGCCGGCTCGTCAGACGCGCGGGCCGTCGACGACTGCCTGCGCACCGGCGAGCTGCTCGCGGCGCGCCTGAGCGCGCCCGTCGAAGTCGGATTCCTGTCGGCGGCGGCCCCGACCGTCGCCGAGGCGGTCGCCGCGGCGCGGGCGGCGCGGCCGCAGGCATCCGTCATCGTTGCGCCCTACCTGCTCGCGCCGGGCTATTTCCTCGATCTCGTGGGCGGCGCCGGCGCCGACGTCGTCGCCGAGCCGCTCATCACTCCCGAGTCGACGCCGCGGGAACTCGTCGACGTCGTCGTCGACCTGGCCCGGGCAGCCGGTCTGGGTTAGGCGGCGCCCGCTGTCGCCGCCAGCGCCGGAAGCACGTTGAACTGCAGCATCGGCGCGAGATCGTTCGGCAGCTCGCCGCGGGGGTCGAGCCAGCGCAGCTCGGCGATCTCGGCGGCTGGGCCCGTGATCTTGACGGGCGGATGCGTGAACACCGTGCTCTCGAGCCGGTGGTCCGGCTCGTTCGCCGCTGCGGAGTGGAACACGCCGAGCAGTTCGAGCTGCGCCGGGTCGAGAGCGACACCGAGCTCCTCGCGGGCTTCGCGCAGCGCCGTCTCTGCCGCGGACTCGCCGGCCTCCGGCTTGCCGCCCGGCAGCATGAAGCGCGAGGTGCCGCGCTTTCGCACGGTCAGCACACGGCCGGCCGCGTCGCACAGTACGACGGCGCTCACCCTGATCAGCTTCTCTCCGCTCACCGGTTCAGCCTAGGACGGTGCCGGAGCGCGACGTGCCCACGCAGGCGCTCGCGCTCTAGATTCGAGTCATGAGCGAAAGCGCACGGGTCGTCGCGGTGCATGTCAGCCCGCAGCATTCCTTCTCGAAGCCCGACGTGACCGAGATCGAACTTCACGAAGGCCGCGGAGTCGTCGGCGACGCGCACTACGGCGTCACCGTGAAGCACCGCTCGCGGGTGCGCCGGGACCCCTCGCAGCCGAATCTGCGGCAGGTGCATCTGATGCACGCCGAGCTGTTCGACGAGCTCGCCGCCGCGGGACACCACGTCGAACCCGGCCAGCTCGGCGAGAACGTGACGACGCGCGGCGTCCCGCTGCTCGAGCTGCCGGTCGGCACTCGGCTCACGATCGGCGACGCGGTGGTCACCGTGACCGGACTGCGCAACCCGTGCCAGCAGATCAACGACTTCCAGGATGGACTGATGAAGCGGCTCGTCTTCACCGACGACGACGGCGAGGTCGTCCGCCTGGCCGGCGTCATGGGAATCGTGTCGCGGTCAGGCAGCGTGCGGCCGGGCGACGCCATCGACGTCGAGCTGCCCGCCGAGCCGCACTTCCCGCTCAGCCCGGTGTGAGATGCGCTTCTTCGTCGTGGTGCTGCCGCTCGTACCTCTGCAGGTCGGCGCCGGCTTCCGACGCGACAACTGGCCCGCGCACGTCACGCTGGTTCCACCATTTGAGACGGATGCCCCCGCAGGCGCCGTCTTGGATGCGATCCGCTCGGCCGCAGCGGGCCACGCGGCGCTCGTCGCCCGCGGCGAGGGCAGGGCGAAGTTCGGGCGCCGCCGCGACGTTCCTGTCACGACGATCGAGCTGACGCCCGAGTTCGAGGCGCTGCACGTCGACGTGCTCGCCGCTGTCGACCGGTTCCTCGCACGCGGAGTGAAGCTGACGCACGTCGGGCCCCGCAGCTACCGGCCGCACGTGACGGTGCAGACCGGCGGGGCGCTGGAGCCGGGGGCATCCGTCACCCTCACCCAACTCGCCGTCGTCGACATGCGCCCGCACGGCGACGCGCGCCATCGCGCGGTCGTCGCGACGGTGCCGCTCGCCGACCCTTCGCGTTGAGTCGATACGCAGAGATGGGTCGCTCTCACGGACGATCTCGTGCTCAAGCTCTGCGTAGCGGCCCGCTTCCGCGCAGCGAAACACCGGCTCAGCGCACCTGAGCCTCGGCCGCGCGCTTCAGGGCCTCGAGCTGCCCCTGCCACGACTTCGCCAACGACTCGAGCCACCGCGCGGTGCCGATCAGCGCCTCAGGCTGCGCCGCGAACACGTGCTCGCGCCCTCGCCGCGTGCGCACGACCAGCCCAGCGCCTTCGAGCGCGGCCAGGTGCTTGACGAGCGCCTGCCTGGTCAAGGGCATCCGCTCGGCGAGCCGCGATGCGCTCGCCGGGCCGGCCGTCAGCTGCTGCATGATCGCGCGCTTCGACGGCTCGACGAGTGCGGCCATCACGGCCAGCTCGCGCGTCTGCGCAGCGGCGGTCATGTGGTCGCCATCGTGCGCAGCAGCGCGAGCTCTTCGGCCCAGCCCGCGGTGTTGTCTGCGTAGTTGTCGATGATCTTCTCCGGCGGAATCGCGAGCGCCGCGAACCCGCTCTCGACGACCTCGACGATGACCTGGCCGGATGCCTCGCGCAGCGTGAATTCGACGAGGGTGGAGCCCGTCGGGTTCCGCGCGTCCAGGTCGCCCGCGGCGTGCGGTGCCCAGCGGAATGCCGCGTAGTCGGGCTCGCGCAGCTCGACGACGATGAGCCGCCAGACGCCGGCCCCATGACCGTGCACTTCGGCGACCACCGCGCCGTCGGCCTCGGTCGTCGTGGTGACCTGGTGCTCTTGGATCTCGCCGTCGTTGATCCACCACCCGGGCTCGCTCACGAGTCGCCAGACGACGTCGATCGGCGCCGCGATCTCGATGCTCTGCCTGATGGCATCCGCCAACTGCTGCTCAGTCATGTCGTCGACCTTTCGATCAGTAAGTGCAACTGCAGAGTTGCATTAATCGGATGCCTGCGCAAGACCCGCCCCGCGTTCACCTTCACGTCACCCGTTCACGGGACACTGCGGATCTCCCCGACCCCGCAAGGAAGCGAGAACCGTGAAGAAGAACCGGCTCTATCTGCCGCTCACTCTGACTGCCGCCACCGCGCTCGTCGTCGCGCTCGGCGCGCCGGCTGACGCATCGTCACTGCGCCACGCGCCGAGCCCCCATGCCGCCGCCACGCGAGAGGCGCTGACCACCAAGGCACCATACGAGCCACTCGGCAACCCGCGCTCGTACCAGAAGGCCCCGGCCGGCTTCACCCCCGTGTTCACGGAGAACGTCTCGCGCCACGGTGAGCGCACGCTCTCCGACAGCGACGACGGCGACGCGCTGCTCGCACTCTGGCAGTCGGCGCAGGCGCAGGGCGCCCTCACCCGCACCGGAAAGTCACTTGGACCCGACATCATGACGCTGCTGGCCGCCAACGCCAAGGTCGGCTACGGACTGCTCACTCAGAGCGGCGTCGACGACCTCGAAGGCACGGCGCGCCGCATGGAGCAGCGCCTTCCCGGCCTGTTCGCCGCGGCGGCATCCTCGAACACGCAGAAGATCGACGTCGTGGCCGCGAGCCAGCAGCGCACCGTCGACAGCGCGAACGACTTCGTGAAGGGACTCGAGTCGATCAATCCGAAGCTCGCCGCCGTCACGGGCGCGACGCGCACCGACGACGACCTGCTCTACTTCCACAAGTCCAAGACCGACCCTGACAGCCTGGCGTACCAGGCGTACCTCAAGACCGCGCCGGTGGCCGACGCTGAGGCGGCGGTGCGCGATCAGCCGAAGACGCACCGGCTCGCGCGCGAGGTGCTGCTGCGCAGCTTCACGCCGGCGTTCGTCGACCAGATCGCCGCGGGCGACTTCGCGAGTTTCGGCGACGAGATCGACGCGGCCGACGCCGTGTACTCGCTGTGGCAGGTCACGGCGGACCTGCCCGATGAGGGCCACTGGAACTTCGGGAAGTACATCTCGACCGACGAGGCATCGTGGTTCGGCTACCTCGACGACGTGACGTCGTTCTATGAGAACGGGCCCGCATTCTCGGGCTCCGACGTCACCTACAAGATGGCCGACGTGCTGCTCGACGACATGTTCGCCTCCCTCGACGCGAAGGCGAACGGCACCAGCCGGCTGGCGGCCGAGCTGCGCTTCACCCATGCTGAAGAGATCTTCCCGCTCGCGTCGCTGCTGGGCCTTCCCGGCAGCACGAAGCAGCTGCCCGTCGGCACCGAGTTCACCTATGGCGACAGTGCGTTCCGCGGTGCTCAGGTCGCCCCGATGGGCGCCAATATCCAGTGGGATCTCTTCAAGAAGGGCAACACCTACCTCGTGCGAATGCTCTACAACGAGAAGCAGACCGCGTTCAAGGCAGGCTGCACGCCCATCGCCAAGGGCAGCTACTTCTACTCGCTGAGCGAGCTCGAGAGCTGCTACGCGGTGAAGTAGCCACCCGCTTCAATGTTGTCGGTCCCTCCTAGCGTGAACTCGAGAAGTCGCCCAGGTAGGAGGGGCCAGCCGTGGACTGAAAGATCGAGCTCTGCGCGCGAGCACGGCGGGGCGTCCGGTTCAGAGATCGAGGACGTAGCTCTGGAAGGGGCGCCGCAGCAGCGAATGCTCGAACGCAGGGCCAACGGGCCGCCACCCGGCGCTCTCGTAGAGCCGGACCGCCGCGAGGTTCTCCGTCAGGACATGCAGGACCGCCTGCCGGTATCCGGCTTCGGAGAGCACTCCGTCGATCTCGTACAGCAGGCGCCGGCCAAGGCCATTCGCCTGAGCCCGCGGATCGACCGCGAGCAGCCCCAGCACCGCCGCCTCAGGCGGATCGATGGAAGCGCCGGAACCGGGCGCCGTTGCTAACGCGAATCCCTGCAGTTCGCCGGGCGCCCCGGCCACCACCCAGGCCACGCGGCGATCGAACTTCGCGCGAGCCCGCTCCGCGACTCCAGCGACCGCCGTGCCGTCTCGCGCCGCGCATGCTCGCGTCCAGAGGTCGACGCACGCCCGGACCTCATCGTTGCGGCCGGCTCGCAGAGGGGCTTCGGTCATGGCCCCAGTTTCGCCGCCGCCCAAGACGCACGGAAGGGAGGACGATTTCGCGCAATCATCCTCCCCAGCGTGTGTGTTGGGAGATTCCATGCGAAAGCCGCGCTCAGCCCTCGTCGAGGATCGCGCGCAGCGTGCCGATCGCCTCGACGCGCTCGTCGTGGGTGCGGTCGGCCGGCTGCACGAGCAGCGTGGTCGCGCCGGCACTGATCAGCGCCTCGACCCGCTCCGCGATCTCGTCGCGCGAGCCGATGAGCGAGATCGCGCGCGCCAGCTCCTCGGGCACCGCGAACGCCGCGTCGTCCTTCTCGCCCGCGAGGAACAGCCGCTGGATCTCGGCCGCCTCGCTCTCGTAGCCGTAGCGCACCGCCAGGTCGAAGTAGAAATTGCGCCCGCGGGCGCCCATGCCGCCGACATACAGCGCGATCTGCTTCCGCACCTCCATCAGGGCGTACTCGGTGAACTCCCCCGTGTACAGCGGCACCGGAACGAGCACGTCGAGCGGCCCGAGTTCGGGCGCGCGCTTCGCCTTCCCTGCGGCGAGAGCTTCGCCCCAGACATCCCCCGCCCGCTCCGGGTGAAAGAAGATCGGCGTCCAACCGTCCGCGATCTCGGCCGCCTGCGCGACCGACTTCGGCGACAGCGCCGCGATGTGCACCGGCACGGCCGGCCGCACCGGGTGGTTGATGATGCGCAGCGCCTTTCCGGCCCCGACGGCACCGGGCGCAGACACCGGCAGCGGCAGCTCGTAATAGCGCCCGGAGTGGGCGAGCGGCTCGCGCCGCCAGACCTGCCGGCAGATCTCGATGATCTCGCGCGTGCGGCCGAGCGGCGCGTCGAACGGCACGCCGTGGAAGCCCTCGATCACCTGCGCGCCGCTCGACCCGAGCCCGAGCTCGAAGCGGCCGCCGGAGAGCGCGTCGAGGCCCGCCGCGGTCATCGCAAGCAGCGCAGGCGTGCGCGTGTAGATTGGAATGATGTCGGTCGCGAGCGTCGCCGTCTTCGTGATCGCCGCGAGATACCCGAGCTGGCTGATCGCGTCGAACGAGTACGTCTCGCTCACGCTGAACAGCTCCGCGCCCGCAGCCTCGTAGTCCGGCACCTCGGCCGCCGTCTGCAGGAAGTCCTGCGCGTACCCGAGCACCACGCCCAGTCTGGCTCGCCCCATTGCGATCCCCTCTCGTTGAACCCTCGTTGATTCCGAAGCCGGCGCGCCCGCGACTACGGCCGCGACGCGAACTCCTCTGCCCGCTCGACCTGCTCGCGGGTCGGCGCGACGCCGGTGTACAGCTCGAACTGCCCCGCAGCCTGCAGCGCGATCACCTCGCCGCCGGTCACGACGTGCTTCCCGGCGGCACGTGCCGCGCGGATGAGCGGCGTCTCGACCGGCATCGCGACGACATCGAACACGACGGATGCCTGAGCCACCTGCTCCTGCGAGAACGCCAGCGCATCGGCATCCGGCCCGCCCGCCATACCGATCGGCGTGACGTTCACGATGATCGGCGCGCCGAGTCCGTCGGCTGACTCGGCCCAGTCCCAGCCGAGTTCGGCGGCGAGACCCTGCCCGGAAAGCGGGTTGCGCGCAGCGATCGTGCCGGCGAAGCCCGCATCGCGGAACGCTGCGGCGACCGCGCGCGCCATGCCGCCGCTGCCGCGCAGCAGCACCCGCTCATCGCGCGACAGCCCGTGCGCGGCGATCAGCTGCTCGATCGCGAGGTAGTCGGTGTTGTACGCGGTCAGCACCGGCCTGCCGTCGACCACGTCGTTCACGATCGTGTTCACCGACTGGATCGCCGCCGCCGA
Source organism: Gryllotalpicola daejeonensis (assembly GCF_039538145.1). Lineage (NCBI taxonomy): Bacteria > Bacillati > Actinomycetota > Actinomycetes > Micrococcales > Microbacteriaceae > Gryllotalpicola > Gryllotalpicola daejeonensis. Next base: position 203,109 of record NZ_BAABBV010000001.1, on the reverse strand, counting down.
GGGCGTCAGCTCGTCGACGAGCGGGATCACGGCCTCTTTCCACGGCATCGACACCGAGCACCCCCTGATGCCCAGCGCACGCACGCCCGCGATGGCCCCCTCGATGTCGGTCGTCGTCATCGCCTTGTAGACGAAGTCGAGACCGAGCTCGTCGTAGAGCCAGTTGTGGAACCGCGTGCCGTGGTTGCTCGGCCGCGCGGCGAGCGAGATGCACAGCTGCGTGTCGCGGCTCAGCTCAGGGCGGCTCATCACGCACCCTTCTCGAAGCCGGTCGTGACGAGCGCCACGAGCGCGTCGACCGCGGCGTGCCCCTGGGGCTCTTCCGTCGCGATCTCGATCGTCGACCCCGTGGTGAGCCCGAGCGACAGGATCGCGAGCAGACTGCGCGCGTCGCGCCCATTCACCGTCACGCGCGCGGGGAAGGTCGCGGCGAGCTTCACGAACTCTGCGGCGGGGCGGGCGTGCAGGCCGTCCGCGTTGGTGAGCGTCACGGTGCGCGCATAGCGTGCGGATGCCTGCTCGGCGGCCGCCTGCCGCGGGCTGTTCCCCGCCCCCTCGGCCGCCGTGCGCACCGCAGCGAGGCCCGCACCGGTCTGCGCCGCCACCGCCGCGGCGACCGCGCCCTCGATCAGGGGCGCGTCGGCAAGTATGACCCGCGCGCGGTCGGCCTCGGGCAGCTGCTCGATCGCGGTCTCGGCGGTCATGATCGCCGAGCCGAGGTCGGCGAGGACGAGGACTCCGGGGCCGGCATCGGCCGCCTTCAGCGCCGCGACGACGCTGTCATAGTCGGTGCCGAGGCCGCCGCCGGCCGCTCCCCCGACGGGGATCACCCGCACCTCGCCGGCGACCTGTGCCGCCATCTCTGCCGCGCCGCGGGCCGCGAGCGCGCTGTGCGGCACGAGGACGAGGCCGACGCGGGCACCGCCTGCGAGGTCTCCCGTCATCGGGCGGCCGCCACCCACTCCTCGAGCTTGGCCGCCGCCGCGCCCGAGTCGACGGTCTCTGCGGCGAGCTCGAGGTTCTCACGGAAGCGGTGCAGGATCGGGCGGTCGCCCTGCGCCGAGTCGACGGCCAGCTGGTAGGCGGCGAGCCCGGCGGCCGCGTTCAGCAGCACGATGTCGCGCACCGCGCCGCGCTCGCCGTCGAGGAAGCGGCGGATCACGTCGGCGTTGTGCTGCGGGTCGCCGCCGGTGATGTCGGCGATGGACGCCCGCGGCAGCCCCAGATCGCGCGGCTCGATGTCGTGCTCGGTCACGAGGCCGTTGCTGATCTCCCAGATGTGGCTGTGGCCCGTCGTCGAGAGCTCGTCGAGTCCGTCGTCGCCGCGGAACACGAGGGCCGTCGCACCGCGGGTCTGGAAGACGCCCGTGATGAGCGGCACGCGGTCGAGGCTGGACACGCCGACGGCGGATGCCTCGGGCCGAGCCGGGTTGCACAGGGGCCCCAGGAAGTTGAACACCGTCGGCACACCGAGGTCACCGCGGGTCTTGGCCGCGTTGCCGAAGCCGGGGTGGAAGAGCGACGCCCACGCGAACGTGATGCCGGCCTTGTTGAACGTCTCCGCCACCGCCTCGGGCGAGCGGGAGAGGTCGATTCCCAGCGCCGCGAGCACGTCGGAGGCGCCGGAGGCGGACGACACCGCCCGATTCCCGTGCTTGATGACCGGGATGCCTGCAGCGGCACACACGATCGCCGCCATCGTCGAGATGTTCACGGTGCGGAAGCGATCCCCGCCCGTGCCGACGATGTCGAGTGCCATGGGGTCGAGCGCGAGGGGCTGCGCGTGCTCGAGGATCGCGTCGCGGAATCCGACGATCTCATCGACCGTCTCGCCCTTGACCCGCAGGGCGACGAGGAAGCCGGCGATCTGGGCATCCGTTGCAGCACCCAACATGATCTGGTCCATGGCCCACGTGGCCTCGGTGATGCTCAGATCCTCCCCCTCGAGCAGCGCGCCGATGATCGCAGGCCACGTGAGGGAATCCGCCATGCCGAGAATCCTAACGGGCGGCGACCCCTTCGGGATTCGGACATAATGGGGTTTGTGACGAGCACCTCCATTACCCCACAGGCGGCTCCTGTCGTCTCTCGACCGAACGTCGTCGCCGTCGGCACGATCGTGTGGCTGGGCAGCGAGGTGATGTTCTTCGCGGGACTTTTCGCGATCTACTTCACCCTGCGCTCCACCGGTCCGGACCTGTGGGCGATCTCCACCCCGCACCTCAACATCCCGTGGGCAACGGGCAACACGATCATCCTCGTGCTGAGCTCGTTCACCTGCCAGGCGGGGGTCTTCGCGGCCGAGCGTCTGCAGGCGCGCAAGACGGGCGGCTTCTTCAATGTCGCCAAGTGGGGCATGGTCGAGTGGTTCACGCTGACCTACGCGATGGGCGCGGTCTTCGTCTGCGGCCAGATCGTCGAGTACGCGAACCTCGTGCACGAGGGCGTTGCGATCAACTCGAGCGCCTACGGCAGCGCCTTCTACCTGACGACCGGCTTCCACGCGATGCACGTGACCGGCGGTCTCATCGCCTTCCTCTTCACCATCGGCCGCGCGTTCGCCGTCAAGCAGTTCGGCCACAAGGAGGCGACCACCGCGATCGTCGTGTCGTACTACTGGCACTTCGTCGACGTGGTGTGGATCGGCCTGTTCCTTGTCATCTACGTCCTCAAGTAAGCACCTCGGAGAGATCCCCCTCACATGGCAAAGCTGAACCAGCCGACGACGAGCGGACGCAAGTCCGCCCAGCGCAAGACCGGCCGCCGTCACCCCCTCGCCACCCTCGCGCTGATCGCCATCGGCCTCGGTCTCACCGGCGGTGTCTACGCCGTCGCGACCTCCACCTCGTCCGCCTCCGCCGACACCGCCACCGCCTCGCAGCAGCAGGTCGACGACGGCAAGAAGCTCTTCGAGGCGAACTGCGCCACCTGCCACGGCATGAGCGCCGTCGGCACCACGGTGGGCCCGAGCCTCATCGGCGTCGGAGCAGCCGCCGTCGACTTCCAGGTCGGCACCGGCCGCATGCCGATGGCCTCGAGCGGCCCGCAGGCGCAAGAGAAGACCCCGCAGTTCACGCAGGAGCAGACGGACCAGCTCGCGGCCTACATCGCCTCGCTCGCCCCCGGCCCCGCTGTGCCGGCCGAGAAGTACACGAACGGCAAGGGCGACGCCGCCGCCGGCGCCGAGCTCTTCCGCGTCAACTGCGCCATGTGCCACAACGTCGCCGGTGCGGGCGGTGCCCTCACCGAGGGCAAGTACGCACCGCCGCTGAAGGGCGTCAGCCCCGTGCACATCTACGAGGCGATGCTGACCGGCCCCCAGAACATGCCCGTCTTCAACGACCGCAACATCACGCCGTCGCAGAAGGCCGACATCATCACCTACCTGACGTACCTCGAGAAGAACCCCTCGCCCGGTGGCCTCGCCCTGGGTGACCTCGGCCCCGTCGCCGAGGGTCTGTTCCTCTGGATCTTCGGTCTCGGATCGGTCGTTGGCCTCGCCGTGTGGATCACGGCCAAGTCCAACTGACGACCGAACGACGACACAACAGCAGCGCAAGAAGGAGAGCAATGGCACAGGACGATAGCGGGAGCGTCGAGCTCACCGAGACGTCGTCGACGGCCGTCGAACACGCCGTAGAGGCAGAGCGCCTGGGCGACCCCGGCACCGCGATCATCCTCGAGGATGCTCCGGTCAACCCCGGGTTCCCGACCCACCGGCCGCGTCTGACCGACACGCACCCCGAGCAGAGCCGTCGCGCCGAGCGCACGATCTTCACGCTGTTCTACCTGTCGATCGCCGGCAGCGTCTGGGCCATCGCGGCGTACCTCGCCTTCCCGATCGAGTCGGGCGACATGGGCGACATCCGCCTGTCGACGCTCTTCATCGGACTCGGCATGGTGCTCGCCCTGCTCGGCATCGGTATCGGCGCCGTGCACTGGGGCAAGCAGCTCATGGTCGACCACGAGGGCATCGACATCCGCCACCCCGTGCGCGGTACCGATGACACCCGCGAGCGCGCCATCGAGATCTTCGAAGAGGCCAACGAGGAATCCGGCTTCGGCCGCCGCACCCTGATCCGCAACTCGCTGATCGGCGCGCTGATCGCCTTCCCGCTTCCCGCTGTCGTGCTGTTCCGCGGCCTCGCGCCCCAGAACCAGGACCCGGTCAAGGACCTGAAGCACACGATGTGGGCCAAGGGCGTCCGCCTCACGAAGGACCCGACCGGCATCCCGATCAAGGCGTCCGACGTCACCATCGGCTCGGTCTTCCACGTGATCCCCGAGGGTCTGAACGACAAAGAGGACATGCTGAACCAGAAGGCCATGGCGGCCGTTCTGCTCATGCGCCTCAAGCCGGAAGAGCTGCACGTCTCGCCCGAGCGCAAGGACTGGAACTACCACGGCATCGTGGCCTACTCCAAGATCTGCACCCACGTCGGCTGCCCCGTCGCCCTGTATGAGCAGCAGACCCACCACCTGCTGTGCCCGTGCCACCAGTCGCAGTTCGACATCACGCACGAGGCGCGCGTCATCTTCGGCCCGGCCGGCCGCCCGCTGCCGCAGCTGCCCATCACCGTGGACGACGAGGGCTACCTCGTCGCGCGCAGCGACTTCCACGAACCCGTCGGCCCGAGCTTCTGGGAGCGCAACTCATGAGTACCGAAACCCCTCGCATCAAGCGCGACGGCTTCTTCGGCGCCACCGCCAACTACCTCGACGAGCGCACCAGCATCTCGGCCGTCGTCAAGGAGTTCGGCCGCAAGATCTTCCCCGACCACTGGTCGTTCCTGCTCGGTGAGGTCGCGCTCTACAGCTTCATCGTCATCCTGATCACGGGCGTCTTCCTGACGTTCTTCTTCCAGGCGTCGATGGCCGAGGTCGTCTACAACGGCCCGTGGGTTCCCCTCAAGGGCATCACGATGTCGAGCGCGCTCGACTCGACGCTGCACCTCAGCTTCGAGGTGCGCGGCGGTCTGCTGATGCGCCAGGTGCACCACTGGGCGGCGCTGCTGTTCGTGGCATCCATCGGCCTTCACATGCTGCGCATCTTCTTCACCGGCGCGTTCCGCAAGCCGCGCGAGATCAACTGGGTCATCGGCTTCACGCTCTTCGTGCTCGCCATGGCCGAGGGCTTCACCGGCTACTCGCTGCCTGACGACCTGCTCTCCGGAAACGGTCTGCGCATCATCTCGGGCATGATCGAGGGCATCCCGCTCGTCGGCACCTGGATCAACTTCCTGCTATTCGGCGGCATGTACCCCGGCACCGCGATCGTCGGCCGTCTCTACACGCTGCACATCCTGCTGCTGCCGGCCCTGGTCGTCGCGTTCATCGCGATCCACCTCGTGTTCGTCGTCGTGCACAAGCACACGCAGTTCGCGGGCCCCGGCCGCACGCAGAACAACGTGGTCGGCTACCCGATCCTCCCCGTCTACGCGGCGAAGGCCGGCGGCTTCTTCTTCATCGTGTTCGGCGTGATCGTGCTGATCGCCTCGCTGTTCACGATCAACCCGGTGTGGGAGTACGGCCCCTACGACCCGTCCCCGATCTCCGCCGGTACCCAGCCCGACTGGTACATCGGCTGGGCGGACGGCATGCTGCGCCTGATCCCGCCGCACCTCGAGACCTACTGGTTCAACCGCACCTGGTCGTGGTTCATCATCATCCCGATCGCGATCCTGGGGCTGTTCATCGTGATCGTCGCGATCTACCCCTTCATCGAGGCGTGGGTCACGGGCGACAAGCGCGAGCACCACATCCTCGACCGTCCGCGCAACGCGGCCACCCGCACCGCGATCGGCGCCGCCGGCGTGACGTTCTACGCCGCCATGTGGGCCGCCGCCTCCGGTGACCTCATCGCGACGCACTTCAAGCTGACGATCGAAGGCGTGACGCACACGATCCAGATCATGCTGATCCTGGGCCCGATCCTCGCCTACTTCGTCACGAAGCGCGTCTGCCTCGCGCTGCAGAAGAAGGACCGCTCGCTCGCGCTGCACGGCTACGAGTCCGGCCGCATCGTGCGCCTGCCCGGTGGCGAGTTCATCGAGGTTCACCAGCCGGTCGACGAGTACCAGCGCTGGCACCTGGTCAGCCACGAGAGCTACGCGCCGCTCGTCGTGCGCCCCGACTCCCGCGGTCGCATCACGCAGTCCATGCGCTTCCGCGCAGCGATGTCACGCTGGTTCTTCCAGGACCGCCTGACCCCGCTCACGCAGGCCGAGATCGAGGCGGCCGCCCACCACGGGCACGGCGCCGACGTCCCCGAGCTCGAGGGCGCCTCGCACTAGCGCTCACGCGCCGCGTTCGGGCATCGCATGTCTGTGCAGACTCTTGCTGCATGGCTGCGGTGCCCGAACTGCTTTAAGGACTTGGAGGCGATGCCGGATGCCGCGCCTCCGGTGCTGGGCTGCGAATCGGGCCACCGCTTCGACGTCAACAAGCGCGGCTACGTCAGCCTGCTGCCGTCGCGCACGCGGGTCGTCGGCGACAGCGCCGAGATGCTCGACGAGCGGGCCGCGCTGCTCGCCTCAGGCGCCTACGACCCGATCCGGGAGGCTCTGATCGCCGCTGTGCGCCCCGCTGAGCCGCGAACCGTGCTCGACTCCGGCACGGGCACCGGCTGGTATCTGCACGGCCTCCTTGACGCGCTCGAGGCCGCCGGCGCCCCGGCGCGGGGCCTCGCCAGCGACCTCTCCCCCGCCGCCGTCCAGCGTGCCGTGCGCGAGCGAGCCGACGTCGAGGGTCTCGTCGCCGACGTGCACGCGCCGCTTCCCATTCGAGATGCAATGGCGGATGCCTGCACCGTCGTCTTCGCGCCCAGGAATCCCCCGGAGTTCGCCAGGGTCCTCAGGCCGGGCGTCGTGCTCGTGATCGTCGTGCCGAGAGCCGACCATCTCGCCGAGCTGCGAGCGGTCAGCGGCATGCTGGACGTGCCTGAGGGCAAGGCCGGCTCGGTCGAGGCATCCCTCGCACCCTGGTTCTCAGCCGCCTCTGCGCAGCACGTGACGTACGCGCTCGAGCTCACCGCAGACCGCGCCCGGCAACTGCAAGGCATGGGCCCCTCGGCTCACCACCTGGGTCGCTCCCCCGCCGACGTGAGCTCCGCGATCGGCCGTGCCCTTCCCGAGGCCGCGACGGTCTCGGTCGACGTCCTCGCCTTCACGCGTCGCTAGGCATCGCCGGCGCTGATCGCTCCTAGCGCCCGATTCGGCACCCAGCCCTCCGTGCCGTCAGTTGCCCGGCACCATGACCAGCCGCTCTCGGCATCATCGCTCACGACGTCCACAACGGTTCCCGCCGCCACGGTGAGCTCGGTGGTGTCGTAGGCGGTGACGACGGTGGCCCGATCGCCGTCGATGGAGAGATGGCGCGCCGGAACCCAGCCGGTCCCCGCGTCGGCCGTGACGAACACGAAGGCCGGCCACTCGGTGTCACGCGTGCCGACACCGACGGCCTGGCCTGGATTCACCACGAGGGGCGCCCGCGTAGGCGCCTCGTGGCTCTGGATGACCACGCGCCGCACACGGACCATTGTGACACCGCGAGCGGCGAGTGCGCGGGCGGCATAACGCACGATTCGGCACATGCTTCCATGCCACTTGTGTGCCAAATCGCGCGAATTGTGCCGAATCGTTCGTGGCGCCACGGCTCACACACGAAAGCGCCCCTTCCGCCGAAGCGGAAGGGGCGCTCTTGTGAAGCCGCGAGTGACTAGCGGGCGAAGTTGCCGCGGTAGTACTCGAAGACCCAGCCGGCCAGCGCGACCAGCAGCAGCGGGACGCCGATGAACGAGACCCAGAAGCCGACGGCGAGGCCGAGGGCCATGACCGCGATGGCGCCGCCGAGGAAGAAGGGCCACCAACTCCAGGGGCTGAAGTGACCGATCTCGGGGTCGGCGTCGTCGATGTTGGCGTCGAGGCGGTCTTCGGGCAGCGGGCCGCCGAAGCCCTTGGCCGTGCGGCCGAGGAAGAACGCCAGGAAGACGCCCAGGATCGCAGACAGCGTCAGCGCGACGAGCCCGACCCACTCGAGGTGGCCGTCGTAGTAGATCCACGACCAGACCGCGTAGGTGCCGGCCATGATCGCGAAGAAGACCGCGAGGATCCAGAAGATGACCGAATTAGACCGCACTGGGGTTGCTCACCTTCTCGCCGACAGTGGCGTTGCCTGCAGGGTCGATGATTCCCGACACCTCGGGGTGGTTGAGGTCGAACGCCGGCGACTCGGAACGGATGCGCGGGATCGACGTGAAGTTGTGCCGCGGGGGCGGGCAGCTGGTCGCCCACTCGAGCGAGCGGCCGTAGCCCCACGGGTCGTTCACCGTCACGCGCGGCGCGTTGCGGGCCGTGACGTACACGTTCAGCAGGAACGGGATCATCGAGACCGCGATCGTCATGGCACCGATCGTCGACAGCTGGTTCATCCAGGTGTAGCCGTCAGCCGCCGAGTACGTGTAGTAGCGGCGCGGGAAGCCGACGACGCCGAGCCAGTGCTGGATCAGGAACGTCGTGTGGAAGCCGATGAACAGCAGCCAGAAGTGCCACACGCCGAGCTTCTCGTTCAGCATCTTGCCGGTCCACTTGGGCCACCAGAAGTAGAAGCCCGAGAACATCGCGAACACGACCGTTCCGAACACCACGTAGTGGAAGTGCGCCACGACGAAGTACGAGTCAGAGACGTGGAAGTCGAGCGGCGGCGACGCGAGGATGACACCGGTCAGACCACCGAAGGTGAACGTGACCAGGAAGCCGATCGCGAACAGCATCGGCGACTCGAAGGTCAGCGAACCCCGCCACATCGTGCCGACCCAGTTGAAGATCTTCACACCGGTCGGGACCGCGATGAGCATCGTCATCAGCGAGAAGAACGGCAGCAGCACCGCGCCGGTGACGTACATGTGGTGGGCCCACACCGACACCGACAGCGCCGCGATCGAGATCGTCGCGTAGATCAGGGTCTTGTAGCCGAAGATCGGCTTCCGGCTGAACACCGGGAACACCTCGGAGACGATGCCGAAGAACGGCAGCGCGATGATGTAGACCTCGGGGTGCCCGAAGAACCAGAAGAGGTGCTGCCAGAGCAGCGCTCCGCCGTTCTGCGGGTCGAAGATGTGCGCGCCGAAGACGCGGTCGGCGCCTGCACCGAAGATCGCCGCGGCAAGCACCGGGAAGGCGAGCAGCACGAGGATCGAGGTGACCAGCGTGTTCCAGGTGAAGATCGGCAGACGGAACATGGTCATACCGGGGGCGCGCAGCGTGATGATCGTCGTGATGAAGTTCACCGCGCCGAGGATCGTGCCGAAGCCCGAGATGCCGAGGCCGAAGAACCAGAGGTTTCCGCCGTCACCGGGCGAGAACGTCGAGTTCGCGAGCGGCTGGTAGGCGAACCATCCGAAGCTGGCCGCACCCTGCGGGGTGAGGAAGCCCAGGACCGCGATCGCGGAGCCGAAGTTGTACAGCCAGTACGCGAGCGCGTTGAGGCGCGGGAACGCGACGTCAGGGGCGCCGATCTGCAGCGGCATCAGCGCGTTGGCGAAGCCGGCGAACAGCGGCGTCGCGAACATCAGCAGCATGATCGTGCCGTGCATCGTGAACAGCTGGTTGTACTGCTCACGGGTGGGCACGACGTCGAGGCCGGGCGCGAAGAGCTGGGCGCGGATGATCAGCGCCATCACGCCGCCGATGCAGAAGTACACGAACGACGTGATCAGGTACATGTACGCGATCGTCTTGTGATCGGTCGACGTGATCCAGTTGACGAGGATGTTGCCCTTACGGTCGAACTTGTTCTTCGTGTAGGGCAGCGCGGCAGTTGATGAAGTCATGGTCCTAATTCGCCTCAGTCCGTGCCATTGCTGGTGAAGTCAGAGTCCGACCCGTTACCGGGGAGATTCTGATTGCGGTTCTGCTCATCGCCGAGCGAGCCGACGTTGCCTTCGGCCTTCAGCTTGTCGATGTGAGCCTGGTAGTCGGCCTGCGAGACGACCTTCACGCGGAAGAGCATCGCCGAGTGGTACTCACCGCACAGCTCGGCACAGTCGCCCTTGTACGTGCCGATGCGAGTCGGCGTGACGTACATGTGGTTGATGTGGCCGGGGATGACGTCCTTCTTGTAGAGGAACGCCGGCACCCAGAACGAGTGGATGACGTCACGCGACTTGAGCGTGATGTCGATCTTCTCGTTCACGGGCAGGTACAGGGTCGGCAGCTCGGACTCGACCACGTTGCCGTGGGTCGGGCCCTGCGCGGCGTTGGAAGCCGGCTGAGCCTGGATGCCCGGGTCGAAGACGTTGTCGCTCGTGTAGTCCCAGTCCCACGCCCACTGCTTGCCGTAGACGGTGATCTTGACGTCAGGGTTCGCGTACGGCTTCTCGATCGCGGCCTGGTCCTTCGCGGTGAAGGCGAAGAAGCCGATGATCAGGATGAACGGGACGATCGTGTAGAAGATCTCGATCGGCATGTTGTAGCGCAGCTGCACAGGAAGGCCGGTCTGGCCCTTGCGGCGGCGATAGACGATCGTGACCCAGATGATCAGGCCCCACACGATGATGCCGACGATCAGCAGAACGATCCAGCTGGTCACCCAGAGGCCCGCGACCCGGCTCGTCATCGTGGTGACGTTCTTCTCGCCCTCCACGAAGCCGGGAAGGTAGCCGTGCAGCTGATCCTGGGAACAGCCGGCGAGTACCAGAGCTAGCGACGCTGCGATCGGGATCGCGGCCCATCGGAGACGACGAGTGTGACGCACCGGTGACCTTTCGTGTGGAACGTTGGGGGACCTTCGCTTAGCCTAGCGCGATCCCGAACTCTCGCTGATGTGATAGGGCGGCCGTGGCGTGCCGCCCACATCCCGAGAAACGGGCTCAGGCCGCCCGAAAAGGCGGCCTGAGCATGGTTTTTATGTTGCGACGAACAACTAGTGGAAAGAGTCGCCGCAGGCGCAGGAACCCTGCGCGTTGGGGTTGTCGATCGTGAAGCCCTGCTTCTGGATCGTGTCCTCGAAGTCGATGGTCGCGCCGTCGAGGTAGGGCTGGCTCATCTTGTCGACGATGACCTCGACGCCGTCGCCGAACTCCACCACGCCGTCGCCGTCGAGCATGCGCTCGTCGAAGTACAGCTGGTAGATGAGGCCGGAGCAGCCGCCCGGCTGCACGGCGAGGCGCAGACGCAGGTCGTCACGGCCTTCCTGCACCAGCAGGCTCTTCACCTTCTCGGCTGCGGCGTCGCTCAGGAGCACGCCGTGCGCCTTCTCTTCGACCTGTGGGGCCACTGCGGTGTCGGTCATACCGAACTCCTTCCGGATAAGTCTGTGGTCAGTGTAAGCAGGCTTGCGCCAAGAACGCTTACTTCGATCCGGCGTTGAGCCGGGCAAGCAGCAGCGCCTCCGTCAGGATCGCCCGCTTGAACACGCCGAGGTGCAGCGACTCGTTCGGGCTATGCGCGCGCGTGTCAGGGTCTTCGACCCCCGTCACGAGGATCTGCGCGTCGGGGAACACGCGCACCAGGTCGGCGATGAACGGGATGGAGCCGCCGATCCCCGCCTCGACGGGAGCCTTGCCCCAGGCATCCATCATCGCCTGCTTCGCCGCCCGGGCGGCCCAGCCGCGCGTGTCGACGAGGAACGGGTCGCCCGTCTCGACGTCGCTGAACTCGAGCTTCGCACCGAACGGCGCGTTGGCCTTGAGGTGCCTGACCAGCGCGTCGCGAGCGTCGGCGGATGCCTGACCGGGCGCGACCCGCATGCTGATGCGCACCGTCGCCTGCGGCACGAGCGTGTTGGACGCGTTCGCGATCGACGGCGCGTCGATGCCGGTCACGGTGATCGAGGGCTGGAACCACAGCCTGCTGAGGACGCTGCCGGTGCCGATCGGGCTGACTCCGTCGATGAGAGCCGCGGATGCCTTCAGCTCGTCCTCGTCGAAGGCGGGGGTCTGTGCGTCGTGACTCGTGAGGCCGGCGACCGCGACCGAGCCGTTCTCGTCCCACAGGGTCGACAGCAGCTTGATCGTCGCGAGCATCGCGTCGGGCGCCGCGCCGCCCCACATGCCCGAGTGCGACGCGTGCTTGAGCGTCGAGACCGTCAGGTTGAAGGCGCACGCGCCGCGCAGCGCGACGGTGAGGTTCGGGGTCTCGATGTCCCAGTTGTCGCTGTCGGCGACGACGATGACGTCGGCGGCGAGGGCGTCGCGGTTGTCTTCGAGGAAGTTCACGAACGAGTGGGAGCCGTGCTCCTCCTCCCCCTCGATGAAGACCGCGAGGCCGACCTCGAGCTCCTCCCCCGCGGCCGCGGCCGTCTCAGCCAGCGCTCGGATCGCGGCGACGTGCGAGACGACTCCCGCCTTGTCGTCTGCGGCGCCGCGGCCGTAGAGCCGGTCGCCGACGACGGTCGGCTCGAAGGGCTTGGTCTGCCAGTTCGCCTCGTCGCCGGGCGGCTGCACGTCGTGGTGGGCGTAGAGCAGGATCGTGGGCTTGCCGTTCCGCGCGGCGCGGGTTGCAAGCACCGCCGGGTGGCCGAGCTCGCCCTCGGGGAATCCCGCCTTCTGCGCCCGCTTGATCTCGACAGTGTCGAAGACCCCGGTGCCGCGCAGCAGCTCGGCGACCGCATCGGCGCTCTGCGCGACGAACGTCGGGTCGAAGGCCGGCCAGGAGACGGAGGGGATACGCACAAGGCCTCCGAGATCCGCGACGGCGGCGGGAAAGCCCCCCGCGACTGCCTCGGCGATGGTCTGATCCGGTGAGGTGGCTGAAGGGGCGGCATCCGTCATGCGGCTAAGCTTAATCAGATAGGAAATCGCGAGGATCGCCGTGTTCAACCGCTCGAAAACTGAAGCTCCGTCCGCCCCCGCAAGCGACGCCAACGAGGCCGCGCGCCAGCAGGCGGAAGAGATCGCCAGCGGCAAGGGCCGTGCAACCCCCAGCCGCAAGGAGCGCGAGGCAGCGAACCGCCGCCCGCTCGTCCCCGCCGATCGCAAGGCGGCCCGCGTCGCCGACCGCGACCGCCTGCGCACCGAGCGCGAGCGGCAGCAGGCGGGCCTCGCCGCCGGCGACGAGCGCTACCTCCCCGCCCGCGACAAGGGCCCGCAGAAGAAGTTCGCTCGTGACTTCGTCGATGCTCGCTGGAGCGTCGGCGAGTTCCTCGTGCCGATCGTCGTCGTGCTGCTGCTCGTCACGTTCCTGCCCTTCCCGAGCGACATCAAGAACCAGGTCTCGTCATACGTGCTGATCGTGGTGTGGGGCTTCTTCCTGCTCACGGTCATCGACTGCCTCGTGATGGGCGCCATGATGGCCCGTCGTCTGCGCGCGAAGTTCGGTGCGGCTGAGCGCGGAGTGAAGTGGTACGCGTCCATGCGCGCGATCCAGCTGCGCCCGCTGCGCATGCCGAAGCCGCAGGTCAAGCGCGGCCAGCTGCCCTCGTGACCCGGCTCGCCTGACTGTGACGATCATCGCCGCAGCCGACGGCTCTGCCCTCGGCAACCCCGGCCCAGCGGGCTGGGCCTGGTATGTCGATGATGCCCGCTGGGCCGCCGGCGGCTGGCCGCACGGCACCAACAACATGGGCGAGCTGATGGCCGTCGTCGACCTGCTCGAGCAGACCGAGGCCGCCGGGCTCGCCGGCGAGCCGCTCAAGGTGCTGTGCGACAGCCAGTACGTCATCAACACCGTCACCAAGTGGATCCCCGGCTGGAAGCGCAAAGGGTGGCGCAAGGCCGACGGCAAGCCGGTTATGAACGTCGAGCTGGTGAAGCGGCTGGACGAGCTCGTCACCGGACGGCAGGTCGTGTTCGAGTGGGTCAAGGGCCACGCCGGGCACGAGCTCAACGAGGCCGCCGACCTGCGGGCGCGGGCGGTCGCGACCGCCTATCAGCGCGGCAGCGCGCAGATCCCGACGGGGCCCGGGTGGGCAGGGTCTGCGATTTCCGACGCGGATGCCTCGGCCGCGGCATCCCCAGCCTCTGCACTCACTCCCCCAGCGCCCGAGCCCGCGGCAGCCGAGCCTGCTGCGCCCGAGCCTGCGCTGTTCGACGTCGAGCCGCTTGCGAGCGACGCCGCGACCGACGAGGACACCGTCGTGCGCCTCGAGCGGTCGCTGCTCACGGCTGAAGTGCGCGCCGATGCGTCCCGGCTCGCCGAGCTGCTGCACCCCGAGTTCGAAGAGATCGGGGCCTCGGGGCGGCTCTGGGACCGCGACACCACGATCCAGGCGCTCACGTCAGCGCCGGCGCAGGCGGCCGAACTGACGACGGTGCTCGGCGTCTCCCGGGTGGCATCCGACGCCCTGCTGCTGGTCTTCGAGACGTCGGGCCCGCGCGGGCTCGCCCGGCGCTCGTCGCTCTGGGTGCGTACGCCGTCGGGGTGGCGGCTGCGCTTCCATCAGGGAACGCCCGCGGCCTGACCCGAAGGCCGTCAAGATTCTCTTGACGCGCGCTGATCGTCAACCTACGGTTGACGCATGACCTCATCTCGTCTTACGACCGCGGGCGTCGGCACGACGCTGAGCCTGCTCACGGTGCTGCTCTGTGTCGTCGGTGCGCTCGGCGAGCAGCTCGGCTTCTCATACTTCGTGCGCGGTCTGCTGATGGGCGCCCTGATCGTCGCGGTGCTCGCCGTCGCCACGCTTCTCGGTGTCCTGGTGCGCCGTGACGCCGCCGAACGCGATCGCACCCGCCTCGAAAGCATCGACCCACTGGGCGATCTGCCTCGCGAGGACACCGACCGATGAGCGGCTCGCGTGTCAGCGAGGCGGACGCCGCCGCGATTCGCGACGCGGTCGCGGCTGCCGTGATGGAGCTGCCCGACGGCCTTCGCGATCGCCTCGAGAGCGACCCCGACGGCGCGCTCGAGCTCGTGGACGCCGCGCGCGTGGCGGCAGAAGAAGCCGCGCGGCTGCTCAGGCAGTCGATCGACAGCGCCCGCGCGGCCGGCCACAGCTGGGCCGCCGTCGGCGAGCTGCTCGGCGTCAGCAAACAGGCGGCGCAGCAGCGCTTCGGCTCAGGCGCGGCCCCCGTGTCGACGGGCGAGCGCCGCGTGCTGTCCCCCGTCACCGCATTCGACGAGATGGCGGCACTCGCCGCCGCTGGGCTGCACGGATGGCATTCGGTCGACTACGGCACCCTGCACCACGTGCTCGAGAAGTCGGACGTGCAGTGGGAGCACCGGAAGGTGATCTGGGGCACCGCGACGCGAGCCTCACTCGAGGCCGAGGGGTGGCAGTTGATTCGCCAGAACACCTTCCCCTGGGGCTACTGGGCTCGTCCCACCGGCGTGCCGGCTCAGCCAGAGGGCTGAGCACCGAAGCTGCCCGCCGCTACAGCGCGCGCTGCTTGTGCAGCAGGCGGTCGAGGCCGCGGTTGATCGAGCGCACCCAGAGCGGACCCGAGTAGATGAACTCGCTGTAGCCCTGCACGAGCGTCGCACCGGCGGCAAGACGCTCAGCGACGTCGGCCGCGGTGCGCACTCCCCCGACCGAGATGACGCACAGCGATGCGGGAACGTGCTCTCGAATCAGCTTCAGCACCTCGAGCGAGCGCGGCGCGAGCGGGGCGCCCGAGAGGCCACCCGCTCCGAGCGCGGCGACGGCGGAGGCATCCGTCTTAAGTCCCAGCCCCTCGCGCGCGATGGTCGTGTTCGTCGCGATAATGCCGTCGAGCCCGAGCTCGACCGCCATCTCGGCGATGCGCACGACCTCATCGTCGCTGAGATCCGGGGCGATCTTGACCAGGACGGGAGTGCCGGCCGAGTGCCGCCGCACCGTCTCGAGCAACGGGGCGAGCTTGTCGATCTCTTGCAGGCCGCGCAGGCCAGGCGTGTTGGGCGACGACACGTTGACGGCCAGATAGTCGGCGACGGGTGCGAGAACGGATGCCGACTCGCGATAGTCGTGCAGCGCGTCGTCCACCTCGACGACCCGGCTCTTGCCGATGTTGACGCCGAGCACCGGCCGCGGGCGCAGGCGCTCGAGGTGGCGCAGGCGCGTGGCAGCCTCGGCCGCGCCGTGGTTGTTGAACCCCATGCGGTTGATGAGCGCACGATCGGCGATGAGGCGAAAGAGGCGCGGCTTGGGGTTCCCGGGCTGCGCAATGGCGGTGAGGGTGCCGACCTCAACGTGGCCGAAGCCGAGACCGCCGAGGCCCATGACGATCTTGCCGTCCTTGTCGAAGCCGGCCGCGAGTCCGAACGGCGTCTCGAAGGTGCGGCCGAGGGTGTGCACCGTGATGTCGGTGCGCGGGCGGGTGAAGTCATGCACCAGCCGCGAGAGGCCGAGGGCCTGGATCACCTGGATGAAGACATAAGCGAGATGGTGGGCCCGTTCCGGGTCCATGCGCTTGAAGACGAGGTTGAAGATGATCCGGTACATGCCGTGATCAGAATACTGGGAGCCCGCGGCTCAGTCGGCGGTCCGCGCGTGATCGCGACGCAGCTGGGCGATCGCCGATTCGAAGTCGTCGAGTGAGTCGAAGGCCTGGTAGACGCTCGCGAAGCGCAGGAAGGCGACCTCGTCGAGCTCGCGCAGCTCGGGCAGCACGGCGACCCCGATCTCGTTCGCGTCGATCTGCGAGGCGCCCGTCGCACGGATCGTCTCTTCCACCTTCTGCGCGAGGATCGCGAGATCGGTGTCGGTCACGGGGCGCCCCTGGCACGCCTTGCGCACGCCCGCGATGACCTTCTCGCGGCTGAAGGGCTCGACGACGCCAGAGCGCTTGATGACGTTGAGGCTCGCGGTCTCGATCGTCGAGAAGCGCCGGCCGCATTCCGGGCACTGCCTGCGGCGCCGGATCGAGAGCCCGTCGTCACTCGTGCGTGAGTCGATCACGCGGGAGTCGGGGTGGCGGCAGAACGGGCAGAACATGGCTTAGACCCTAGCCGTCGAAACGCACAGCAACCGCCTCGCCGTGCGCGGGCAGGGCTTCGGCCCCGGCGAAGTCGATGATGCGATCACGAACGGATGCCAGCGCCGGGCGGTCGTACTCAATGATCTGCTGCGGGCGCAGGAACGAGTAGGCGCCGAGGGCGGAGGAGAACCGCGCGGCACCGCCGGTCGGCAGCACGTGGTTGGAGCCGGCCATGTAGTCACCGAGACTCACCGGCGAGTAATTGCCGAGGAAGATCGCGCCGGCGTCGGTGATGTTCGCGAGCGTCGCGCGCGGGTCTGCCGTGTGCAGCTCGAGGTGCTCCGGCCCGTAGGCGTTGCTGATCGCGGCCGCTGCCGCTTCGCCGTCGACGAGCATGATGGCCGACTGCGGACCGGCAAGGGCCGTGGCAGCCCGCTGCGAGTTCGCGGTGGCGGCCACCAGCTTCTCGAGGGCTTCGGCCGTGGCATCCGCCAGCTCAGGCGAATCGGTGACCAACACGCTCGCCGCCGCTTCGTCGTGCTCGGCCTGGCTGAGCAGGTCGGCGGCGACCAGCGTCGGGCTCGCCGTCTCGTCGGCGATGATCAGGATCTCGGTGGTGCCGGCCTCTGCGTCGATGCCGACGACGCCCCGCACGAGGCGTTTGGCCGCCGCGACGTAGATGTTGCCCGGGCCCGTGATGATCTGCACGGGCTCGAGGCCCGCGTCCGGAACGCCGTAGGCCAGCGCCCCGATCGCGCCGGCGCCACCCATGGCCCACACCTCGTCGACGCCGAGCAGCCCGGCCGCCGCGAGGATCGTGGGGTGCGGCAGGCCGCCGAACTCCTTCTGCGCGGGGCTCGCGAGCGGCAGCGAACGCACGCCGGCGACCTGTGCGGGCACGGCGCTCATGATGACGCTGGAGGCCAGCGGGGCCTTGCCGCCCGGGACGTACAGGCCGGCTCGATCGACCGGCTGCCAGCGCTGCGACACCGTCGCGCCGTCGGCGAGCGTAGTGGTCTGTGGCGCGGGAACCTGGGCGGCGCTGCCCTTGCGCACGCGCGCGATCGCCTCGTCGAGCGCGGCGCGCACCTTGGGGTCGAGCCCGTCGACGGCCGCCGCGATCGCGTCGGCAGGCACGCGCAGGGACTGCGGGCGGATGCCGTCGAAGCGCTCGGACTGATCGAGCAGCGCGTCGGAGCCGCGCTCGCGCACGGCCGCGATGAGCTCCCCCGCGGCCTGCGACGCGACCTCGATGTTGACGACGGGGCGGGGCACCAGGGTGCGGAGGTCGGCCGTTGCCAGGTCGATTCCGCGCAGGTCGATCGTGCGCATCATGATGCCGCCAAGCCTACCGGCGCGCGGGCGGCAGGCTTCCGCCCAAGACGCACGCTAGGGAGGGTCTTCTGCCGGAAGAGCCCTCCCGTGCCTCGGCTTTGGGAGCTGTCCGCGGAGGAGGACGCGCCTGCTCACACGAGGCAGGCCGGCCCGAGCAGCCCCTTCAACTCACCGAACAGGTCGGGCGAGACCGAGACCTTGTAGGGCAACTCGAAGACGCGCGCCACTGCCCCACGAGTGAGCCGTAGCCGCACCTCGTTCTCACCGGCGTGGTGAATCAGCATGTTGCCCAGCTCTGTCACGACGTCGACGGTCGCCCGCTGCTCGGGCATCGTGATGACGAGCGGGCCGGCGACGCCGCCCGATTGCTCGAACTGGAGCGTCACGAGGTTGTACGCGTGCAGATTCATGCCGTCGTCGCGCATCGAGACGCGGCCGCGCACCGAGACGATCGAGTCGGCGACAAGCGCCGGTGCAAACTCCTGGTACGCCTTGCCCATGAACATGACCTGGATCTCGCCGCCGAAGTCCTCGACGGTGATGATGCCGTACTGGTTGCCCGACTGCTTCGCGACGCGATGCTGCACGCCGGTCACCAGGCCCGCGATGGTCACCTGGTCGCCGTCCTGCGTGGCATCCGACGTGGTGAGGTCGGTGATCGAGGTCGACGCCTGCTTCGCCAGATCGAGCTCGAGGCCCGCGAGCGGGTGGTCGGAGACGTACAGCCCGAGCATCTCGCGTTCGAAGGCGAGCTTGTCGCGCTTGCTCCACTCCGGCCGCTCCGGCACGACCGAGATCGGGCCGGTGCCGCTGTCTGCCGCGGCGTCCGCCATCAGCAGGTCGAAATCGAAGCCCGCCTGGCCCGTCGCCTCGACGCGCTTCTCGTTCACGACGGATTCGACCGCGCCCTCGTGGATCTCGAGCAGGGCACGGCGGGATGCCCCGAACGAGTCGAACGCTCCCGCCTTGATCAGCGACTCGACCGTCCGCTTGTTCGCGACGTGCAGCGGAACCTTCTTGAGGAAGTCGTGGAACGACTCGAACCGGCCCTTCTCGGTGCGTGCCGCGACGATGCCGTCGACGACGTTCATGCCGACGTTGCGCACGGCGCCGAGGCCGAAGCGGATGTCGGCGCCGACTGCCGCGAAGAATCCGATCGACTCGTTCACGTCGGGCGGCAGCACCTTGATGCCCATGCGGCGGCACTCATTGAGATAGAGCGCCATCTTGTCTTTCGAGTCCCCGACGCTCGTGAGCAGGGCGGCCATGTACTCGGCCGGGTAGTGCGCCTTGAGATAGGCCGTCCAGTAGGAGACGACGCCGTATGCCGCCGAGTGCGCCTTGTTGAAGGCGTAGTCGGAGAACGGCAGCAGGATCTCCCACAGCTTGTCCATCGCGGCCTTCGAGTAGCCGCGCTCCTTCATGCCGGCGTAGAAGCCCTCTTGCTGCTTGTCCAGCTCGGACTTCTTCTTCTTGCCCATGGCGCGGCGCAGGATGTCGGCTTGGCCGAGCGAGAAGCCTGCGACCCGCTGCGCGATGGCCATGACCTGCTCCTGATAGATGATCAGGCCGTAGGTCGTGTCGAGGATGTCCTTCAGCGGCTCTTCCAGCTCGGGGTGGATCGGCGTGACCTCTTGCAGGCCGTTCTTGCGTAGCGCGTAGTTGATGTGCGAGTTCGCGCCCATGGGGCCCGGGCGGTACAGGGCGATGAGCGCCGAGATGTCTTCGAAGTTGTCGGGCTTCATCTGCCGCAGCAGCGCGCGCATCGGCCCGCCGTCGAGCTGGAAGACGCCGAGTGTGTCGCCGCGCGTGAGCAGGTCGTATGCGGCGCGGTCGTCGAGCGCGAGCCCCTCGAGGTCGAGATCTGTGCCGGTATTCGCCTTGATGTTGTCCAGCGCGTCGCTGATGATCGTCAGGTTCCTGAGGCCCAGGAAGTCCATCTTGATCAGGCCGAGGGATTCCGCGGCCGGGTAGTCGAACTGGGTGACGATCTGCCCGTCCTGCTCGCGCTTCATGATCGGGATGATGTCGATGATGGGGTCGCTCGACATGATCACACCCGCGGCGTGCACACCCCACTGGCGCTTGAGGCCCTCGAGTCCGAGCGCGGTGTCGAAGACCGTCTTCGCCTCTGGGTCGTTCTCGACGACGGCGCGGATCTCGCTCGCCTCTTTGTAGCGCGGGCTGTTCTTGTCGAAGATCTGGTACAGCGGGATGTCTTTGCCCATCACCGCCGGAGGCATCGCCTTCGTGAGCTTCTCACCCATCGAGAACGGGAAGCCGAGCACCCGCCCGGCATCCTTGAGGGCTTGCTTCGCCTTGATCGTGCCATACGTGACGATCTGCGCTACGCGCTCCGCGCCGTACTTCTCGGTGACGTACTTCACCGCCTCGAGGCGGCGGCGGTCGTCAAAGTCGACGTCGAAGTCGGGCATCGAGACGCGGTCGGGGTTGAGGAAGCGCTCGAAGATGAGGCCGTGCTCGAGCGGGTCGAGGTCGGTGATACGCATCGCGTATGCGGCCATGGAACCGGCGCCAGAACCGCGGCCGGGCCCCACCCGGATGCCGTTGTTCTTCGACCAGTTGATGAAGTCGGCGACCACGAGGAAGTAGCCGGGGAAGCCCATCTGCGTGATGATGCCGATCTCGTAGTCCGCCTGCTTGCGCACCTTGTCCGGGATGCCGCCCGGGTAGCGCTTCTCGAGGCCGGCGTTGACCTCTTTCACGAACCAGCTGTCTTCGGTCTCGCCCTCAGGAACGGGGAACTTCGGCATGTACTTGCCGGTGGACATCTCGAACTCGACGTTGCAGCGCTCGGCGATCGCGAGGGTGTTGTCGCATGCCTCGGGGTGGTCGCGGAACAGCTGCCGCATCTGCTCAGGCGACTTCAGATAGAACTCGTCGGCGTCGAACTTGAAGCGGTTGGGGTCGTTGAGCGTCGAACCGGACTGCACGCACAGCAGCGCGGCGTGACTGGTGTGGTCTTCGGCGTGCGTGTAGTGCAAGTCGTTGGTGGCGACGAGCGGCAACCCGAGGTCTTTCGCGAGCTTGATCAGATCGCCCATGACGCGCCGCTCGATGCCGAGGCCGTGGTCCATGATCTCGGCATAGAAGTTCTCTTTGCCGAAGATGTCGCGGAACTCGGCAGCGGCCGCGACCGCCTCTTTGTACTGGCCCAGCCGCAACCGGGTTTGCACCTCGCCCGACGGGCAGCCGGTCGTCGCGATGATGCCCTTCGCATAGGTGTTCAGCAGCTCGCGGTCCATGCGGGGCTTGAAGTAGTAGCCCTCGATGGAGGCCAGCGACGAGAGCCGGAAGAGGTTGTGCATGCCCTCTGTCGTCTCGGCGAACATCGTCATGTGCGTGTAGGCGCCAGAGCCCGACACATCGTCGCCGCCGCCGTCGCCCCAGCGCACACGGGTCTTGTCGGTGCGGTGGGTACCGGGCGTCAGGTACGCCTCGACGCCGATGATCGGCTTGATGCCCTTGCCCGTCGCCTGCTTCCAGAAGTCGAAGGCGCCGAACATGTTGCCGTGGTCGGTGACCGCCACCGCGGGCATCTTCTGCTCGACCGCGGCGTCGAGCAGCTCGCCGACACGGGCGGCGCCGTCGAGCATCGAGTACTCGCTGTGCACGTGCAGATGAACGAACGAGTCGGAAGCCATGTCATCGATTCTGCAATACGCCGCCGACATCGCAGGGCGTCACACGCGCCCACGCTGCGACACGCGTCAAGCGCTGGTTGAGGGTTCACGCGAGAAGTGCCGCGATGTCGTCGCCAGTGCCACGTGACGACGCTCCGGCACTTCTCGACGGGGCGGAATGCGCGGCGGGTTCCGCGGCGGTGCACCGTAGGCTTCGGCCGCGGCCATCACTTGTCAATCGAGCGTTCGCGCTCGTCCTGTCTGTTTCTGGATGCTCGGGCGATGACGACCTTGGAGCTCGCGGGCGGCACGCTGGTGACCTTGGGTCACCGCACCGCGGGTGGCTCGAAGAACGAGACGCGGTACGGGGTCATGGCCGACGGTCGCGAGGTCGTCGTCAAGACCCAGCGGAACCACGGGAGGCTGCGTGAGGAGGCGGCGGCGTTGACATTCCTCGGAGCGCGAGGGGTTCGAGCGCCCAAGGTCATCGCCGCGGCGACCGGCCCCGACAGCTCAGAAGTGCTCGTGCTCAGCCGTGAGGCCGGCGAGCGCCCCGTGACGCCGGACGGATGGCGGCGCTTCGGGCGGGACCTCGCGACGCTCGCATCCGTCGACACAGCGGGGTGGCCGCTCGCCACGGTTTCCGCTGCCGAGTTCGCCGGCGATCATGACCGGCGGCTGTCGGTCGTCGCGCACTTGCTGGACGGCGAACTCCGCCGCGAGATCTCCGCCGCCATCGAACGCGTCGCCGACGTCCACGATCTCGTCATCACTCATGGAGACCCGGGAAGCGGCAACTACCTCGACGACGGCGAGCAGGGCACGCTGATCGACTGGGAGACAGCGAGCCTCAGCCCGTTCGGCTTGGACATCGGGCGCGCGGTGTTCATCGGGCTGCTCGACCTCGGCCGCACCGGCATCCGCCGTGCGCTCGTCGCTGCCCTGATCGACGGCTATCGCGCGAATCTCACAGTCGAGCTTGACGACCACGTGCTCCGCGCCTGGACCATCATCGCCGGACTCCAGTTCATTCACGGGCGGCACGTCCGGCCCTTGCGCCCCGACCGCACCCCGCAGGTCGCAGCCGAGGTGCTCGCGGCCTACCTCGCCGGCTAGGACCGCTCGAGCCGCTACTCGCTCAGCACGTCGAGCGCGTGCTGCAGGTCGGCCGGGTAGTCGGTGGTGAACTGCACCCACTCCCCCGTGCCCGGGTGCTCGAAGCCGAGCTGCACGGCGTGCAGCCACTGCCGCGTGAGCCCCAACCGCGCCGACAGGGTCGGGTCTGCACCATAGAGCGTGTCGCCCGCGCACGGGTGCCTCTGCGCCGCCATGTGCACGCGGATCTGGTGCGTGCGCCCCGTCTCGAGGTGGATCTCGAGCAGGCTCGCCGACGGGAACGCCTCGATGGTCTCGTAGTGGGTGACGGACGGCTTGCCGCCCGAGATCACGGCGAATTTCCAATCAGACTTGGGATGCCTGCCGATCGGCGCGTCGATCGTGCCGGCAAGCGGGTCCGGGTGCCCCTGAACGACGGCGTGATAGATCTTCTCGACCGTGCGGTCGTGAAACGCGCGCTTGAGCATCGTGTAGGCGTACTCGCTTTTGGCGACCACCATCAGACCAGAGGTGCCCGCGTCGAGGCGGTGCACGACACCCTGGCGCTCGGCGGCGCCCGAGGTCGAGATGCGGTACCCCGCCGCCGCCAACGCGCCGACGACCGTCGGCCCCTCCCACCCGACGGACGGGTGTGCCGCGACGCCGAACGGCTTGTCGACGACGACCAGGTCATCGTCGTCGTGGACGATCTTGAGCTCGGGCACCGGAATCGCCTCGACGACCGGGCCGCGCCGCTCCTCCCACGAGACCTCGAGCCACGAGCCGGCCGTCAGCCGATCGCTCTTGCCGACAGGCTTCCCGTCGAGCAGCACTCCCCCGGCCTCGGCGACGTCGGCCGCGAACGAGCGCGAGAATCCCAGCAGCCGCGCGACGCCGGCGTCGACCCGGCTGCCCTCGAGGCCGTCGGGGACGTGGTAGCTACGCGTCTCCATCGTGGCGCTCTTCTGACACGGGCCGTGCGGGTGAAGCATCCGTCGCCGCGGTGTCGGCGACCTCAGCGGAGCCTGACTCTGCGTGGCCCTCGGGCACCGCTTCGGCGGCTCCCGCACGCCGCCCGTCGAGCCCGACACCCACCAGCGTCAGGATCAGGAACAGCGCCATCGCGGCGACGATCGCCGAGTCCGCCAGGTTGAAGATGGCCGGCAGCAGCGGGATCTTGATGAAGTCGATCACCTCGCCCTGGCCGAACCCGGGCGGGCGGAACAGGCGGTCGTACAGGTTGCCGAGCAGGCCGCCGAGCAGCAGGCCGAACACGATCGCCCACCACACGGAGCGGATGCGTCGCGCGTACCAGACGACGAACACGAAGACGCCGATCGCGATGATCGTGAAGATCCACGTCGAGCCGGTGCCGATGGAGAAAGCCGCGCCGGGGTTCCGCGTGAACAGGAAGACGAGCAGGCTCCCGAGAACGGGGGCCTGCTCGCCTTCTGTGAGGTGCGCGAGAACCAGTGCCTTGGCCACCTGGTCGACGATGAGAACGAAGACGGCTACGGCGGCGAGGACGACGATCGCGCGAACGCTGACCTTCGCGGCGGCGCTACGCTCCAAAGCCCTGGTAGCTCGGGGCGGAGCCGGTGTTCTGAGCCACCTGAGCGCCGGTGTTCTGCGGAGCGCTGCTGCCCGAGGCGTCGAGGTCGCGCAGCTGGCCCTCGATGTAGCTCTTCAGCTTCGCCCGGTAGTCGCGCTCGAAGTTGCGCAGCTCGTCGATCTTGGTCTCGAGCGCAGCACGCTGCTTGTCGAGGATCGCGATCTGCTCCTTCTGCTTCGACTCGGCCTCGGCGACGAGACGCGCAGCAGTCGCGTGGCCGTCGGCGATGAGCTCGTCGCGCTTGGCCTTGCCCTCGGCGACGTGCTCTTCGTGCAGGCGGCGAGCCAGCTGCAGCAGGTTGTTGGTGCTCTGCGTCTCGTCGACGGGCGACGGCGCGGCGACCGGAACGGCGGCGACCGGCGCGGGCTCGGGCGCAGGAGCGACGGCAGGGGTCGGAGCGGCGGCCGGCGCGGCGTTCGAACCGCTGCGCTGCAGCTCGGCTACGCGCGAGTCAGCGGCGACCAGACGCTGCTTCAGCTCGTCGTTCTCCTGGTTGAGGCGACGCAGCTCGACGACGACCTCGTCAAGGAAGTCATCGACCTCGTCCTGGTCGTAGCCCTCGCGGAACTTCGTCGGCTGGAACCGCTTGTTGACTACGTCTTCCGGAGTAAGCGCCATGGCTTTCCACCCTTAGCTTTCGAATCGGGAACGTCAGGGACGTGTTTGACCAAACCTAGCAAATCAGACTGGCCGTCAGCATCCGTTCATCGCGCTCACGGCGCTCAGAACTGGTGCGGGAACAGTCCGACGATGTACATGAGGATCACGACGCAGAGCATCGTCAGTGGCCAGCCGAAATCCAGTGCGACCGCCCCGAAGGACACGGGCGGCAGCAGCCTGCGGAACAGGCGGATCGGCGGGTCTGTCACGGTGTAGACGGCTTCGGCGGCCACGAGCCCGGCGCCGCGCGGGCGCCAGCTGCGGCGCAGCGCACGCACGAGGTCAAGCACGAAGCGCGCCCACATGGTGAGGAAGTAGATCAGCAGCAGGTAGTAGACGATGCTGGCGATGATCGCGACGGCAAGCACCCTAGAAGTATCGCGGAGGCTTCTGGAGCGAACCTGGCCGGACTAGGCCTGGTTGAAGAACGACGAGTCGCCTTCGCCCGCCGCCTTCTGCTCGCCGAGAACCGACACGTGCTGCGGCGACAGCAGGAAGACCTTGTTGGTCACGCGCTCGATCTTGCCCAGCAGGCCCTGTGACAGACCGCTCGCGAAGTCGATGAGGCGGCGTGCGTCGCTGTCGTTCATCTGCGACAGGTTGATGATCACCGGGATGCCGTCACGGAAGGCTTCGGCGATCGCCTGCGCGTCGCGGTACTGGCGCGGGTGCACCGTGAGGATCTCGTTCATCTCAGGAACCGCCTGTGCTCGAACCGGGGTGTTCTTGCGAATCGGCACGACCGGGGCGCGCTCGACGCGCGGCTGCGGCGCGGGAGCGGCGGCGGCAGCCGTCTGCTGGGGGGCGTGGGGCTGGGCCCGCGGTGCAGCGACGCTCTCACGGGGCTGCTCTTCCTCGTACTCGAACTCTTCGTCCGCGAGACCGAGGTAGACCATGGTCTTCTTCAGCGGGTTGGCCATTTCGTCCTCCGTTGCAAGTGCGCCGTGTGCCGCAGCTTTAACTGCTGACTGCGCCAGATTAACGCGGGGCCGGGCGGGAACCCGTGATTGCGGTGCCGATGCGAAGGTGTGTCGCGCCCTCGAGGATCGCCTCGCGGAAATCGCCGGACATGCCCGCAGAGATCGCGGTCGCGTCCGGCGCGAGCGAGCGCAGGCGATCGGATGCCTGCCGCACGCGTGCGAACGCGGCACGCGGCTCCTCCCCCAGCGGTGCGACCGCCATGACGCCCCGCACCCTGATGCCCGGGGCCGCGAGGGCGTGCTCCGCGAGCGC
This sequence comes from Gryllotalpicola daejeonensis, assembly GCF_039538145.1. NCBI lineage: Bacteria > Bacillati > Actinomycetota > Actinomycetes > Micrococcales > Microbacteriaceae > Gryllotalpicola > Gryllotalpicola daejeonensis. Next base: position 176,696 of record NZ_BAABBV010000001.1, on the reverse strand, counting down.
CTCGAGCCCGGCCGGGGCCACCCCGCCGCGCCCCGGATCGTCGGTGAGGTTCAGCTGCAGGAACACGTCAACGGTCTCGCCGTCGGGGTCACTCTCGCGGCGCGCGAGGGCGTCGACGAGCGCCGGCCGATCGACCGAGTGCACGATGTGCGAGTAGCGCCGCACCTGCCTGGCTTTGTTCGACTGCAGCTGGCCGATGAAGTGCCAGGTGAGGTCGTCGAGGTCGGCGAGGTCGGATGCCTTCGCCGCGGCCTCCTGATGGCGGTTCTCGCCCACGTCCCGCACGCCGAGCGCGTGCAGCTCGCGCACGAGCTCGGCCGGGTGGAACTTCGTGACGACGATGGTCGTCAGCTCGTCCTCACTCCGGCCGGCCGCCCGTGCGGCATCCACGATGTCTGCTCGCACAGCGGCGAGCCGCTCTGCAAGATCAGGCAATGCTCTACTTCAGGGATCCCGGCCGGACAGGCCGAACTCTGCTCACTTCAAAAAATCAGGAATGTCGATGCCGTCGGCGTCATCGAAGTCGCGGTCTGCGGGCAGCGTCGGCGTCTCGGGGGCCGAGGTCGGCTCCCACGCGGCGACAGGAAGGTCCTCAGGCGCGAGCGCTGCGGTGTCCTCGCTCGCAGCCGCCTTCGGCGCGGGGTCGACGGTGAGCGCGGGCTCTGCGCGGTGGGCGCCGGGGTCCGACTTCGCGTTGGGCTCGCCGCCGTCGAAGCCCGCGGCGATGACCGTGACGCGCACCTCGTCACCGAGCGTGTCGTCGATGACGGTTCCGAAGATGATGTTGGCCTCGGGGTGCACGACCTCTTGCACGAGGCGGGCCGCGTCGTTGATCTCGAAGATGCCGAGGTTGCTGCCACCCTGGATCGACAGCAGCACGCCACGGGCGCCCTCGATGGATGCCTCGAGCAGCGGGCTCGCGACGGCGAGCTCGGCCGCCTTGATCGCCCGGTCGGCGCCGCGCGCCGAGCCGATGCCCATGAGCGCGGAGCCCGCGCCCTGCATGACCGACTTCACGTCGGCGAAGTCGAGGTTGATCAGACCAGGGGTCGTGATCAGGTCGGTGATGCCCTGCACACCGGCGAGCAGCACCTGGTCGGCCGTGGTGAAGGCCTCCATCATCGAGATGCCGCGGTCGCTGATCTCGAGCAGGCGGTCGTTCGGAACGACGATGAGGGTGTCGACCTCTTCCTTGAGGCGCGCGACGCCGGCGGCGGCCGAGTCGGCGCGGCGCTTGCCCTCGAAGCTGAACGGCTTCGTGACGACACCGATGGTCAGAGCGCCGATCGACTTCGCGATCCGCGCGACGACCGGAGCACCACCCGTGCCGGTGCCGCCGCCCTCACCGGCGGTGACGAAGACCATGTCGGCGCCGGCGAGCGCCTCTTCGATCTCCTCTGCGTGGTCTTCGGCAGCGCGGCGCCCCACCTCTGGGTCGGCGCCGGCGCCGAGGCCGCGGGTGATCTCGCGGCCCACGTCGAGCTTGACGTCGGCGTCGCTCATCAGCAGCGCCTGCGCGTCGGTGTTGATGGCGATGAACTCGACCCCGCGCAGGCCGAGCTCGATCATGCGGTTGACGGCGTTGACGCCGCCGCCGCCGATGCCGACCACCTTGATGACGGCGAGGTAGTTCTGGTTAGTGCTCACGCTCTGGCCTCCGCTGTGAACCTTCAACCTCAGGTAGAGGGTAAAAGTTATGCTCGGTATGCATTTCCTTCACTGAGAGTAGGGGGAAGCATCCGAACGCCCGCCGTGTATCTGCGCGTGTCGCCCCATTCGTCCCAAAACCGGTGCGCTCAGCGCGTGATCGGGGCGCGCGGGCTCGACACGTCGTAGACGGAAGCGTGCGGCGCACCCTTCAGCAGAGCCTGAAGGTCTGCCGCCTTGAGCTCCATCTGCCCCGTTCCGCCCCACACGACGTGCTTGCCGCCCCGTAGCACGAGGGTCACGTTGTTCGCGCTCGTCGCACTCGCGCCGGTCACGGTCGAGCGAACCGCTGTGGGCAGCGACGCGATGACGGATGCCGCTGCGGCGAAGCCCGGCGAATCCTCGGGCCGCTGGCCACTCGGCACCGTGATGGTCGGCAGCCCGGCGGGCGCCGTCGACGATGCCGACAGGGCGACGCCTGCCTGGTCGACGACCTCATAGGTCGAACCCTGCTTCACGACCCCGAGCGGCGTGCGCTCGGTGATGCGCACCACGAGCGTCGACGGCGGTTCGAGCTGCGTGCTGTACGACTCGATGAGGCGGAAGTCGTCGAGCGCGTGGCGCACATCGCTCGACTTGACGAGTGGGAGCGGCGTGCCGAGCTCGCCGGAGAGCGCGCGCTGCACGTCGGCGGCCTTCACGCTGTGCGTGCCCACCACCTCGATGTGACGCAGCGCCATCATCGGCGAATACGCGCTGATCACAGCGCCGCACAGCACGACGAAGACGAACGCGGCGATCCCGAGCTGCAGCTGCCGCCGGCGGCGCGTGCGGGCGGTGAAGCGCCGCGCCTCGCTGCGTTCGACACGGCGGCGCGCTGCGATCGCGCGGCGCATCTCGCGCCAGGTCGAGAAGGCCGAGGCGGGCTTCGCGTCGCCGGCACGCCCGGCACCGGCATCCGCTCGCGCCTGCTCGTCGCGCTTCGACGAGTCGCCCCGCGTCGACTCGGCAGGCGTCGGCGACTGCGCGAGGGCGTCCCGGCGCTCACGCAGGTCGATCGGGCGAGCAGGCTCGTCGCGTGCCCCGGACTCGCGCGTGACGGGGGCGCTGGGCTGAGGTGGTGTCCGCTGCGCCGGACCGCTGGGCCGCCTCACCGCGTCAGGCCTTCGTCTGCTCGAGTGCCTCGAGAAGCTGGGGCACGATCAGGTTGACGTTCCCGCAGCCGAGCGTGATGACGAAGTCGCCGTCGCGGGCGAACTGCGCCGTGAAGTCCGCCGCCTGCTGCCAGTCGGCGATGAACTCGACCTTCGACGGGTCATGGAAGCGCTCGGAGACGAGGGCGCCGGTGACGCCGGGCACGGGATCCTCGCGTGCGCCGAACACGTCGAGCACGACCGTCTCGTCGGCGTACTGCTCGAGCACGTCGGCGAATTCCTGCGCCAGGCGCTGCGTGCGGCTGTAGGTGTGCGGCTGGTGCACGGCGATGAGGCGCCCGTCGCCGACGACCGAGCGGGCCGCCTCGAGCACCGCCTTCACCTCGGCCGGGTGGTGGGCGTAGTCGTCGTAGACGCTCACTCCCCCGACTGTGCCGTGCAGCTCGAAGCGGCGGTGCGTGCCGCCGAACGACTCGAGCGACTCGATGGCGGTCTCGGGCTCGACGCCCAATGCAGTCAGCACGGCGAACGCTCCCGCGGCGTTGAGCGCGTTGTGCCGCCCGGGCACGCGCAGGCGGCCGTCATAGCTCGCCCCCTGCCACTCGAGGGTGAACGCGACGGGGCCGTCTGCGGTGATCGAGGTGACCCGCACATCTGCGCCCTCGGATTCGCCGAACGTCACGACGTTCCGATGCGAGATGCGCGGGGCGACCGCACGGGCGCCCGCGTCGTCGGCGGAGATCACGACGAGCTCGCGCGCGCGGTCGGCGAACGTCACGAACGCGTCCTCGACGGCGGCGTAGGAGCCGTAGTGGTCCAGGTGGTCGTCGTCGATGTTGAGGATGAGCGCGACGGCGGTGTCGTAGAGCAGGAACGAGCCGTCGGACTCGTCGGCCTCGATCACGAACAGTCCGGAGCCGCCGTGCCGCGCGCTCGTCTCGAGGCCCTCGATCACCGCCCCGTTCACGAAGCTCGGGTCGGCGCCTGCCGCAAGCAGCGCGGTCGAGATCATCCCCGTGGTCGTCGACTTGCCGTGCGCACCGGCGACCGCCACGAGGCGGCTGCCGCGCGCGAGCCACGCGAGCGCCTGCGAGCGGTGCAGCACGGGCATTCCGTGCGCCAGTGCGTACTGGTACTCGGGGTTGTCCTGCCAGAGCGCACCCGTGACCACGAGCGTGTCGGCGTCGCCGACGTTGGCGGCGTCATGGCCGACGTGGATGCCCGCGCCGAGCTCGGTGAGCGTGCGGGTGTACTCGCTCTCCGCACGGTCGGAGCCGGTCACGGGAATGCCGGCGGCGAGGAACAGCCGCGCGATGCCGTTCATGCCAGAACCGCCGATGCCCACGAAGTGCGCCTTCCCGATGGTCTCGGGCAGCGGCAACGACAGGTCGGGCTTGATCACGGGTTCCAGTATCTCCTTGCGGTGTTCGTGAGGCGTTCAGGCAGCGCCGTCAGCGGCGGCGTCGATCAGCGCGACCAGCCGCTCGGCGCCGTCACGGACGCCGACGGATGCCGCGGCCGCGGCCATCTCAGCGAGTCGCCCCTCGTCCTTCAGCAGCGGCAGCAGCTGCGCCTCGACCCAGTCCGGCGTGAACTCGCGGTCCTCGACGAGGATTCCGCCGCCCGAGCTCACCACGTCGGCGGCGTTGAAGCGCTGCTCGCCGTTGCCGACCGGGTACGGCACGTAGACGGCAGGCATCCCCAGCGCGGTCAGCTCGCTGACGGTCGCGGCGCCTGCGCGGCTGACCACGACGTCGCACGCCGACAGCGCCTGGTCCATGTCGTCGACGTAGTCGATCAGGTGGTAGCCCGGCAGCCCCGGATCGTCGAATTCGTGCGCTCCGCCTTGGATGTGCAGCACCTGGTAGCCGGCGTCGAGCACGCGCTGCGCAGAGTCGAGCATCGTGCGGTTGATGCGCCGGGCGCCGAGCGAGCCGCCCGTGACGAGGAGCGCGGGGCGGTCGTCGAGCCCGAAGCGCTGGCGGGCCCCGAAGCGGGCGGCCGCGCGGTCGAGCCGCTCGATCTCAGGACGCAGCGGCATTCCGACGAACCGCGCGTGCGGCAGCGGCGTGCCGCGGAACGCGACGCCGACCGATTCGGTGAGGCGCGAGCCGAGTCGGCTCGCGAGGCCGGGCTTCGCGTTCGCCTCGTGCAGCACGAGCGGCGTCTTCGTGCGGCGCGCCGCGAGGTACGCCGGTGCGGCCGCGTAGCCGCCGAACCCGACGACCACGTCGATGCCGCGGTCGGCGATGAGCTTCTCGATCTGGCGGACGGCCGCCCACCAGCGGCCCGGAAAACGCAGAGCGGCGCCGTTCGGGCGCCTGGGGAACGGCAGCTTCGGAATCGTCACGAGCTCGTAGCCGCGCTGCGGAACGAGGCGCGCCTCGAGGCCCTCAGCTGTGCCGAGCACCACGATCTCGGCTGCGCCGGCGCCGGCATCCGTCGCGCCCATCGCATCGGCGGCATGCAGCTCACGCAACTTGTCTGCGGTGGCCAGCAACGGGTTCACGTGGCCGGCGGTTCCGCCGCCGGCGAGCAGATAGGTCACCGGTTAACGGTAGCCCGGGCCACCGGGGCACTCGGTCGGGTGAGCCTGGCCGCCCTGCGCTCCTCGCGCGCGAACGACAGTACGATGCCGAGCGCCGCCAGGGTCGAGATCAGCGCCGTGCCGCCCGACGAGATCAGCGGCAGAGGGACGCCGAGCACGGGGAAGAGCCCCACAACCACGGCGATGTTGACGATGGCCTGGCCGATGATCCAGACCATGACGCCGCCGGTGACGGTGCGCGCGAACACGGTCTTCGCCGAGCGGATGATGCGCAGCAGCACGAACGCGAGCGCGACGAACAGCAGAAGCACGAGCACCGCGCCGATCAGCCCGAGCTCCTCCGCCGTGATCGAGAAGATGAAGTCGGTCGATGAGGCCGGCAGCCAGTTCCACTTCGACTGCGAGTTGCCGAGTCCGACCCCGAAGATGCCGCCGTTCGCCATGCCCCACTGGCCCTGCAGCACCTGGTAGCCGTCGCCGTTCGGGTCGGCCTTCTCCGGGTGCAGGAACGCCATGATGCGGTGCGTGCGGTTCGCCGACGAGAACGCCAGCACGAACGCGGCGGCACCGGCGAACGACCCGGTGAGCAGCAGCTGCCAGAGCGGGATTCCCGCGAAGAACAGCGCGCCGATCAGCATGAGGCCGACGATCATCGTCGTGCCGAGGTCGTCGCCCTTCATGATCAGGAACAGCGGAATGAGCGCGATTAGCAGCGCGGGCAGCAGCGCCTGGCCGAACTGGCGCAGCCGCAGCTCTTTGCGGGTCAGGAACATGCCGATCCACAGCACGAGCGCGATCTTGATCAGCTCTGACGGCTGGAACAGGATCGGGCCGAGCTTCAGCCAGTTGGTGTTGTTGTTGATGCCGTAGCCGAGGGGGGTGAAGACGACCAGCGCCTGCAGCACGCAGGTGCCGATCACCCCGAGCCAGGCCCACTTGCGCCAGAACCACGACGGGATGCGTGAGACCACGAGCATCATCGGCACGCCGATGATCGCGTACAGCCCCTGGTTCATGAACTTCGCGAAGAAGCTCGAGCCGTCGGCGTGCGAGGCGACGTACGACGACGAGAGCACCATCAGCAGGCCGAAGGCGACCATGAAGAGCGTCAGGCCGAGCAGCAGGAAGTAGTTGGCGGATTCCGCCTCGAAGACGCGCCCGAGCGAGATGCGCGCGGTGTGCATCGCCGCCCGCGCGCGCTGCCCGCCGTCGAGGGTGCCGTGGTCTGCGCGGCCGGCTGCGCGAGCGCCGACACCGAAGCGCGGCGCCCTGCTCTGGTCGGCCTGCGAAGTCACGTGGCCATCCTCACAAACGGATGCCGCGCGCCCCGGCTCGGCACGCCGAGGGCGCTACTGCGAGTCGCCTGAGAGCGCCGCGCCCATCGAGTACGCAGTACTCGCGACTCTGCCGAAACGAGTACGCAGAAGTCGCGACCAAGCGGCCGTCGAAACCGCGGCTACCCCGTACTCGATGCTCGGTCGGCAGTTCAGCTGGCGACTGTCATACCGGAAATCATTGGAACCGGATCAGTCGCCAGGCGGGCGTGCGTCTCAACATCGAATCGCTCTGTTCCGTAGCGAAGCTTCTGGCGCTCCAACCCCTCTGCAACGAATCCGGCCGCCGTCGCCACCCGGCACGACGAGGGATTGTTGACACGATGACCGAGCTCCAGCCGATACAGGCCGTCGGAGAACGCCCAGCCGGCGACTGCTGCGAGCGCCCGCGAAGCGTACCCATGGCCGCGCGCACCGGCCCCGAGCCAGTAGTGCGCCCACGCGGTGTCGTGCCTGCGCTCGATGTGCGCAAGTCCCACATTTCCGACAGCAAGATCGTCAACCACAATCGCCCAGTTCTTGAACGCATCGCCAAACCGCAGAGTCGATTGGATGTACTCGACGGCCTGCGCCTCATTTGCGACCTCGGCGTCGCCGAACTGTGAGTCAAGGTCGGAGTTCGAATGCTGTGCCGTCAGCAGCGCCGGGGCATCTTCGGCACGCCATGGTCGCAGATGAACGTTCACGCTCTCATTCTGTCGACAGTGTGGGCGCTACGAGGTCGGGGGCAGCGCCGCAAAGACACTTTCTCTCAGACACTCATTTGGCTGACGTACCAAATGGGTGTCTGATGGAGAGTCACCCGGAAATCACCGTGCCGCCGCAAGTGCCTGGTGCGAACGGTCGCCGATTTCGGTGAAATCCCGCCGAGTGAGGCCGCTGAACCTGGCGACGACTTAGGGCTGCTCGCCTGAGAGGTGCTTTCTGACCGCCTCGGCGAACCGCTTGCCGCGGTCTGCGTAGTCGGTGAACTGATCCATCGATGCGGCAGAAGGAGCGAGCAGCACGGTGTCGCCGTCGCGCGCGAGGGATGCCGCAAACCGCACGGCCGCGTCCATGACGGCGGCTCCCTTGCCGGCGCCGATCCCCTCGACCTCGAACAGCGGCAGTTCAGGGGCGTGCTTCTGGAACGCCGCCCGCAGCTCGTCGCGGTTCGCGCCGATCAGCACCGCCCCGCGCAGGCGCTCGACGTGCGCGGCGACGAGCTCGTCGACCTCGACACCCTTGAGCAGCCCGCCGACGACCCACACCACCGACGGGAACGCCTTCAGAGAGGCATCCGCCGAGTGCGGGTTGGTCGCCTTCGAGTCATCGACCCAGGTCACGCCGTCGGCGACGGCCACCGTCTCGATGCGGTGCGCGTCGAGACGGAACGTCTTGAGCGCCTCGTGGATCACGCCGGTCTCGACCCCGTACGAGCGGGCGAGGGCGGCGGCCGCGAGGATGTTCGCGATGACGTGCGGCGCCGAGAGGCCCGCCGCCGTGAGCTCGTCGACGGTGGTCAGCTCGAGCGCCGTGTGGTGCCGCTCGTCGAGGAACGCCCGGTCGACGAGGATCCCCTCGATCACGCCGAAGTCGCTCGGCCCTGGCACCCCGAGTCCGAAGCCGATGGCGCGCGCGCCCTCTTCGACGTCGGCGTCTTCGACCATGCGCATGGTCACCTCGTCGGCCTTGTTGTAGACGCAGGCGACCTTGGTGTTGTCGTAGACCTTCGCCTTCGCGGCGCGGTAGGCCTCGAACGAGCCGTGCCACTCGAGGTGGTCCTCGGCGATGTTGAGGCAGACGCTGGCGTAGGGGTGCAGCTCGCCCGCCGGCCCGTGCCCGTCGCCCGTGAGGTTGATGCGGTGCAGCTGGTGGCTGGACAGCTCGATCACGAGCACGTCGAAGCCCTGCGGGTCACGGATGGCGTCGAGCACCGGAATCCCGATGTTGCCCGCGGGCGCGGCGCGCAGGCCCGCCGCTGCGAGGAAGGTCGCCGTGAGCTGCGTCGTCGTGGTCTTGCCGTTGGTGCCCGTGATGGTGATCCATTCGACGGGCGTGCCGTCTGGCCGAGCCACCTTGTCGCGCAGGCGCCACGCGAGCTCGATGTCGCCCCAGACGGGCAGTGCGGCCTCGCCCTCCGCCCACTGCAACAGGGGGTGCGAGGGTGGGAAGCCGGGGTTGGCGACCACGAGCTGGGGGTCGAAGTCGAGCAGCCGCTGAGGCGGGCCGCCGGCGAGCACGTCGAGGCTCTCGTCGACGACGAGCTCCGCGCCGATCACCTCGAGCAGCCGCGCTCGCTCATCGTCCGCCTGCTGGGTGATGACGAGCACCTCGCTGCCGAGCTCGACCAGCGTGTCGGCCACAGAGAACCCGGTCTTACCGAGGCCGAACACGGCGACGCGCAGGCCTTTCCAGGCATCCGTATGCCACGAATTCAGCGCCTCGAAATCGACGGCGCCCGCATGCCGGCCCGTCAACTGACGCTCAACCACTCGAGATAGAAGGTGCCGACGCCGGCGGCGACGAGCAGGCCCGCGATGATCCAGAACCGCACCACGATCGTGACCTCTGCCCACCCCTTGAGCTCGAAGGTGTGGTGGATCGGCGTCATCAGGAAGATGCGCTTGCCGTGCGTGATCTTGAAGTACGCGCGCTGCAGGATGACCGAGCCGGCCTCGATGACGAACAGGCCGCCGATGAGGATGAGCAGCAGCTCGGTGTGGGTGAGCACCGCGAGCGCGCACAGGGCGCCACCGAGCCCGAGCGAGCCGGTGTCACCGAGGAAGATCTGCGCGGGGTTCGTGTTCCACCACAGGAATCCGACCAGGGCGCCCGTGATCGCGGCCGCCACGATCGCGAGCGACAGCGGGTCGTTGGTCGTGTAGCACTTGCTCAGGTTGTCCTGGTCGATCGTCGCGCTGAAGCAGGACTGGTTGAACTGCCAGAAGCCGATGAAGATGAACGACCCGATCGCGAGGATCGAGGCCCCAGGGGCGAGGCCGTCGAGCCCGTCGGCGAGGTTCACGCCGTTGGTGGTTGCGGCCGCCAGGAAGTTGACCCAGATCAGATACAGGATGATCGCGATCGCCGGCACCGCCGTCGCGATGCGGGCGATATCGAGGGCGGGCACGTCGCGCACGGCAGAGATCCCGAGGGATGCCGGGGTGTAGCCCTCGCGGTTGGGGAACTGGATCGCCAGCACCGCGAACAGCGTCGCGACCACGACCTGGCCCGCCACCTTCGCCCAGCCGCCGAGACCGAGACTGCGCTGGTTGCGCACCTTGAGGAAGTCGTCGACGAAGCCCACGGCGCCCATGCCGACGAGCATCAGCAGCACGAGCAGCGAACTCGGCGAGATGCCGTCGCCCGGGAACATCAGCGATGCGGCGAAGAACCCGAAGAGCGTCGCCAGGATGATGATGATGCCGCCCATGGTCGCCGTGCCGCGCTTGGCGTGATGCGACTGGGGGCCGTCGTCGCGGATGAACTGGCCGAGCTGAAGCCGGTGGAACAGCTTGACGAACAGCGGCGTGAGGAACAGGGAGAAGGCCAGGGAGAGCGCACCCGCGGTCAGAAGAGTCCTCACGAGAACGATTCTCCCAGGCGGTCACCCAGGAAGCGCAAACCCGCGACCTTCGAGCTCTTCACGAGGATCGTGTCGTTCGGCTGCGCCAGGGCGCGCACGAGTTCGAACGCCTCGTCGGCGGTCTCGACGAACTGCGACTCATCTGAGAAGAACGTGCCCTCGCGCATCGCAGAGACGTGTACCCGGCGGGCGCCTTCGCCCACCACGACCAGGCGGTCGATGCCCAGCACGACGACGTCGAGGCCGACCCTGTCGTGCTCTTCGCCCGCGAACTCGCCGAGCTCCGCCATCTCGCCGACGACGGCGATCGTGCGGCCACCCGGTCGTTTGAGCTTCGCCAGCGTGCGCAGGGCGGCAGCCATCGAGTCAGGGCTCGCGTTGTAGGCGTCGTTAATGACGGTGATGCCGTCGCGGCCGCCGAGCACCTCCATGCGCCAGCGCTCGGCGCGCGTGACGGCCTGCAGACCCGCGACGATGTCGTCGATGCCGACGCCGAGCGCGTGGGCGGCAGCCGCCGCCGCGAGCGCGTTCATGACGTGATGCTCGCCGAGGACGCGGAACGAGACGCGCGCCTCCGCTCCTCCGGGCAGGACGAGCGTGAAGGCGGTGCCGTCGGCGCTCAGAGTGATGTCGCGCGCCGTGACCTGTGCGCCCCGGCCCAAGCCGAACCAGAGCACCTCGCCCGCGGTGGTCTTCTCGGCCATGGCCGCCACCCTCGGGTCGTCGATGTTCAGCACGGCGACGCCGTCTGCCGGCAGGTGGGTGACCATCTCGGCTTTCTCGCGGGCGACGCCCTCGATGCCGCCGTAGCCGCCGGCGTGCGCGAGACCGACCTTGAGCACCACGCCGAGGTCGGGTTTCGCCATCGCCGCCAGCCGGGTGATGGCCCCGGGCGCATACAGGCCCATCTCCGACACGAGGAAGCGCGTCGACTCGGTGATGCGCAGCATCGTCACGGGCGCGCCGACCTCGTTGTTGAAAGATTCCTTGGGCGCGACGGTCTCGCCGAGCGGCGTCAGGATGCTGGCGAGCAGGTTCTTCGTCGTGGTCTTGCCGTTCGAGCCGGTGATGCCCACGACCTTGAGCGCACCCTTCGCGTGCACCCGCGCGACGACCTCGGCGGCCAGCGCCGCGAGGGCGTCGATCACGTCCGCGACGACGATCTGGGGCACGGATGCCTGATCGGGCAGCACCCGCTCGACGATCAGCACCGCCGCCCCGTTCTCGGCGGCCTGCGGTGCGAACAGGTGGCCGTCCGTGGCCTCCCCCGGCTTCGCGAAGAAGATGCCGCCGGGCACCACCTCACGCGAGTCGGTGTACGACAGCCCGGTGACGGGCTGGTCGGCGCTCACGCCGCTCTCGCCGAGGTGCAGGGTTCCCGAGACGGCGTCGGCGATCTCGGTCAGGGTCAGTTGGATCATGCGGCCAAACTCGTGGGGCTCATCAGTGGGTAACAGGCAGATCGCTGGGGGCGCTGTTCGACGGGCTCACCCGGTAGGTCTTCAAGACCTGGCTCATGATCGTGTGGAACAGCGGCGTCGCCGCATACGACATTTTATTGCCGGCGGGGAAGCCGATGTTCACGTCGACGAGGTACTGCGGGTTGTCGACGGGGAACATGCCCATGACCGAGATGTAGAAGCCCTGCCGATAGCCGCCGTGCCCGTCGGGCTCCTGCGCGGTTCCGGTCTTGGCTGCGAGGCGGTACCCGGGCGTCTTCAGCGCCGCGTCGCTGGCGTTCTTCTGCGGCACGGACTCGAGCATGTCGAGCATCGTCTTCGACGTCGACGACTTGATCACTCGCGTCGTCGTCTTCTTCGGAACGTCCGTCATCGTGCCGTCGGCCTGCTTGCAGCCCTTGACGAGTGACAGCGGCACCATGACTCCGTCGTTCGCCATGGCCTGGTAGGCCTGCACCATCTGCGCCATGGTCGCCGAGACACCCTGGCCGAACATCGTCGTGAAGTACGTCTGGTTGTCCCACGTGCTCGGCTTCGTCAGGATGCCGCTTGCCTGGGCGGGGAAGGCCACCGAGGTCGGGCTGCCGATGCCGAACTTCTTGTAGTACTCATAGCGCGTCTGCGCCGACATGCTCTTGCCGAGCAGCGAGATGCCGACGTTCGACGAGTTCATCAGGATGCCGGTGAGAGTCATGTCCTCGACCGGGTGGTACTCGGCGTCGCTGAACCGGACCCCCTTGCTCGGATCCGAGTAACTGTCGGGCGTCACGACGTGCGAGGAAGGCGTTGCGTAGCCCGAGTCGATCATCGCCGCCGCCGTCAGCGACTTGAAGGTCGACCCGGGCTCGAACATGCTCGAGAACATCATCGACGTGCTGCGGTACGCGGCGGGAACCGACTCGATGTTGTTCGGGTCGACGGAGGGGTACTGGGCCGCCGCCTTGATCTCGCCGGTCTTGATGTCGACCACAGAGCCCTGTGCGAACTCGGCGCCCAGCTGCTTGGTCGAGGCGGCCAGGTTCTGGTTGACGAACCAGTTGAGGTCGGGGTCGAGGGTGGTCACGAGGGTGCCGCCCTGCTTCGCGGGCTTCGTCACTTTGGTACTGCCCGGCAGGGCGACGCCGTCACGGCTGGCCTGATACGTCTCTTCGCCGTTCTCGCCGACGAGGCACTTCTGGTACTGCTGCTCGAGCCCCTCGGCGCCTGCCCCCGCGGAGTTGACGTAGCCCACGATGTTCCCGCCGACCGCGCCGTCGGGGTACGTGCGCGCGGGGTGGCTCACCGGCGTCAGCCACGCGATCTTCAGCGCCTCGATCTTGTTGAAGGTCGGCACGTCGGCGTTCTTGATGAGTGGCGCGTACTGCGACTGGGCGTTCGCCTTGAGCGCGTTCCTGAACGCGGTCATGAACGTGGCGACGGGCGTGCCCGTGACCTTCGAGAGCTTCGCGAGCACGGGGTCAGCGGCGAGCTTCGCGAGGGCCTGGTCCTGCGGAAGCGCATTGCCCGAGGCATCCGTGTACGCGCTCAGCGCGTTGACGGGCGAGGCGATGAAGTCGTAGCGCAGCACGCTGCCGGCGAGCACCGTGCCGTCATCGCCGACGATGTCGCCGCGCGCCCCGTAGAGCGTGATCGCGGTGCCGCGGCGCTCGGCCGCCTGCGCCGTGAGCGCGCTCGCGTGCACGACCTGGATGTCGAACAGCTTGTAGACGAGGCTCGCCACCACGGCGAGAACGATCAGAAGGGCGATCGAAGTGCGGCGCCTCGTCGACTTCGTGGCCCTCACCTGATCTCCCCTCGTCGTCGTACTAGTGCGTCGCTGGCGCGGGCAGCGGCCCGCTCCACGCTACGGGCCCGTGCTGCTGCGGGTTGACATTCGCCGCCGGTGTGCCGGAGGACGGCTTGCTTCCGGTTTGCTGTGAGGCAGTGGGCAGGGATGCCTTGTCCGTCGCGACCTCAGAGGGCGACGGCCCCGTCTTCGCGTTGACCAGCGGAACACCCTTGATCAGCGCGTTCGGCACGAGCTGGCTTCCGGTGCCGGCGCTGCCGCTCTTCGCCGCGGGCGCGGCGGCCGTCGGCGAGCCGACCACGGCCCCGTTCGAGAGACGCAGGTAGACCGGCGACCCGTTCGGCACCATGCCGAGCGCGTTGGCGTTGGCGGCGAGGTTCTGCGGGCTCGACAGCTTGTCCGCGGCCTCGGACGACGCCTGCTGGTCGCGATCGAGCTGCTTCTGCTGCTGCTGCAGAGAGTTGAGCTCGTACGCGCCGTTCGACACCCCGATGCTCAGGGCGAGCTGTGCGATGACGATCAGCACGAGAGCGGCGACGGCGATACCGGCGTACATCAGCTTCGGCCGCTGTGCGTGGGCGACCGGCGTCTCGACGGGGGCGAGCAGGCCGCGCTTGCGCTGCTCGCGGTTCGGCAGCGGCAGCTGCGACACCCACGGGTGCTCTTCGACCCCCTCGGCGGCGGTGTCGATGGCGGTGTCGATGGCGGTGTCGATGACCGCGGTGTTGCCGTTCATGCTCATGAGGCCCCCCTCAGCAGTTCTCGAACACGCTCGACCGCGCGCAGTCGCACCGGGGCGCTGCGCGGGTTCCGCTGCTTCTCTTCGTCGCTCGCGAGCTCGGCGCCGCGGGTCAGCAGCTTGAGCTCCGGCTTGTGCTCCGGCAGCTCGACCGGCAGCCCCGCGGGGGCAGTCGAGCGCGACCTGGCCTGGAAGACCCGCTTGACGATGCGGTCCTCGAGCGACTGATACGACATGACGACGAGCCGGCCGCCGACGTTCAGCGCGTCGACCGCCCGGGGCATCGCCCGCTCGAGCACGGCGAGCTCCTGGTTCACCTCGATGCGCAGCGCCTGGAAGACGCGCTTGGCCGGGTGCCCCTGCTTGCTGATCGCGGCCGGCGTCGCCGCCTGCAGCACGTCGACGAGCTGCATGGTGCGGGTGATCGGATGCTGCGCCCTGGCCTTCACGATCCAGGAGGCGTATCGCTGCGCCAGCTTCTCTTCGCCGTAGTCGCGGAAGATGCGCCGCAGCTCGGTCTCCGGGTACTCGGCGACGATGCGCTCTGCGGTGAGCTCTGCCGTCGTGTCCATGCGCATGTCGAGCGGCGCGTCCTTCGCATACGAGAAGCCGCGCTCGGGCAGGTCGAGCTGCATCGAGCTGACGCCGAGGTCATACAGCGCGCCGTCGACGGACTCGAAGCCGAGCTCACGGATGGCGGTGTCGATGCCGTCGTAGGTGATGTGCACCGGCCGGAACCGGTCGCCGAACCGTGCGAGCCGCTCCCCTGCGAGGCGCAGCGCCTCGGGGTCGCGGTCGAGGCCGATCAGCGTCACGCCGGGGAAGCGCTCGAGCATGGCCTCCGAGTGGCCGCCGAGGCCAAGGGTGCCGTCGACGACGACGGCGTTCGGCCGGCCGATCGCCGGGGCGAGCAGCTCGAGGCAGCGCTCGAGCATGACGGGAACGTGCAGCTGTGAGGCATCCATGGTGAGAAATCGGCCTGCCACCTGCCGTGATCCCCATCCATCCTTGTGGTTCTGACTTGGCCGCGGGGAAGTCGGCCAAGGCAAGCGGATGGCTGGGAGTCACAGCCTGCGGCTCAGAAGAGGCCGGGGATCACCTCCTCCGCGGTGTCGGCGAACGCGCTCTCCTGGTCGGCGAGGTATGCCTCCCAGGCCTTGGCGTCCCAGATCTCGGCGCGGCTGCCCGCGCCGATCACGGCGAGTTCCTTGGTGAGTCCCGCGTATGCGCGCAGCGCCGGCGGGATCGAGATGCGGTTCTGGGCGTCGGGCGTCTCGTCGCTCGCGCCGGAGAGGAAGACGCGCAGGTAGTCGCGGGCCTGCTTGCTCGTCACGGGGGCCTGGCGGATCTTCTCGTGCATCGAGCTGAACTCCTCCTGGCTGAAGACGTAGATGCAGCGTTCCTGACCACGGGTGAGGACCACTCCCCCGGCGAGCTCTGCGCGGAATTTCGCGGGGAGGATCACGCGGCCCTTGTCGTCGAGCTTCGGGGCGTAGGTGCCGAGGAACATGCGCGGCGCCTCCCTTCCCCGAATGCGAACCGCGGTGCCGGTCTGACCCAGCGAGCCCCACGTTACTCCACTTCCTTCCACTCGCAAGGATTTGAAGCTAGTTTTGGGGGTCTTTTCTCATCCAAGAGCCGCGGAATTCCGCGGCAGAAGCCTGGTGGAGGACGGTGGAGGGACATGAGCGGCCCGGGGCGGAAATCGTGCACAAAAAAGGGCCGACCCGAAAGGGTCGACCCTGAGCTGCGCATTCGCCGCCGGCGCGGCGGTGTTCGCGCGGGAGGAAAGTGGAGGTGGCGGGTTAGCGGTCGCCGTCTTGCCGCTTGTCCCAGCGCTCGCCGAGGCGGTCCATGAAGTCCGATGAGTTCTTCTGCCGCGTGCCACTGCCGGACTGAGCGCTTCCGCCCTGCGCGGTGAACAGCGGGTCGCCGCCGCGCCGACGCCCGGGCGTGATCGCGACGAGAACGCCCACGAACATGACGAGGAAGCCGAGGATGCCGACGATGGCGAGGCTGATCGCGACGCCCAGGACGAGCACCGCGACGCCGATCACGGCGAGGAGCACCCCGAGCACGATCGCCCGGTAGGCCGGCTTTCGGCGAGGCGTCTGACTGATGTTCGCCACGAAGTCGGCATCGTTCTGATAGAGGTTGCGCTCCATCTCGTCGAGAAGGCGCTGCTCGTGCTCCGAAAGCGGCATCCCGATCCCCTCTTCTTCAGCTTCGTCAGCTTCGTTGCGTCCTGCTGTGACGCCTCAGTGTAATCACGGGCACTGTGCCCTGCTAGCCCGTTGCGCCATGAGTCCCTTCGGCCGCCATTAAGCTGGCCTCGTGGCGGATAGCGTGAGACTCGTCGATCTGGTCCAAGCCCGTCTCGACGGCTTCCTCGATGACCGCTCTTCCATTGTCAGGACTGTGGGCGCCGACGTGACCGCCCTGCTCGACGACTCGCGGCGATTTCTCAGCGGTGGCAAGCGATTCCGCGCCCAGTTCTGCCACTGGGGGTGGCGCGCCGTTGCAGGCATCCGCGAGTCCCCCGTGACCCAGCGCGAGCTCGATGCCGTCGTCGGCGCGGCCAGTGCCCTCGAACTCTTCCATGCAGCCGCGCTCGTGCACGATGACGTCATCGACAGCTCGGACACCCGCCGCGGCGAGCCGAGTGCGCACCGCCGCTTCGCCGACCGCCACGCCGACCATCGCTGGGCCGGCGACGCGGCAGGCTTCGGCACCTCCGCCGCGATCCTGCTCGGCGACCTCTTGCTCGGCTGGAGCGATGAGCTGTTCGACGACGCCATCCACGAGCTGGGTGACGCGCAGCGCGCCCGGGCCGCACGCCGACTGTTCAATACGATGCGAACCGATGTCACAGCCGGGCAGTACCTCGACGTGCTCGAAGAGAGCGCCTGGGTGGAGCGCGACGAGCAGGAACTGCTTGACGCAGCCCGCCGCGTCGTGGTGTTCAAGTCGGCGAAGTACAGCATCGAGTCGCCACTGCTGATCGGCGCCGCGCTCGGCGGCGGCAGCGAGGCGCAGCTCGAGGCGCTGAGCGCGTTCGGACTTCCGCTCGGCATCGCGTTCCAGCTGCGCGACGACCTGCTCGGAGTCTTCGGCGACGCTGCAGTCACCGGCAAGCCGAGCGGCGACGACCTGCGTGAGGGCAAGCGCACGGTGCTCGTCGCCCTCACGCGCAGCCGGGTCAGCAGCTCGGTGCGGCGAGCGTTCGATGAGCTGCTCGGCGACCCCGAACTCAACACCGAGCAGGTGCTGATGCTGCAGGGTGCGATGCGGGACTCGGGCGCCGTGGAAGAGGTCGAGGAGCTCATCGAGCGCGAGGTCCGCCGTGCGAACGCCGCGCTGGACGAGGCATCCCTCGCCCCCGAGGCGATCGCCGCGCTTCGTCAGCTCACCGCCCGCGTCACCGACCGCGACGCGTAGAGACGCGCTCAGACCAGCCGAGACGGCGGATCAGCCGAGCGCCTGGGCGACCCGGCGCACCTCGGTCTTCCGGCCGCTGCGCAGCGCGTCCACCGGCGCGACGCCAAGCGACTCTTCCTCGGTGAGCAGCCAGTCGATCGCCTCGTCGTCGGTGAATCCGGCGTCGCCGAGCACGATGAGGGTGCCGCGCAGCTCGCCGAGCGGCTGGCCGTTCTCGAGGAAGTCTGCGGGGACGGCGAGCACGCCGCTGCGCTTGCTGCCGGCGAGCTGCCTGTCCTCGATGAGTCTGCGAATGCGCGACGGCGAGAGCCCGAGCGTCTCGACGAGTTCGGGCACGGTCAGCCAGGTGCGCTCCGGCGACGAAGAAGCCATGGAGAAAATCGTGCCAGAAGATGCACCCCGTGTTCACAGTCGGTGTTCATCCGTTTCTGACGTGTCACGCCGCGCGCGGAATATATCGCTACCTAGACTCGTGGGGTGACCAACACGAGCCAGACCGACCCCCTGCTCGGCCGTCTCATCGACGGCCGATACCAGGTGCGGTCGCGCATTGCGCGCGGCGGTATGGCGACCGTGTACCTCGCGACAGATCTGCGTCTCGAGCGGCGTGTCGCGCTCAAGGTGATGCACAGCCACCTGGCCGACGACACCAACTTCAAGACCCGCTTCGTCCAAGAGGCACGCTCGACGGCGCGCCTGGCGCACCCGAACGTCGTGAACGTCTTCGACCAGGGGCAGGACGACGACATGGCCTACCTGGTCATGGAGTACCTGCCCGGCATCACACTGCGCGACCTGCTGCGCGACTACGGCAAGCTCACGCCCGAGCAGACGATCGACATCATGGAGTCCGTGCTCGCCGGCCTGGCGGCCGCCCACCGCGCCGGCATCGTGCACCGCGACCTGAAGCCCGAGAACGTGCTGCTGGCCGACGACGGCCGCATCAAGCTCGGCGATTTCGGCCTCGCGCGCGCCGCCGCCAACGCGACGGGCACCGGGCAGGCGCTGCTCGGCACGATCGCCTACCTCTCCCCCGAGCTCGTCACCCGCGGCATCGCCGACACGCGCAGCGATATCTACGCCATCGGCATCATGATCTACGAGATGCTCACCGGCGAGCAGCCGTTCCAGGGCGAGCAGCCGATGCAGATCGCGTACCAGCACGCGAACGACTCTGTGCCCCGGCCGAGCCTCAAGAACCCGCTCGTCCCGCCGCAGCTCGACGATCTCGTGCTGTGGGCGACCGACCGCGATCCCGAGCAGCGGCCCGCCGACGCGCGCGCCCTGCTCGAGAAGCTCTACGAAGTCGAGCGGGCGATCCACGCGCCGCACCCCGACGCGGGCCTCGATGCGACGCGCGTGATCTCCCCGACCGGGAACGACGCGCAGGCGACGACCGTGCTGGCGCCCGCCGGTGCGGCAGCGCTCACGTCGTCCTACGGCGGCGGCTTCGGCGCGGGCGCCACGACCCAGTTCGCAGGTCCGGCTGCGCAGGTGCGCAGCGAGGCGACGGCAACGGATGCCGTCAGCAAGCTCGCCTCGGTCAGCAGGCACCGCCGCGGCCGCGGCTGGTGGCTGTTCGCGGCGCTGATGGTGATCGCCGGGCTCGCCTCCGGCACCGGGTGGTACTTCGGTGCGGGGCCGGGCGCACTCGTGGCCGTTCCCTCTCTCGATGAGAAGACAGCCCAGGCCGCGACCGCCGCTCTGCAGAACGTCGAGCTGGTCGCGAAGTCGAACCCCGTCTACAGCTGCGAGGTGCCGGAGGGGCACGTGGCTCGGGCGCATCCGGCACCCGGGCGCTTGCTGCACAAGGGCAGCACCGTGACGATCGACGTCTCGCGCGGCCACCAGCCGAACACGATCCCGCCGCTGGGCGGCGTGCCGATCGACCAGGCGAGGCAGAAGATCACGGCAGCGAAGTCGCTCGTCGGCACGCAGGTCGATACGCAGTTCAACGCAAAGGTCCCGAAGGACGCCGTGATCTCGGCGACCAAGGCGACCGACAACGGCGACATCACGGGCGGCGGCGCCTTCACGCAGTGCGACACCGTGAACCTCGTCGTCTCAGCCGGCGCCATCCCCAACGTCGTGGGCAAACCCCTGGCCGAGGCGCAGGCCGCACTGCAGGACGTCGACCTCAAGTACGGCGCCGGCCAGGCGAAGTACGACGACAACGTCCCCAAGGGCTCGGTCATCGCGCAGACCCCTGCGGACTCCGGCCCGGTGCACCCGGGCGACACGATCCTGCTCGACGTCTCGAACGGGCCGCACCTCTACGACGTGCCCGACGTGACGAGCATGACGCCCGCCGACGCGAAGGCGACGCTGGAGGAGGCCGGGTTCACGGTGACCGTACCCGACACGTTCTCGGGCCTGCCGCTCGGCATCTTCCAGGACGGCACGATCGTCGTCTCGAAGGAGACGCCTGACGCGCACTCCAAGCAGCGCAAGGGCACCAACATCAGCCTGACGCTGGGCCTGAAGGGCTAGTTCTTCCGCAATTCCTCTGCGACGAGGAACGCGAGCTCAAGCGACTGCATGTGGTTCAGGCGAGGGTCGCACAGCGACTCGTAGCGCGTGGCCAGCGTCGCCTCGTCGATCATCTCGCTGCCGCCGAGGCACTCGGTGACGTCGTCGCCCGTGAGCTCGACGTGGATGCCGCCGGGGTGCGTTCCCGCCGCGCGGTGCGCCTCGAAGAATCCCTTGACCTCATCCACCACGTCGTCGAAGCGACGCGTCTTGTAGCCCGTGGGCGTCGTGATGCCGTTGCCGTGCATCGGGTCGGTGACCCACAGCGGCGTCGAGCCCTCTGCCTTGACCGCCTCGAGCAGCGGCGGCAGCGCCTCGCGGATGCGACCGGCGCCCATGCGCGTGATGAACGTGAGGCGCCCGGGCTCGCGCTCGGGGTCGAGCTTGTCGATGAGGCGGAACACATCGTCGGGCGTCGTGGACGGGCCGAGCTTCACGCCGAGCGGGTTGCGCACGCGTGAGAGGAAGTCGATGTGCGCGCCGTCGATGTCGCGCGTGCGCTCGCCGACCCAGAGCAGGTGCGCAGAGACGTCGTAGGGGGTTCCCGTTCGCGAGTCGATGCGCGTGAGCGGGCGCTCGTAGTCCATCAGCAGCGCCTCGTGGCTCGCATAGAACTCGACGCCCTTGATCTCGTCGAAGTTCGCGCCGCACGCCTCCATGAAGCGCACCGCGCGGTCGATCTCGCGCGCCATGCCCTCGTAGCGGGCGTTGGCGGGGTTCTCGGCGAAGCCGCGGTTCCAGCTGTGCACCTCGCGAAGATCGGCGAAGCCGCCCTGCGTGAACGCACGGATCAGGTTCAGGGTCGAGGCGGCCGTGTGGTAGCCGCGCACCAGGCGCGCGGGGTCGGCCTGGCGGGATTCCGGCGTGAAGTCGTAACCGTTGACGATGTCGCCGCGGTAGGCGGGCAGCGTCACGTCACCGCGGGTCTCGGTGTCGCTCGAGCGGGGCTTGGCGAATTGGCCCGCCATGCGCCCGACCTTGATGACGGGCAGCGAGGCGCCGTAAGTGAGCACGACAGCCATCTGCAGCACGGTCTTGACGCGGTTGCGGATGCGGTCGGCCGTCGCGTCGGCGAAGGTCTCTGCGCAGTCGCCGCCCTGCAGCAGGAATCCGTGCCCAGCTGCGGCGGAAGCCAGCCGCTCGCGCAACTGGTCGACTTCGCCCGCGAACACGAGCGGCGGCAGCGTCGCGAGCTCGGCGCTCGCGGCGGCGACGGCCGCGGGATCCGGCCAGTTCGGCTGCTGCTTGATCGGCAACGTGCGCCAGTGATCGAGGCCCGCGAGGACGAGCGGGTCGGTCAGGGCTGCGGGGGTCTCGACCAGAGAACTCATAGAGCAGTGAGTTTACCGCCGCCCCCTGGCGCCCAGAGACCGCGTTACCCGGCGAGACACGGCCTATCCGTTGAGACCGGCTACCGGTTGAGACGCGGCTACCGGTTGAGGCTGGGCGTCGTCGCCTTCACCGAGCTGGCGTAGACGTCGACGTACTCCTGACCGGAGATGCGCCACAGCTCGTACTGGATCTCGTCGGTCACCGCCCGCAGCACGTAGCGGTCGCTCTCGAGGCCTGCGTAGCGCGAGAAGTCCAGCGGCTTGCCGATCACGATGCCGATGCGGCGGATGCGCGGCAGCTTCACCCCGACCGGCATGATCTCTTGGGTGCCGACCATCGCGACGGGGATGACGGGAACCCGCGCCTCGAGCAGCATGCGCGCGATGCCCGTGCGGCCGCGGTACATGCGGTGATCGGGGCTGCGCGTGCCCTCTGGGTAGATGCCGAGCAGCTCGCCGGAGGCCAGCACCCGCAGGCCCGTGTTGAGCGAGTCCTCAGACGCCTTGCCGCCGGAGCGGTCGATCGGTAGCTGGCCGGTGCCGAGGAAGAACATGCGCGAGAACCAGCCCTTGATGCCGCGGCCGGTGAAGTACTCGCTCTTGGCGAGGAACGTCACGTGGCGGTCGACCATGAGCGGCAGGAAGATCGAGTCGAAGAACGAGACGTGGTTGCTCGCAAGGATCGCGGCGCCTTCGCGCGGAACGTTCTCGAGCCCGGTCACCCACGGCCGGAACACCGCCTTGAGCAGCGGGCCGAGGAAGACGTACTTGAGGAACCAGAAGAACGCGTTCATCGGATGCCTCCAGCGGCGCTCACTTGAGGTTGGCGGCCGCGTGCTGTCGGGCCACGTCGGCGGCGCCCACGACGCCGGCGTCGTTGACGAGCTCGGCGATGCGGAACTCGGGCTCCGGGTGGTAGCCGCGCGCCGGCAGCGTCTGCAGGAACGCCTGGCGGATCGGCTGCAGCAGCTTCTCACCGGCCGACGCGACGCCGCCGCCGAACACGAACACCTGCGGGTCGAGGATCGCCGCGAAGCTCGCGCACGCCTGGCCCAGCCAGTCGCCCAGCTGCCTCAGTGCCTGCAGTGCGCCGGGGTCATCGACGGCGACGAGGTCGCCGATGTCCTTGCCGTGCAGGTAATTGCCGTTCTTCGAGCGCACGTCGGCAAGGGCCTGGCCGATGCCGCCCGCGTCGGCGAGGGTGTTCGCGTAGCGCTGCAGCGCCCGACCCGAGCCGTACTGCTCGATGCAGCCGTTCGCGCCGCAGCCGCAGGGCAGGCCGTTCGGAACGACCCTCATGTGGCCGAGTTCGGCACCGGCGCCGAAGCCGCCTCGGAAGAGCTTGTCGTTCGCCACGATCGCGCCCCCGACACCGGTGCCGATGGTGAGCATCACCATGTCGGAGGTGGCCTTGCCTGCGCCGAAGCGGAACTCTGCCCAGCCGGCGGCATTGGCGTCGTTCTCGATGATCACCGGCACCGACACGCGCTTCTCGAGCTTGTCGCGGAAGGGCTCGTGCCGCCAGTTGATGTTCGGCGCGTAGTACACGATCGACTGCGTGGCGTCGATGAACCCCGCCGCCGCGACACCGGCTGCGACGGCATCCGTGCCATCTGCCAACTCGTTGATCATGTCGACGACGATGTCCTCGAGCGCCTTGGAATCGCCCGCAGGCGTCGGCTTGCGCAACTGCGTGACGATCGTGCCTTGCTCGTCGACGAGGGCCCCTGCGATCTTGGTCCCACCGATGTCGATTCCGATCGCGTGCACGCAGATTCGCCCTTCTGGATTGTGTGTCGGCTACAAGGAGGACAGAGCGTCCATGCCGCGCTGTCTAGAGTGTATGAGGTCAACTCGCCGCCTGCCATTGACGGCGGCGCCCCGGTATCGAAGGAGCTACCGTGCTCGAATCCGTGATTCCCGCGATCGTCCCCGCCGACCCCTCGGCCAACACGACTGATCTGCTCATCGAGCGGGCAGAGCTCACCCCTGACAAGGTTCTGTTCGGCATTCCAGAGGGCGACGGCTGGCGCGACGTCACCGCAGCGCAGTTCCTCGAGCAGGTGCGTGCGCTCGCGAAGGGCTTCGTCGCCGCCGGCGTGCAGCCGGGCGACAAGATCGGCATCATGAGCCGCACCCGCTACGAATGGGTGCTCATCGACTTCGCCATGTGGTTCGCGGGCGGTGTGCTCGTGCCCGTCTATGAGACGAGCTCGGCGTCGCAGCTCGCGTGGAACCTCACGGATTCGGGGGCGGTCGGCGTGATTCTCGAGGATGCCGGCCACTTCGCCGCCTTCGATGAGATCGCCGCCGACGTGCCGCTCGTGCGGAACGTCTGGCACATCGACCTCGGCGACCTCGACAAGCTCGTCGCCTCGGGCGTCGACGTGCCCGACGACGAGATCGAGCGCCGCCGTAAGATCGCGAACGGCGACGACATCGCCACCCTCATCTACTCGTCGGGAACCATGGGCCGGCCCAAGGGCGTCGTGCTCACCCACGCGAACTTCGTCGAGCTGTCGCGGAACGCGGCGCAGAAGCTCGGCTCGGTGCTCGAGGATCGGGCATCCACCGTGCTCTTCATCACCATCGCGCACGTGTTCGCGCGCTTCATCTCGGTCGTGTCGATCCACGCGGGCGTGCGCGTCGGCCACCAGGCCGACACGACCAAGCTGATGGACTCGCTGCAGTCCTTCCAGCCGACCTTCCTGCTGATGGTGCCGCGCGTGTTCGAGAAGGTCTACAACACCGCCGAGCAGATCGCCGAGTCCGGCGGCAAGGGCAAGATCTTCCGCGCGGCGGCCGACACCGCGGTCGCGTACTCGGAGGCGAAGGCGGCCGGAAAGGTGCCGCTCGGCCTCAACCTCAAGTTCAAGCTGTTCGACAAGCTGGTCTTCTCGACGCTGCGGGCCAAGATGGGCGGAAAGGTCGAGTACGCGGTCTCGGGCTCCGCTCCCCTGTCGACCCGCCTCGGGCACTTCTTCTCGGCGCTCGGCGTCGAGATCCTCGAGGGTTACGGCCTCACCGAGACGACGGCTCCGGTGTCGGTGAACCTGCCCGGGGCATCCAAGATCGGCACGGTCGGCCCCGCGCTTCCCGGCAACTCGATTCGCATCGCCGACGACGGCGAGATCGAGATCAAGGGCATCTGCGTCTTCAAGGAGTATTGGAACAAGCCGGACCTCACGGCCGAGTCGTTCGACGACGGCTGGTTCCGCACCGGCGACCTCGGCTCGCTCGACGCCGACGGCTACCTGTCGATCACGGGCCGCAAGAAGGAGATCATCGTCACGGCCGGCGGCAAGAACGTCGCTCCTGCCGTGCTCGAGGACGGCGCCCGCTCGAACCCGCTGATCGATCAGATCGTCGTCGTGGGCGAGCAGCGCCCGTTCATCGCAGCGCTTGTCACGCTCGACACCGAGATGCTGCCGGTCTGGCTCAAGAACAACGGCCAGAACGAGAACATGCCTCTCGAAGAGGCCGTGCAGAACGATGCCGTGCTCGCCGAGGTGCAGAAGGCGATCGACCACGCGAACGAGGCGGTCTCGCGCGCGGAGTCGATCAGGAAGTTCTCGATCCTGCCGACGACGTGGACCGAGGCGACGGGGCACTTGACGCCGAAGATGTCGATCAAGCGCAGTGTGATCGTGAAGGACTTCGCCGCCGAGATCGACGCGCTCTACCAGGGCGTGCCGACCCGGGCCATGTCGCTGCAGGGCTGAGCGCACGCCGCGCGGCGCCGCACCGGGCTGCACGGCTGAGCGCCGCGCCGGTTGCTGCGCCCGCTAGAACCAGTCGCTCTCGCGGATCTGCTTCATCGCCTCTCGCCGGCTCTGCTTCTCGAGCCGGTCGAGGTAGAGCATGCCGTTAAGGTGGTCGGTCTCGTGCTGCAGCGCCTGGGCGAGCACGCCGTCGCCCTGCACCTCGACCTCGTTGCCGTCGACGTCGAAGCCGACGGCGCGAGCCCACGGGTGGCGGGCGGTCTCGAACCACAGGCCGGGCACGCTCAGGCATCCCTCGCCCGTCGGCTGCTTCTCCCCGCGCACCTCGACCACCTCCGGATTGATGAGGTAGCCGACTTTCCCGTCGACGTTGTAGCTGAATACGCGCACCGTCGCGCCGATCTGGTTGGCCGCGACCCCGGCACGCCCCGGCAACTGCACCGAGTCGACCAGGTCGGCGACGAGGGAGCGCACTCCGTCGTCGAAGCCGTTCTCACCGGGGATGGCGGGGTCGCAGACGGTCTTCAGCACGGGGTCGCCGAACAGGCGGATGGGGCGTACGGTCACAGCGCAAGATTACCGAGAGCCGAGCCGGATGCCTGAAGCGTCAGTCCTTCGGATCGGCCAGCCCCTCGACCACGAGCGCGGCGAGGGTGCGTGCGGCTTCCCGGGTGAGCGGCTTGAGCTGGTGGTACGGCACGACCGACCCCGCCGCGAGCAGCGGGTCGTAGGGAATCCGCACCAGCTCGCGCACCCGCGAGCGGAAGTGCGCCTCGATCTCGTCGAGCATCACCATGTTGGTGCCCTGCGTCGCCGTGTTGATCGCGACGACCGCGTTCTGCACGAGCGCGCCGTAGCCGTTGGCGTCGAGCCAGGTGAGGGTCTCTGAGGCGAGCTTCGCCTCGTCCACGCTGCCGCCGGAGACGATCACGATCTCATCGGCCCGCCGCAGCGTCGCACGCATGACGGAGTGCACGATGCCGGTGCCGCAGTCGGTCAGCACGAAGGAGTAGTAGCGGCTGGCGAGGTCGGCGACGACGTTGTAATCGTCCTCATCGAACGCCTCGGAGAGGTTCGGGTCGGTGTCCGAGGCGAGCACGTCGAGTCGCGTCTCGTCGTGGCTGACGAACTGCGTGAAGTCGGTGTAGCTGCCGATGGAGTTCGCGCGGTGCACCACGTCGCGCACCGTGGCCGTCGAGTGCCTGGGCACCCGCTCGCTCAGCGTGCCGCGGTCGGGGTTCGCGTCGACGGCGACCACCCGGTCGTCGCGCACGTCCGACAGAGCCATGCCGAGCAGCGCCGTGACCGTCGTCTTGCCGACGCCGCCTTTGCGGGTGAGCACTGGGATGAACCGTGCGCCGCCGGTCAGTTCGCGGCGGATGCGGTGGTCGAGCTCCTTCCGGTGCCGCTCCGCCTTCGAGTCACCGAGGTTCACGCCCGTGAAGGTGGCGCCGTAGACGAGGCGGTTCCAGACGCCGGTCGGGCGCGACTTCGGGCGGCGCTTCACGTCGAGAATGCGGTCGGCGGTGAGCATGGCGGCCGACTCGGGCAGCTCGCTCGGCTCGCCCCGCAGTCGTTCGCGACGGGAAGCGCCGGGCGATGCAACGGTCCCGACGCCGGGCGCGCCGCTGTCAGCGACGGACGGCCCGATCTGAGGGGTCACGAGCGTCATCGAGCGGATGCTCGGGGCCGACGGCAACAGGCCGGGGTCGACCGGACGGTCGGGGATGGCCACGGCGACCTCGTCGTCGGGGGTCTCGTGCGGCTTCGGCGGCGGCAGCTCGAGGCTGACCGTGACGGTCTTCGGCTCGTCGGCGACCTTGTCTGCCATGGCTGCAGACTACGGCGGGATGCGTCAGAGCACCATGGCCCCCTTTTGGCGGGGTCAGAGCGGGGTGATGACGACGAGCAGGTCGCCTGCGTCGACCTGCTGGGTCGTGGGGATCGCGAGCCGTTCGACGAGGCCGCTGGTGGCGGCGGTGATCGCGGCTTCCATCTTCATGGCCTCGATGGAGGCGACGGTCTGGCCGGCCGTGACCGCCTCGCCCTCGGCGACGCGCAGGGTGACGACGCCCGAGAACGGAGCGGCGACGTGCCCGGCGTTGTCGGGGTCCGCCTTCTCGAGCGCCTTCGTGGCGACCTCGACGTGCCGGTCGCGCACGAACACGGGCCGCAGCGACCCGTTGAGCTTCGCGAGCACGGTGCGCATGCCGCGGGCATCCGCCTCGCCGATCGCCTCAAGGCCGACGTACAGCACGACGCCCGGCTCGACGTCGACGCGATGCTCGGCGCCGGCGCTCAGCCCGTAGAGGTAGTCGGCCGTGTCGAGGACGGACAGGTCGCCGAACAGCTCACGCGTCTGCTCGAACTGGCGCGTGGGCGCGGGGAACAGCAGCCGGTTCAGGGTCGTCTGCCGTTCGCGCCCCGGAGCGGCGAGGGCGGCCGCGTCGCCCTCGGAGATCGGCGTGACGCCGACCTTGACGTCGCGCCCGGCGAGCACCTTCGAGCGGAACGGCTCGGGCCACCCGCCCGGCAGGTCGCCGAGCTCGCCGGCCATGAACGAGACGACCGAGTCGGGGATGTCGTAGTTCTGCGGATTCTGCTCGAAGTCGTCCGGGTCGGCGCGCAGCGCAGCCAGCTGCAGGGCGAGGTCGCCGACCACCTTCGACGACGGCGTGACCTTGGGGATGCGCCCGAGGATGCGGTTCGCCGCGGCATACATGTCCTCGATGAGCTCGAAGTTGTCGGCGAGGCCCAGCGCGATCGCCTGCTGGCGCAGGTTCGACAGCTGCCCGCCCGGGATCTCGTGCCGGTACACCCGCCCGGTCGGCGCCGGCAGCCCCGACTCGAACGGCGCATAGAGGGCGCGCACGGCGGCCCAGTACGGCTCGAGCGCGGCGACGTTCTCGAACTCGAGCTCGGTGGCCCGCTCGGTGTTGTCGAGGGCGGCGACGAGGGCCGAGGCCGACGGCTGGCTCGTCGTGCCCGACATGGGCGCGGAGGCGACATCGACGACATCCGCGCCGGCGCGCGCGGCCGCGAGCAGGGTCGCGAGCTGGCCGCCGGCGGTGTCGTGCGTGTGCACGTGCACGGGCAGCTCGAACTCGCGCCGCAGCGCCGCGACGAGCTTCTCCGCTGCCGCCGGCTTGAGCAGGCCCGCCATGTCTTTGATGGCGATCATGTGGATGCCGGTGCCGACCAGCTTCTCGGCGAGCCTCAGGTAGTAGTCGAGGGTGTAGAAGTCCTCGGCCGGCGAGTTCAGGTCGCCGGTGTAGCACAGCACGCCCTCGGCGATCGCAGTGTTCTGCGCGAGCACCGCCTCGATCGCCGGCCGCATCTGCTCGACGTCGTTGAGCGCGTCGAACACCCGGAAGATGTCGACCCCGGTCGCCGCGGCCTCGGCGACGAAGGCATCCGTCACCTCGGTCGGGTACGGGGTATAGCCCACCGTGTTGCGCCCGCGCAGCAGCATCTGGATCGCGATGTTCGGCATCGCCTGGCGCAGCGTCGCCAGGCGCTCCCACGGGTCCTCGCCGAGGAACCGCAGCGCGACGTCGTAGGTCGCCCCGCCCCACGCCTCCACCGAGAACAGCTTCGGGGTGAGCCGGGCGACGTAGGGAGCGGCCGCGAGCAGCTCCTTCGTGCGCACGCGGGTCGCCAGCAGGCTCTGGTGCGCGTCGCGGAAGGTCGTGTCGGTGACCGCGAGGGCTGTCTGGGCGCGCACGGCCTTCGCGAACGCCACCGGGCCGAGCTCGAGCAGCTGCTGCCTCGTGCCGTCGGGGGCAGGCAGGCTCAGGTCGAGCTGCGGCAGCTTCACCGCCGGGTCGGCGACGCCCGCCGGCCGCTCACCGTTCGGCTTGTTCACCGTCACGTCGGCCAGCCAGTTGAGGATCTTCGTGCCGCGATCCTGCGAGGGGCGCGCTCGCACGAGGTCGGGGCGGTTCGCGATGAAGTCGGTGGCGATCTCGCCCGCAATGAACTCCGGCTCCTCCAGCAGCGCCTGCAGGAACGGGATGTTGGTCGCCACGCCGCGGATGCGGAACTCCGCCAACGCGCGGCGGGCCCGGCTGACCGCTGCGGGGAAGGTGCGGCCCCGGCAGGTGAGCTTCACGAGCATCGAGTCGAAGTGCGGGCTCACCTCGGATCCGGTGCCCATCGAGCCGCCGTCCAGACGGATGCCGCCGCCGCCCGGCGAGCGATAGGTCGTGATCGTTCCCGTGTCGGGCCGGAACCCGGCTGCCGGGTCCTCGGTGGTGATGCGGGACTGCAGGGCGAAGCCGTTCACCCGCACGCTGTCCTGCGACAGGCCGATCTGTGCGAGGGTCTCGCCGGCGGCGATCCTCATCTGGGTCTGCACGATGTCGACATCCGTCACCTCCTCGGTGACCGTGTGCTCGACCTGCACGCGCGGATTCATCTCGATGAACACGTGCTGGCCTCGCCGCTCGCCCGCCGCCTCGACCAGGAACTCGACGGTGCCCGCGTTCACGTAGCCGATCGACTTCGCGAAGGCGACCGCGTCGCGGAACAGCGCCTGCCGCACGTCCTCGTCGAGGTTCGGCGCCGGCGCGATCTCGACCACCTTCTGGTGGCGGCGCTGCACCGAGCAGTCCCGCTCGAACAGGTGGATCGTCTCGCCGGCGGCATCGGCGAGGATCTGCACCTCGATGTGCCGCGGCTTCAGCACCGCCTGCTCGAGGAACATCGTCGGGTCGCCGAAAGCACTGTCGGCCTCGCGCATCGCCTCCTCCAGCGCCGGGCGCAGCTCGTCCTTCGTGTCGACGCGCCGCATGCCGCGCCCACCGCCGCCCGCGACCGCCTTCGCGAAGATCGGGAAGCCGATCTCATCCGCCCCGGCCAGCAGCTCGTCGAGGTCGCGCGACGGCGGCGTCGAGGCCAGCACCGGAACGCCCGCGGCGATCGCGTGCTCTTTCGCGGTCACCTTGTTCCCGGCCATCTCGAGGACTTCCTTGGGCGGCCCGATGAACGCGATGCCCGCCGCCCGGGCCGCCTCCGCCAGCTCCGGGTTCTCGGACAGGAATCCGTAACCCGGATAGATCGCGTCTGCGCCCGCCTGCTTGGCCACGCGGATGATCTCCGCGACATCCAGGTATGCCCGAACCGGATGCCCCTCCTGCCCGATCTGGTAGGCCTCATCCGCCTTCATACGATGCAGCGAATTGCGATCCTCGTAGGCGAACACCGCGACTGTGCGCGCCCCCAGCTCGTACGCTGCGCGAAACCCGCGAATGGCGATCTCACCACGGTTGGCGACCAGGATTTTCCGGAACACGCAGGTCCTCTCCGTCGGGGTCCGCGGGCCGTGCGCCGAGTTCCTCACACGCAGGCAACGGTTAGGTTCCTTCAGACTACTGACGGTAGGTTTCTAGGCGTGCACGTACTCAGCGTCAGTTCCCTCAAGGGCGGAGTCGGCAAGACCACCGTGACCCTCGGGCTCGCGTCGGCGGCCTTCGCCAAGGGTCTGCGCACCCTCGTGATCGACCTCGACCCGCAGTCCGATGTCTCGACCGGCATGGACATCTCGGTCGCCGGTCACCTCAACGTCGCAGACGTCCTGGCGAGCCCGAAAGAGAAGATCGTCCGCGCGGCGATCGCCCCGAGCGGCTGGACCCGCGGGCGCCCGGGCAAGGTCGACGTCATGATCGGCTCGCCTTCCGCCATCAACTTCGACGGACCGCACCCGTCCGTGAAGGATCTCTGGAAGCTCGAGGATGCGCTCGTGCACCTCGAGCACGAATATGACCTCACCCTGATCGACTGCGCGCCGTCGCTCAACGCCCTCACGCGCACCGCGTGGGCAGCCTCCGACCGCGTCGCGGTCGTGACGGAGCCCGGCCTGTTCTCTGTCGCCGCCGCCGACCGCGCGCTGCGCGCCGTCGAAGAGATCCGCCGCGGTCTCGCGCCGCGTCTGCAGCCGCTCGGCATCATCGTGAACCGCGCCCGCGTGCAGTCCCTCGAGCACCAGTTCCGCATCAAGGAGCTGCGCGACATGTTCGGCCCGCTGGTGCTCTCGCCGCAGCTGCCCGAGCGCACCTCGCTGCAGCAGGCTCAGGGCGCGGCGAAGCCGCTGCACGTCTGGCCGGGCGAATCGGCGCAAGAGATGGCGCACAACTTCGACCTGCTGCTCGAGCGCGTGCTGCGCACCGGCCGCATCGGCGAATACGCGCAAGAGGGCGCAGAGGTCGCGGTGCGCGGCTCGGACCGCCCCGACGTCGCCGAGGCGTAACCCCGCAGCCCGGGAAGCGGCACGTACTGTCGCCGCGCGACACCCGAGGTCATCGGGCGACACTCAATGTGGGAATCGCGCGCCAGAACGACACCTCTTGTCGCCGCACGAATACCCCCGAGGAGCGCCGAACCGGCGGCTCACGCAGCAGAAAGCGGCGCTACGAGACCTGCTTGCGCGCGGCGCGGCGCGCGGCGAGCTCGTCGGCAGGGTCGGCCGACTCGACCGGGTCGATCTCGACCAGGCTCGCCTCGACCTCGCGCAGCACGCGCCCGACGGCGATGCCGAACACGCCCTGGCCCTGGCTCACGAGGTCGATGACCTCGTCGTTCGAGGTGCACAGGTAGACCGAGGCACCGTCGCTCATGAGCGTCGTCTCGGCGAGATCGGTGACGCCGGACTCGCGCAGCTGGTTCACCGCGACGCGGATCTGCTGCAGGGAGATTCCAGTGTCGAGCAGGCGCTTCACGAGCTTGAGCACGAGGATGTCACGGAAGCCGTAGAGCCGCTGCGATCCCGACCCGGACGCCCCGCGAACCGTCGGCTCGACGAGCTCGGTGCGTGCCCAGTAGTCGAGCTGGCGGTAGCTGATGCCGGCCGCCTTGGCCGCGACCGTGCCCTTGTAGCCCACCTCGTCGGCCATGTCAGGCAGTCCGTCCGTGAAGAGGTACTGCAGATCGAGGCGACCTTCCGGGCCAGCGGCTTCGCTCATGCGCGTACCTTTCATCGCGGGTGGGGTGCCGTTTCGGACGGTTCCGGTGGGCACTGACTAAACGGTACTCAGCACCGGCGGGGCGGGCAATCACATCGGCCACCTGGGGCCCGGCGTGTCGCAACTTTGACCCTCAAGTTGAGGTTGAAGTCGCCCCGCGAGCGCCTCGAGCCGCCCTGATTACGGCGTCAGCCGGTCGAGACCGACCTGAAGCAGAGTACGTCGCACCGTGTCGAGCTGCCTGGCGATCTCCTGCGCGGTGTCAGCCGTCTTCGCACGGCCCGAGGCGTCGCGGCGCGCCGCGAGAGGCGCCACGGCACTCTCGATCAGCCCAAGCTCTCGCTCGACCGCGGCGCGCACGGTGCGCAGGTGGCGCGGCTCGATGCCGCGCTTCGCGAGCTCGACGAGCGCCGTCAGAACCTGCAGCGCGTCTTCACCGAAGACCTCCGAGGCCTGGATCAGGGACGCGCTGACCGCATCGGTCAAGAGCTGCGGCGTGGCGCCGGACTCGCGCAGCAGTTCGTCGCGCGTGAAGCGCCGTCCGGTCGAGAGCATGTTGGGGCGCGCCGGTCGGCCGGCACCGGCGGCGCCGACACCGCCCGGAAGCAGCGGGCTCAGCCCGGCGTCCAGCTCGGCGAGATGATCGCGGATCACCTTGAGCGGCAGGTAGTGGTCGCGCTGCATCGACAGCACGAGCTTGAGCCGCTCCACGTCGTCGGGCGAGAACTTGCGATAACCGGAGGGCGTGCGCGCGGGCGACACGAGCCCCTGCTCCTCGAGGAAGCGCAGCTTCGACGGGGTCAGCTCAGGGTGCTCCGGCGTGAGCTTCGCGAGCACCTGACCGATGCTCAGAAGAGCCGGCCCGGCGTCTTTCGCCTGGGCCGCCGATCGCGCCACTACTTCGTGCCCGAGTCGCTCTTACCCAGATCGGCCCGCGACGCGTAGAACGTGAAGCGGTACTTGCCGATCTGCACCTCGGCGCCGTCGACGAGCAGTGCGGATTCAATACGCACGCCGTCGTAGTAGGTGCCGTTGAGCGACCCGAGGTCGCGGACTTCGAACTGCGTGCCGTGCCGGGTGAACTCGGCGTGGCGGCGGGAAACGGTGACGTCGTCGAGGAAGACGTCTGCGTCAGGGTGACGACCGGCGACGGTCGTGTCTGCGTCGAGCAGGAAGCGCGCGCCGGTGTTCGGGCCGCGCCGCACGATCAGCAGCGCCGAGCCGGAGGGCAGCGCCTTGATGGCGTCGAGTTCGTCGGCGGTCACACCAGTGCCGTCGACGTTCATCGCCTGGGCGAATTCCTCACCGAAGCGCGCAGTCGTCGCTTCGTTGGCTCTCGCCGGTTCGCGCAGGGGGTTCTCGTCGGCCACCATCGTCCTCCTTCGTTCGACCAGCGTATCGGAAAGGTCACGGCGGGGAACCAGCCAAACACGACCTTACGATGAGGTTCGTGCTCCCTCTTCACGTGGATTTCTGGATTCTGATCGGCGTCTGCGCCCTCACGTGGATCCTGTCGCTGATCACCAGAGAGCATTCCTGGGTCGACCGGATCTGGTCGATCGTTCCGATCGCCTACGTCTGGGTGTTCGCCGCCGCGACCGGGCTCGCAGACCACCGGCTCGTGCTGATGGCGACCCTGGTCACGCTGTGGGGCATCCGGCTCACCTTCAACTTCGCACGCAAGGGCGGCTACGCACGCGGCGGCGAGGATTACCGCTGGGAGTACCTGCGGGCGCGGATGCCCAGGCCGCTGTTCGAGGTCTTCAATCTGCTCTTCATCGTCTGCTACCAGAACGTGCTGCTTCTGCTGATCTCCCTTCCCGCGTACACGGCGTGGAGGCATCCCCGCCCCCTCAATGCCTTTGACTGGCTGCTCACCGCCG
Organism: Gryllotalpicola daejeonensis; assembly: GCF_039538145.1. Taxonomy (NCBI): domain Bacteria; kingdom Bacillati; phylum Actinomycetota; class Actinomycetes; order Micrococcales; family Microbacteriaceae; genus Gryllotalpicola; species Gryllotalpicola daejeonensis. The sequence goes on along the minus strand of NZ_BAABBV010000001.1, from coordinate 142,598 downwards.
CCTTCCTGGCCGCGCTGGTCGGCGAGACGGTCGCCGACCAACAGCAGTGGAACTTCCAGCAGTGGAAGAAGTCCGAGCGCGCCGCGGGGCGCGAGCCGCGCGTGCGCTTCCTGCAGACGGGACTGTTCGCCTATTCGCGCCACCCGAACTTCTTCTTCGAGCAGGCGCAGTGGTGGCTGCTGTTCCTGTTCGGCTGCGTCGCGGCAGGGTCGCTCTGGCAGTGGACGGTCATCGGCGCGGCGCTGCTGAGCGTGCTGTTCATCGGCTCGACGCGCATGACCGAGCAGATCTCGCGCGAGCGCTACCCCGAGTACGCCGAGTACCAGGCGCGCGTCTCAGCGCTCATTCCGTGGTTTCGACGGTCTCGGGAAGACCTCGCGCAGGTGGGCTGAGCCGAGGTACGCGCCGATGCCGAGCAGGATCAGGCTGAACACGATCTGCTCGGTGATCATCCACGCCGGGTAGAGGTGCGGAATCGCCGCCAGCACGAGGGTCACGACCGGGAAGATGCGCGTGAAGAGCAGCAGTCGCTGGTAGGCCCAGTACCAGCCGCGCGACGCGCGCCAGGTGAAGTAGAACAGCGTGGCCGTGATGCCGAGGACGACGACCGTGCGCATCCACACGGGCAGGGTGACGGATGCCCCACCCAGCGCGAGCCCCACGGCGATGCCGACCGCGGCGAGCCCCAGCAGCAACTCCACGCCGAGCAGCCACGCCACGCGCAGGAACGCCTGCCGGGTGCGAGGGTGCGCGACCGCCTCGGCCGGGGCGACCACGTCTGCGTGCCGGCCGCCCGCCACCCGATCGAGGAACCGGAAGGTCGGCTCGAGGCGGGTCAGAAGGGCGTTCATGGCTGGAATCGACCCTAACCGGCTCGCCTTGGTGGGTCTCTCGGCGATGTCCGAGCTTCGGGGTTAGCGTGGGGGCCATGTCGTGCATCCGGTTCAACACCCCCGCCCAGCGCGAGCAGATGCGCCGGCTGGCGCCGAGCCAGCTGACGCCCGAGGAAGTGGCTGAGCTGCACCCCGCTCCCCCGGTGACCGACAGCAAGATCCGCCGACTGCGGCTGCTCGCGACGAACCCGAACCCGAAGATCCGCGAGGCTGTCGCATCGTCGTACAACACCCCCGTCGACCTGTTCGAGACGCTCGCCCGCGACGACGACGCGGGCGTGCGCGCCTGCGTCGCGCGTAACGAGGCGACGCCGTGCGATGTGCTGCGCGCCCTGGTCGACGACCCCGACGAGCACGTGCGCGGATTCCTCGCGATCAACTACTACGTGCCGGAGGACGCCATGGAGCGCCTGCGTCACGACGCGAGCCCGACCGTCCGCTCCCTCGTGAAGTGGAAGACGGTGCTGGCGGCGGAGGCAGCTCTCGAGTCCGGGGCCGCGCGGGAGCTACAGGGTGCCCAGTAGCTCGCGGATGCGCGCGCGCAGCGCCGGCCAGGATGCCTCGAGCCCGGGGTGCAGGGGAAGCTGATCGACCTCGGCGACGGGCACCCAGCGCAACTCGATGCTCTCGGCGTCGCCGATCACGGGCGTGAAGGCATTCTCGATGTGACCGACGACGGTGGTGTAGCTCCACCAGCCGAGATCCCACACGGACTCGAAGTCGATCACGACCTGCTCGGCGGGGACGCCAGCCTCTTCCTGAGCCTCGCGGATGGCACCCTGAGCCGCACTCTCATCCTCGTGCCGAGCGCCGCCGGGGATTCCCCAGGTGCCGCCGAAGTGGCTGTAGTCGGCGCGGTGCTGCAGCAGCACGCCGACCTCGCGGTTCACGAGCAGCAGCCCGGCGGAGCCGAACTGGCCCCAGAACCTGCGCCCATCCGGTCCCTCCACCCAGCCGTCGCCGCTGCCGAGCGGGCGCCGCGGCAGCGGGTCGCTCGCGTCGGCGCGGGCCGAGAGGTTGAGCTCGGGGTCACGGTCAGTCACCCTTCTACTCTGTCACTCCCCCTCGGCCGCACGCCGCGTCACGCGTAGAACGGCGTCATACGGCCACGTCGGCCGGCTGCTCGGCCGGGTACGGCTCGGCGAAGTCCGCGGAGCGGCTGACCTGCCGCCACGCCTCGGCTTCGGCGAGCTGCCGCTTCGAGTACGCGATCGACATCTCGACCGCGTTCACCCCGACGAGCAGGTGGCTCGGCACGTTCTGTCGAGCGGCCGCACGCACGATGATCTCGGCGGCGCGCTTCGGGTCGCCTGCAGGGCGCGAACCGGTCTGGCGCATGCGGGAGTTCATGGCGCCGACGGTCTGCTGGTACTCGTCGGGGATGTCGTGCACCTGCATCGAGCTGCCCGCCCAGTCGGTCGCGAAGCCGCTCGGCTCGACGACCATGGTGCGGATGCCGAACGGCGCGGTCTCGACCGCGAGCACTCGCGTGAAGCCGTCGACGGCGAACTTCGCGGCCTGGTAGCTCGCGATGCCCGGCGAGCCGCCGACACGGCCGCCGACCGACGAGAACTGGATCACGAGCCCGCCGCCCTGAGCACGCAGCTGCGGGATCGCGGCCCGGGTCACGTTGAACACGCCCCAGAAATTCGTCTCGAACTGGGCGCGGAAGTCGGCCTCGTCCGAGGTCTCGATGGGAGCGACGTTCGCGTACCCGGCGTTGTTCACGACGACGTCGATGCGGCCGAAGCGCGCGACCGCCTCATCGATCGCGGTGCGTGCGGCGGAGGCATCCGTCACATCCAGCGCGACGGGCGCCACGCGCTCGCCATACGTCGCGACGAGGTCGTCGAGCTGCTGGGGCCTGCGCGCGGTAGCGACCACGCGGTGCCCCGCCTCGAGCGCCGCCTCGACGAGCGCGCGTCCGAAGCCGCGCGACGAGCCTGTAATGAACCAAACCTGCTGTTGAGTAGTCATGTGAGTTAGTACAACAGCGTTGCGTTATTTATTGCAACCGAGTTGCGTAAACTGCCAGCATGAGCGATATCGGATTCCAGCGCGCCCGCTCCGACGAGGCGAAACAGCAGCGCGAGCAGGCGATCCTCACGGCGGCGACGCGGCTCGGCGCCGACCGCGGCATCCGCACCGTCACGCTGACCGACATCGCCGCCGAGGTCGGCATGCACAAATCGGCGCTGCTGCGCTATTTCGAGACGCGCGAGCAGATCTTCCTGAAGCTCACGGCCGCAGGCTGGCGCGACTGGGGCGCGGCGCTGCGCGCGGCATTCGAGGGCATGACGGATGATTTCGACACGCACAATCCGGCATCCTCGCCTGCGCTGGTCGCGCAGGCGATCGCCGACTCGCTCGTGGCCCGCCCGATGTTCTGCGACCTGCTCGCCCAGGCACCGCTCAACCTCGAGCGCAATGTCTCGCTCGAGTCGGTGCGCGAGTTCAAGCTCGTGACCCTCGAGGAGGTCGAGGGCATCGGAGCCGAGCTCACCCGGCTGCTGGGCCTCACCGAGCAGCAACGTGTCGACGTCATCGCCACGGCGACCAGCATGGCCGGGGCGCTCTGGCAGATGGCGACGCCGGGGGCGGAGGTCGAGGCGCTGTATCGCAGCGACCCGAGGCTCGGGCACGCGATCGTCGAAGTCGGGCCGCGCCTGGTGCGGGTGCTCACCGCGCTGCTCCAGGGCATGCGGGGCTGACACCTGCAGTCAGGCCAGGTCGGCGCCGATCAGCGCCCGTGCACGGCGTCCAGCCGCACGAGGTTGCGCGTCGCCATGGCGATCGTGAGCGGTCCAACGCGTGGCACGAAAACGCTCGCGCGCTCGAGCACCGACTCGTCGAAGTTCGTGTGCTCTGCGACATCCACGCAGATCGCGCCGGTCTTGATCTCGTCGCCGCGCACGAGCTCGAAGCTCTTCGACGGCACGGCCGAGATGATCACGTCGGCCTCGGCGAGGGCGCCTGCCCGGTCGATGCCCGAATCGCGCACGTCGTGCGTGTGCCGCCCGATGGCCGGCTCGAAGGTCACCGCCCCGTCGATGTCGAGGGAGTGCACCCGCGCTCCGTCATTCGCGAGCATCGCCGCCAGGGGGCGGCCGACGAGATCGCTGCGATTGAACACGCACGCCGTGACGCCTTCGAGCGGGGCATCCCCCGACGTCCCCCGCATGCCCGCGTGCTGCAGCAGCTTCAGGATCGCGAGCGGCGTGCACGGCAGGATCGCGCGGGCGTAGTGATCGTCGTCGACGAAGCGCCGGTTCTCGTAGAGCAGGCGGCTCCAGAACGAGTGCAGGCCCTCGACGTCTTTGCGCGGGTCGACGAGCTCGCGCAGCCAGTGGTCACCTGCGCGGTCCATGAGTGGGTAGTAGAGGAAGATGCCGTCGATCGCCGGGTCCACGTTCGCCGCCGCGATCGCCGCCTCGACATCCGCGGGCGCCGTCAGTCGAACGTCGAGCTCGATGCCGACGGACTCGCAACCGCGTCGGGCGTAGCGGGCGTAGGTCGCCGCCGGCCCCTCTTCCTGGCCGAGCAGCCCGAGAATCCGCGGCGCGCGGCCGTGCTGCTGCGTGAGCCGCACGACGTCCTGGCGGACTTCATCGCGGTACTCCGCGGCGATCGGCGAGGGGTCGAGAATCCGAGCGGTCACAGGCCTGCCTCCACTGCCGCGGCCGCGGCGTCTCTGCGGGCTCTCAGCTGCGGCGCTGCCGCAGAGCCCAATCGGTCGAGTTGGTCGATGTTGATGTCGGCCGTGCGCACAGCCGCGCGGGCCGCGCCGATCACGATGTCTCGCCCGGCGAGCACGTCGCTGACCACGCCAGGCTTCACGAGCGGCTCGAGCTCGTGCGAGAGCGCGATGGCCGCCGCGAAGGTCTCCACGAGCGACAGCGGCCGCTCCGTCGCCGCGGTGCTGGTGCGCTCGATCTCGCGCGAGCGGGCCTCACGCTCTGCGTCATCGCCGCGCGGCAGGCGGTAGGCGCTCATCAGCTCACCGAAGTCGTGCACATCGCCGTCAGCGGCCGGAGCGATCTCGGCCTGCAGCTGCTCGAGCCGGGCCGCCTGTGCGTCGAGCGCCGCGTCACCGGTCACCGCCACCGCCATCTGGATCAGGCCGACGCCGAAGGCTCCCGTGATGGCGGCGATCGAGCCGCCGCCAGGCGTCGGGGCCGCCGACGCCGTGCTCGCCAACAGGTCACTCGCGGGCCTGGCCCACAGACTTTCGCTCACGCGATGTCAGCCTACCGAAGTGCGCAGGGCCTACTGCGCCGTCCAGCCACCGTCGACCGGCAGCACCGTCCCCGTCACGAGCCCCGCCGCCGGCGAGGCGAGGTACAGCACGGCAGCGGCGACGTCAGCGGTCGTCCCGAAACGCGCGGCCGGAATGCGGGCGAGGATGTCTGCCGCGATCTCGGGGTCGTCGAGGCGCTCCGCGGTCCCGGGCGTACGGATGTACGTCGGCGCCACCGAGTTGACCGTCACGCCGCGGTCGGCCCACTCGAGTGCGAGCACCTTCGTGAGCAGGTCGACACCGCCCTTGCTCGCCGAATACACGGCGTGGCGACGGATGCCCACGATTCCCGCCTGCGACGACAGGTTCACGACCCGGCCGTAGCCCGCCGCGAGCATGTGCCGAGCGACCGCCTGCGTGACGAAGAACAGGCCCTTGAGGTTGACGTCCATCATGGCGTCCCAGTCGTCTTCGCCGACGTCGACAGCGTCGTGGTTGAAGCCGAGGCCGGCGTTGTTGACGAGGATCGAGATCGGCCCGTTCGCGGCCACCTCTGCATCGATCGCGGCGCGCGTCGCCGAGACATCCGTCACGTCCAAGAGAAAGGGCGTGATGCGAGCGGATGCCCGCGCCAGCTCGGCCCCGTCCTCGAGGCGACGCACCCCGGCCAGCACCTCAGCGCCCGCTGCCGCGAGGGCGAGCGCCAGGTCGTGACCGATGCCGCGAGACGCGCCCGTCACGAGCGCCCGCTGGCCGGAGATGGAGAAGTCGGGCTGCACGAATCCGCTCACGCCGCCACGTTAGCGCGGCGCCACAGCCGTCACGGTGCCCGGCGACCGGAATACTGGTGACGCTATGGCCAAGAAGAGCTCAGGGGCGCCGACGACCGCCGCGACCGTCGTGCTGCAGCGCGCAGGCATCCGCTTCACCCCGCATTCGTACGCGCACGACCCGGCCGTCACCGATTTCGGCGCGGAAGCCGCACGCGAGCTCGGCATCGAGGCCGCGCGCATCTTCAAGACGCTGATGGTGACAACGGATGCCGGCGGCTTCGGCATCGGCATCGTGCCGGTCGACTCACTGCTCGATCTGAAGGCACTGGCAGCGGCGCTCGGGGGCAAGAAGGCCGAGCTCGCCGACCCCAAGGTCGCCGAGCGCAAGAGCGGCTACGTCGTGGGCGGCATCTCGCCGGTCGGGCAGAAGACACCGTTGCCGACGGTGCTCGACGAGTCGGCCGCCGGGTTCGAGACGATCCTCGTGTCGGGCGGCCGACGCGGGTTCGATCTCGAGTTGGCACCCGGCGATCTGCTCGCCGTCACGAAGGGAAGCTACGGGAGTATTCGGCGCGGGTGATCGTTTCGAGACGCGCGCTCCGCAGGCTCCGCGTGCTCCTCAACGATCGGATGCGGTGATCTTGATCAACTCGCGCAGGCAGTAGTGCAGCAGCGGCTCAGGGAAGTCGGGGGCGAGGCGGTTGTAGACGACGCGCCCTTCCTTGCGCGTCGCGACCAGCCCCGCCGCGCGCAGCAGGCGCAGGGCGTAGCCGGCGGCGTCTTCGCTGACGTCGAGCGCGAGCGCGAGGTCGCCGACGCAGAGCTCTTCGGTCTCGTCGAGGGCGAAGACGATGCGCAGCCGCAGCGGGTCCGCCATGACCGACAGCAGCCCGGCGAGCCGCGCCGTCTCGTCGGCACTCGGCACCGCGCCGCGCGCCTGCGCGACCGCCGCAGCGTCGATCGGATGCTGGTGACCCGATCCTTCGACAGACGTCGTGCTCATTGCGCCGTGAGGAACGCCTCGGGCTTCAGCTCGAACGCGGTGCGGCAACCGCGTGAGCAGAAGTAGTACGTCTCGCCCTCGTGCTCGAAGCTCGCGGCCGCCGTCTCAGGGCTGACCGTCATGCCGCACACGGGGTCGCGGTGCGTTCCGTTGGGGTCGTGCTGCATGGCGGGCGGCGTGCTGCCGGGCATCCCCAGGTTCTCACTCATGGTCTTCGATTCCCTTTCATCGAAATGCCGCGCGCAGCGGTCGGAGCAGAAGTAGAAGTCTTCGCCGTCGCGGCGGCGGTGCGCCGGCGCGTTGGCGATCTCGACCTGCATGCCGCAGATCGGGTCCTTGGCGTAGCGGCCCTCGGCGGCAGCCTCGCGGCGGCGGGCGCGATAGAGCCCGTACATGACGGCGAACAGCGCGAGCGCGGCCAGGTTGAGCCAGGTCGTATGGTTCCAGGCGAAGCCGTGGTCGGCCATCGCGCGAATGGGCGCGGGCTCAGGAATCCGGGCCCAGCGGAACAGGTACTCGACCGCGAGACCTGCGGCGCTCATCGTCGCCCAGAACACGACCAGGATGCGCGCGGTGACGCGCAGCCCGAAGTATCCCCGGTAGATCGCGAGCAAGGGCAGTGCAATGAGGTCGGCGAAGACGAACGCGACGACACCGCCGAAGCTCGCTCCCCCATGCCACAGCGTCGCGGCGAGCGGCACATTGCCGACCGAGCAGACGAAGCTGATGATCGCGAGGAACGGGCCGACGATCACGTTCTCGAGACTCGACCAGAAGCCGTGGCCGGTGAGGAACAGCGACTGCCACACGGCGGTCGGCACCAGCACGGCGATGAAGCCGGCGACGAGGAATCCGATCACCAGTTCTTTGCGGATCATCGTCAGGTCGCTGATCATGTAGCCGGCCGCGTCGCCCCAGCCCGCGCGGGTGCGCAGGCGCTCGCGCAGGGGCGCTGCGCCGCCGGCGCCGGACGCGTCGTGGTGGTGCGCGTGACCGCCGTGGCCGCCCGACGGCCCGCTCTCGGAGCGCTCGAGATGCTCACGCGCTTCCTGCGCCGTGCGGCCGCCGAGCACCCGCGGGCCGATGATGCCGAGCAGCGCGATCATGATGGCGCCGCCGACGAGCTCGGCGAGGGCGAACTGCCAGCCGAGCAGCAGCCAGAGCACGAGGCCGAGCTCGATGACGAGGTTGGTGCTCGCGATCATGAACACGAGGGAGGTCGTGAAGTCGGCGCCGCGTCGGAAGAGCGTCTTCGCGAGGGCGCTGGCCGCATACGAGCACGACGAGCTCACCATGCCCCAGAATGTCGCCTTCGCGATTGTCGCCGGGCGGTGGTCGCCGAACATGCGCTGCATGTGCTCGCGCGTCACGAAGGCCTGCACCGCGCCCGAGAGCGCGAACCCGAGGAACAGCGCCCAGAGCGTCTGCCAGAACATCGACAGCGCATCGAGGAGCCCGTCGCCCAGCATCCGGATGATCGTCATTGGGTCCACAATATCTGCAAAACCGTACGGATATCCAGATATTCCCGATTCCTGGCGATCGGATGCCCGGCAACAGAACAGGGCGCGGGATTCCTCCCGCGCCCTGCCCTCGTGAAGCGAATCAGCCGGCGATCGGCTCGCCCAGCTCGGCGCTCTCCTGCTCGGCATGCGCCGCGGTCTCCTCTGCCATCAGCAGGATGCCGTCGGTGTCGACCGAGGTGTTGACGGCCCAGAAGTAGATGATCAGGCTGAACGCCGCCGTGACCGCCATGTCCCACCCGAACGGCAGCCAGTCGGGGCCGGCGATCGTGCCGTTCGCATCCTGGTTCCAGTCGGAGAGGAAGACGATCAGGCCGAGGCCGATCAGGTACGGGAAGAGCCACTGCGCGGACTTCCAGTTGAAGTGCACCGGCGTCGGGTTCAGCTTGAAGACGCGCGTCACGACGATGATCGCGAGGCCGATCAGGATGCAGATGCCGAGCTTGTAGTCGGTGATCCAGCCGGTCCAGAGGATGATCCAGTTCGCGACGACGAAGGCGATCGGCGCCAGGATCGCGCCGCCGGGCAGGCGGAACGGACGGTCGGCGAGCGGGATGCGCTTGCGGAACGCGCCGAAGGCGAGGGGCGCGCCCGCATACATCAGCACGGAGGCGCTCGTGATCAGGCTGACCAGCTGCTGCCAGCTCGGGAACGGCAGGAAGCAGACGCAGCCGAACACCCACGCGATGATGAGGCCGAACCACGGAACGCCGCGCTTGTTGACCGACTGGAACAGCCGCGGGAAGTAGCCGTTCTTCGACAGTCCGTAGGACACGCGGCTCGTGGCGGTGAAGTAGATGAGACCGGTGCCACCGGGCGAGATGACCGCGTCGACGTAGAGCACGACCGCGAGCCAGCCGACGCCGACGGCGGTGGCGAGCAGCGCGAACGGACCGGAGGCGTACTGCGCCGCGGTCTTCGCCCAGGTGCCCAGCAGGTGGTCCCCCGGAATCGAGGCGATGAAGACGACCTGCAGCGCGAGATAGATGACGAGACCGATGAGGACAGAGCCGATGACGGCGCGCGGGATGTCTCGCTTGGGGTTCGCCGACTCGCCGGCGAGCTGGTCCGCCTGCTCGAAGCCGAGCAGTGCGAACACGATGCCGGCCGTCGGCAGCGCGCTCAGGACGCCCTTGAGGCCGCCGGGCGCGAAGCTCTCGCCCGCGCTGAAGTTGCTGCCGTGGAAGTTGATGATCGCGAGCACGAAGATCGCGAGCACGGGAACGCCGATCTTCCACCAGGTGGCGGCGCTGTTGGTGCGGGCGAGGGCGCGGATGGACAGGAAGTTGATCGCGGTGAAGATCGCCATGATGATGAGCGCCGAGATGACGCCGGTGGCCGTCAGCGTCTCGAGCTTCGTCTGCGGGTCGGTGACCTGCAGGTGAGCGCCGAAGCTCCAGTGCTCGGTCTGCGCGAGCGATTGCCAATAGCCGAGCATCGCCATCACCTCGATCGGGGCGACGGTCACGGCCTGCAGCCACGAGAACCAGCCGAAGGCGCCACCCGCGATGCCGCCGAAGGCGAGGTGCGGGAAGCGCGCAGTCCCGCCGGCGATCGGGTACATGCCGCCCAGCTCGGCGTGCACGAGCGCGAGGATCAGGATGGCGATCGCGCCGATGATCCACGACCAGATGACTGCGGGCCCCGCAGCCGCGAGGCCCTTCTGGGCGCCGTACAGCCAGCCCGAGCCGATGATCGAACCGGCCGAGGCCCACATGAGGCCGATGAAGCCGATCTGCCGTTTGAGGCCCGTATCAGGCAACGGCATCTTCTGCGTCTGCGTGTTGGTCGTCATGGAGCTTCTCCTCGCGGGGGGACGTCAGTGTCCCCTGTCTGGGTTACGCCCGCAACTTTTTCAGATCATTGACGGTCGGTCAATTCCGCGCATCAGCCGCACCATCGCTCGCGGCATCAGCCCACGTCGCTCGAGCGCTGCCAGATGTTGATGCCCGCGTCGACCGCGTGCTCATCGATCGCGGCGAGCTCAGCCTCGGTGAAGTCGAGCCGGCCGAGCGCCGCCAGGTTGTCCTCGAGCTGGGCGACGCTCGAGGCGCCGATCAGCGCCGAGGTCACGCGCTCGTCGCGCAGCACCCACGCGATGGCGAGCTGCGCAAGGCTCTGGCCGCGAGCCTCGGCGATGCCGTTCAGGGCGCGCACGCGCCCGAGGACCTCGTCGTTCAGGAATCCCTCGCGCCACGACGGCGCCTTGGTCGCGCGCGAACCCTCTGGTACGCCGTTCAGGTACTTGCTCGTGAGCAGTCCCTGCGCGAGCGGGCTGAACGCGATTAGGCCGAGGCCCAGCTCGCCGACCACGTCGAGCAGGCTCTCGCCGCCGGCGTCGCCGTCGCCGTCGCGGTCGCCGTCGCCGGCACCGGCATCCTCACCGGAACCCGAGCCCTCGATCCACCGGTTGAACATCGAGTAGCTCGGCTGGTGGATGAGCGCAGGCGTGCCGAGTTCGCGCAGGATCGCCACCGCCTCGCGCGTGCGCGTCGGCGAATAGCTCGAGATGCCCGCGTACAGCGCCTTGCCGCTGCGCACCGCCTGGTCGAGCGCGCCCATCGTCTCTTCGAGGGGTGTGTCGGGGTCTGCGCGGTGCGAGTAGAAGATGTCGACGTAGTCCAGGCCCATGCGCGCAAGCGACGCATCGAGGCTCGACAGCAGGTACTTCCGGCTTCCCCACTCGCCGTACGGGCCGTCGAACATCTTGTAGCCGGCCTTGGTCGAGATGATCAGCTCGTCGCGGTACGGCCGGAAGTCCTCGGCGAACAGGCGGCCGAAGTTGGTCTCCGCGCTGCCGGCGGGCGGCCCGTAGTTGTTCGCCAGGTCGAAGTGGGTCACCCCGAGGTCGAATGCCCGCCGCAGGATCGCGCGCTGGGTGTCGAGCGGCGTGGTGTCGCCGAAGTTCTGCCACAGGCCGAGCGAGACGGCGGGCAGCTTGAGCCCGCTGCGCCCGACGCGGCGGTAGGGGATCGACTGGTAGCGGTCTTCTGCAGCTGAATACGGCACGGTCTCAGCCTTGCACGCCCGCGTCGCGGGGCAGCCCCAGCGCACGTGCGAGCTGCGTGTAGCCGGCCGCCACGTCGTCATCGGATGCCTGCACCAGCTGCACCGCGACGTGGTCGGCCCCTGCGCGCAGGTGTGCGCTGAGCCGCGCTTCGATGGCCGCGTCGTCTCCGTAGACCACCAGGTCGTCGATGAGCCGGTCGCTGCCCGGGCTCTCGACGTCTTCGTCGCCGTAGCCGAGGCGCTTCAGGTTGTTCACGTAGTTGCGCAGGCCGAGGTACGGCCGGTCGACGCTCGGGCGGCCGAGCTCGCGCGCGGCCTCTGCGTCTTGGCGCAGCACGACCCGCTGCTCGGTCGCGAGCAGCTTCCCCGCCCCGAGAATCGCCCGGGCGCCCTCGTTGAACGACGGCGTCACGAGATAGGGGTGGGCGCCCGCCGAACGGTCGCGAGCGAGCTCGAGCATGCGGGGGCCGAGCGCGGCGAGCACGCGGCGCTCCAGCGGCACCCCCTCTTCGTCGAGCACGTCGAGGTACTCGACCATGGCGGCATACGGCTTCAGCGCCTGATCGCCCTGACCCTCGGGGTGACCGGCGCCGATTCCGACGATCAGACGGCCCGGGTGCGCGGCCTCGACGCGGTGGTACGCCGCCGCCAGCTCGCGCGCGTCCGCCGTCCATATGTTGGAGATGCCCGTGGCGACCGTGATGTCGCTCGTGTTCGCGATGATCGCCTCGACCAGCTTGAGATCGGCCGGCTGGCCACCGAGCCAGAGCGCGCCGAAGCCGAGGTTCTCGAGGTGGTAGGCGAGCTCGGGCGTCGGGTTGGCGCGGGCGCCGATCCAGATGCCGAAGCGGCCGACTTCAGGGGTTCGCGAATCGCTCATGTCTCCCTCGTTCCCCGTTCAGGGGCTTCGATCACTCGCTGTCTCTCACACGCCGAAATACGGGCGGATGCCTGTCGCGGCCTCGAGGAACGTGTCCACGTCCTCGGCCGAGTTGTAGAGGTACACGCTCGCCCGCACGCTCGCGGTGAGGCCGAGGCGGCGGTGCAGCGGCTGCGCGCAGTGGTGCCCCACGCGCACCGCGATGCCGCGGGCGTCGAGGAACTGCCCGGCGTCGTGCGCGTGCACCCCCGCGACGTCGAAGGCCACGAGCCCGGCGCGCTCCCGGCCAGCGCCCGGCCCGATCAGCCGGATGCCCGGGATGTCGGCGAGGCCGTCATAGAGCCGCGCGGCGAGCGCGTGCTCGTGCTCGAGGATCGCCTGCGTGCCGGCATCCGTCAGATATCCGACTGCGGCCCCCAGGGCGATCGCCTGCGAGACCGGCTGCGTGCCTGCCTCGAAGCGCTGAGGAGCGGGCAGGAACTCGGCCCCCTCCATCGTGACGGTCGTGATCATCGACCCGCCGGTGCGGGCAGGCGGCAGCGCATTCAGCAGCTCGCGGCGTCCGTAGAGCACGCCGAGGCCGGTCGGGCCGAGCATCTTGTGCGCGCTGAAGGCGGCGAAGTCGACGCCGAGCGCGCCCAGCTCGAGCGGCCGGTGCGGTGCGGACTGGCACGCGTCGAGAACCGTGAGGGCACCGACGGATGCCGCGAGCTCGACCAGCTCCGCCAGGGGGGCCACCATGCCCGTCACGTTCGAGACGTGCGCGAACGCGATCACCCGCGTCTTCTCCGTGATGACGGCGCGGGCATCCTCAATGGTCCACAACCCGTCGTCGTCAACGGGGATCCAGCGCAGCACTGCTCCGGTCTGCGCCGCGAGCTGCTGCCACGGAATCAGGTTCGCGTGGTGCTCGGCCTCGGTGACGACGAGCTCGTCGCCGGGCTGCAGCGCGAACCGCTTCGCGGCCTCTCCCCCGAGGCCTCGCGAGGCGACCCCGATCGCGAGCGCCACCGTGTTCAGGGCATCCGTCGCATTCGCCTGCCAGGCGATCTCGTCCGGCCGCGCACCCACGAACCGGGAGACGGCCTCGCGCGCGCCCTCGAATTCCTCGGTGGCCTCGGCGGCGAGCGTGTGCGCGCCGCGGTGCACGGCGGCGTTGCGCTGCTCGAGGTACGCGCGCTCCGCATCGAGGACGACGCGCGGCCGCTGCGCGGTCGCCGCCGAGTCGAGGTACACGAGCGGATGCCCGTTCACGCTCTGATCGAGAAGGGGGAAGTCCGCGCGCAGGTCAGCGAGGACGGAAGTTGCCGAGGTTGCCACCCCTCAACGCTATGCCGCGGTGTCGCGTTCTGTCTGTTCGTTACCTTCGGCGGGCTGCACGCCCGGCCGCTCCCCCGCCTGGTCGCCGGCCGCCGGCCGCCCGAAGCTGAACGGGAACTCGCGGCGCACGACGAAGCCGAGGCGCTCGTAGACGCGCTTGGCGTCGTAGTTGTCCCACCGCACGTGCAGGAACGCGCGCTGCCCGTCCGCACGGATTCCGGATGCCACGGCCCGCACGAGCCGCGCCGCATAGCCGCGCCCGCGGTGCTCCTCGTCGGTGCACACCGCGCTGATCTCGACCCACCCGGCGGGGTTCATGCGCCGGCCTGCCATCGCGACGAGCTTGCCGTCGACGCGCACGCCGACGTAGCCGCCGAGCTCGATCGTGCGCGGGGCGAACGGCCCCGGCTGCGTGCGCTCGACGAGGTCGATCATCTCGGGCACATCCTCGGCGGTGAGCGTGACGAGTCCCTCGCCGTCGCCGGGCTGAGGCTCGTAGTCCTCGTCGATCAGCTGCAACCCGAGGCCGCCGTCGCCTTCCCAGCCCTCAGGCAGCTCGCGCCCGGGCAGGCTGATCGACTCGTCGGCGCCGAGCAGCGCGCCGAGCGCGGCCCAGTCGTCGGCGGTCGCGTCGTCGGGCGTCGCGCCCCAGACCGAGACCTCTGGGTCGTAGCGCAGCGCCCGAACCGTGCCGATCGGGCCGCCGACGGCATGCTGTGCGTGGGCGCCGGTCAGCGAGTACCAGGCCGGGTTGTCAAGCTGGGGGAAGTCGTACTCGGGCACCGCCTAAGCCTAAGTCGGGCGGCCACTGCCGGCCTTTCCTGCACACTTTGTTACGGCGGGAGGTCACGGTCGGCACCGCGTCATCACGGCAGCGTGTAGCCCGCCGCCGTGAACAGCCGATACCACTCGACGCGCGTCAGCGGCAGCTCGCTTCCGGCCGCGGACTCGCGCACGCGCTCGGGCTTCGTCGTGCCCAGCACCACCTGGAAGTTCGCGGGGTGGCGTGTGATCCACGCCACGGCGATGGCGGTCGGCGTCACCTCGTACTTCGCGGCGAGCTCGTCGATTGCATCGTTGAGTTCCGCGTACTTCTCGCGGTCACCGAGGAACACGCCGTTGAAGAACTGCTTCTGGAACGGCGACCACGCCTGCAGCGTGATGTCGTTCAGGCGCGCGTAGTCGAGGATGCCGTTGTCGCGGTCGATCGACTGGTCGAGCCCCGCCATGTTCGACGCGACGCCGGTGGCGATGAGCGGCGCGTGCGTGATCGAGAGCTGCACCTGGTTGAAGGCGAGCGGCTGGCGCACGTACTTCTTCAGCAGCTCGGTCTGGCCGGGCGTGTGGTTCGAGACGCCGAAGTTGCGGACCTTTCCGGATGCTTCGAGCTGATCGAACGCGGCGGCGACCTCTTCCGGCTCGACCAGCGCGTCGGGGCGGTGCAGCAGCAGCACGTCGAGGTAGTCCGTGCGCAGCGCCTCGAGCGAGGCATCCACCGACTCGAGAATGTGCTCCTTCGAGAAGTCGAACGCGCCCGGCACGATGCCGGTCTTGGTCTGGATCTTGACCTGCTCGCGCTCGCTGCTCGTGAACCGCACCGCGTCGCCGAAGCGGCGCTCACACTGGTGCGGCCCGCTGCCGTAGACATCGGCGTGATCGAAGAAGTCAATGCCCTCGTCGCGGGCGGTGCCGACCAGGGTGCGGATCGCCTCGTCATCGAGGTCGGTGATCCTCATCAGGCCGAGGATCAGGTTGGAGGCGGTCAGATTCGTCTGCGGCAGTGCAAGTGTCTTCACTCCCTCAGTCTCTCCCCGCCGTGACCAACGACAGCGGCTCACTGACCGTTTCGAGGGACCTTCGCTCGGCATCCGTGCCGAAGATGAAGGCGATCACGCCGCCGATGATCATGATCACGGCGCCGATGATGTAGCCGACCGTCAGCGGCCCGCGCGACGATCCATCGCCGATGAGCGCGCCGTACAGCGTCGGCGCGATCGCCCCGAAGATCTGCGCGAGCGAGAAGAAGTACGAGATCGCCTGCGCCCGCAGCTCGAGCGGGAAGGTCTCGCTCACCGTCAGGTACGCACTCGAGGCGCCAGCCGAGGCGAAAAAGAACGCCACGCACCAGAAGATCGTCTGCGTGGTCGCGTTCAGCACGCCTGCGTGGAAGAAGAACGCCGAGACGAGCAGCACGAGGCCCGAGAGACCGTACGTCGCGAAGATCATCTTGCGGCGCCCGATCGCGTCGAACAGGTGCCCGAGCACCAGAGGACCGATCAGATTGCCGATCGCGAACGGGAAGAAGAAGTAGCCGGTGTGGTCCTTCGGGATGTCGTAGAAGTTCTGCAGGACGAGCGCGTAGGTGAAAAAGATCGCGTTGTACAGGAACGACTGCGTGATCATCATGGCGGCGGCGGTCAGCGTGCGCTTCGGATATTTCCGGAAGAGCACGCCGACGATCACCCGGAAAGGCACGTACTCGATGGGCCTCAGCTGGATCGCCTGCGAGTCCTCGACCGGTTTCAGACTCCCGCCGGACGCCTCGACGCGCTGCTCGATGTCGTCGATGGTGGTTTCGGCTTCCTGTGCGCGGCCATGCGTGATGAGCCAGCGCGGGCTCTCCGGGATGTGACGTCGCAGATAGATGATGAACAGACCGATCACGGGGCCGATCCAGAAGCCGATGCGCCAGCCCCAGTCGACCGGGAAGATGTCCGGGTTCAGCAGGAAGATGTTCGCGGCGGCGCCGATCGCCGCGCCACCCCAGTAAGTGCCGTTAATGGCGATGTCGACCCTGCCGCGATAGTGCGACGGGATGAGTTCGTCGATCGCGGAGTTGATCGCCGCGTACTCGCCGCCGATGCCCGCCCCCGCGATGAAGCGGAAGATCAGCAGGAACCACAGCGAGAACGCGAAGCCGGCGATGCCCGAGCCGATCAGGTAGACGGCGAGGGTCAGAATGAACAAGCGGCGCCTGCCCAGCCGGTCTGACAGCCACCCGAAGTACAGCGACCCGATGACCTGGCCGACAAGGTACGTGGTTCCGACGAGGCCGACCTGAGTGGGCGACAGGTTGAGGGTGTCTGCGTAGCCGTTCGCCGCGACGATCTGGATCTCGAGACCGTCGAGGATCCACGCCACGCCGAGCCCCACCACGATCGACCAGTGGAACTTCGTCCACGGGAGCCGGTCGAGCCTCGCCGGAATGAGGCTCCTGACGGTGCCCGTTCCCCCCGCTGCAGATGATTCAGATGCTGACGCCGTTGTCATTTTTGGATGCCCTTTCCGATCACACCCGGACTGCACACACAACTTCACTCAACGTGCAGTTCCTCTTCTACACCCCTTCGCGCGCCCAGACACGGTGCGCAGGCAGCAAGTCGAGGACTCCGGCTGCGACGGCCGCCGCATCGCCGGTGACGACACCGGGCGCAGTGGCGGGAACGCCGACGTCGGGCAGCAGCGGCTCGGCATCACTGGAGACACCGATCGCCTTGTCGTGACGGAACGCCTCGCGCAGCAGCTCGAGCACGCGTGGGTCGACCGCGGGCGCCAGCACGATCACCGCGTCGAGCTCGACACTGGTGGCGGTGTGGAAACTGCGCTGCACGTCGAGGCCGCCCACCTTTCCGCCGTGCGGCGCGATGACGAGCGGCGTCACGCCCGCCGCGTGGAGCGTCTCGCGAACGGATGCCACGGCCGAAGCATCCGTATCGTCATCGACCACGATCCCGACCTGGCGGCCGTCTGCCGGCCAGGCCACGTCGGTCACCATGCGCAGCGCCGGGCTGATCTCGACGTCGGGCACCACTTCGGTGGGCGCAGGCGCCGGCAGACCGAGCTCGTTCGCGACGAACGCGCACAGCTCCGCATCGATGTTGGCCAGGCACTGCAGCTGGCGCTCCTTGATCGCCTGCTCGTACACCTTGCCGAGCTCGAACGCGTAGGCCTGCTTCACGTGCAGCTGCTCCACCGGCGTCAGCGAGCGGTAGAAGAGGCGCGCCTGCGAGAAGTGGTCGTCGAAGCTCGCGGGCTGCTCACGGGTGACGACGTCCTGCTGGATCGGCTGCGGCACGTCGGTGAACGCCTCGCCGCCGGTGACCATCGCCGGGAACGGGCACCCGCCGTCGAGCGAGTTCGGGTGGTACGGCGCCACGCCGCGGTGCACCACGGTCTGATGCATCCCGTCACGCAGCATGTCGTTGATCTCGGCGTGCGGCCGGTTGATCGGCAGCTGGCCGAAGTTCGGGCCGCCGAGGCGCGAGATCTGCGTGTCGAGGTACGAGAACAGGCGCCCCTGCAGCAGCGGGTCGCTCGTCACATCGATGCCCGGCACGAGGTGGCCGGGGTGGAAGGCGACCTGCTCGGTCTCTGCGAAGTAGTTGCTGGGGTTCCGGTTGAGCGTCATCGTGCCGACGACGACGATCGGTGCGAGCTCCTCCGGCACGATCTTGGTCGGGTCGAGCAGATCGATGCCGTGGAAGGTCTGATCCTCGGTGTCGGGGAAGACCTGGATGCCGAAGTCCCACTCGGGGTACGCGCCTGCCTCGATCGCGTCGGCGAGGTCGCGGCGGTGGAAGTCGGGGTCCTTACCCGAGATCAGCTGCGCCTCCTCCCACGTGACGGCGTGTGTGCCGAGCCGCGGGCGCCAGTGGAACTTGACGAGCGTGGTCGCGAGGCTGCCGTCCGCCTCCGTCTTGACGAGGCGGAAGGTGTGGATGCCGAAGCCCTGCATCATGCGGTACGAGCGCGGGATGCCGCGGTCTGACATGTTCCAGATGGTGTGGTGCTGCGCCTCGGTGTGCAGCGAGACGAAGTCCCAGAAGGTGTCGTGCGCCGACTGCGCCTGCGGGATCTCGCGGTCGGGGTGCGGCTTGCCCGCGTGGATGATGTCGGGAAACTTGATCGCGTCCTGGATGAAGAACACGGGGATGTTGTTGCCGACGAGGTCGTAGACGCCCTCGCTCGTGTAGAACTTCGTCGCGAAGCCGCGGGTGTCGCGCACGGTGTCGGCCGAGCCGCGCGAGCCGAGCACGGTGGAGAACCGCACGAAGGTCTCTGTCGTCGTTCCCGCCTTGAGGAACGCGGCGCTCGTGTAGCGCTCCGCCTCGCCGTTGGCGACGAAGACGCCGTGCGCGGCAGCACCCCGCGCGTGGACGACGCGCTCAGGAATCCGCTCGTGATCGAAATGCGTGATCTTCTCGCGCAGGTGGTGGTCCTGCAGCAGCACGGGGCCGCGGCGGCCGGCCTTGAGCGAGTGGTCGGTGTCGCGCAGCGGCGCGCCCTGCGCGGTCGTGAGGCGCTCGCCCTGCTGGGCGACGGCGTCCTGCGGGGTGGTGGTCGGCGCGCCGGTGGGCGTGTAGGTGTCGGGGCCCGACTGGTCGGGCTTCGGCGGCAGGGGTCCGCGCGGCTGCGTGGGCTCGTCGAGAGGGGCGGGTTCGGGGCCGGGCGCCCCGGGAATCTTGATCGAATCGGCGTCAGCAGTCATGCCCGGGCTGTTCCCTGCCCAACGGCTTCGCTAACGCGTGCTCCACCGATATGGCTTCGCGAACGCGGCGCGGGCAGGGGGCGTCCTCGGAGCCCCTCCCGGCTTCGAAGACGTGCGCTCGGACCGACTCGTCACAGTCCCATGGGGTCGGCGACCACGTCGTTGTGATCGTTGCTCGACGCGTCGGCGCTTGCGCGATCCCCCGGATCACCGTTGATCCGCAGGACAGCCTGCCCGTGCCCGTTGCACGGGTCAAGTGCGCTCAGATCACGATCGGGTCAAGGCGCCGCCCGGCACGGCGGGGAGCTCGGGCGTGAGCTCGACATAGGGCTCGCCCTGCGCCGGCCGCAGGTCCGCTTCACCCCGCGTAGGCCACAGCGAGAGCGCACGCTCCGCCTGTGCCGTGATGGTCAGGGACGGGTTCACGCCGAGGTTCGCCGACACCGTCGAACCGTCGACGATGTGCAGCCCCGGGTAGTTCCAGACACGGTGATAGGCGTCGACCACGCCGTTCGCGGGATTCGCTGCGATGGTCGCACCGCCGAGGAAGTGCGCGGTGAGCGGCACTCCGAACAGCTCGAGCCAGCTGCCCCGAGCGAGGGCCTTCACGCCCGTGTCCTCTTCGAGCTGCTCGGCCATCGCCTCCGCGGCGCGGTGCGCCTGCGGCAACCAGTCGGGGTTCGGCTCGCCGTCGCCCTGCCTGCTGGTGAGGCCGATTCCGCCCAGCATCCGACGCTTCGCGCTCACCGTCAGCGAGTTGTCCGCGCTCTGCATGACGAGCGCGATGACACCGCGCTCGGTCGCGCGCCACGGCACCATGGCGCGCAGTTCGATGAGCGGATGCCTCGCGAGCCGCCCGAGCAGGAAGCCGACCCGTTTGTGCAGCGGCTTGCCGCCGGGGGCGAGCACCGTCACGAGCGCCATCAGGGCGTTCGAGCCCGCGCCGTATCGCACGTTCTGCACGTGCGTCTTCTCGTCGACGTAGAGCGAGGTCGTGATCGCCGAGCCCTCGGTGAGTGCCGCGCCGTCGGGCACGCGCACGGCGAGCGCGCCGTCGAGCGCCTCGGAGTTCGTTCGCGTCAGCCGCCCCAGCGCCGGCGAAAGTTCGGGCAGCTCGCCCCGGCTCTTGAGTGCGTGCAGCAGCTTCTGCGTGCCCCAGGCGCCCGCTGCGAAAACGACTTGGCCCGCGGTGACGGTGCGGCGCTCCTTCGGCGTCAGCGCCGTGCCCGTGCGCTCGGTGGTCACCTCGAAGCCGCGCGTCGGGTCGGCCGGGTCGATCGGCCGCACCGACGTCACGGTGCGCATCGGCTCGATCACCGCACCGCGGCGCTCGGCGAGCCAGAGGTAGTTCTTGGTGAGCGAGTTCTTCGCCCCGACGCGGCAGCCGACCATGCAGTTCCCGCAGAGCGTGCAGCTCGTTCTGGCGGGTCCCTCGCCACCGAAGAACGGGTCTGCCACCGTCTCGCCCCTGGCGATCGAGCCGTCGCTCTTCGGCCTGCCATAGAAGACGCCGGTCGGGGCTGTGCGGAACGTCTCTGGCACGCCGAGGCGCACCGAGACCTTCCGCATGAGCTGCTCGGCGGAGCCGTCATACGGGTAGTGCTCGACCGTGCCCAGCATCCGCTTCGCCAGCGCGTAGTGCGGGGCGAGCTCACGCTGCCAATCGGTGATGCCCGCCCAGCTGCCGCTCGTGAAGAACGGCTCCCCCGGCACGTACTGCACGTTCGCGTAGTTGAGCGAGCCGCCGCCGACACCTGCCCCGGCGAGAATCAGGACGTCCGGCAGCTTGTGCAGCCTCTGCGGGCCGTACCAGCCGAGCGCCGGCGCCCACAGCGCGTTCTTCAGGTCCCAGTTCGTCGTGGCGAAGTCCTCGTCGGCGAAGCGCCGGCCGGCCTCATAGACCAGGACGTCGTAGCCCTTCTCCGCAAGCCGCAGCGCGGCCACCGAGCCGCCGAATCCGGATCCGATGACCACCACGTCGTGGTCGTAGCCCTCGGCTGGTGACTCCTGTGATGACCCCGTTGTCATAAGGGGACGCTATCACTACTGACTAGAAGTCAATAGGCGGCGCGTCTCGGCTCGCCGTTCGTCGCCTTGGCGCGTGGCTCACGCGGGGATGCCGGTGAGCAGCCCGTCGATCTGGCTCAGCGCCATCTTCGAGCCCTCTTCGTGGCCCATGGCCAGCATCTTCTCCATGTAGGGCACGGAGTCGAAGACGGTCAGCGCCGTCATGCGGGTCCCAGGCTTCCCGCCGAGCTCGATCGGCTCGAGCGTGATCGTGCCGTGCATCACTCCGTCGGGGTCGTGCGCCTTCGTGTCGTTGTCGGCGAGGCCGCCGTCGAACTCGATGCGGCGCAGCTTGTCGACCGCGGTGGTGGCCCACCAGGCGCGCTGGAATTCGCCGTTGGGACCGGTGTTGAAGTACTCCGACGTGCCGCCGGGAGTCAGGTCGTGCGTCTCGAAGGTCGCCGGGTACGGTTCGGGGCACCACCACTTCTCGAGCTGGCGCGGGTCCTCCCAGAGCTGCCAGATGCGCTCAACCGGTGCCGGGAACTCGCACACGATGGTGAGGCTGCGGGCTTCGGCATCCCGCTCGGATGAGATGACAGGCATGACGCCCTCCTACTTTCTGTCGCGTTGATCTGAGTTGTCGCTGGTATCGGCACTGGTGTCGGCGCTGGTGTCTGCGGCGAGAAGCGCGTCGATCGCATCGACGCGCGCCCGCCAGAGCTGCTCGTAGCCGCGCAGCAGCTCCTGGGCCCGCGCGATCGTGTCGACCTCGCCGCTGACGAGCTGCTCGCGCCCTTTGCGTTCCTTGCTCACGAGCGCCGCCCTCTCGAGCACCGCGACGTGCTTCTGCACGGCCGCGAAGCTCATCGCATAGCCGGCCGCGAGCTCTGAGACCGAGTGCGGCCGCTGCAACACCCTGGCCACGATGTCGCGCCGGGTTGCGTCGGCGAGCGCGTGGAAGATGAGATCCACCGCCTCGTCGCCGCCTCGCAGGTCACGTTCTACAACCATTTGGTTGTAGGTTAGGGCGACAGGATGCTTCGCACAAGACCCCTGCGAAAAAGAGCGAGCCTCAGCCGCCGGTACCCTTGAGCCCATGCGTCGCACGCTCCCCGCTTTCGTCCTCGCTGCTGTCACGGCTCTCGCGCTCGCGGGGTGTGCAGGATCGCCGGCGCCGAGCGGCACCATCGGGGGCTCACCCGAGGTGCAGCCGATTACCGGCGCTCCGACGATCGTTCCGGCCACGCCTTCTTTCACCGCAGAGACCTGCCCCGGCGTGTTCGTCACGGTGCAGTTCGGCCTGCTCGGCGGCGATGACGTTAGCGCGTGCGCCAAGACCGGCGAGCCGATGACCGCCGCGGCCGCGCTGAAGCAGATCGGCGTCTCGACCGAGGGCACCAAGAAGTACGGCGACCAGGTCGTCTGCCGCGTCAACGGCGAGCCCTCCGCGTCGAAGCCGATCGAAGTGCCGGGCAAGGCCGCGTACACCGAGACCTGCGCGGGCATGCCCGCCGCGTTCGCCTACTGGGCGTTCTGGGTGCGCGATTCCGCCGCCGGGAAGTGGAGCTACGCCACCAGCGGCATCACCACTCAGCAGTTGAAGCCGGGCCAGACGCTGGGGCTGAAGTTCACGACCGGCACCGACACCACACCGCCCAAGGGATAGCCCATGACGGTTCCGGCCCGCCCGCGGCCGCGCTTCCGATCGGCCCCGCTGCGCCAGGCCGCCGTCTTCGCGGCGGTGTTCGCAGGGGTGCGGGTCGTCTACGGCGCGGTGTTCGCGGGGGCCGGAGGCACGGGCATCCCCCTGCTCTCACTCCCTGTCATCTCACTTCCCGCGCCATTCACCGGCGTCACCCTGCTCGGCCCTGTGACGGCGGACGGCATCGGCCGCCTGCTGCTCACCGCTGTCCCGTTCGCCGCGGTGATCCTCGGCTTCGGCGTGCTCAACGCGCTGTGGGACGTGCGTCCCTGGTTCGCGGCCGCGGCCCGCCGCGGGCCGTTGCGTTCATCCGCCCGCGCCCTCGTGATCGCATGGCAGACGTTGCCCGCGCTCGGTGCCTCGCTGCGCCGCGCCGCACGAGCCGCCCGGTTGCGCGGCGAGCGGCCGGGGCCGAGTGCGCTGGTGCCCGTGCTCGAGGACGCTATCGAGCGCGCCGTCGCCCTCGCCGCCTCGCTCGAGCTGCGCGGCTTTGCGGCTGCGCGACGGGTCGAGGGCGCCTGCGAGGTGCCCGTGCGAGTCGCGGATGCCGTGCTGATCAGGCCCGACGGCGTCAGCGACGTCCACGGCGAAGGCGTCTGCAACGTCCGCGGCGAAGGCGTCAGCGACGGCGGCCGCCGCGGCGGCGGCCGATCGCGCGGTTGGACCCTGTCGATCCCGTCTCTGTCCCTCTCCCCCGGCACGCTCACCGTGCTGACTGGCGCGACGGGTTCGGGGAAGTCGACGGTATTGGACGCCCTCTCCGGACTGTTCCAGCACGCCGACCGCGGAGTGCAGACCGGCATCGTCGAGGTCGGCGGCGTCGATCGCGCCGCCGTTCCCCCGCGCGAAACCGCGGGATTCGTCGGTGCGGTGGCGCAGCGCGTTCGGGCGGGCTTCCTCGGCGAGACAGTGGGGGAAGAGATCGGCTTCGCCCTGACGCTGCGCGGTGTCGCCCCGGTCATCGTCGATGCGCGCGTGGCCGAAGTGGCCGGCCGCCTGGGCATCGCCCACTTGATCGGCCGCCCGATCACCGCGCTGTCCGCGGGTGAGGCCGAGCTGGTGGCGCTCGCGGCGGCAGTCGTCGAGCACCCGACGCTGCTGCTCGTCGACGAGCCGCTCGCCGAGCTCGACGCCTCCGCGCGCCCACGCGTGGTGGCCGCGCTCGCGGCCATGGCACACGAGGCGGGCGTCTGCGTGGTGGTGGCGGAGCACCGCATCGCCTGGTTCGCGGAGGTCGCCGACCGTTGGCTGGCGATCACGGACGGTGAGCTGCGCGAGTCGGCCATTCCCCCGACAGCACTTGAACGAGAGCACCATTTTTCCAGCCGACAGCACCAACGGTGCCGCCCCGGCACCAATGGTGCTGCCCCAGCACCATTGGTGCATTCCGGGTCAGAAATGGTGCTGTCAGCTCCAAAAATGGTGTCCTCGTTCAAGTCCGACGGAGGGGTCGTGGTCGAGGTGCGCGCGGTGAGCGTGCGACACGGCGAACGGGCGGCCGTCGATGGCGTGTCGCTCGAGCTGCGCGAGGGCGAGCTCGTGGCACTCACCGGCCCGAATGGTGCGGGGAAGTCCTCGCTGCTCGGGGCGATGGCGCTTCCTGACGAGGCCGGGCGCGTCTTCGTCCGAGGAGATGACGTCCACGCGCTGAAGCCGCGCGCGCGGCACGCGGCGGTCGCGCTCGTGCCCGAGCTCGTCGACGACCTGTTCGTCACCGATTCGGTCGCCGCCGAGTGTCGCCGCGGTGATCGGCGGTTCCGGCCCGTCGTGCCGACATTCGAGCGTTTCCTCGCGCTGCTCGGGGTGCAGCTACAGGCATGCCCCGGCCACGGCGCCGCACACGACGCGCTTGCCGAGACCCATCCACGAGACCTCTCCGGCGGGCAGCGACTCTGTCTCACCGTCGCGCTGCAGCTTGCCGCCGACCCGGCGGTTCTGCTCGTCGACGAGCCGGTGCGCGGGCTCGACTCAGCCGCCCGCGAGCAGGTCGCCGACGCCCTCGCACGCGCCGCGAGCTCAGGCACGGCGGTGCTGTTCGCGACGCACGAGGTCGAGTTCGCGGCCGCGCTCGCCGACCGCACGCTTCGGCTCGAGGCAGGGCGGCTGGTGGGCCTGGCGGAGGTCGCCTCATGACGGCGAACGCCCAGCTCGCAGGCATCCGTTCTGCATCTCGCCCACGCCTCGACTGGCGCGGCCTCGCGCTCATTGCGGGCAGCATCGTGGCGGCGGCCGGGTTCGCGTGGCCGTTCGTCGCACCCGCTCTTCCGCAGGATGCGCAGCGCGCCGTGCCCTATCTCGCGCTCGCGCTGGTTCCCGCGATCGTCGCGGTGCTCGCGCTTGCCCTCGATCGGCAGTTCGCCAGCGCGAAGGCGGTCGCGCTGCTGGGCGTGCTCGGGGCGATCGGGGCCGCCGCCCGTGTGCTCGGCGACACGGTCGGCGGCATCGAGCCGGTGTTCATCGTGCTGATCCTCGCCGGGCGCGCGCTCGGCGCGCGGTTCGGCTTCCTGCTGGGGCTCATCGTCGTCGCGGCGTCGGCGGTGATCACCGGCGGCATCGGCCCGTGGCTGCCGTTTCAGCTGTTCGCGTGCGCCTGGGTGGGCGCGGGCGCCGGACTGCTGCCGCGGGTGCGGGCGGGGCGTGCGAGCAAGGGCGTCGAGGTCGTGATGCTCGCGGCATACGGCGCCATCGCCTCGTGGCTCGTCGGGGCGCTGCTGAACCTGTGGTTCTGGCCGTTCGCGATCGCGAGCGGGTCGAGCATCTCGTACACCGCCGACGCCGGCATGCTCGCCAACCTCAAGGCGTTCGTGCTGTATTCGCTCGCCACCTCGACGCTCACCTGGGACACCGTGCGCGCGATCACGACCGTCGTCGGCATCGCGCTCGTCGGCCGACCTGTGCTGGCGGCGCTGCGGCGGGCGAAGCTCTGATCAGACGCTGAAGTACTTCGCCTCGGGGTGGTGGAAGACGAACGCATCGGTCGACTGCTCCGGGTGCAGCTGCAGCTCCTCGGAAAGCTCGACTCCGATGCGCTCAGGGCGCAGCAGCTCGACGACCTTGCGCCGGTCCTCCATCTCGGGGCACGCGGGGTAGCCCAGCGAGAAGCGGGCTCCGCGGTACTCGAGCTTGAACAGCCCGTCGACCGAGGCGGGCTCCTCAGCTGCGAACCCCAGCTCGGCGCGGATGCGCGCATGCCAGTACTCGGCCAGCGCCTCGGTGAGCTGCATGGCGAGGCCGTTGAGCTCGAGGTAGTCGCGGTAGCGGTTCTCGGCGAAGATCTTCGCCGTCGCGCGGCTGACCGACTCCCCCGCGGTGACCAGCTGCACGGGCATCACGTCGATCTGACCGGACTCGCGCGAGCGCACGAAGTCCGCCAGGCACAGGTGCCGGTCGCGCCGCTGGCGCGGGAAGTGGAAGCGCAGCCGCTCGGTGCCGATCGCGCCACCCGAGCCGCCGTCGGGCGCGAGCACGCCCGGCGCACCCAGCGCACCGGTGTCGTCGCCGTGGTGCAGCACGACGACGTCGTCGCCATCAGCGACGACGGGGAAATACCCATAGGCGACGGATGCCTCGAGCAGGCCCTCCGCGAGGATGCGATCGAGCCAGTACCGCAGCCGCGGCCGGCCCTCGGTCTCGACGAGCTGCTCGTAGCTCTTTCCCGAATCGCCGCGCCCGGGCTTCAGCCCCCACTGCCCCATGAATGTCGCGCGCTCGTCGAGGAACGCGGAGAAGTCGGCGAGCGGGATGCCGCGCACGATGCGGGTGCCCCAGAACGGCGGCGCGGGCACGGGGTTGTCGACCGCGACGTCGGACCGCGCCGGCATCGACTCCGGCTCGGTCAGAGTCAGCTGCGAGCCCTCGCGGTGGATGCGCTTCTTGAGGGGCGGCAGTCCCACGGCATCCGGCGCCGCCCCTCGCGCGATCTTGACGAGCGGCTCCATCAGCGCGAGTCCCTCGAAGGCATCGCGCGCGTAGCGCACAGTGCCCTCGAACAGGTCGGCCAGGTCGTCCTCGACATACGCACGGGTGAGCGCCGCACCACCGAGCAGCACCGGCCAGCGCCCTGCCAGGCCGCGCTGGTTCAGTTCGAGCAGGTTCTCTTTCATCACGACGGTCGACTTCACGAGCAGGCCGCTCATGCCGATGACGTCGGCGTTGTGCTCTTCGGCCGCGGCGATGATGTCGGTGATCGGCTGCTTGATGCCGAGGTTCACGACGTCGTAGCCGTTGTTCGTCAGGATGATGTCGACGAGGTTCTTGCCGATGTCGTGCACGTCGCCGCGCACCGTCGCGAGCACGATGCGGCCCTTGCCGCCGCTCGCAGCGCTCTTGTCCATGTGCGGCTCGAGGTAGGCGACGGCGGCCTTCATCACCTCGGCCGACTGCAGCACGAACGGCAGCTGCATCTCGCCCGCGCCGAAGCGCTCGCCGACGACCTTCATGCCCTCGAGCAGGTGCACGTTGATGATGTCGAGCGGGCTGAGGCCCGGCCCGTTCTCGGCGTCCATCGCGAGATCGAGATCGGATTCCAGGCCCTTCGCCTCGCCGTCGATGATGCGCCGCTCGAGTCGCTCGCCCACGGGCAGGGCGGCGAGCTCTGCGGCGCGCTGGTCGCGCAGCGCCTTCGTGTCGACGCCGGCGAAGATCTCGAGCATACGGGCGAGCGGGTCGTACTCGAGATTGCCGTCGGCGTCGTAGCGGCGGCGGTCCCAGACGAGGTCGAGCGCGACCTGGCGCTGCTCGTCGGGAAGCGACGCGAGCGGCACGATCTTTGCGGCGTCGATGATCGCCGAGTCGAGGCCGGCCTGCACGGCTTCGTGCAGGAACACCGAGTTGAGCACCTGGCGGGCAGCCGGGTTGAGCCCGAACGACACGTTCGAGATGCCGAGGGTCGTGTGCACGCCCGGGTACTTCGCTGTGATCTGCTTGATCGCCGAGATCGTCTCGATCGCGTCGCGGCGGGTCTCCTCCTGCCCCGTGGCGATGGGGAAGGTGAGGCAGTCGACGATGATGTCGGTGACCTCGAGGCCCCACTCCCCCGTCAGCGCGTCGATGAGGCGCGAGGCGATCGCGACCTTGCCCTCTGCCGTGCGCGCCTGGCCATGCTCGTCGATTGTGAGCGCGACGACGGCGGCGCCGTGCTCCTTGATGAGCGGCATGATGCGGCCGAAGCGCGACTCGGGCCCGTCGCCGTCTTCGAAGTTGACCGAGTTGATGACCGGGCGGCCGCCGATGAGCTCGAGGCCGGCCTGCAGCACGGCGGGCTCGGTGGAGTCCATCACGAGCGGCAGGGTCGAGGCGCTCGCGAGGCGAGAGACCACTTCACGGGCATCCGCCACGCCATCGCGGCCCACGTAGTCGACGCAGACATCCAAGAGGTGCGCGCCCGCGCGGATCTGGTTGCGCGCGATCTCGACGCAGTCGTCCCAGCGGCCCTCGAGCATCGCCTCGCGGAAGGCCTTGGAGCCGTTCGCGTTGGTGCGCTCGCCGATCGCGAGGCACGACGCGTCCTGCTCGAACGGCACGTGCTGGTAGAGGCTCGCGACGCCCGGGTCCAGCTCGATCGTGCGGGCGGTCGCGGCAGCGCGGCCCACGCGCTCGACCACGGCCTTCAGGTGCTCGGGCGTCGTGCCGCAGCAGCCGCCGACGAGGCCCAGACCGAACTCGCGCACGAACTGCTCGTGCGCCGTCGCGAGCTCGCCCGGCTGCAGTGGGTACTCCGCGCCGTTCTTGCCGAGCACCGGCAGCCCGGCGTTCGGCATGCACATGACCGGCACGCGCGAGTGCTTCGACAGGTAGCGCAGGTGCTCGCTCATCAGGTCGGGGCCGGTGGCGCAGTTGAGACCGATCGCGTCGACGCCGAGCGGCTCGATCGCCGTCAGCGCCGCCCCGACCTCTGAGCCCATGAGCATCGTGCCGGTCGTCTCGATCGTGATCTCGACGAAGATGGGCAGGCGGATGCCTGAGGCCGCGCTCGCCGCCTTGCAGCCGTTGATCGCCGCTTTGGTCTGCAGCAGGTCCTGCGAGGTCTCGACGAGGAACGCGTCGGCGCCGCCCGCGATGAGTCCCGCGGCCTGCTGAGCGAAGGTGTCGCGCAGGTGCGCGTAGGTGGTGTGGCCGAGGCTCGGCAGCTTGGTGCCCGGACCGATCGAGCCGAGC
The DNA here is from genome assembly GCF_039538145.1 of Gryllotalpicola daejeonensis. Classification (NCBI taxonomy): domain Bacteria; kingdom Bacillati; phylum Actinomycetota; class Actinomycetes; order Micrococcales; family Microbacteriaceae; genus Gryllotalpicola; species Gryllotalpicola daejeonensis. The sequence continues at coordinate 113,604 of NZ_BAABBV010000001.1, read as the reverse complement.
ACCCAGCGCGGCCGGCCGTCGCGGCTCTGCCATGCCTCGGCGCGCTCGCGTGCGATGCGGGCCCCGGCGGCGGCCAGCTCTTCGATGCGGTCGTCGATGCCGTAGTCGGAGAGGTTCGACCAGTTCGCCCCGAAGGTGTTCGTCTCGACCGCGTCGACTCCGACCTCGTAGTAGGCATCGTGGATGCCCGCGATGATGTCGGGCCGGGTGACGTTGAGGATCTCGTTGCAGCCCTCGAGCTGCTGGTAGTCGTCGAGACTCGGGTCCTGCGCCTGAATCATCGTTCCCATCGCCCCGTCGGCGACGACGACGCGGCTGCTCATCTCCTCGAGCAGAGCTTGGGAGCGGGCAGACAGAGACGGAGCCGGGTGCACGCTCTCAGGGTATCTGTGAGCACGCACCCGGCTCCGCCGGATGACGCAGGTGGGCGGCGGTTATGCCACCTTCACCGGCTCGTCGAGCGGAAGCTCGTCGAGGTCGATGAGCTCGTTCTCGTCCTGGGTCTCGACGAGCTCGATCGCCTCGGCCGGCGTCTCGACAGCCGGCATCGAACCGGGCAGCGGGCGGCGTGCGGACTCGCGCAGACCGAAGGCCGCGAGGGCGCCCGCGACCGCGAAGCCGATCAGGTAGTACGCCGGGGTCATCGAGTCGCCCGTGGCCTGCATGATCGCCTGGATGAACACCGGGGCCGTGCCGCCGAACACCGCGACCGCGATGTTGTACGAGATGCCCATCGAGCCGTAGCGCATCGAGGTCGGGAACAGCGCGGGCAGCGCGGACGCCATCGTTCCGACGAGCAGTGCCGTCGGGATGGCCATCAGGAACAGGCCCACGAAGGTCGACCAGACGTCGCCGACCGCGAGCAGCAGGAACGCGGGGATCGCGAAGACACCCATGGCGGCGGCGCCGATCCAGGTGGTCGGGCGGCGGCCGATGCGGTCAGAGAGCATGCCCGCGAGGGGGATTCCGGCCGACATCACGACGAGCACCGGGATGGTGACGAGCGTGCCGTGCACCGCGTCGTAGCCGAGCGTGTCGGTCAGGTAGGTCGGCATGTAGCTGGTGAGCGCGTAGCCGACGGTGTTCGCCATAGCGACGAGCACGATCGCGATGAGCAGCGGCTTCCACTGCGTGCGCAGGATGCTGAGCACGCCGGTCTCGGGGGCGGGGCCCTCGATGGCATCCACCGCGTCGTTCATCGCCTTGAACGCGGGCGACTCCTCGATCTTGAGGCGGAAGTAGACCGCGATCGCGCCGATCGGGCCGGCGATGAGGAACGGGATGCGCCAGCCGAAGTCGAGCATCGCCTGGTTGCCCATGGTGAGCTGCATGATCGAGACCATCAGGGCGCCGACGGCGAAGCCCAGGTAGGAGCCCAGGTCGAGGAATCCCCCGAAGAAGCCGCGACGTCGGTCGGGCGCGTATTCGCTGACGAAGGTCGTCACGCCGGCGTACTCGCCACCGGTCGAGAAGCCCTGCAGCAGCTTCATCACGACGAGGATCACGGGTGCGGCCGGGCCGATCGTCGAGTACGAGGGAATGAGGCCGACGATGAACGTCGCCGAGGCCATCATGATCAGCGTCGTCGCGAGCACCTTCTGGCGCCCGACGCGGTCGCCGAGGCGGCCGAAGATGATGCCGCCGAGCGGGCGGGCGATGTAGGTCGCGGCGAAGACGCCGAGCGAGAAGAGCACCTGCACGCTCGCCGCGGCGGTGGGCAGGAAGACGGCGCCCATCGTGACGGCGAGGTAGCCGTAGACACCGACGTCGTACCACTCCATGGTGTTGCCGACCACGGTGCCGCGCAGTGCGCGCTTCAGCATGGTCGTGTCGACGACCTGGATGTCGTCGAGGCGCAGCTTCCGCGGGCGCGGGCGCGAGATGGGTCGGGCTGCTCGTGTGGGATTGGACTGTGCGTGAGAACTCATGGTTCCTTCCTGATTGAGCGACTGACCCGGCGGCTCTCTTGGCCGCCGTCGTCTGCCTCCCAGGGGCTTAGCGCGACCCCCGTTCGGGGGCCTTAGGGCGCGCATGAACCAACAAGTTTACATCAGTAAAGGAGTTGCCGGAAATCGTCGGCGTGTTATTCCGGCTGATCGGGCCCTAAATCGGCTGCGTGGACAGCAGCGGATCGGAAGATGCAATGTGCAACTCCTTTACCGCGAGTCGCGCGGCCTGCCACCCCGACTGGCCGTGCACGCCGGGCCCCGGCGCGGTCGATCCGCCGCACAGATACACGCCCGGAAGAGGCGTGCGCCACGGCGACCGGCGCGGCAGGGGGCGCGCCACCAGCTGCAGCGTCGAGGTGGCCCCTGAGGCGATGTCGCCGCCGATGAAGTTCGGGTCCATCAACTCGAGCTCGCGCGCCGAGGTGGCGGTGCTCGCAAGCACGGTGTCGCGGAAGCCCGGGGCGAAGCGCTCAATCTCGGCGGTGATCGCCTCGGTGCGGTCGGCCTCGCTGCCAGCCGGCACGTGCGAGTAGGCCCACAGCACGTGCTTGCCCTCCGGTGCGCGCGTCGCGTCGATCACGGTGGGCTGGCTGAGGAGCAGATACGGATGCTCCGGCAGTCGCCCGCTCGCCACCTCGCCTTCCGACCGCGCGATGTCGGCGCGGGTTCCCCCCGCGTGGATCGTCACGGCATCGCGCAACTCTGCCGCAGCCCACGGCACGGGGTCGCTGAGCGCGAAGTCCACCTTGGCGATGCCGTCGCCGTAGCGGAAGGCGCGCATGGCAGCGAGGTACGGCGCGGGAAGTCGCTCCCCCGCGATCTTCGCGAAGGCGCGCGGCGTGATGTCCAGCAGCACCACGTCGGCGTCGGCCAGCTCCGCGATGTCTTCGATTTCGACCCCGGTCTCGACTCGCCCGCCGTGGGCGCGCAGGTCGTCGACCAACGCCTGCGTGATCGCCCCGCTGCCCCCGCGTGGCACCGGCCAGCCGCGGGCGTGGGCGAACGCCGCGAGCACGAGGCCGGGGGCGGCCGCACCCAGGGCCGGCAGCCGCTTGTTGGTGTGGGCGATCACGCCCGTGAGCAGCGCGGGCGCGGCATCCGTCATGAACGCCGTGTTCCACAGCTGCGAGCCCTGCTCGAGCCCGCGCAGGCCGAGGCGCAGTGCGACGACGAGGTGCGGCGGCGGCAGGAACGAGCCCCCGATGACCTCCGCGACGCGGTCGGCGTCTGCCGCCAGCGGCCAGAGCAGGCGGCGCCACGTCGAGGCATCCGGCCCCAGTCCCTTCGCCGTGCGCTCGAGGTCGCGCCACGCGAGCGCAGCGGTCGCGCCGCCCTTCTGCGCGGCGTCGCCGAGCGCGTGGCCGTACGACAGCTCGGGCGTCAGCAGCTCGACGCGCTGGTCGAGCCCGAAGCGCCGGAAGAACTCGGAGTGCACCGCCATCGGGTGCACCGCAGAGCCGACGTCGTGATGGAATCCCGACAGCGTGAGCTCGCGCGTCGCGGCTCCCCCGCCGATGTGCTCTGAGCGCTCGAACACCGTCACCGCGAGGCCCGCCCGCGCGAGGGTGACGGCGCCCGCGAGCCCGTTCGGCCCCGAGCCGACGACGATCGCGCGGCCGCTGGACATGCCCCCACCCTACGGTCGGCCCCGCCGCGGGTGAAGGGGTGTCATCGCGCGGCCGAGCGCGCTACGGTCGCCCCCGTCATGATCTTCAGCTGGCTGGGAACCGGGGACTACGACGTCGCGCGCGAGGTGCTGCAGCGCGGAGTCGCCGCCGTGTTCCTGATCGCCTTCCTCTCCGCGGCCGATCAGTTCCCGGCCTTGCTCGGCGAGCACGGCCTGCTTCCCGTGCCGCGTTTCCTGCAGCTCGCGTATGCGCGCAAGCAGCCCACTGTCTTTCGCTGGCATTACAGCGATCGGATGCTTCGCCTCATCGCGTGGGCAGGGGTCGCCGTCTCGGCGAGCCTCGTCGCCGGGCTGCCTCAGCGCATCGAGCCGTGGCTGACCACCGTGCTGTTCCTGCTGCTCTGGCTCGCCTACCTTTCGATCGTCAACGTCGGCCAGACGTTCTACGGATTCGGGTGGGAATCGCTGCTCTGTGAAGCCGGCTTCACGGTCGCCTGGCTGGGATCGTCAACGACCGCGACGCCGCTCACGACCCTGTTCCTCACCCGCTGGCTCGTGTTCCGGCTCGAGTTCGGTGCCGGAATGATCAAGATGCGCGGCGGACCGGAGTGGCGCGATCTGACCGCGCTGTACTACCACCACGAGACGCAGCCCATGCCCGGGCCGCTCAGCCGCCAGGCGCACCTGCTGCCGAAGTGGTTCCACCGCAGCGAGGTCGTCGGCAACCATTTCGCGCAGCTCGTCTGCCCGTTCTTCCTGTTCGCCCCGCAGCCGATCGCGTCGATCGCCGCCGCGGTGATGATCGTCACGCAGCTGTGGCTGATCGTGACGGGGAACTTCGCGTGGCTCAACTGGATCACGGTCGTTCTGCTGTTCTCGGGCATCAGCGACGGGGTTTGGCACACGGTGACCCCCTCGTGGGCGTGGCCCGTCGCCGCGCACACCGCGAGCACGGGCGGGATACCGCTCTGGTACGCGGTGCCGGTGCTGCTGGCATCCGCCCTGCTCGTGTATCTGTCATGGTGGCCGACTCGCAATCTGCTCGCGCGCCGCCAGCTGATGAATGCGAGCTTCAACCGCTGGCACCTGGTCAACGCGTACGGCGCGTTCGGAAGCGTGACGAAACGCCGCGACGAGATTGTCATCGAGGGCACGGATGACCCGGCCGGGCAATCCGGCTGGAGGGCATACGAATTCCACGGCAAGCCCGGCGACCCCGCTCGGGTGCCGCGGTGGTTCGCGCCGTACCACCTGCGACTCGACTGGCTGATGTGGTTCCTCGCGCTGGGCGCAGAGGGCGGCGGATGGTTCGACATGCTGCTCGTGCGCCTGTTGCAGGCCGATCGGCCGACGCTGCGGCTGTTGCGCGTCGACCCGTTCGCCGGTCGGCCGCCGGCTTTCGTGCGGGCGCGCGTGTACCGCTATCGCTTTGCGCCCCGCGCAGAGAAGCGCGAGACGGGGCTCGTGTGGATTCGCGAGGACCGCGGCCTGCTCGTGCCGCCGGTCGGCGCCCGCGCCGCGCGCTAAGCGGTCGCGCGGCGGACAGACTCGTGCCGAGCCGCAGCCGCACGTTCTCGCAGGCCACGGCTCAGGCGGCAGCCAGGCGATGACGCTTCATCGGACGCAGGCTGCCGCCCCGAGCGGAACTGCGTGTTCGATGGATGCCTTAAGCGGCTGTGGTGAGGTCGCGTTTCGGGGTGTGGACGGCTTTGACCCAGTCGGTGGCGTGGCTGCCGAAGACCCAGCGGATTTCCGGTGTCCCGTCCTCGCCCATGCGGAGTTGGTAGGGGCCGGTGTCGATGTCGTGGTGGTGGAACCAGCAGAGCAGGGTCAGGTTCAAAATGTCCGTCGGTCCGCCGTCGCGATCGGGTTGGATGTGGTGGACTTCGCACCATCGGGCGGGCATGGCGCAGCCGGGGATGATGCAGCCCTTGTCGCGCACGGCGAGGGCTTTGCGCTGCCAGGGCGTGGCGCATCGTTTCGTGTCGCCGAGGTTGAGGATCTTCCCCGCCTGATCGACCTGGACTTCCTGGTAGCCGCCGCTCTCGGCGATCCGCTTCGCCGTCTTCGCGCTGATGGGTTCGTCTTCGCCGTCGATGCGGGCCGCCCCGTGCCCTGAGTCGAAGTCCTCCTTCGGCACGACGACGAGGATCGTCGGGTGCGCCCCGCCCATGCTCGGTGTTTGTGGCGCCCGTGCGGCGGCGGTGAAGACGGCGTGCATGACATCTGCCCGTTTCTGATCCGGGGTGCGCATGTCCGTCGGCGGCTGCGTCTCGGTCGCCACGAGCATCGGCTTCTGGTCGCCGAGTTCGACCTCATCAGAAGAGTCACTGGTCGGGGTGAGGGCCACCGATGCGCCGGCTCTCGGGTTCACGTATGCGTCCAGTACGGCGCGGATGGCGGCGGCCTGCTCCACGGGCAGGGCGCCGGAGAACTTCACGAGGCCGTCTTTGGCGCGCCCGAGCCGGAAGAACCGTTTCTCGACCGCGGCTTTCTCCACCGGTTCCACCCCGTCGGGGTCGAGCACGAGCGCCCACGCCTGGGCGGCTTCGACGACCGCGGTCGCCGGCAGGACTTTCGACAGGTCCACGAGGTTCTCGCATGCCGCCTCCACGAGGGCGGTGTCGGCGCGCTCTGTGGCCGGCAGCAGCGGCTCGATGATCGCCGCCGCCTGCGCCCGGCCCAGCACACCCTCGTCGACCGCGGTCTCCAGCACGGGCAGCTTCGCAAGCCGGCGCGCCTCGGCCACCCGCTCGCGGGCGTCCTTCGCGGAGGTGCGGGTCACCGTCTCCAGCGCGCCCCAGGGCTTCTTCGCCCCGAGCTTGCGCGCCAGGGAGTCCTCAGCCAAAGTCTCGTCCGTGCGGTTGTCGACCTCGCGGGCGATCGCCAGTTGCATACCCTCGACCTGGCGGGCCAGATCCTCCACCGCCTGCGCGGCGCCGACCAGCTGGTCATCCGTCAAGACCGCGCACGCAAGCGGCGCGAACGGCGCGACAGCCTCAAGCGCCTCGCGCAGACCCCCGCCCACAGCAGCCACAGCTCGACCCCTCCCGGTCAAACTCCGAACACAGCACAGGCCGGGCCTGCGGTGCTCGTACTCTCATCCTCGTGGCGCGGGGACTTACGAATAGTGTAACACAGATTCGATGCCTTAGGAAGATTCTTCCAACGGCTCTCGAACCTGTGATCTATTCGATACTCAACCGGTCGGGCACCTCGAACTGCAACTGCGTCAACCACTTCGGGAACGCATCGGGCCATGGGCGGGCCGTCGGCAGGCTGCGCAGTTGACGCCGCACCTCACGCGACGACGCAGGCAGCGGAAGCACCCGCGTCGGCGCTTTGCTCGACAAAGCCCCGAACCACCAGTGCCGCCAGGTGCCTTCGACGGCCTCTGGGTCGAGCACCAGGTAGTAGTCCGGCAACTGAGCGCGGCCGGCTTGCAAGGCATCCGCCGCCACTTCTGCCTCGATCAGCAGGGTCTCAAGCGACACCTTGTCCTCATAGAACTCGACCCACGCTGCGGCGACGTGAGCGAGGGGGTCGGCGTCGCTCACCACGTACGACGCCTGCGAGCGTCTGATGCGCCGCGCGGCGTCGGCCTCGTCGCCCGCGACGGCGAAGGCGTCAACGTTGTGCAGAGCATTGAGCTCGTCGATCAGCTCGGTCGATCCACTCCCGACGAGGGCGACCACGGTTCCACTCGATGCGGCCATGCCTCAGCGTAAGCACGCAACGGCGAAGTGCGCCGGAACACGCGGGATCAGTGCTTTCCGTGTCCTTTTCCGTGGCCGTTCCCATGGCCGCGCGCGGGTGCCGGCGCACCGGCCTTCTCTTGAGGTCCGGCGCCGGTCTGCACAGAAGCCTGGCCGCCGCCGGCAGGCGGCGCCGCGGGCTGGACCGTCTTCGTGACGACCGGCTGCGGAAGGAAGCGCGTGACGGTCGGGGCCGGAGTCGACGACGGGGTGGATTCGGCTGGCGCACTGACGCTCGGGTGCTGGCCCGTCGTCAGCGCCAGCGCCAGCGCCCCGGCAGCCACGAGGGCGGTGGCCCCCGCTGCGGCGAGTGATCCGCGGCGGCGGCGTGCATCGACTGGGTCGCGGCTGCTCACGACACGGCCCGAAGCGGCGCTGGTGAAGCCCGTGGTTGCACCGGCGCCGGCCGCTCCAGCCATTCCGGCACCCCCGGCCACGCCGGTCGCCCCTTCCAGCGCCAGAGTCTGATCACTCATCGACAGAACCGCCGTCTCGGCATCCCCGGCGCCGCCGACCGCAACGCGCATCAACGCAGGCAGCCCGCTCACCTGTGCTGCGACGGTGGCCGCGCTCGGCCGCTCCCCCGGCGCGCGTGCTGTCATCCCCGCGAGCAACTCGCGCCAACCCTCGGGCAACTCGGTGGGGACGGCGGGGTCGCGTGTCATTCGCGCGACGGCCGTCTCGATCGCGCTGCCGGGGAAAGCCCGCGCGCCGGTGAGGGTCTCGAGTGCGACGAGCGCGAGGGCATACACGTCCGCCGCGGCTGTCACCTCTGCGCCGGCGACCTGCTCGGGGCTGAGATAGGCGGCGGTGCCGAGCACGGCGCCCGTTGCCGTGAGGTGCTCGTCGCCGATGAGCTGCGCGATGCCGAAGTCGACGAGCTTCAGCCTGCCGGTCGCGCCGTCGACCAGGATGTTCTCGGGCTTCAGGTCGCGATGCACGATGCCGCGCTCGTGCAGGTAGGCGAGCGCCGCGGACAGCTCGACGACCACGCGCTGCGCGAGTTCGGGGTCGGCCCCGATCCGATCGATGCGCCGACGAAGGGATTCCCCGTCGACGAGTTCCATCACCAGGAATCCCGGCTGCGGTGGCGCACCGTCACCGGCGCCGACGGCTCCGGCCGCCTCGGCCGCCGGCCAATCAGCGTCGAAAAGCGTCACCAGGTGCGGGTGGTTCGCGCCGGCGAGCAGGCGGATCTCGCGAAGCCGGCGTTCGCCATCCTCCGGCGAGCCGTCGCCCGTGGTGAAGACCTTGACGGCGACCTCGCGTTGAAGCCGCGTGTCCCAGGCGCGGAAGACAGTGGCCTTCGCACCGCGCCCGAGGGCGTCGCCGAGCTCGTAGCGATCGGCGATCAGTGTCATCCGGCTCCCTCAGCTCGTCAGGTGGGTCAGGCTCGTCAGGTGGGTCAGCTGTAAACCATACGAGCGCGCGGCTGAGCAGTCAGGGGCTGGCGGAATGACCGCAGATCTGATTACGGGGCCGCCAAGCACGCCGGTCAGCGGCGACTGACGGCCTCGTCGATCTGATCGCGGCGTGCGCGCACCAGTTCGTCGAACACGGCGAGGGGCAGCGGATGCCGCGTGGTGAAGTGCACCGACCCACTGGTGGTCTCGAGCTCGGGGTGCGCTCTGGCGACAGCCGAGACCGCCACGCCGCTGAAGGGGTACACCGAATAGCCCGCCTTCGTCGGCTGCAGGCTGACGAGCGCCTTTCCGCGGTAGGTCAGCGCCGGCATCCCATAGCTGCGGCCTTCTTCAAGCCCCTCGATGAGCTGGCGCGCCCGCTCGAAATACGGGCGCAGCACCTTGGCGCGCCCCTCATCGATCGAGGCCAGATAGTCCTCGACGTCGCGGCACCGCTCGGCAGCCGGCTCGGGCATGCGAACAGTGTGCACCTCAGCGCACCGCGCGCAACAGCTTCGGCAGGTCTCGATCCGCTACCGTCGTGGCGTGAACCCGCTCTGGCCCTCGCAGTATCCACGCCCGGAACAGCTGATCGTCCACCTCTCCGACACGCACTTCACCGCGGGCCGCGCGCCGATGTTCGGCATCGTCGACTCGGACGAGATCCTCGCGCAGGCGCTGCGGCAGCTCTCGGGCGCCGGCCTCTCCCCCAGCGCGATCGTGATCACCGGCGACATCGCCGACACCGGCGCCGACGACGCGTACGCCCGGGTACGCGCGGCGATCGAACCGGTCGCCGCCGAGCTCGGCGCCGAGCTCGTGTGGGTCATGGGCAACCACGACAACCGCGCCGCGTTCCGCAGCGGGCTGCTCGACGTCGAGGGCAGCGACGAGCCTTACGACCGGGTGATCGACCTCGACGGCCTGCGCCTCGTGGTGCTCGACTCGACGGTTCCCGGGTTCCACTACGGCGCCCTCGCCGACGAGCAGCTCAAGTGGCTGGCATCCGTTCTCGCCGAGCCCGCGCCGCGCGGCACGCTGCTCGCGCTGCATCACCCGCCCATCCCCTCGCCGCAGATCTTCGACGAGCTCATCGAGCTGCGCGATCAGGCGAAGCTGGAAGAGGTCGTCCGTGGCACCGATGTGCGCGGCATCCTCGCCGGTCACCTGCACTACTCGACCCACTCGACGTTCGCGGGCGTGCCCGTGTCGGTCGCGTCTGCCACCTGCTACACGAATGACCCGCTGCTGTCGCAGACGGGGCTGCGCGCGCAGGCGGGCGGGCACGCGTTCGACATCGTCCACGTGTATGGCGATCGGATGCTTCACACGACGATCCCCATCGGTGAGTGGCCCACCGTGTACGAGGTCACGGCCGAGCAGGCCGCGCAGATCTTCGCGCTGCCGGAAGAGCAGCAGCAGGAGCTCGCCCGGCGCTACGTCACGGTCGGTGAGCTTTCGGGGCCGGCGGAGCTGTAGCGCCTGTGCAGCACCCCAGCGACCGTTGCTTGCCGCCTGCTAAGCACTTCCTGCGGATGAACCAAGCGTTCTTCTAGCGGGAAAGTGAGGGCGAGTGTAACTTCCGCGGCATGACCAAACCCACCATCGTGCTCGTCCACGGAGCATGGGCCGACGCCTCCAGCTGGAACCCCGTCGCCACCGCCCTTCAGTCGCAGGGCTTCACCGTCCTCGCCCCGACCAACCAGCTGCGCGGCGTGCACAACGACGCGGACTACATCGCCTCGTATCTCGCGCAGCACACCCGCGGCCCGGTGGTGCTCGTCGGCCACTCCTACGGCGGCTTCGTGATCACCAATGCGGGCTCGCGCGGCGGCGATGTGAAGGCGCTCGTGTATGTCGACGCCTTCGTGCCCGACGAGGGCCAGTTCGTGTTCCAGCTTCTCGGCGGCTCCGGGTCGGCGTTCGACGTGCCCGATCCGAGCGCGGTGTTCGACATTCTCGGCTATCCGGGTGCCCCCGAGGGCGACGCGGAGGCGTTCCTCAAGCCCAGCACGGTGCACACCGCGTTCGCGCAGGACCTGCCCGAGGCCGACCGCTGGCTCATCGCCGCAGGCCAGCGCCCGATCACGCTGCAGGCCAACACGACGCCGTCCGGAGTGCCGGCGTGGAAGACCATTCCGAGCTGGGCCGTCGTCGGCACCGAAGACAAGGTCATCCCGCCGGCTGTTCAGCGCAGCATGGCCGAGAACGCCGGCGCGACGATCACCGAGGTCGCCGGCTCGCACGTCTCGATGATCAGCCACCCGCAGGTGACGATCGACGCGATTCTCGCGGCGTCCGCGTCGATCGAGGCAGCCGAGGCGTCGCCCGAGGCGACCGCGGCACCCGCCGCCGTCTGAGGCGTTGGCGCGCGGTTGCGCCACTGGCTTCCGCTATGCGCTCCTCGGATCCGAGGAGCGCACAGCGGATCCTGGTGGCGCAACCGGCCGTCAGCTCGAGCTGACCTCGCGCAGTCGCGCGGCGAGGAACGCCGCCTCGACGTCATTCGCGGTGAGCAGCAGCGCCTCCTGATAGGCCTCGGCCGCGGCATCCGTCTCGCCCAGCCTGCGCAGCAGGTCCGCGCGAGTCGCCGCGAGATACGGGTAGCTCGCGAGCGCGGGCACATCTGCAAGCTCGTCGACCGCGGCGAGTGCGACTCGCGGCCCCGCCGTGAAACTCAGCGCCACCGCCCGGTTGAGCGCGACGACCGGCGACGGCCATCGCTCGAGCAACAGGTCGTAGAGCGCCAGGATCTGCGGCCAATCCGTGGCCTCCCAGCTGGGCGCCTCGTCGTGCAGTGCCGCGATCGCCGCCATCAGACCGTAGCGGCCGAAAGACCGGGCGGCCCCCGCGGCCGGGCGCCGCAGCGCCGCCTCGACGAGCGCCTGGCCCTCGGCGATCTGCTCCTGGTTCCACAGACCGCGGTCTTGATCCTCGAGCAGCACCAGCGCACCGGACGCGTCGACCCGCGCCGCCCGCCGCGCGTCGCTGAGCAGCAGCAGCGCGAGCAGCCCGCTCACCTCGCCCTCATCAGGCAGCAGCTGCCGCAGCATCCGTGCGAGCGCGATGCCGCGCTCGGCGAGTTCCGGCCGGGTGAGCGCGTTGCCGGCGGCCGCGGTGTATCCGCTCGTGTAGACGAGATGGACGACATCGAGAACGGATGCCAGGCGCTCCGGCAACTCGTCCGGCGACGGCACCCGGTACGGGATCCCGGTGGCCACGATCTTCTTCTTCGCCCGTGTCAGGCGCGCCTGCATCGTCGTCTCGGTGACGAGCAGCGCGCGGGCGACCTCGGGTGTGGCCAGGCCGCAGACGAAGCGCAGCGTCAGGGCGATGCGCGCCTCTGCGGCGAGCGCGGGGTGACAGCACGTGAAGACGAGCCGCAGGCGGTCGTCGGGGAATCCTGCTGCGTCGGCAGCCTCCGGCAGCACGTCGACGGGGTCCGGCACGAGCAGCGGCAGCTTCCGCGCCGCCGTCGCCGCCCGCCGGCGCCCCTCGAGTGCGCGCCGCGTCGCGACCGTCGTGAGCCACGCTCCGGGCTTCCCGGGGACCCCGTCGCGTTCCCAGTGCTCGAGTGCCCGGGCGTAGGCGTCTTGCACGCAGTCCTCCGCTGCATCCAGATCGCCGGCGACGCGCGCGCCGCTTCGGCCCCGGCATCCGTCATGGCATCAGCCCAGGTCGACGAGCGGCCTCAGCTCGACGAACCCGCCCGGCGCCGGCACGTGCTTGGCGATCTCGAGCGCCGTCGCCTCGTCATCGGCCTCGATGACGTAGTAGCCGCCGAGCGCTTCCTTGGTCTCTCCGAAGGCGCCGTCGGTCACGGTGTACTCGTCGCCGGTCGTCCTGATCAACTTGGCGGTGGAGTTCGGCTTCAGCTGCCCGCTGCCGACCAGGTGTCGGCCGTATTCCTCGTGGAAGCGGCCGTACTCGCTGAGGATCGCGCTCGTCGTCGCCTCGTCGCTGTTCAACCAGACATCCTCGTCGCCGAAGATGAGCGCCACATATTTCGCCACTTTCATTCCCCTCTGCCGGCGCCGTCTTCTAGTGCTCGATCGTGAGGTCGTCGGCGGGCTCGCGCTGCGGCCAGACCTCGATCGCGCCGTAGAGGCTCGGCACCTGCTTGGCGAGCGCGAGCGCCTGGTCGTAGTCGGGCGCCTCAATAACGTAGTAGCCGCCGAGCACTTCCTTCGTCTCAAGGAAGGTACCGTCGGTGACCGTCGCGCCGCCCTCGGTGTGGCGGATCGTCGTCGCCGTGTCGCTCGTCGTGAGCTGCGCGCCGCCGACGATCGCGCCCCTGTGGTTCGCGATGAACGCGACGTGCTTCTCGTGCATATCGGCCATGACCTCACGCGGCGTCTCGGCGAATCGCTTCTCGTCGTCGTAGATCAGCACCAGGTACTTGCCCATCTCGGTCTCTCTTCTGCTTGCGTCCCGATCGCTTTTCTTTCGGGATCTTCACTACACCGATGCACGAGCGGGCGTGAGATCGACAGACCGACGGATTTTCATCGATTTACCCCATTCCTAGGCGGGCGCGCCTACCGTGTGCTCATGGCGGGCCGTCGCGCTCTGCGTCGTCTGATCTCGGGCCCCCGCGCGACACTGACGGTCGCCGGGGCACTCATCGCCGTCCTCGTCCTCGTCATCGGCGTTCTGGCGTTCCGCCTCGGCGGCGCGACCGCCGGCGCCGAGCCGCCGCACACCCCGACGCCGACGCCGTCTGCCACCGCCCCGACGGTCGCGCAGCTGTACCGCCTCGCCGGCCCCTCGGTCGTCGTGGTCGAGACCGCGAAGGGCGAGCTGGGCACCGGGGTCGTCGCCACGAAGACCGGCCTCATCCTCACGGCGAACCACGTCGTGGCGGGCGGCGGGGCGATCACGGTCACCTTCTCCGACGGCACCTTCGCCACGGCATCCGTCACCGCATCCGACCCCGCCAACGACATCGCAACACTCAGCCCCAGCAGCCCGCCCATGCCGCTCGTGCCCGCGACGCTCGGCGGCGACACCACGGTCGGCGCACCCGTCGTCGCGATCGGCAATCCGCTCGGGCTGTCGTACAGCGTCTCATCGGGCATCGTCTCGGGCCTCGACCGCAAGGCCGACACCGACCAGGGCTCGTTCTCGGGGCTCATCCAGTTCGATGCGAGCGTCAATCCCGGCAGCTCGGGCGGCCCGCTGCTCGACCAGCGCGGCGACGTCATCGGCATCGTCGTCTCGATCGCCGACCCCGGCCACGACGGCGCGTGGGCGGGCGTCGGGTTCGCGGTGCCGATCGGCGTCGCGCTCGGGGGCAACGAGGACGGCGAGGGCCTGCAGGGCCCGCAGATCTGACCACGCGGTGTGAGCGATACGGATGCCTGAACCGAAAGGACCACGACAGTGACAGACCTTCCCGCGCACCCCCTCGAGCACGTGCTGTTCGAGGTCAAGCGCACCATCGTCGGCCAGGACGTGCTGCTCGAGCGCATGGCCGTCGCGCTGCTCGCCGGCGGGCATCTGCTCGTCGAGGGCGTGCCCGGCCTCGCGAAGACGCTCGCGGTGAAGTCCCTCGCCGCGGCGATCGGCGGCCAGTTCCAACGCGTGCAGTTCACACCGGACCTCGTGCCGGCCGACCTCGTCGGCACCCGGGTCTATCACCAGCACACCGGCGAGTTCGAGACCGTGCTCGGCCCGGTGTTCGCGAACCTGCTGCTCGCCGATGAGATCAACCGCGCGCCCGCGAAGGTGCAGTCGGCCCTGCTCGAGGTGATGCAGGAGCACCAGGTGACGATCGGCCGCGAGACCTTCCGCGTACCCGAGCCGTTCCTCGTGATGGCGACCGAGAACCCCATCGAGTCGGAGGGCACCTATCCGCTGCCGGAGGCGCAGGTCGACCGCTTCATGATGAAGGTCGTGATCGGCTACCCGACGCCGCACGAGGAGCACGCGATCGTCGAGCGCTCGCTGCAGCCGGCCCCGCTCACGCAGGCGATGCTCACGCCGGAACGGCTGATCGAGCTGCGCGCGCACGTCGACCGGGTCTACGTCGACCCGGCGATCACCGACTACGCGGTGAGGCTGGTCGCCGCGACGCGATCACCGGGGCTCGTCGGCCTCGGCGAGCTCGAGCGCTACGTGTCCTACGGCGCGAGCCCCCGGGCATCCATCGCGCTCGTCCTGGGCGGGCGCGCGCTCGCCTTCCTGCGGGGGCGCGGCTACGTCCTTCCGCAGGACCTCGCCGAGCTCGCCCTCGACGTGCTGCGGCACCGCGTCGTGCTGAGCTATGAGGCGCTCGCCGACGATCTCGACGCCGACGCGGTCGTCTCGCGGGTGCTGGGCGCCGTGCCTGCGCCCGAGGTGGTCCTGCAGAGCAGGTAGTCATGACCACCGCGACCGAGAAGCTGCTGCTGCGCCTGGAGTGGCGGGTGATCCGCCGGCTCGAGGGCCGCATTCAGGGCGGCTACCGCACGGTGCACCGCGGCACCGGCATCGACTTCGCGGGCCTGCGTGCGTATGTGCCCGGCGACGACGCCCGGCACATGGACTGGAATGTGACCGCCCGCCTCGGCGAGCCGCACGTGCGCGTCTTCAACGAGGACCGCGATCTCACCGCGTGGCTCGTGCTCGACCGGTCGGCGTCACTCGGCACGGGCACGCGCGGCGCAGATGGCCGCGGTATGGACGACACGCTCGCCGAGCTCGCCCTCGCCCTCGCGCGGCTCTTCGGCCGCGGCGGCAATCGCGTCGGCGCGCTGCTCTATGACGAGGGGGCGACGCGGGTCGTGCCGCCTGGAACCGGCCGAGCCCACGCGCTGCGCATCGGCGGCGAGCTGGCGCGCAGTGCGGCGGGCGGTCTGAAGCCGAGCGCGGCTCGGGGCGCGGTCGCGGGTCCTGCTTCGCGCCCCGGGTCCGCAGCGCGGAAGCGGGCGACACGCCCCGGCGCCACCACCGACCTCGCCGCGATGCTCGACCGCGTGGCGGGGCTGGCGCGGCGGCGCAGCCTCATCGTCGTCGTCTCGGACTTCATCGGCACGGGCGACTGGCCGCACGCGCTGCTGCGGCTGACGCAGCGCCACGAGGTCGTGGCGCTGAGGGTGACGGATGCCGCGGCCGGGGAGCTGCCCGAGGCCGGGCTGGTCATCGTCGAAGACGCTGAGACCGGTGAGCAGCTCGTGGTCGACACAGCCGACCCGGTGTTCCGCGCCGGCTACCGGGCAGGCCTCGACCGGCACGAATCCGAGGTCGTCTCGGGCATGCGGCGCGCCGGCGTCACGCTGCATCGGGTCGGCGCCGAGCGCGAGCTCGACCGCGTGCTCGTCGAGCTCGTGGCGGCCACCCATCACCCAGCCCGGGCAAGCACAGTCGCTACCGCGAGGCTGCCATGACACTCGCCTCTCCCCCGCTGCTCGTCCTCGGCGCCGTCGTCGTCGCGGCGCTCGCCGTGGTCGCCTGGGTCTACGGCCGTCGCCGCGCGGCGGCGCTGGCGCGACTCGGGGTGGCGACACCCCGCCCGGGGCGGCGCGGCACCGGCATCCGCACCACCGGCATCTGGCTCACGATCTCGGGGGTCGCCCTGCTCGCGGTGGGCGCGGCGGGGCCGGCGGCATCCGTCCCCACGCCGCGCGCATCCGGCACCGTGATCCTCGCGATGGACGTGTCGCAGTCGATGATCGCCGACGACGTCAAGCCGAGCCGCATCGCCGCGGCCAAGAAGGCGGCGAAGCAGTTCATCGCCGCGCAGCCGAGCTCGGTCGACATCGGCGTCGTGGCGTTCGAGCAGGGCGCCCTGGTGACCTCTCGACCGAGCGGCGACCACACCCGGGCCGAGAGCGCGATCGACGGATTGACGGTGTCGGGCGGCACCTCTCTCAGCGCCGCGATCATCGGGTCGCTCGGCGTGATCACGGGCAAGACGCCGACGGTCGGAAAGAACGGCGAGCTGCCGCAGCTCGGCTGGTGGGGCAGCGCCACGATCGTGCTATTCAGCGACGGGCAGAACATGGGCGCGGGTGGGGGCTCCGGCGGCGCCGATGTCGACGCCGCAGCGCAGCTGGCCGAGCAATCCGGCGTGCACATCGACACGGTCGGGGTCGGCACCGAGCAGGGCACGACGGTCGAGGCCGACGGCTACCGCGTCGAGACGGCCCTCGACGCCGACGCCCTGAAGGCGATCTCGCAGACGACGGGCGGAAGCTACCACCCGGCGTCCGACGCGCAGCAGCTCGGCAGCGTCGCCGGGTCGATCGACCTGCGGCTCACGATCGTGCACGAGCCGCTGCCCCTCGCCGCCGCGTTCATCGCGGTCGCCCTCGCGTTGCTGCTCGCCGGCGCCATGCTGACCGTCGCCGGCACTGGGCGGGTGGTGTGACATGACGTTCACCTGGCCATGGGCGCTGCTCGCGCTGCTGCTGCTCCCCGCGATCCTGCTGCTCGCGTGGTGGCTGCGTCGGCGTCGCAAGCGGGCAGCGGTGCAGGTCGCGTCGATCGCGCTGGTGCGCGCGGCGCTGCCGCAGCGCGGCGGCTGGGTGAGACGGATTCCTGCCCTGCTGCTGCTCACGGGGGTCGGAGTTCTCGCCGTCGGGGCGGCGCGGCCGCAGGCATCCGTTCACGTCCCCTCGCGCTCGTCGACGATCATGCTCGCGCTCGACGTGTCGGGCTCGATGTGCTCGACCGACGTCGAGCCGAATCGCATCACGGCGGCCGAGAAGCAGGCCACGTCGTTCGTCGAGTCGCTGCGGGGCGGACCGAAGGTGGGGCTCGTGACTTTCGCCGGCACCGCGGGCGCGCTGGTGCCGCCCACCGACGACACCGACGAGCTCACGAAGGCGCTCACGGGGCTCACGACCTCGCGCGGCACGGCGATCGGACAGGCGATCATCACCTCGCTCGACGAGATCTCGAAGGTCGACCCCTCGGTGCCGCCGACCGGCGTCAACGTCGCGCCCCCGCCGTCGCCGCCGTCGCCGAACGGCGGCGGGTTCGCCCCCGACGCCATCGTGCTGCTGACCGACGGCGCGAACACGCAGGGCGCCGACCCGCAGCTCGCCGCGCGTCTCGCGGCCGGCCGCCACGTGCGCGTGTTCACGATCGGGTTCGGCACCACGAGCCCCGCGCCGCTCGTCTGCCCCGGCGACCAGCTGAACGACGGCTTCGGCGGCGGCGGGTTCGGCGGCGGTGCGTTCGGCGGCCCCGGCGGCGGCTTCGACGGGCGCGGCGGCCCGCTGCAGATCGACGAGGACGCTCTGCAGCAGATCGCGAAGGCGACCGGCGGCACCTACCACCGCGCCGAGAGCGCGAACGAGCTGAAGAGCGCGCTCAGCTCGCTGCCCAGCAAGCTCAGCCTCGTGAAGGAGCAGGTCGATCTCGCCTCGTGGTTCGCCGCGGGCGGCGGCCTGCTGGTGGCGGTCGCGGTTGGTCTGTCACTGTGGCTGGGCCGCGTGCGCCGCAGCTGACGCGCCGCGTCACCGGCCCCTGCTACGTTCCCTCCGTGCCTTCCGACACGCCGGCCGCACCGCCGCCACCGACGCCGCCCGCACCGCGCGCCCACCCCGGCACCGCCGTCGAGGTCTTCCGCGTGTTCCTGCGCCTCGGCCTGACCTCGTTCGGCGGCCCGGTCGCGCACCTCGGCTACTTCCGCGACGCGTTCGTCGTGCGCCGCCGCTGGTTCTCCGAGAAGGCGTACGCCGACCTCGTCGCCCTCTGCCAGTTCCTGCCCGGCCCCGCGAGCAGCCAGGTCGGCATGGCGATCGGCCTGCAGCGCGCCGGGTTCCTCGGCCTGCTCGCCGCCTGGTGCGCCTTCACCCTGCCCTCCGCCATCCTGCTCACGGCCTTCGCGTTCGGCGTCACCGCGCTCGGCGACGTGGCCGGCACGGGCTGGTTGCAGGGCCTCAAGGCCGCTGCCGTCGCCGTCGTCGCGCAGGCCGTGCTCGGCATGGCCCGCACCCTGGCCCCCGACGTCGCGCGCGCCACCATCGCCGTCGGCGCCATGATCGCCGCGCTCCTCATTCCCAGCTCGCTCGGCCAGGTGATCGTGATCGCCGCGAGCGCGGTGGCCGGCCTGCTCTGGCTGGTCGCGCCCGAGGCGAGGACGAGCATCGATGAGACGGATGCCTTCGCCGTCCGCGTCCCGCGCGGGGTGGCGATCGCCGCCCTCGCCGCTTTCTTCGCGCTCTTGGCGGCGCTACCGCTCGCCTACGCCGCCACCCACGACGGCGGCATCCGGCTCGTCGACATCTTCTATCGCGCGGGCGCGCTCGTCTTCGGCGGCGGCCACGTGGTGCTGCCGCTGCTGCAGGCCGGCACCGTGCCGACCGGGCTCGTCAGCCACACGGACTTCCTGGCCGGCTACGGGGCGGCCCAGGCCGTGCCCGGGCCGCTGTTCACCTTCTCGGCCTTCCTCGGCGCCGTCACGACCTCGGGCCCGAGCGGCCTCGTGGGCGCGGCGATCGCCCTCATCGCGATCTTCCTCCCGGCGTTCCTGCTGGTCGTCGGCGCGCTGCCCTTCTGGGACACGCTGCGCGGCGCCCCGCGCGTGCGCCGTGCCCTCATGGGAGTGGGTGCGGGCGTGGTCGGCATCCTCGCCGCCGCGCTGTACACCCCCGTGTTCACCTCGGGTGTCGCCGGCGCCGGCCACCCGGCGCTCGCCCTGGCGGTCGCGGCGGCCGCGTTCCTCGCCCTGCAGTTCTGGAAGGCGCCGCCGTGGGCCGTCGTCATCGCCGCGGGGGTGATCGGCTTCCTCATCCTCTGATTCGCGCCGCGCCGGACTGACGCCTCAGCCGCCGAGCGCCTCGATCAGCGCCGCTGCCTTGAGTTTCATCTCGGCGAGCTCCGCCTCGGGGTCGGACGACGCCGTGATCCCGCCGCCGGTGCCGAACGTCGCGCGCTCGGCATCCACGACGATCGTGCGGATCGTCGTGGCGAAGTCCGCCGTGCCATCCGCCGCGAAGTAGCCGAACGCACCCGCGTATGCCCCGCGCGCCACGCCCTCGAGCTCCGCGAGCAGCTCGACTGCACGGCGCTTCGGCGCGCCGGTCATCGAGCCGGCCGGGAAGAGCGCGGCGAAGGCATCCACCGCCGTGAAGCCGGGCGCGAGCCGCCCCGTGACCGTGCTGACGAGCTGATGCACCGTGCGGTACGACTCGACCGCGAACAGCTCGTCGACGGTCACCGAGCCGAGCGCGCTCACCTTCGACAGGTCGTTGCGCACGAGGTCGACGATCATCAGGTTCTCGGCGCGCTCCTTGTCGCTCGCGACCAGCTCTGCGGCGAGCGCGGCATCGGTCGCCGGGTCCGCACCGCGCGGGCGCGTGCCCTTCATCGGCCGCGTCACCGCCACTCCCCCGGCGCGCACCTCGACGAAGCGCTCGGGCGACGCGCTCAGCAGCTCGCGGCCGCCGAGGCGCAGCAGGCCGCCGTGGTGGCTGGGCGCGAGCCGCCGCAGCCGCCGGTAGACGGCGACCGGGTCGGCCGGCCGCGGCGCCGACCACTGCTCGGTGAGGCAGAGCTGGTAGGCATCACCCGCCGCGATCCGCGCCTGGCAGGCGCGCACGAGCGCGAGGTACGCGGCATCGTCGTGCGCACGTGAGATCTCGAGATGGCCGGTGAGATCGCGCGGGTCGGTGAGATCGGGCGGGCCGGTGAGATCGGGCGGGCCGGATGCCTCGGCCGGGCTCGCGTCGAGCACCGCCAGGGTCGCCTCGACCCATTCCTCATCGCCGGCGCGCGCGACCACCCGCACAGTGCGCGTGCCGTGGTCGAAGACGACGGCGCGCTCGACGAGCACCGCCTCGGCGAGCGCTGCGTCGCCCGACGCAGCGCCGAGCCCGAGCAGCGCAGAGCCGAACTCATGCGAGAACCAGCCCACCCACGCAGGAAGCAGCCCGACGCTGCGACGCGCGGGAGGCGCCGTACCCAACGCGGCGAGCATCGGTGCGGCATCCCCTGCGCTCGCCGCACCCCGCCGCCGTGCGCGCGGCCCCGGCCACCCGATCAGGCTCATGCCCGATTCGGCATGAACTCCGGAGTCGAGCCACGCCACCTCACGCGTCCCATCGTCAAGCGCGAGGAACACCGCCTCGGGATCGGCCCAGCGATCGGCGCCCCGCTCGATCAGCGGACTCTGCCCAGGCATCCGGCGCTCACCAGATCACGCTAGCCGCACAGCCGTCGCCGGTGGCGAGAGATGACGAATACCCAACGCGGCGAGTGCTGTCAACGGCCTGTCGCCGCTCAAGGCGCCGACCTACTTTCATCGTGGAGCAGCGCTGCTCCTGGAGGGGAAGGACGTGCGATGAACAGCCAAGCGGTGTACCGGACAGACGCGGGCGACTGGAAGATCGAGAAGCAGACCGAGGGGCTCTACCGCGTGACGAGCGCGGCGGGCAGCGCGCGCCGCAGCGCGGGCTACATTGAGCAGGTGGGGTCTGTCTGGGTCGCTCTCGCAGGGAACCGTCTCGACCACTGCGTCGAGGTGGGGCAGTCGATCACCTTCGACCGGGCCGCGGCGCTGCTGTTGAAGCACGAGGCTGCGTGAGCCCGGGCCACGACTTCGCGCGCCCGTCGCTCGGCGTCCAGCTGACGGGCGACGGCGCCCAGGTCGCGGTCTACAGCGAGAACGCCGATGCCGTGCACGTCTGCGTCATCGGCGATGACGGCTCGGAGACGCGCACCGAGCTCGACCGGCGCACCGGGCACATCTTCCACGGCTTCGTGACGGGCATGCGCCCCGGGACGCGGTACGGCCTGCGCGTGCGCGGGCCGTGGGATCCGGCATCCGGGCTGCGCTTCGACGACGGCAAGCTGCTGCTCGACCCGTACGCGACGGCGACGGTGGATGCCGAGGACGGGACGATCCTCGGGGTGGTGACCGACCCCGGCTCCTTCGATTGGGGCGGCGACCAGCCGCCGCGCACACCGCTCGCCGAGACGGTCGTGTACGAGCTGCATGTGAAGGGCTTCACGAAGCTGATGCCCGGGGTGCCCGAGCAGCTGCGCGGCACCTACGCCGGCCTGGCGCAGCCCGCGGCGATCGACTACCTGCGCGAGCTGGGCGTCACCGCGGTCGAGCTGATGCCGGTGCACCGCTTCGTGCAAGACGGGCACCTGCTCGACAAGGGTCTGCGGAACTACTGGGGCTACAACTCGCTCGCGTTCCTCGCGCCGCACCCCGAATACGCGGCGGCGGCCGACCCGCTCGAGCAGGTGAACGAGTTCAAGGGCATGGTCGCAGCGCTCCATGCCGCCGGCATCGAGGTGATCCTCGACGTGGTCTACAACCACACGGCCGAGGGGAACGACCAGGGGCCGATCCTGAGCCTCAAAGGCATCGACAACCCCTCCTACTACCGTCTCGTCGACGACAGTCCAGAGCACTACTTCGACACGACCGGCACCGGCAACAGCCTGAATGTGGGGCATCCGGCCGCCCTCGCGCTCATCATGGACTCGCTGCGCTACTGGGTGACCGAGATGCACGTCGACGGCTTCCGCTTCGACCTCGCGACGACGCTCACGCGGCAGGGCGGCGACCCCGATGTGCACAGTGCGTTCCTCGCGCTGATCCATCAGGACCCGACGCTCGCGCCGATCAAGATGATCGCCGAGCCGTGGGACACCGCCGGCTACCAGGTCGGCGGATTCCCCGCCGACTGGTCGGAGTGGAACGGCCGCTTCCGCGACGACGTGCGCGACTTCTGGCGCGGGGCCCCAGGCATGCTCGGCACCTTCGCCCAGCGCGTTCTCGGCAGCCCCGACGTCTACGAGTCGTCGCGCCGCTCGCCGCTGTCGAGCGTCAACTTCGTCACTGCCCACGACGGCTTCACCCTCGCCGACCTCACCAGCTACAGCGAGAAGCACAACGAGGCCAACGGCGAGGGCGGCGCCGACGGGGAATCCGACAACCGCTCCGCGAACTACGGCGCAGAGGGCCCGACGGACGACGTCGAGATCAACCGGCTGCGCGCCCGCCAGCGCAAGAACCTGCTGGCCACCCTGCTGCTGTCGGCCGGGGTGCCGATGCTCCTCGGCGGCGACGAGCGGGCGCGCACCCAGGGCGGCAACAACAACGCGTACTGCCAGGACAACGAGATCTCCTGGTTCGACTGGGAGCACGGCGACGACGAGCTCACCGCGCTCGTACGCGCGCTGCTGAAGCTGCGCCGCGAGGAGCCCGCGCTGCGCCCCGACTGGTATCGGGGCGCCCCGGGCACCGGCCCGCGCACCGTCGACCTGCGCCGCGCCGACGGCCGGCGCTTCACGAACAGCGACTGGCACCGACCGGAGCACCGCGCGATCCAGTTCGTGCTCGGCCACCAAGGGCACGCCACCTTCGCGCTGCTCATGAACGCGGCCGAGAACGGCGTCGAGTTCGCGCTGCCCTACCAGCAGCGCCGCGTCTGGCGCCTCGAGCTCACGAGCGACGACCGGCTCGACGTGGACACCGCGCGGAAGCTCACGCTCGCCCCGCGCTCCTTCGCACTGCTGCGCTCGACCCGCTGACGGTCACGACGGCTACGGTTAACAGGTGAACGATTCAGCTCAGGATTCCGCGCAGACCGAGGCCGACGAGGCCCGCGACGCGACGCCGCCCTTCTCTGAGCTCGGCCTCAGCGCGCCCGTGCTCAAGGCTCTGAAAGACGTCGGCTACGAAACCCCGTCCGCGATCCAGGCGGCGAGCATCCCGTTGCTGCTGGAGGGGCACGACGTCGTCGGCCTCGCGCAGACCGGAACGGGCAAGACCGCGGCGTTCGCGCTGCCGATCGTCTCGCGCCTCGACGTCTCGCAGAAGAATCCCCAGGCCCTCGTCCTCTCCCCCACGCGCGAGCTCGCCCTGCAGGTGTCCGAAGCGTTCGAGAGCTACATGGCGCACCTGCGCGGCGCGCACGTGCTGCCGATCTACGGCGGCCAGGGCTACGGCACGCAGCTGTCGGCGCTGCGCCGCGGCGTGCACGTCGTCGTCGGCACGCCCGGGCGCATCATGGACCACCTCGAGAAGGGCACCCTCGACCTCTCCGAGCTCAAATACCTCGTGCTCGACGAGGCCGACGAGATGCTGAAGATGGGCTTCGCCGAAGACGTCGAGACGATCCTCGCCGAGACGCCCGACGACAAGCAGGTCGCGCTGTTCTCGGCGACGATGCCCGCGTCGATCCGGCGCATCTCGAAGACCTACCTGCACGACCCGCAGGAGATCACGGTCAAGACGAAGACCACGACCTCGGCGAACACCACCCAGCGCTACCTGGTGGTGTCGTACCCGCAGAAGGTCGACGCCCTCACCCGCATCCTCGAGGTCGAGAACTTCGACGCGATGATCGTCTTCGTCCGCACCAAGAACGAGACCGAGACGCTTGCCGAGAAGCTGCGCGCCCGCGGCTACACCGCCGCCGCGATCAGCGGCGACGTCGCGCAGGCCCAGCGCGAGCGCACGGTCGAGCAGCTCAAGTCCGGCAAGCTGGACATCCTGGTGGCGACGGATGTCGCAGCCCGCGGTCTCGACGTCGACCGGATCAGCCACGTCGTCAACTACGACCTGCCGATCGACACCGAGTCGTACGTGCACCGCATCGGCCGCACCGGCCGCGCGGGCCGCAGCGGCGCCGCGATCAGCTTCGTGACGCCGCGTGAGCGCCGCATGCTGACCTCTATCGAGAAGGCGACCCGCCAGCCCGTGACGCAGATGCAGCTGCCGAGCGTCGAGGACATCAACTCGACCCGCCTCAGCCGTTTCGACGACGCCATCACGGCGGCGCTCGAGCAGACCGACCGCATCTCGGCGTTCCGCGACATCATCGGCCACTACGTCGAGCACCACGATGTGCCGGAGGCGGATGTCGCCGCTGCGCTCGCCGTCGTCGCGCAGGGTGACGAGCCGCTGCTGCTGTCGCCGAACGACGTGCTGACGCCGCCCGCCGAGCGCGGGGTGCGCGACCGCGACGGCGACCGGGGCGGCCGCTTCGATCGCGACCGTGGCGATCGCGCGGACCGCTCGCGGCCGGGTCGTCAGGGCCGCGGCGAGCGCACCGGCTCCCTCGCTCCCTACCGCATCGAGGTGGGCAAGCGGCACCGGGTCGAACCGCGGCAGATCGTCGGGGCGCTCGCGAACGAGGGCGGCCTCAGCCGCGACGACTTCGGGGCGATCAAGATCTTCCCCGACTTCTCGATCGTCGAACTGCCCGCCGACCTCGGTGACGCGCTGAACCGTCTCGCGGACACGCGCATCAGCGGCCGCCTGATCGAGCTCAAGCCAGACCAGGGGCGGAAGCCGCGCAAGCCCCGCGCTCCCCGCCGGGAGTATTGAGCCACTGAGCGCGCGACCGAGCGCTGAGGCTAGGCGTCCGGCGGCTCCCGTGCAGGTGCGTCGGCCGAGGCATCCGACCGCTTCTGAAGCTCGAGACGCAGCGAGCGGATTTCCTCACGCAGCTCATCGAACTGCAACGCGGTGATCGCCTCTTCCTCCGCCTCCTCCTCTTGCGTGACGCGCTCGACGATCCACGACGCGAGCGTCGCCGAGACGACACCGATCAGGGCGATGCCGCCGAACATGAGGCAGACGGCGACCAGTTTGCCGACGACGGTCACGGGCACGCTGTCGCCGTAGCCGACCGTCGTGATCGTGACGATCGCCCACCACAGCGCGTCGCCGATCGTCTGCACCGCGCCGCCGTGGCCGTACTCCGCCTCGAGCTCGGCGAGCGCCGCGACGTAGATCAGCAGCGCCGCGGCGCCGATCGAGAAGATCACGATGCGCCCGCGCAGGGCGGTGCCGACCCGGCGCTGCAGCACGGTGAACGCGGCGGCCACGCGCAGCAGCCGCAGCGGGCGCAGGATCGGCAGCGCCACGATCGCCAGGTCGACGAGGTGCGTGTAGAACCAGCGCCACCTGGGGTGCGCCAGCGCGAGGCTGACGACGTAGTCGACCGCGAACGCCGTCCAGCTGATCCATTCGACGATCTCTGAGATGCGGCGGGCGACGCCGTGCAGCTCGCCGATGACCTCCCAGGAATACGCGATGAGGAACAGGATCGCGAGCCCGGCGAGCGGCCAGTCGGTCCACCGCCGCCACTCCTGCTGCGTGATGCGCCGCGCCCTGCGCTCTGCCATGCGGCGACTCTAGCGCCGGCGCCGCGTGCCTAGGCTGGCGACATGGCCACCGTCCTGCTCGTGCGCCACGGGCGCACCGACGCGAACGCCCGCGGCGTGCTCGCCGGGCGCGCGGGGGGCGTGGGGCTCGACGAGGTCGGGCGGCAGCAGGCCCTGCGCACCGCTGAGCGGCTGGGGGCCGTGCGACTCGTGCGGGTCGTCTCGAGCCCGCTGATGCGCTGCCGGCAGACGGCGAGGCTCGTCATCGAAGCGCAGGGCGAGCGCCCCGAGGCACCCGTCGAGCGGGGGCTCACCGAGGCGGACTACGGCGACTGGCAGGGGCGCCCCATCAGCGAGCTCGCACGCGAGCCGCTGTGGCAGGTCGTGCAGTCGCGCCCGTCGCAGGCGGTGTTTCCCGGCGGCGAGTCCATGCTCGCCATGCAGGCTCGCGCGCTCGCCGCGGTGCGGCGGCACGACGCCGCGGTCGAGGCCGCGTTCGGACCGGGCGCCGTGTGGGCCGCCGTGACGCACGCCGACCTCATCAAGTCGGTGCTCATCGATGCGCAGGGCCGGCCGTTCGACGAATTCCAGCAAGTCGCTGCCGCGCCGGCATCCGTCTCGGTCATCCGGCATCACGCGGGCGGCGCGCGCGTGCTCGCGTCCAACTCGGACGGCGCGGGCCTTGCGCGCCTGCTGAGCGAGGCAGAGCGATGACGGATGCCGCGGCAGAGCTTCCCTCGGGCGAGCTGCGGCTGCTCGCCCGCATCCCCACGGCATCGAACGCGGCCTTCCTCGCGGCAGTCGGCGAGACGCTCGTGATCTACAAGCCGAGCGCGGGCGAGAAGCCGCTGTGGGACTTCCCCGACGGCGATCTCGCGCAGCGCGAGGTCGCCGCCTATCTGGTCTCCGAGGCTCTCGGCTGGGGAATCGTGCCACCCACCGAGCTGCGCGACGGACCGCTCGGGCCCGGCATGGTGCAGCTGTGGCGCGAGCCGGTCGACGCGCCGCGCGCGGTCGAGATCGTCGCGCCAGACGTCGCCCCGGGCGAGCGGCGGCGCGTGTTCGAGGTCATCGGCGACCCCGAGTTCCCGGTGGCGCTGCTGCATGAGGACTCGCCGCCGCTGCGCCGCATCGCGGTGTTCGACGCGATGGTCAACAACGCGGACCGCAAAGGCGGCCACATCCTCGAGATGGCCGACGGCCACCGGCACGGCGTCGACCACGGCCTCAGCTTCCACGTCGACGACAAGCTGCGCACGGTGCTGTGGGGCTGGGCCGGCGACGAGCTGGCTGAGGCCGAGCTGGCCGGCATCGAGCGGGTCAGGTCTGGGCTCGCGGGCGCCTTGGGGGCGGAGCTCGGCGAGCTGATCAGCCCCTACGAGCTCGAGATGTTCGAGTTCCGGTGCGAGCTGCTGCTGTCGGAGGCGCGCTTCCCGATGCCGCGCGGCAGCTGGCACGTGGTGCCGTGGCCGCTGATCTGAGCACGCCCAGAGCACGCGCGAGCGCGCAGACTGGACCCATGCCTGAGCTCTCCGCCGTCCTCGGCGACATCACCGAGCAGCGCGTCGACGCGATCGTGAACGCGGCGAACAACCGGATGCGGGGCGGGGGCGGCGTCGACGGCGCGATCCACCGCGCCGGCGGCCCCGCCGTGCTGGCCGACTGCATTGCGCGGTTCCCCGGCGGTCTCGCCACCGGCGACGCCGGGTGGACGACCGCGGGCGAGCTGTCCGCGCGGTGGGTCATCCACACCGTCGGCCCGAACTGGGCGGCCGGGCAGCGTGACCGGGCACTGCTGGAATCCTGCTATCGCGCTGTCTCGAGGTGGCCGACGAACTCGACGCGCGCAGCATCGCCTTTCCCCTGATCAGCGCAGGGGTCTATTCGTGGCCGCTCGACGATGCCGTCGCTGCAGCGGTCGACACGATCAGGGGCGCCCGCACACGCGTCGATGAGGTCCGCATCGTCGCCTTCCAGCAGCACCTCTTCGACCTCGTCGAGGCGGCGGTCGAGGCATCCGCCTGAATCGCCGCGCACTACGGCCGATGCTGCACGCCCAGCGGGTACCGTTCGGGTATGCGTACGAAAACCTCGAGAGCGGCTCTGTTCATGACTGGGGCGGCGCTGGTCGCGCTCGCGCTCGCGGGGTGCGCTGGCAACTCATCGCCGGCCGCGACGGAGACCGTCACCCCGTCGCCCACGGCGTCGCCCACGCAGACCTCCGTCAACCCGACGCCGACCCCGACCCCCACCTCGACGGCGGCGGCCGGGGACCTGTGCACGACCGACCACCTCACGGGTGCCGTCGGCGAGCGTGACGGTGCCCCCGCAGGCGCGGGCGACGGCATGAACCAGAAGAAGGAGGCGATCATCGTGACCAACACGGGGTCGACCACCTGCACCCTGCAGGGCTGGCCCGGTCTGTCGCTCGTCGGCAAGGGCAACGGCACCCAGCTCGGCGCCGCCGCGCAGCTCGACCGGACGACGCCGCACCCCACCGTCACACTCGCTCCCGGCGCCAGGGCGCAGGCGCCGTTCACTTATAGCAACGCCCAGGTGTACGCGCCCGAGGAGTGCAACCTGACCGACGCAGACGGCTTCCGCGTCTACCCGCCGGGCAGCACGACCTCGCTCTTCATCTCCGACCTGCTGCAGGCCTGCACGCTCACGACGCACGACCTGCTGACCGTCGGGGCGTTCGTCCCGTACCCGTAAGCCCTCGCCCCCTCACTTGGTCACTTTGATGTCCATGTGATTGACGAGGATGCCGTCGCGGATGCCCGTCGGCAGGTGCTTGTTCAGGACGAAGAACAGCCGGCTCTGGCTGTCGATCTGGTTGAACAGCTTCGGCTTGTCGGCGGGGATCCGGAGATGCGGATGAGTTTCCGGCCGCCCGGCTGCCGACCGCGCAGCCGAGTCAGCCATCGCTCGTCGCCGCGAGCAGCGGCACGACCACGTCGCTGATCGGGGTGGCGACGCCCAGGGCGCGGCCAACGCGTTGCACGACGCCGTTGCGCACGTCCCACTCGAGGGCGCGCCCCGACTCACGGTCGGCAAGGATCGAGGTGCCGCGGTCGATCGGCTGGGCACGGAACCCATCGAGGATCGCCTGCGGCGTCTCGTCGTCGAGCTGCGCGCCGGCGGCTCGGGCGACCGCAAGGCACTCGCGCACGTAGTCGAGCGTGAGCGCGGCGATGTCGTCGCGACGGAATACGCCGGCGCGGCGACCGGTCAGCGCCATGAGCCCAGCGGCCGCGTTCTGCAGCAGCTTGCGCCAGGCCACTGAGGTGAAGTCGCCCGCGGTGTCAACGATGCAACGGGTGCCGCGCAGCGCGTCGAGAACCGTCTGGCTCGCGGGCCTGTCCGGCAGCGTGAGCCGCGCCTCGCCGTGCAAACGGACGGAGCCGTCGGACTGCGTCTCGGCGGGGAACCACACGACTGCCGGGATCACGGTCGCGCCCGCCGCGAGCGGGGTCACGGCTTCCTCCTGCTCTACGCCGTTCTGCAGCACGCAGACCACGGTTTCTGTCCCGCACAGAACTTCGAGCCAGGGGCGCGCGGCTGTCGTCTGGGTTCCCTTGACTGCGAGGAAGACGAGGTCTGCCGGGCCATCGACGGCGGCGGGTTCGGTGAGCACCGGGCCGGGAACCACGATGCGCGTGCCGGCCGCGTCGAGTGCGAGACGATCCCGAGCGGTACGCCCACACAGCAGCGGCGCCCGGCCGGCCTCGTGCAACGCCGCAGCAATCGTCGTGCCGATTGCGCCCGGGCCGATCAGTGCGATGCGTCGGCCTTCAGGCATCCGATCGGCCCTCGCCCTCGTATTTGTCGAGGAACGCCTCGGCATTGAGCGTGCGGAAGTCGAGGAGCCGGGCGTGGAGCGTCTCGTGATCCCAGTCCCACCAGGCGAGACGCTCGAGTCGTGCCGCGATCTCTGGCCGCTGGCGGAACCGGATGATGCGGGCCGGAACGCCGGCGACGATGGCGTAGGGCGGGACGTCTTTGGTGACGATCGCACCCGAGGCGACGACGGCGCCGTTGCCGATGACGACGTCGGGCTTGATCTGCGCGGCGTGGCCGATCCAGGTGTCGTGACCGATCGTGGTGCGCCGTGCGCGGCGCTTGGCGAACCATTCGGCATCGTCGGGCTCGCCTTCCCAATACTTCGCCGAACGGTACATGAAGTGGTGCAGGCTCGCACGGTCGAGCGGGTGGTCGGTCGCGCCGATGCGCACGAAGCTGGCGATGTTGGCGAAGCGCCCGACCGTCGTGTTGGCGACATCGCACAGGCGGTCGCAGTAGCTGTAGTCGCCGAGCTCAACGGCGTCGAACCGCGACCCCGCGCCCACTTCGGTGTACCGCCCCAGGACGCTGTCGACCATCGTCGCGCCCTCGTGCACAAGACCGTCTTCCGGCAGCTGTGGCGTCATCGTTGTTCCTGTCTGCATCGGTTCAAGTTGTCCAGATGACTATACAAATCTCCGCATGACCCAAAGTGAACGTTCGATAGCTGGAATCGAAAGCGATGTGCTTACGCGCGCCCGTGCAGCGTGACGGCGTAGCCGTCGGGGTCGCGGAAGGTGAACATCGGCCCGAACGGTCTGGGCGCGGGCGGCGCGACGATCGGCACGCCAGCGGCGACGAGTTGCTCGTGGGCCGCTTCGGCGTCTTCGACGACGAGCCACAGCACGACGCCGGCACCGGGCGCAGGCTGCACGGCGGCGGGGTCGAAGCCGGGCATCGGCTCGCGCACCGCGAACGGGATGGGCGAGGTCTCGAAGACGACGGCGTGCGGGGGTGCGGCGTTCGAGCGCTTCAGGCCGAGCTGCGTCTCGTAGAAGGACGCTGCGCGCTCGAGATCCGAGACCTGCAGGGCGAGGAAGCTGGGGCCGGTGACGTTCATGATGATCTCCTTTTGATATCAGGCTCCTGATATTCCTCAGTATGTGTCAGGATCTTGATATGGCGCAAGACCCTGAACGGATTCCCCTCAGCGAGAACCTCGGCTACGTGCTCAAGCAGGCCCAGAGCGCGCTGCACTCGGCGATGGACGCCGCTCTGCGCCCGCTCGGCCTCACGGTCTCGCAGTACTCGTGCCTCGAGCAACTGAACCGCGTCCCCGACCAGACGAACGCACAACTCGCGCGCGGCACCTTCGTCACGGCGCAGTCGATGAACGACGTGCTGCGCGGCCTGCAGCGCCGCGGCCTGGTCGAGCGCCCCGACACCGCGCCGGCGGGCCGCGCGCGCCCGACTCGACTGACCGTCGCGGGCCAGGCAGCGCTGGACGATGCACGTCAGGCGCTCACCCCGGTGGATCAGATCATGGATGCCATCGCGGGCGCCCCCGAGAACGCCCACCTGGTCGCAGGCCTGCAGTCCATCGTGGCGGGCCTGGGGCCGGGTGCCCCGGACGATTCCAGCGACGCATAAAGGCCGACATGGTCGGGCACCCCGAGTCGCCCGCGCAAGCCCGTTGATACACCGCCTCCCGCGCCGTCGAATATCAGCAGGGCTTACGGAAAGGAGACCATCGACATGACGGTCCGACTGAACGAAGACGCGCTCTCTCACGCGCGAGGCCTACTCCGCAGCGGCGACTTCGTCGCAGACGAGCGCGACGACTGGAGCGAAGACGCACCCTCGGCCGACGACGGCAATGCCTTCATCGACAAGCACGGCATGAAGGAATACACGAGATGGTTCCTCGGCGAGGACACCGACGAGACAGAGGGCACGAAGGGCCGCTACAAGTTCCCCTACGGCGACTTCAACAAGCTGCACCGCTGCGCGGTGATCTCGGGCGAGAGCCGTGCCGGCCAGTACAAGCATCCGTCGATCGAGAAGGCGTACCGGGAACTGCTGGACGCGCTCGACCGCAAGTCGGGTAACTGATCCGAGCGATCCGCGAAGCCGCCCGTGGCAGAGAAAAGGCCCGGTAGGAAAACCTTCCTACCGGGCCCTTCGCTGGTCGGGCTGACAAGATTTGAACTTGCGACCCCCTGTCATATGTTCAGAACCCCACCAAGGTGCGGTAATCCGCACCCCGACTGGGAACTCGGCCCGTTGTCGCGGAGATCTCGCAGCCAGCAGCAAGATCCTCCCGACCGCGTATTACCGGCCATTCCGTGCCATTTCCGGTTGATTATGCCGGGTTTACGCCGACTAATAGTGCTGCTTGATGTACTCGAACGCCCTATCGAACAGCGGCCCGCTCACCGGGAAGCCGTGGTCTTTCAGTGCTCTGCGCAGCGTGCGCTGCACATCGAGAACCTTCGCGCTGGCTTCGCCGTCGGCCTGCCAACCAGGGAACGTCTTCTTTCTGACGATGCCGTCGATCTCTTCGACGGCTGGCCGAATCTCGGCTGGCGTCTCTGCTGTCTCGAGCTCGACGAAGATCTGCGTCAACGCGCCGACGTCGGGGTTCAGAAGATTGTCGAGCCCCTCCGCCCCTGACTTCTCTTCGGCGTCTTCGGCCGCGGTGAGGTCGCGGGCGATCTCGAGCAGCTCACGCAGGTATTCGATGGAGCTCTGCGCTCGTTCGTCGGCAGCCTGCCGCAGGCGCTCAAGGCGCTCGGACAGCGTGCGGTACACGACGTGGCCGCCGGTCGCGTCAATCCTCTTCCGCAGGCGGTCCGCGATCGAGTCGATGATCTCGTCGGGTGTCTTCTCGATGATCGGTGAGTCCGTGGTCAGCAGGCCGCGGGCGATGAGTTCTCGGATCGTGTCTGGGCCGGCGATCTGAACCGAGACACGGGGGTTCCGGATGCCGTCGATCACGGTGTGCTCGTGGACGAGGGCCAGTGTCTTATCGAGGAGGTCCGCGTCGAGCGGTGTGCCCTTGGGAAGTGACGCCTGGAACACCTGCGCCAGCCACCGATAGTCGTCGGCGTATGGAGCGAGCTGCCGAGCGGTCGGCCACAGCTCTTCCCACAAAGCCTGCGCGGCGCGAAACTCAAGTTGGAACTTGTCGCGGTGAGGGCCCTCGGGAATGCGCGCCAGTGCCTGGGTGAGCGCGTCGGCAGAGGAATCCTGCTTGTCGATGCCGACAAAGCGAACGTCGAGCGCGTCAAACGCCTCTTTGAAGAGCGCCAACATGTGGTCGATATCGAAGTCCTGCGTCTTCCCGTCGGGGTCCGCAGGGACCATCGCACGCGCGAACCCGTCACCCAGCCCGATGTAGTCGACGACGAGACCGAACGCCTTCGACTGCCCGGTGACCGGGTGCTCCCAGGTCCGGTTGGTGCGCGTGATCGTCTGGAAGAGCGTGTGCAGCTTCAGCGGCTTGTCGAGGTACATGACGCCCTCGATCGGGGCATCAAATCCCGTTCCGAGCTTGGACGTCACGATGAGGAACCGCAGGCGGTCGCTGAAATCGCGGAACCGGTTAAGGAGCTGCTCCTCTTCGACCGGATTGAGGTGGAAGCGCTGCCACTCCTCCTCGCCCTTCTCTGCAACGTTCATCACGACCGCAGCCTCGTCCGGTGTCTCACCGAGCCGAGCTGCGCGCTCCTCGAGCAGCTGCGTCAGCTTGTCGTAATACAGCGCGCAGAGTTGTCGCGAGCCGACGACGATCTGCGCCTTCATGCCGAGCGGAGCAACGTTCGCGTAGTAGTGGTCCACGATGTCTTGGCAGACATGCTCGATGCGCTTCGGGTTGGAGAGCAGCGTCTCTACCCGCGTCGCCTTCGACGTCAGGACCTCTTTCTCGTCCTCATCGAGCTGTTCTTCCGCCGCGAGCTCATCGAACGCGTCGTCAAGCTGTTGCTTCTCCAGGTGAGACTCCACAGACCTCGCGCTGACCTTGATCGGGACCGTTGTCCCATCGTGGATGCTCCGGTCGGAGTTGTAGGTGTTGAGCGCCGATCCGTCATCGTCCGGATCACCGAAGAGCTTGTAGGTGTTCTGATTGAGGTTGGCGATCGGGGTGCCGGTGAACCCGAACCAGAACGCCTTCGGTAATGCATCCCGCATGTGAACGCCGAGCAGACCCTCTTGGGTGCGGTGGGCCTCATCGACGAGAACGATGATCTTGTCGCTCTGGTTCAACTCCCCCGCGTCCTTGAACTTGTGCACGGTGGTGAAGATGACGCCACGCTCCGCCGGAGGCGAGAGCAACGACCTGAGGTGAGATGCGGACTGCGCCTCTGTGATCGTGGGCATCGCCGCCGCGTTGAACTGGTTGAAGGCCTGCCGGACGAGCTGCACCCGGTCAGCGACTACGACGATCGTCGGCCGGCCGAGTGCCTCCGCCTGGTTAGAGAGGTTGATCGCCGCCCAGAGCATTGACAGCGTCTTGCCGGCGCCCTGGGTGTGGTAAATCAGCCCGCGGTGTTTCGAGCCGTCGACGACGCGGCTGACGATCCGGTTCACCGTCTCGTATTGGAAGTACCGTGGGACGAGCTTGCGGGGCTGCTGGCCCGGGCGGTTCTCGAACATCGTGAAGCGACGCAGGAACTCGAGGATGGTCTCCGGCGCGAGGAGCAGCTCGGCGGACTGCTTGACGAGGTCCGGACCTACAGGCAGTGGAGCCTCGGTGGTGTCGCCCCATTGCTTCCATGATTTGACGGGCTGGCCGATCGCGCCGTAGCGGAAGTCAAGACCGTCGGTTGCGAACGAGAAGACGTTCGTAGCGAAGAACGCTGCGGCGTGCGGCTCGTAAGTGTCGTGAATGTCCCGAGCACCGTCGATCCAGGATGTCTGCTGGGCGACAGGGGTCTTCGTCTCCCCCACGACCAGCGGAACTCCGTTCACCCAGAGGACGATGTCGAACCGGTAGTCCTTGGCCCCAGAGCGGTACGTCACTTCGTCAGAGACGATCAGCCGGTTGTTGCCCGGATTCTCGAAGTCGATGAAGTGCAGCGGCTGGTCCAGCAGCGGCGGGGCGAACAGTTGGCTACGCTCACCGCGCAGGTAGGCGATCAGCTCCTCGTTCGCCGCGAAGAGACCGGTTGAGCCGGCTGCACCGATGATGTGCTGTCGGACGCGCCGCACCGCTTCGTCGAGGCGATCCGTCTCAGAGGCGAACGCCGGCGTGAACCGGACCAGCGCATCCCGCAGGTCCGGTTCGATGAACGCGTCTTTGAGGTCGCGGGAAAGCTGCGCACCCGGGATGTACTCCCATCCTTGTTTGGACAGCTGCGCAATCAGCGGGGCCTGAACGGTGGCCTTCTCAGAGAAGCCCATCTATGCCTCCAAGAGAGCGTCGTATGAAGCGGGGATCTCATGGTCGCCGGAGAGACATGCCGTGAGGAGCTCGGCGCGGAGGGCGCGAAGTGCCGACACCGTGGTCTCTGCGCTCTGAAG
Organism: Gryllotalpicola daejeonensis; assembly: GCF_039538145.1. Classification (NCBI taxonomy): domain Bacteria; kingdom Bacillati; phylum Actinomycetota; class Actinomycetes; order Micrococcales; family Microbacteriaceae; genus Gryllotalpicola; species Gryllotalpicola daejeonensis. Next base: position 78,503 of record NZ_BAABBV010000001.1, on the reverse strand, counting down.
CATGCTCTTGTGTGATTCGAGGCTCGATCCGACAGAGTTCCGCCGTTCGTGACCTGGCCACGGAACTTCCATTACTCCCCATGCAGACTTTGAGACGATGGGCATCGTTGTCTTGCCCGCTCGCCCTTTAAGGCGACTCTGGAACGTTGGACTAGACATCGCACTCGCGAGGAAAACGGCGTCGAATCGGGTACCCAGTGATACAGCGTTGATTTGCTGGTTGTACAGAGCCTCCCCGTGGTGTGTTCCGACCTTACCGATGGTGGCTCCGATGCAGACCTGCAGTACGGCGTGGCCGCGGAGTGTGCGTTTTGATGCTTTCGCAGCTGACGTCGAGACCTTGCGGCTCGTCGATTGCACCTCGGTGCCGAGTCTGTCAACGTCGCCCGGCGTGATAAAGGGGACATCCTCCGGGGTCCAGTTCGCTGGATTCGATGACGCCGGGGTCTCGCCAGTGAAGAGATCGCCCAGCGTGCGAATCTGAGCTCGCTCCGGAACGTCCCAGAGTGACTCCGAGATCGCGACGAGCGACTCGGTTGCGGCGCGGCGCTCTTCGGCTGCCGCCTCGATCGCGTCATCGACGGCGGCGATCAGATCGACGATGCGGCGCTGCTCGGAGATGGGCGGGAGTGCGACTTCCACGTCGGCGATGGCTGATATCGAAAGGGATACGTTCGCAGTCCCCTTCATCCGAGACACGAGAAGCTCGTTGCGAAAGTGGCTTAGAACAAGGTGCAAGTACTTCGTGCTGTACCGCGCAGAATCCTTCACCTGGACCGCGGCGATGATGTTCGCGACAGCGAACTTTCCAGAGGCGTAATGGACTCGCTTGAGGGACGCGTGTCCATGGCCCGTCGAAGAGACCAGCGGGACGCACACTGCTTCGCCCTCTAACTGATAGTCCGCGCTGCTGGCGAACTCTTCGCCTGTGACCACGAGAGGGTACGGCCCGGGAACTGCCTTAAGCGTCGGCGTCGTGCCTTTTGTAATGGTGCAGAAGTCGCGGACACGAACCGTCATCCACCCCTCACGCATCGAAGCCGGCCGCCTTCAGCTTCTCGTCGAGCGCTGCGCGCGCGGCGTCGAGCGCGTCAGCTGCTTCCCGCATGCGGATGATCGCCTCTTCCACGTTCGCTTCAACCGCGGTTTCCCGCTTGATGTAGAGACCGATGTTCAGGTCGTATCTGTGCTCGGCGAGCTCGGTGCGGTCGACGAGGCGCACATCAACGCCGTCGGGCCCGTCCACATCGAGGCCGGTGTGATAGCCGATGGACACGGTTTCGATGTCATCATCGGACATCGTGTTCTGGTTCTTGCCCGGAACGAAGCGCCGGTCAGCGTCGATGAACAGCACCTTGCCGAGCCGCTCAACAGGCTTCTCCGCGCGGAACACGAGGATGCAGACGGGGATGCTCGTCGAGTAGAAGAGGTTCTTCGGCAGACCGATGACCGCTTCCAGCAGGTCCCGTTCGATGAGCTCCTGGCGAATCTTCTGCTCGGCGCCGCCGCGGAACAGGACACCGTGCGGCATGATGATCCCGGCGCGACCGGTGCCGTCCTTCATGGTGGACACCATGTGCTGAATCCAGGCGTAGTCGCCGTTCTTCGCGGGTGGAACGGCACCCAGGGCTCGTCCCCATGGGTCTGCGCTCCATCCGTCAGCACCCCAACCTTGCAGCGAGAACGGCGGGTTCGCTGCCGTGACGTCGAAGCGCATGAGTTTGCCGTCGACGGTGAGTTTCGGGTCCCGGAGCGTGTCGCCACGGTAGATGTGCGGGTCGATTGCCCCGTGCAGGTACAGGTTCATCTTCGCGATCGCGGAGGTCGTGAGGTTGATCTCCTGCCCATACAGGCGGAGCTGCGCCGGGTCTCCCCCGCCCGCTCGCACAGCGTTGGACACCTCTACGAGGATGCCTGCAGAACCACACGCGGGATCTGCAACCGACTCACCTGCCTTCGGGTCCAGGATCTTGGTCAGTAGATGCACAACCGAACGCGGCGTGTAGAACTCGCCAGCCTTCTTACCTGAGGCCTCTGCGAACTCTCGAAGCAGGTACTCGTAGGCGGACCCGAGCACGTCGCCTGAAATCGACGATGGGTCCAACTTGATTCGGTCGAAAGCGTCGAGTAGCTCGAGGAGCGCGGACTCCGGAAGCCGTTCCTTGTTCGCCCAGTTGACGTCCCCAAAGACTCCATCGAGCTTCTCTGGATTCGCTTCCACCAAGCGCAGCAGAACGTCAGCCAGTTTGGCGCCGACGTTCTGCGGAGTGTTGATCACGTCAGCCCAATGGGCGCCATCCGGGATCTGAAAGGTGTGGTCCTCGACGAAGTCCTCATCGAACTCGCTTATCGACCGGTTGTATTCGTAGATCCACGTGTCGCAGATCCACTTGTAGAACATCACCGGAAAGACATAGGCCTTGAAGTCGCCCGGATCGACGGGGCCGCGAAGCGCATTCGCTGCGTTCCAAAGCGCGCGCTCGAGCTGCTGCTGCGTGAGGTGCTGGGGCTGCGTGGGGATCAGTGTCACACGGGGCCTTTCGGGAGTGTTTCTCTCGCGAGACTACAGGCGACGCGCGCCGCTTCATCAGGCGCAAGACCACCCCAGATCGCGCCACGGCGAGCCGTCAAAGCGACCGAAGGTCAGGCTTCGGTTCGCACGCTGAGCAGCATCTCCCGCTCCGCCACCTGGGCTTCGACCGCTGCCCGCGCTTCCGTATAGCTGCCGCCTTCACCAACTACTTCGCGTGTCGCGATCGAACGCGCGAGGACTTCCAGAGTCTGCGATTTTTCGCCAACGCCATGCACACGCACGGCCTCGAACCCGGCCGGGACGCTCGCCAGCAGCTCTGTGCGCAGGCTGCTCTGATCGGGTCCTGATGCCTCCGACGTCCACGTCTCCTTCGACCGAACCACACCCACAACCCGCACGATCATCCACCCTACGAACCGCGGGCGCCGCGGTGCGGACAGGGTCGCAGCGTGTCTTCGCCGGGTTGTGAATCTCGCACGCGTGTTCTACGTTAACCGGGTCGACGGGCGCTTATAGCCCTTCAAGTTTCGTAGAGTTGTGCAACTTCGGAGGTGCCTGATGATCTCGCATGTGGGTGAGCCGGTTCATCTGATTCTCGATGGCGGCCGCCCGGCCCGGTTCTACTGGCATGAGCGGTGGACGATCACGCAGGCGACTGCTGATGCCTTCGACTGGTTGGGCGATGACAGCAGGGTCGCGTCGTGGCACGTCGCCGCTCAGACCGAGGATCTGAGCGACGCGGCAGAGTTCGAGCTCACGCGCGACTACGCGGCCGGCGGTTGGCTGATCGACTCGGTCACCTACGCCTGACGGTGGGCGGCCAGACCCGCTACCCCTCCCGGATCGACCAGGCGATCATCCGCGGTGAGATACGGCCACAGCCCGTCAGCCTCCCTGAGCGGATCAGCGGGCCGCTGCGTGAAGTGCGCCCGGTCCGCGTGTGGGTCACGCTCGAGTTCCTCACACCCCGCGGCCCGACCTGGGTCGAGATCGAAGCGACCGCCCAGCGCTGGAACAAACGCTTCGTCGAGGTCTCGGCTGTCATCCCCGGCGGGGACGCTGTCACAGCCATCGTCTTCGCGTCCGCCTGCCGCCGCTACGACGCTGACGAGGAGTTGGCGAAGCGACGCAAGGCGATGGAGGACAACCGATCCAGGCGGCGGGGACGATGACCGCAGTAGCCTGATCGCACCCGCGAGGAGGTGGTCAATATCTGCGGACGTTTCGCCCTTGACGACAAGGTCAACGCCCTGATCACGGAGTTCGTGCGCGCCGGCGGTCGCCCGAATGACTGGCAGCCCGGCGCTGAGGCTGATGATCCAAGCTCGTGGCGTCACGCGTTCAACCGCTTCAACGTGAAGCCGACCCAATCAGTCCCGATCATCTTCGAGGGGAAGGTCGGCGACGACGAGGTTCAACGCCGTGCAGAGCTCGCGCGCTGGTCACTGGTCCCGTCGTGGAGCAAGACCCTCACGAGCAAGTACCCGACCTTCAACGCCCGCATCGAGACTGCTGCAGAGAAGCCAAGCTTCAAGGCGAGCGTCAAGTCCAAGCGGGCGATCATCTTCTCGACGGGCTGGTACGAGTGGCAGGACCAGGGCGGCCCGAAGAAGGTGCCCTACTTCCACCACGCTCCCGACTATTCGCCGCTCGCCTTCAGCGGCCTGTACTCCTGGTGGAAGGACCCGGCGGCCACGGGCGAAGACGACGGGTGGGTGCTCACCGCGACGATCCTGACCACCGACTCGATCCCATCACTCTCCGTCCACGATCGCGCGCCGGCACTACTCCCTCGATCACTTCGCGAGCACTGGATCGACCCGACCGTCGTGGGCGACCAGCAGCTCCTCGACGAGGTCCGCGACGCAGCCGCAGCGGAAGCCGAAGCGATCATCGTCGATGAGGTCGCGCCGATCCCGGCGAACGGGGACGGGCGAGAGTTGATCGAGCCGGTGCACGCGTCGTGAGTGCCGCCGGGCCCACAAGAGGAGACCTCGACTCGCTCGCGAACCTTCTCAATGTCCATGCGGATGCCGGCAGAATCCTCGTCGATCGAGCGCTGAACAACGCACCGACCCCCGGTTCCATTCGGCAGCAACTTCTGGACCACCAGCGGATGCGCGAAATCTCATGGACCGGTGTCGGGACGGTCGGCAACCGGCTCACGGTGAACTTGATCACAGCGTTCTTTGGGGCGCTCGATCACATCCGCGCGCTCGCGATCTACCTTGCTGGCGCGGAGCGCATCGGCACTTCGCAGGCAACCATCGGCCGAGGTGCAGTGGAAGCTCTCGCCAGAGGCTGGTGGCTTCTCAAAGCATCGGGTCCCGACGACCTCGTCTGGCGAGTCACTTTCCTCGAGCGAGACGACTTAAGCCGGCTGGCAAAGATTGACCCCGCCGGGTCGCTGCAGACGCATGAGAGCCGAACGCTTGACGCGGACGATCTGATCAAGAAAGCAGACGAGTGGGCAGCTGCGCAGCAACTCGGAGCACTCACTAACCGAAAGCGCGGCTCCGGGCCAACTGCTCGCGTCGACGGAATGATGAGTGAACTCGTCGGGCAACTCGGGAACGCCGCAAAGGACCGCAGCCGATTTGCGGTCCGCTACTACCACGACCTCTCGGGCGCGGCCCACTCCATGTCCCACGCTGTCGCCGGCTACCTAAACCATCGCGGGCCCGGCCCAGTGGCGTCGAATCACGTGCATCTCGAGGCCACGCGCTCGCTTGTCATCGACTCAGTCGACACACTCATCCACGTCAGCCGCTTCGTCCACAACGGACTGGCTGCGCTGAGCGCCCTCGACGAGGCGACGATGAAAACGTGGAATGCCGAGCACGACAAGATCTTCGCGACGATACGAGCGCTGCGCGCCTGACCTGTCACACTGGCACGTCGCGGTGCTGAGCCGCGCCGCGGTCTCCGGGATCGGCCAGAAGTCGCTGTCGTGGGCTCGCGTCCTTCAAGCCTCTGGCGGGGAAGTCGGATGGCCCGATCTCCCGACAGCTGTCCGTCGCGCCGCGGAAGAGAACCCGCCGACCCTACCGTGACGCGCGGGCAGCGTCGCCGATGCCCCAGGGAACCAGTTGAGCGGCGCCATGAACGTAGAGCGGATGCTTCGGTGAGCCGTCCTGGTTCGTGCCGAGACACAGCAGCTCACGCCCTGCGGCGAGCTGGCTGAACTCGGTCACTCGCCGGGCTGCGGCGTGCCCACCCCATGCGCACACCATCATCGGCGCTGTCGCCAAGGCTTCGACCAGGTACCGGTCGTTCTCGAGACCGACGGGGTCAGCCGCACGCTTCATTACCCGCGGATTCGTCGCCCGGTAGGCGAACAGATTCACGACGTCGATTCCGCCGTAGCCCCAGCGATCAGCGAATCCCATGCACCGCCCGATCGTGCGGTCGTCTACGAGCGCGTCGGCCACGCTTGGGTTCAGCATGACGAACGTCACTCGGCCAAGTGCGGCATCCCACTCCCTGGTCAGCCGGTACCGGTACGCCCCGTCGGCAGAGAGCTCTGCGGTCCGCACGATCTCGCGCTGCCCGGACTCCGGCTCAGTCGAGGGCATGCGGGTCCATCAGATTGGGTGCATCCGATCGCTCCGAAGCGCGCCTCCACCGCAACGCGCTCAGATCGTCCGCCTCGACCTCTTCACGTCCAGCCGCAGCGAACGGATCGCGATCAGGGTCCTCGGACTCGACAATCGGATCAACGCCGACAACCCGCTCCCTGATCAGCTGCGCGAGCAGCTGAGTCCTCTCCCGCGGCGCCATCGCCTTCACGAGTGCCCGGATCTCCGCATCGAGCTCCCCCGCCTCCACCTCGCGCAGCGCATCGAGTCTCGCTTCGACGTCGACCCGTGCGCGGATCGGTTCGGAGGCCTGGATCAGCTGCTCCCGCTCAGGTTCAGGGCGCGGGGTGATGCCGAGGGCGACCATGGCATTCACGTAGGCGTCGACGATGCGCCGGAACTCGGCCTGGCGGCGCTCGGGGTTGAGCGATCCGAACGCACGAGCTGAGGTATGCCGGACTTCAACGACTCGGAGATCGCGGGCCTCAACCAGCTGCTGGAAGGCGGGGCGCTTCCGGGCACGGCGCACGACGTCGGACGCATTTCCACCGTGCGCGACGACCCAGCGGATGCGGGGATGCAGCTCGAGGAGACGGATCAGCGGGTCGACGCCTTCCTCGCGCTGTGCTGCGGAGAGGCTGTTGTCACCCCCTTTGTCCTCGTGTTGGTACCAGGGGAAGCCGTTCCACGGGCACACATCGTCGAAGGTGAGGCCAGCGGCGTCGAATGCTCGGCCGAGACGCCGCGCAGATTCGTCGTCGTTGCGCACCGACAGCACACCCGAACCTGCACGGCCGGATGCCATCGGACCGGGGTCGGAGAGCAAGCTCAGGATCGCGGCGCCGCTGGCGTCGTAGATCGGATCGACATAGGGAACCGTGGTGCCCGGTCGCTCGGCGCGGAGCTCGTCAACGAAATCATTGACGGCCTGGACGCGCGGCACATGGAAGCGGTCGCTCATGCTCCCAGTTCTCCGAGCCGCTCCACGATCTTCGACGGCAGCTGCGCAGCTGACAGCCTGAACGGCGACCACTTGTCAGCGCTATCAGCTTTCAGGGATGCCGAAAACCGGTAGGTCTTGTTCGTAGTCATCGAGCCCTTCATCGCGTCGAACTCGACGCTCGGAACCAGCCACGCTCTGTCGATCGCACCACGCTCAATATCCACGAGCACGAACAGCATGTCGAGGTCGGCGCGCGGTCGGAACGTCGCGTCGCGAACGAAGGCCATGAACCGGCCTCGGCCCACGACTGCACCGTCGGACATTCGGGCTTTCACCTGCACAGCAAGGGTCGCGGTGGAGTCACGGCGGTGGAAGACGAGATCTACGCCTTCGTCGTCGACCAGGGAGGTCGAGACGTTCAGCTGTCCGCGGGTCCCCAGAATGCAGACCGCGGCGACCAGGAACTCTGCTGCCTTCCCCATACGCCCGGAGTCCGGTGACTTCGTGAGGTAGCTGTCTTCGTCGCTCACGCCTTCATCCTGCCTGCGACCAGCGACACCACGATCAGCGCACGGCGGTGACGACGTGGACAGCGCTTCCTGCAGGCGCCTCTACCGTCAAGCCGCCATCACCGTCGAGGGTCACCGTATAGTCGCCGACCACCGCGCGACGCACGCCGTCTTCGAGAATCTCAACAGCAGCTTCCCCCGTCCGCACGACATCGGTGTCGACGTACTTCACGGGTCGTGCCTGACCGCGCGTCCACGGCGCGACGGGCGGCTTCTGGCCGATCAGCTTCTCGAACTCGACCGACTCGACGCCATCGAAACGGACGCGGCCTTCCTCCACGCGCGCCCACCCCGTGGTGTCGTAGGCGGAGACCACCTCGTCGCCGTAGACGCCGATGACCACGTCTCCGAAGCGCGCCGCAGCCTCGTCAGAAACGCCGGCCCAGTTACCGAGCGTGACGTCTTCCAGCGTGCGGGAACCGTTCTGAACATCGGGGTAAGAGCGTCGCAGGTTGACAGCAATCATGGTGACCTTATCTTTCTCGTTAGTTCCATCATCTTGTTGCTACTATCGGACATTGTCAAGATGTCGCATCTTCGGTGGAAGATGACACACTGGGCCAAGGAGGACCACGCATTGACCGCTTCAGCAACCACATGCCCGGTCTGCGGCCGTTCGACGACCCGCAGCGTCGCGATGGTCTACGCCCAGGGCACCCGCAAAGGCACCGCGAGCTACGCATCCTTTCGCGGAGCCACCGCCACCAGTTGGGGAGTCGCAGACACGTCGAGTTCCTCCCTTCTCGCGAAGTCGGTCGCACCACCGCCGCGCGCCGGAAGCGGCGCGTTCCTCGACGCGTGGCAGCGGAAGGAGCCTGGCAGTCGCCTCATGGTGTGGGCGGTGCCGCTGCTGTTCCCGGGAATCTTCGTCGTGATCCCTGCAATCGCCGGCATCGTGCTGGGCTGGGTCGGTTACGCGCGCTGGCGGCGGTACACCCGCGAGTACAACAGCGCAGTCTGGCCGAAGCTGTACGAACAGTGGCAGCGGCGCTGGGTGTGCACGACGTGTGGGGCGATCTGGACACCGGAGCCCTTTTACGACGCTGACTGACAGGCGCTCTCGTACTCCGTATTCGCGATCGTCTGCTCGCTGTCGATCGTCGCCTTGGTTCTGATCGTTGGCGCTGTCGAGATGGTACTGATCGGCCCCCGGTCGAGCATTCTCGCCCCGGTCGCACTCATCATGTCGATTCCTGGGATCACAATCATGCGCCGCCGGCTGACGCTTCGTCGCGCGATGCGTCAGCGCGTCGTCAGCTGACGGCGCGAGCTGCTCGGCTTCCCGCGACTCCTGCCCAGACAAGGGACAGCACCAGGAAGAAGACGACGCCCCAATACGCCGGGTTGAAGAACAGCCCGGTCAAGGCGCTGGCAACACCACCGGTGAACCCCACCCACGCCGCTGGAATCGCTGCAGCATGCCCCGCGGCCCACGTCTCGTCGCTCCGCATGAGGGCCGGCAGGCGCAGGCCAACCGAGCTGTTCAGCGGGATCGACCCGCGACTGGCGAGGGTGCAGATGAGTACGACGAAGGCGAGGAGCGCGCAAAACACCCAGCCGAGAATCGCCAAGCCGCCCGCGCTGTCGTCCGCCACACGGTCAGCGTCCAGCGGATACCTATGCATTTGCCGACAGCGAAGCGCCCCGAGCCGATTCCTCGACTCGGGGCGCTTCATGAACAGAACACCAGTCTTGATCTGGTTGTGTGCGGGGCCTACGCCGTTTCTGCGGCCAGCCGCGCCCGCAACCTTGCGCCACTCTTCCGTGACTGCCCGAGCTTCTCCCCGAGCACGGGCCCGCTCGGCCACTCCCCCGTCTCCGCGAATCGCTCCTTCGCCCAGGCGATCACCGTCTCCTTCGCCACGGTCGAGGCCATGCCCCGCGGCGCCACCGATGCCGCCTTCGCTTCGACCCGAGCATCGGGCGTCTGCGCTGCGGCGCGCTTCGGCCGCGTCGCGCGCACGGGCGCCTGGCGACCGATCATCCTGACGACGATCTCCAAGCTCGCGAGGAGGCTGACGGGCGGGCAAGCGCCGACGACCATCCTCGCGATGACAGGTAGATGTTCCGCGCCATCCGCGGCGTGGATCGCGTTCGCCGCAAGGCTTATGAGCACGGTGCCGCCGGTCACCGACCAGGCGAAGAGCCGGGTTCGAGCCTCGCGCTGCGTGGAGCTCTGCACGGCAGCAACCGCGGACAGGCAGCCGACGCCGTCGAGGATCAACGGGTACGCCCACGCCAGGTGCGGCGAGATGTTGGAGGCGATCGCCAGTTGGGTGAGCGCATCGAACGACAGCGCGAATGCCAGACCCGCCGTGATGATCAGTCCGATTACAACGGCGATGTTCGAGCGACGCATGAGAACTCCTCCTTGTGAGACGCAGACTGACTCCTATGCGCGGCAGATCGCGGCGGGTGCGCTTGGGTCGTTTCTCTCGGCTCGTATGCTCGCGTCATGGCCGAGCACATCCATCTGGTCTTCCGTCGAACGGACGGCGAGCTGTTCCCCGTCGATGTCGATGCGAACGGAACGATCTCCCCGGGCGCGGCGAGATCGCAGCCCCCGCTTCCCGGCCTTCCGAGATACGAGAGCTCACGCATCATCGGGTTCTCCTCAGACGGCGACCAGCTCGACATCAGTTGGCGGTTCGTCACCGAGTTCCCGGGCCTGGCCGTCGGACTCGTCCCTATCGTCGAGGGTGCGATCCCCTCTGCGACATCCGGGCTGAAAGCGTTGCGACTCGACAAGAGGTTCGAGCTGCCGAAGTAGAGCGTCACCTCGTCAGCCCGCCCGCCCCAGAGCTCGGCACCGCCCACCCTTCGGGCAGCGCCATGCTCTGCTCGAACTTGCCCTCATCGAGTGGCGCATTCGTCTTCGCGTCGTGTCCGAAATCGACGTGCTGATGCGTGCACGAGTCGTCGCCCTGGGTGATGTTGGTGAGTGGCAGCGTCACCCCGCTCGCTGCCTTGCACTGCACCTGCCCGGCCCATGCCCCGACCGCCTTGGGGACCATCGGGTCGAGGATTTGCAAGAGCGCGGCGCTCCGAGCGTCACCGCCGGTCAGGTACTGCCCGCCGAGCTCGCCGAAGTCGACTGCCATCCCGACGAAGTGGGCCGACTGGATCGAGGCATCCGTGCCGTCGTGCTCGCATGTGCGGTTGAGGTCGTTGACTTGGACCGAGCCGAACGCGTGCTGTGCGACGAGAATCGCCTCGAGCACGCTGGTCCCAAGGAAGCAATCGCTGGTCGCCTTCCCGCTGGCGATGTTGTCGACCTCGCTCTTCAACGGGACTGACGAATCCGGGTTCGCCCAATACGACACCTTCCCCTGACCTTCGAGGGTCACGATCTGCTCGGCCAGCGCCTTCTGATCGGTCGCGACATCAGCTCCCGGAGCCCCACACACCGACGTCGAATCGCCCGCCGACGCGCCGTTCGACCCGGTGGACGGTGCGCCGGCGGGGGTGCCGGCGGTTGCGAGCATGGAGTCGTCGAGCGCCTTGATTGTGGTGGATGGGGTGGCTTTCGACCAGAGCTCGTCGACGAGCGACTCTGCGGTCGCGACGTTCGGCGTGTATGCGGTCGGATACGCGGAGACTTCGACTGCCTGCGACGCGGCGTCGGGGGCCAGCGTCACCCAGCCGGGCTGGTCGAGCAGTGTGCTTGTGGAGTGCTCGTCGGCAGGCTTGAACGGGCCGCCGAGGTAGCGGATGACGTTCTGGTCCGCGTCCATGAGCTCGGCGACGGTGCCCCAGTTGCCCCCGTTCGCCCGCATCTGGAAGAAGCCGACCGAGTCGTGATCGGAGCCGACCGCATCGTGCGGGTAGTTCAGCGAGTCGGGGACGGTGGAGTTGGCGTACATCTTCAAACTGCTCTCGGTGAGCGCCGAATCCAGCGCGTCGATGCTCGCGGTCCGTGCCTCATTGTCGTCCGTCAGCAGCCCGCGGATGTCCGAGATGATCTGAGTGGCGTGCGCGATCTGGATCGAGCTGAGGCCGCCGGCGCCTGAGCCGCCCGCCGAGCTCGACGTGGTGCCCGTGTCCGCCGGGCACGAGTTCACTTCACCCGTGATGAGTGCCACCGTCTGCGCCCAGATCGTCGCGGCATCCGCGCCGGAGACGGAGAGGGCCGATTCGAGAGCGGCGCTCCACAGCTTGCCGACTGCATCGACGTCGTCCTTGTGCGAGTCGTCGATCGTCATCGAGTCGTCCGAGACGGTCAGGTAGCTGGTCAGGCTGAGGTCGAGGTTCTTGTCGGAGCTGACACCAGCGGCAAGGTCTTCCGCCTGCGCGTGCGTCATCGACTTCCCCTCAACCTTCGCGTAGGCGAGAGCGAGTGCGACAGGAACATCGGTGTTCTCGACGGCGTCTTCGGCGTCACTCACCTGATCAGCGGTGAAGCCGTTGGTCTCCGCAGCGTCGATCTGCTGCGACTGGATGGATGTCTGCGCGTTCGCGACGAGGGACGTGAACGCCTGACCGATCACCCCGACGACCAATCCCATGGCCACCAGGGGGCTGAGGAGTCCGATCAACCATTTCCTGCCTGCCTTCGAGGTGACCAGCGATTTCGCGGCGCCGACAGCCGCACCGTGAACGCCACCAACCGCGGCACCTTTGATCGCGCCTTTCAGCGCCTCCTTTCCGGCCTCCGCCGCGTCAGACTTCGGCTCGCCGTTCTGGGTGACGGAGTTCACGCCCTTGCTCGCGAGGGCGCCCACCTTGTCCGAGACGCTGCCTCCCTGGCGGCGACGGATAGCTGCAAGCTTCTTCGCTGCTTCGCGCGGGTCGAGAGTGCTCACCGCTGACCGCCGTTCGGATCAGCCGGGCGTGCCGCCTGGGCCGGACGCTGAGCGGTCGGGTTCACGCGCCCGGCGACCGCGGTGCCCTGGTTTGGCTTCGGCTGAGGCTTTGCGGCCGGAGCCTGAACGGCGCGACCGGGCGCGCGCTGAACTTGCCGTTGCTGCGGCATGGCCTGCTGCGCCGGAGTGACGGTCCGCTGTGTGGGCGCCTGAGTTGGCTGCCGAGCAGAGGACTGCGTTGCCCCCTGCGTCCCGGTGGCCTGCGTCGGCGTCTTCGGCTGAGCGCTCGGTGCCACCTTCGGAGCGGTGCGCGGCGTGGGTCGCATCGCGTGCTGTGCGAGTCGCTGCGCCGCCGCTGCGGTGAGCTTCGGACGTGGGGCCGTCGACGCAGCACCGAGGGTCTTGCCTGCCAGGCCGGCGGCAGCGAGCACCTGACCGGTCGTGCGAATGTTGCCGAGCGGCTTCGCCTCAGCGAGCGGCTCGCGAGCGCTGCGCGCGGGCAGTGAAACTGGCTGGCGCCAACCAGGCTTCGCCGCGCCCTTCGCAAGAGGGAGGCCGAGCGCCGTGTGACGCGGGTTCGCCGCGAGCCTGCGGGCCGGTGACTCCTGCACGATCGCCGTAGCGCCGGAGGTGCCTGGGCCCATGATCCAGGCACCGGTCCCGTAGTGGCGCTCGCCGGGCTTCAGCGCCGGACCGAATGCAAAGACCCCATCCTTACCGCGGGTCCCGGCCTCGGTGGGCGCAGGCTTCGGCTGAGGAGTGGGTGCCGGCCCCGGCTTCGGAACCGGCACGTCCTTCGGCTTCGGCTTTGGCGCCGGCGGCATCTCGCCCCGGCGGCGATTGCGGAAGGCGTTCCATGCCGCACCTGCGCCTGCGGCGATCGTGCTGCCGGCCGCCTGCGCACCCTTTGCTGCTCCCTGCCCTGCCGCTTTCGCCCCGGCCTTCGCGACCCGGCGCCCCGCGGCCGCTGCGTTCGCTTCATGTCCGCGCGCGTGGCCCGCGCCAGCTGCGAGCAGAGAGCCGCCGACAGTGGAAGCCGCCCCGCCCCACGCCATCGCCTCGGATACCTTGAAGATGCCAGGCATCCCCATTGATTTGAGCAGGAAGGAGAGGCAGACGAGACCGAGGAGCGGCGAGAAGCCATTCCAGAGCTCGAGCATCGGGCTACCTGACGTGAACAGGGAGCGCCCGAAACCACTCATCATCTGCGCGAAGACGACAATCAGGGACAGGACGAAGGTCGTGGCCCAGGCCATGATCATGCCGCCGACGGCCTTCTTGGCGAACGTCGAAATCTGCTGTGCACCTGAGTCGCGGGCCAGGATCGACTTCACCAGGATGAAGAACAGGGCGATCATCGACAGGACGCTCATGAGCTTCATGAGGCAGGTGGCGAGAGAGATAGCGCCCAAGCCTGCGAGGGTCGCAAGGCCGCCGATGGCGTAGCCGGCCGAAGCGAACCCGGCCCCACTGGCCGAGCCGGCATTCCCGTGAAGCGCGTTCACGAAGTCTGTCGCCGCGGCGACCTCAGCCTTCGTCGGGCTCGACGTCGTCGGTGCGGGGAAGTTCTTGTCGACCTTGTTGCCCGGAATGTCGAAGGGCTTCAAAGTGTCGCTCGAGTCCGAGTCGTTGGCCGCGAGGCCGTCCTTCGACCACCACGACTTGCAGTCGTTGAGATCGGCCACGACCTTCCAGGCCGGCCGGATGCCGGTGACCGAGTCGGTCTTCGGGTCCACGATGCAGGCGGCCCAGGCGACTGCTGCCTGGTCGACGGCGTCCGGGTCGCTCGCGTCGAAGTTCCAGGCAGCGGAGTCGATATTGACCTTGTACTTGGGCCCGATTCCGACCTTCGAGATGTCGTAGCCGGCCCATGCCATCGCCGTGTCGACGGGGGCGATGCCTGACTGGCGGTCCAGTAGCTGGCAGAAGACTTCGCTCGAATAGGGCGTGCCGTCTGCCTTCGTTCCCTCGCGCGCGTCTCCGAACTGTGCGTTCTCGTAGGCCTGCAATCCCCCGACGACCCAAAGTTCAGAGACGGCCTGAGGAATCGCGCCGGCGTTGATCGCGTCGGTCCCGGCGACGGATGCGTACCCGTTGTCATAGTTCGCAGCGAGCTGCGTCATCTCCGTGGAGCACGCCGAGCCCGGGGCGGCGACCTCCTTAATCGTGGAGGCGACGGTTGTGCTCTGGGCGGCGACCGAGGGCAGGGACCCGGCGATCGCCACGGTCTGCTCGGTTTTCTGAATCACCCACCATGGGGACAGGAAGACCGGCTTCTTGTCGGCGCTGTAGACGCCCTCCGAGGCCTTTCCCGCGTCCTCGGCCGCCTCGGACGCGCTCGCTGTGACCATTGTGAAGATGACTGCGAGGAGCGTCGCGAGCCCGAAGAACCGCTTCCACGGGAACTTCTGGGTCTTGCGGGTCTCCCAGAGGGAGGTGGCGACGACCAGCATCACGAGCACGCTGATGACCGAGGCGGTGGTCGCCGTGCTCGTGGTGATCAGCTGGCCGATGGGGCTGATGATGCGGGCGTCGATCTGGAACCCGAGCACGTCCAACGGGTTGAAGACCGTTGCCATCTGCACGAGGTCCCCGGCGATCTTGTATGCCCAGTTGCCGATCGCCATCGCCGCCGAACGGACCACCTGGCCAAGCTGCGCGACCGAGTTCGTGAGGATGTTGCCTGACAACCGCGAGTGCAACTGATCGGTCGCCCCCGACCACCGGTTGAGGGGCAGGTCGACCGACAGCTGGTCCCAGATCGTGCAGCTGCTGTCGCCCTTCGCGCAGGTGTCGGTGTCGACGTCCCCTGTCGCCTTCGCAACCGGCGCCGCCACCACGACGCTCGCCGCAACCTCATGCCCGCCCACAGTCGCCGCGTCCGCCGCGCCAGCGCCGAGGATCGCCCCGCCTACGGCGATGGTCAGGGCGACCGCGAATGCGGTGAGGCGGTGGGCGAGTTTCATGGGGACGGTCCCTTTCGATTGGCGACCGGGCGTCCCCGATCTGAAAGGTTCAAGGCCCGCGGGCGGTAGCACCGACGTCGCCGCACACGACCCAACGCTCAGCTCGCCGTGGCATCTGCGGCCATTCACGCCAAGTTGCGCCGCCCGTTCGCGCCGCGTTGCGCCACGACCCGGCCGCTCGTTTGGCCGCGATCGGGCACGTGTATCGACCCACGCAGGGTCGGCTCGGGCTGCGGCGCTCGCCCGTAGACATGCGGGCGCGAGAGTCCCAGCCCATCCAGCGCGGGAGACGCATGTCGCCAGCCAACCGCCCCTTAATCGCCTCGACCTTTCAGGTGGATTGGAAAGGGGAAGGGTGGGGCTGTTGGAGTCGAAGGTGCCGTAACCCGGAGATCGTTCGGGACGGAGGTCAGCGTTGCTGGTGTCAGGTGTCCCATGGGACATGTCTGTTTCGGTGACGACGTGACAATTCTCAGGTTCCCGTGGTCTCTGTCACCGGGTCCCGGCTTCGCCGTGCCCCGGATGGCCCGTCCTGTGGCCCGTCACGCACTCCTCCGGTCGGCCCGCGTAGCGTCTCGTGTCGCGGCCGTTGAGCGATGCGTCCCGTCGACGTTTCCCGGTTCGCATCCGTCGAACAGCGTGACGGGCCGCCACCGCGCCTTCGGCGCGAGGCCGGCGGTTCCCGCCTCTCGCGAGCTTCGCCCGCTCACCGGCCGACCGTTGGCCGCCCGCGTCAACGTTTCGTGGCCGTCCCGGGGTCGTGTCGAGCTCGGCGGCTCGCACCGGCTACGTCACGCGTGCCGTTTCGACGGCGGGTACCCGCCGCACGTCGACGTGACGGGACCGGCACGAGCCGCTCCGGTCCTCAGGCGACGAAGTCGACTGATCGCGCCGAAGGCGCGGGGAACGATTCGTGACCGGCGCGAAGCCGAATCGCGGTCGATGCTGCTTCGCGGAGCGGACCGCTGACTGTTCGCCGTAACGCGTCGCTGACGCTGGGCGACCGAGCAGGCGAAGCCTGCGACGGAGAACAGGTGAGCGGGCGAAGCCCGCGAGAGGCGCGAAGCGCCGGCACACATCGCACCCCGACTACGCGCGCCCCGGGCCCCGGGGCGCTTGTCCACCTCGGATACGCCTATCGGCGGGCCGGCGGCGCGCGAGCGCCGGGAGGTTGCTGACGCGAGGCGGCTATCGCCAGACCCACGGCACGCGGGTGTCGTAGGAGCGTTGGCGCGCGATGGCAGTCGCCAGCTACCGCTGGCGGGCCTTGACTTCGGCATGATCATCTCCGATGTCCAGGCCGCCGAGATCTCCGGTTCGGCTCCGGTCTCGGCGCTCGAGAAGCTCCGGGAAGTCGAGCGGCGCCGCGCCGAGCTTTCGAGCATCGAGAAGCGAACCGATCTCATCCGGCGTGCTCTCGCCGAAGGCGCGACGGCAGAGGACATCGCGCGGATCTACGGCACGCTTCCGGCCGTGATTCGTCTCGCCTTCCGCTGAAGGTGTCCGGCCGCGCTACCACTCTCGTCCTTGCGCCCGAGGGGACACGGCCCTCACGCCTCCCGCCGCATTTGAGGGGGTGTCGAAGGGCAGTCGCCAGCAGCAGCGCAATCAGCGCAGCGGCTGCTCCAAAGGGAAGCAGAATGTCAGATCTCTCGCTCAGCGAGCAGTACGAAGACGGGGCACCGGTCACTGAGGTCGCGGTGCTTTCCGTAGAGCAGGAACTGGAGAGGGCGGAGCTCTTCGCGGAGCTGTGGTCGCTGGTTGACGGGCTCCCCTCGAAGCCCAGGCAGGCGCTGCTCATGACGGCAGATGGCGCGACCATCTCAACGGTCGCCAACCGCACTCACTCGACCGTCGAGCAGGCCGCCGAGTGGCTCGATCAGGCGGCCAGCGCACTGCGCGTTGCCCTCCTCCAGCGGACGGCGGTCCTCGCATGGCTCTGACCCAGATGCAGGAACGGGTTCGCGACCTGGTCGTCGAGCTCCGCGAGTGTGACGAGCGTCGTGCCTCGCGTGTCACCGGCGAGGTCATGGCCTTGCTGATGGAGGCCGTCGAGCGGGAGTCCCGCGGGTGGTCCCGCGACGTCGGCGACTGGGACGGAATCGAGCGCGAAGACCTCGCGGCTGCCGGCCTCGAAGTGATCCTCGAAGCGCTTGCAGACTGGCGCGCTGGGCGCATCGACTTCGGCGACGGCGCCAACCCAGCGGTATGGCTGCTGCGCCGCGCCGGGAGGGTCGTCGCGAACCGTTCGCGCGGACGTATCGGCAACCACGGGCGCACAGGCACAACAAGCGCCGCCCGTCGCGAGAAGACGATCGCGATCTGGGTCACAGCGAAGCTCGAGGGCGCGTGGCTCTCGGACGGCCGCGTACACCTGGCTGATGGGCCGACCGTTGATGCGGACGGTCTCCTCACGGAGTTCAACGCTCAGATGCGCGCGGGCAACACGGACGCGGTGAAGAACGGGGCGCTGGCATCCGCGGAAGAGATGCGGGCCGCGTTCTACCGGGGCCGTGCCGTGCTCCCTCCGCACCCGGCGAACGTCATCCGCTACTCCCAGCGGGCCTTGGAGCAGGTATGAGCGGAATCGTCAGGCGGGTGCAGGAGCGTCGTCTCGGCGCTCGTCTCGCCGACGACCGCGGCGACACCGACGCCATCGGCGTGGTCGCCGGCATGGTCCTCACCCTTTCGATCCTCATCCTGACGACGGTGATCATCGTCGAGAACATCCACGGTCTGACCCATGACGCCGTTAACCGAGCCACCGTGCAAGCGCTGGAATCTCATCTCACTGCATGGGAGACGGAAGCATACGGCGCCGCTGACCACGCAGCGACATCTTCGCCGCGGCCGATTTCCCTGACTATCGGCAAGCGCACCGTCAGCGGCGTCGAGAAGGTGACGCAGGACTCGGCCGGTGTGCGCACGTTGACCGCGGCCGCGCCCCGCGCGCTGGAGTCTGGCGTCAGCTGCGTCTCAGCGCTCACCACGATGTCGCCGAGCTGCGTGACGTTGTCCGCTGTCTCGTGGCCGTCTGCGACTGATGTTCTCCCGCCGACGCCGTCGGGCGTCACGCTGGGGGTGGCTGCCGCGAGCCGCGGCGTGGAGGTGGCGACCCTCTCGATCAGCAAGCTGCAGGCAGCCGGCGCCCTCGATGTACGGCTCAGCGTCAAGCCGGCGGCATCCGTGAGCGCGGCAACCCTCTCGACCTGGCGCGCGTCGCTCGTGTGCGCTGGTGGCACGGCGCTCACTTCGACCGTGCCTGACGCGCAGCTCTCGCCTGAGGTCTCCGGGTGGTCGAGCGCGCGGCTCACCGTGAAGAAGGTCGCGGGCGCCTGCCCGACCGACGCCGCGCAGATCGACGTGTGGTCGACGAGCTCGACACAGCCGAAGGCAGCGCAGGTCACCTCACCTCACGTCTTCCGAGTGGCAGGAGCAGCCCAGTGAGCCGCATCATGGAGCGCCTGCGGGCGGACGACGGGTTCGGGCTGACCGATGCGATCACGATCATGGTGATCTCGTTGCTCGCGATCAGCGTGATCGGCGGCATCTCTATCGTCGCCACGCTCACCTCGGCGCAGACCGCCCACCAGGCGCAGGCGCGTGACGCCATCGAGCTCGATGCGACCGCGCTCCTACAGAAGGCGAACACGCAGGGCGTCGGGTCGGTCAAAGCTGGCGGCGCACCCGTCACCTACCCGGCGCTCGACGAGAGCGTGTCACTCACGTCGTGGGCTTTGAACTCCAGCGGCGCGATCGTCGCCAAGTTCAGCGCAACCACCACTTCGCTCGCCGGGCGCCGCACCGAGACCGCGACCGTCACCATGCCGCTGACCACCGTCTCGCAGTACACCGGGGCCAGCGGTTCACGTCAGACGTGGACGAGCTCGTCGTCGAGCGCGCCTGCTATCGCCTACCGGGTGCTGCCGCCCGTCGAGCTCCGAGGAGAAAGCAAATGAACGGTATCCGTGAGCGCGTGGCGCGCACTCTTCGTCGAGAGACCGGATCGAGCGATCCGATCTTGGTCCTCGGCGTTATCGCGACCGGACTCGTCCTCATCTCGTTGACGTTCGGCATCGTGAAAGAACTGGTTCAGTTCACCGCGAACTACACCGCTACGCAGCAGGCGTCGACGACATTCGCTCAGGCGCAGCGCGCGTTCGCTGATGAGATGGCCGGCTCCACCTCGGTCACCGTCGCTGATGGGAAGAACGGCGCCGGGCAAGCTGTCACGATCTTCACGCCAATGCCCGCGAACGCCGCAGGCGACGTCTGCCAGGTGAGCACGTGGCAGGCGACCTCAGAGGACGCCGGCGAGCAGGCCGGGCTCGGCCAGGACAAGAATCTGGGCAAGCAGATCGTGCTCGAGGAAACCGTGCGCCTGTCTAAGTCGTCAGCGTGCAACGCTATCCCGTCGGGCAGCGGTACGAGCGTCCTGCGGATTCCCGGATGGACGGCTTTCCCTACATGGACCTTCAAGAACCCCGTCGGCTCGACCGTCACGTGGAAGGCAGGTGCCGTCTCCAAGGTCACCGCAGACGCCGCGACGAAGAAGCAGGGTTACGCGACGGCCGCGGAGATGGCCGACAAGCAGTTGGCAACCGTCACGATGAGCGGGACGCTCGATCTGCCGATCGGCAAGAAGACGACCGAGCAGCTGTCCGGGCACGGCGCACGGAAGCCGGTCGTCTCATCGAGCCCTTCGGCCCCCGAGACGCTCCCTGGACGGCTCCTGTTCGCGCCACAGGGAACGCCGACTGCGAAGGCGGCGACCAGCGGTTTCGCGAAGGTCGCGGGCGAGGTTCAAGGGATCAACGTCGCGGCGACCAGAGGCGCGCCGAGCGAGTGCGGGGCGCTCCCCTACTATTCGGTGAAGCTAACGGTGACCCCCGTGACCCCGAGCGGCACGGCGACCTCATTCACTGCCTCAGACGCCTTCGACGCGACGAAGACGAAGGGCTCCGTGGGACTCGGTGCCGGAGGCCGCGTGAAGGTCGCTGAGACCTTGACTTGCCCACCAGTCAGTGACGGCGGTAACCAGAGTGGGACGCCGAAGGCGGTGACCGTCACCTACACCCAGCCGCTGCCCGCACCGACGGTCACGATCACCGAGATCTCCCCGTCCAAGTGGAAGGCCAGCTGGGACAAGGTCAGCTCGCTGACCACGACCTTCACCATCACCGAGAAGGAGGCCGGGTCGGCGTTCGCCACGGCGACGACCAGCGCGACGTCGGTCACGTTCACGACGCCGGCGCCCGCATATGGGACGACCGTCAGCGTCACCGTGAAGGCGGCGGCGGGCGTGCTCACGTCGAGCGGGTCGGCGAAGAGCGGAGTCGTCAGCTGGCCGGCCGCCACGTGGTCCCCGACCCTGCACGACACGGGGGTGACCGGGGAGCAACCTCAGAACCACAGCCCATATGTCACGGGCAGCGGCTGCCCGAGCGGGACCGGGACCCAGGTCGAGGCCTTCGACAGCGGAATCGGCGCATACTCCGGCTGGGTGAGCGGGACGAGCGCCGGCTACTCGATGAGCGAGGCATACTCCACGAGCTACCTCGCGGTCGGCGAGGTCCGCTGCGCCACCCCGTATTCGATCAGCGGCGAGACGACCACCTCTGTCGCCTGGACAACGCACGCGCCGCCGCCGCCTCCCCCGGTGGCCCACTACGGCGTCGGCGGCGATGTGTGCGCCCCACCGAACTACATCCCACCGAGTGACACACGTGAGCGCCTCAACGAGGTGAACCACGAGTGCTACGTCCAGACCGCGAAGCAGACCTATGACCAGTTCGGCAATCCGCTGGGGTGGAGCGACTGGGAGCCGAGCGATCCCGGAACGCCGGTCGGCCCGTGGCTGTGCAGCGGGGACGATCTGACGGCCGGAGGCTATTGCAAGAACGACTAAACGCAGAGGGGCGCTCGCACGATGCGAGCGCCCCTCTGCGTCTGGCGTCGAGTCAGCCGATGAGGAAGACGACCTTCTTGCCCTCGTAGTTGATGTCGCCGACGGTTTTCTCCTGAGTGTGGGCGATGGCTGCGACCTCGCTCTGCTCCCAATCCTCGTCTCCGCAGATGTGGTGAGTGGACAGGGGCCCGGCCACCTCCCAGTACTTCTTCCCGGAAGTGTCACCCGGGCACGACATCTGAGTGACGTAGGCCAGAACGACGTTCGGCCCGATTCCCTGAGCGATGGTCGCGAGCTTCGCGTCGTAGGCGGTCTCCTCCATTCGAGGAAGAGCGGCAACCTGCGCGGTCACCTGCGCGTACTTCGCGGCGCTCATACCGCTGGCCGTCAGAGCAAGCTGCTTGGGGTCAATCGGCTTCGCCGGCGTGGCGACGGGCTTCGGCGCCTGCGTCTTCGCGGGCGCAGCGGCCGGCGTCGCAACCTGGGTGGCGACCGCCTTGTGCTGCGGCTCGACCTTCGCGGAGCTGCCGGCTGCGGTGCACCCGGCGAGGGTGGCGATGGCGATGGCTGCGGATACCGCGGCGATGGCGATGCGGGTGTACTGCTTCATGGGATGCTCCGATTCTGTCGTATCCGCCGGTTCCACCCGGTGGGGGTATCTACGAGTCGGAGGCCCCTGGCTGCTCATCCCGGTTCGTTATGACCCCTATGCGCGGCACCCCTGACTCGCTGGGATATATGCGGTCAGGGGACACGGCTCCCGCGCCTTCCCGCTACCAGGAGCGGGCCTTGAAACCGATATGACCGTTGAGATCGACATCAGGACGCTGCACAGCGCGGTGCCCGACGAAGCTCTCCGCTCCCACCAGCTCCTCGATCCGGCGTTCGATGGTCTCTGGAACGGCGACAGCACCGGATCGTGGCTGACCGCTGACGAAGCGCGACGCCGTGCACGAGCTGGCGTGCAGAACTTGCCCAGCTGGCTCGATCAGGACCCGGAGCTCGTGCTCCAATCGGTTGTCTCGCCGCGGCGCCGTGAAGCGAGACTCGACGTGCTCGGTGCGGTCGCGCAGTTTCGCACGCTGTCTGTCGACCAGCTGGCTCAGATCACGGGGCGCCCCGGGCTCCTGCGCGAGCACAACGAGATCCTCGGCGAGTTGTTCGCTGCCGGGCTGATCGACCTGGGGACCGCCGGTGGTTCGTCGCTGCTCGGAGGAGTCGGGCGCTCGCTGCTTGTGAGGCCGGCGCGAACGGACGTCTACGACAAGAAGGTCGCGCCTCTGCTGACGCGGGCTGAGAACGCCGGGATCACCGGGGGCAGCGGATGGGCGTCAGATCAGCAGTATCCCCGCCACAACGCGCTGGCCACGACGACGCTCCTCCGACTCGCGGAGTTCGTGGAGACGGGTGGCGTCGCCGGAGAGCTGCTCTCGTCATACGGCGACCTCGCGCAGGTGCGAAGCGGCCTGCCCCGACCGGCATCGCCGGCATCACCCGATGGAGTCTTCCTCCGCTCTGACGGCGTGGCCGTCGCCCTCGAGTTGCAGATCAGCGTCGGCCCCAACGTCCGCTCGAAGATCAGGCGCATCGCCGAGCTTCTCCACTCCGTGCGTCTCGCCGACAGCGGACTCGTCGTTCTCATGGTTACCGCGCGGCGCCGGGCTGCGAGCGGTGACGTCCACCGCCAGCTCCGCTCATGGGTTCGCGAGGCCGTGCGCGACTTCCCGGGAGCCCGCGGTGATCGCACCGCCGACCGCTTCTTTCTTGCGGCTTACGAAGACTGGTTTCCAGACCGCCACCAGGTCTTGCCTGAGTTCCTCGAGATGGTCGCGTGGCGCCCGAGCGGTCCCGTCAACGACCCGTGGACCCAGGCATCCATCCTCGACGTCGTCGGCGACCTGCCATTCGACCCGGCGGACCCGAGCCGAATCGAGGCGGCGCTCACGAACGTGCGCACGCTGCGCGGCACCCCGTACTGGCTGCGAGGCGGTCAACGGCCACCGATCTGGGCGAGCACCGTCGTCGCAGCAGGGTTCCCCAACGGCATCCCTCGGCCACCACTCGCCCGCCCCGAACGCCCCGGCGGCCAACCTGTCGGCTCGGCGCGCGGCGCAGCCGGCGCCACCCAAATCCCCCGACGACTTCGATGAGAGGAATGGCATGAAGACGAAGCGACCTCCGACGGAGCGTGTCACCGTGATCCGCACGGGCATCGACCGACACGCCGCGGCACCCATCGGCGGCGCGTTCATTGCGATCGCCGCAGACGGCTGGTGGACGACCACCGACAAACCCTGGAAGCAGCTGATCAAGCACGCCGAGAAGCAACGGGCCGAGAAGCCGACAACCTCGGCTGAGGCGGTCACCCTCATCCAGTCGATCGCTGACGAGCGCGACGACCTGCTCGAGATCGTCGAGGTGCGCTGATGTGCCGCGCGCGCCACTCAGGCGGCCGCCGCTGCCCGAGCTGTCTCCTACGCGCCGTCCGCGACCGCGCACGGGCCGCCGTCAAACGTGTGAGCGCCGAGCTCGAAGGGGCTGCGCTCACCGCCGCCGTCACCGCACAGGTCAAGAAGATCCTGGCTGGCCAGTCGCCGGCCACCGCAGAGAGTGCGGCGCCAGCCGCTGAAGGAGAAAGCCCGATCGTGGGAACCATCGACGACATCCAGAAGACGATCGGCCGTGGGCCCGGCGCCCGCCTGAAACTGCTCCGGGTTGAGAACCCCGGCGTCGAAGACGGGAAGCTGGTCGAACGCGTCGGCGTCGGCCACGTGATCGTCGAGCAGCTGACTGACGGTGAAGGCGGGCTTGTCGCCGTGATCCTCGACGACGGAACCCGCATCGGCCTCGACAAGCCGTCGTTCCGACAGGGACTGCTCGTACTGCCGGTGGACGGGGACCCGGAGACGCGCGCGGTGTACAAGCTGTTGCCGCCGGAGGAGAAGCTCGCGGTCGTCGATCGCAGCGGACTCGACCCGAAGACCGCTGCGCGACTCGACGACCACCGCGAGCTCGTGGCATCCGTGTCACGGCTCGCGGTCGATGAGACCAGCAGGACGGCCGGGAGCCCCGACGAGCTGCGCGAGCTCGTCGAACGACAGCTCTCAGCCGTCCATCACGAGCTGGCGCTGTACCGAGGGGCCGCCGCCGAAGCCCACGGCGGAACGGCACCCAAGGATGCCGTCATCGACGAGCTCGCAAAGCGCGCGCACGACGCCTGGCGCGAGAAGGTGCAGAAGATGCGGTGGAAGATGAGCGAGCGGCAGGCAGAGTTCGTGAAGAAGTCAGGTGCGGAGAACCCGAAGCTCGCGACGTGGCTCGGTGAACTGCAGTCGATCCAGGACTCGATCGAAAAACAGACGATGCTGATCTGACCGGCGCGGACTGAGCTGCATCAGCTGCGCGGCCGACATCAGTCAGGTTCCAGGATGTGAAAGCGCGACGAAGCGGCGGCACGCTCGGGCCTCGTCACAATGCGTAGCCAGAATGCGTGCTCACGGACATATCGGAGTAGTTCAGTTGGACCGCTCGCATCGTAAGGGAAGGGCGTCGCTCCGGACGGTCGTCCCGCCATGAGCGCGCTGTACTGCCTTCGACGGAGACCTTCACTGTAGGCCACAGCCACCTGCCACGTCGCGAAACCTACAAGGAGGACCAGAAGGCCAGAGCCCAGCATCAGCCAAGTCCGCCCGACTGGCCACCAGCTGAATCGAAAACTCCAAATGGCGGCCTCGATTCCCGCAAGCCCGATTGCGAAGCCGTAGATCGCGGCGACGGCAGTCCACGGCGGGAATGGAATGCTGTTCCTCAGGATTATCAGCGCAGCGTGTCGCGCGATATCCGCGTTCAGCGCATCGCGAAGATGCTGCGGGAGGTCCGCCTCCAGCAACTTCTGGTTCTGCCGTATTCGTAGCCGCGCACGGCTGTTTGCGCTGATCGGGACCCCAGCAGCTGCGAGACCGCCCGCACCTATCAGCACTGAGGCTGCGGTGGCCACCGAGCTAACCCAATCTGCGCCGGTTGCCGCGCTGCTGGTCGCGAGAATGAGCATGGCTCACCGTAACCCGTCCGTGGTAGGGGCGGAAGTGTTGGCGGCCGGAACTGGGCGCCAACGAAACATGTCGCGGTGCGCGGAGGCGTGACGGGAACGTGCCGATGGGCGGGTCGGCGCCGATGCGTGCGAGGCCGCGAAGCGGGCGAGACCGGCCGCAGCGAAGCGGAGGCCGGTGACACGCGCCGGCGAGGGTTCCGAGTTGCGGTGCGTATTACATGACATCATGTATGTATTACTGCAATACGTGCTTTACGAAAGGAACGCACATGGCCACGATCACACTCCGCATCCCTGATGAGCTTCGCGACGGCCTTCAGGCGAAAGCCGACGCCGAGCGACAGTCGCTCAGCGAGTTCGTCCGCGATCGGCTCCAGGATGTCGTCTTCGACTTCCGAGCTCCGGAGAACACTGGGAATAGCACTCAGCCGGAGTCGCTGACCTCGATGGAGCGGCACACGCTGTCGCTGCTGCACCGCATCCTCGCGCGCGTACTTCCCGAGGATGCGAACGATACCGACGGCGACACGGAGTACCAGCTTGAGCGTGCTCGGGTTCTCGAGGAGGGCTTCACCAGCGAGTACTGGGTGGAGTTTGCCGGCCTGCACAGCGAGCTCACCCCGCGCCAGTGCGAGTTCGTCATGGACGTCCTCGATATGTTCAGCATCGTTATCCGCAGCGTCGAGCGTCTCGAGGAGAAGGGCGGCGAGCTCGAGAAGATGACGAAGTACGTACTGCGGTTCCGCGGATTCGATCACAACGATGCAGTCGAGGGGCACATGTCGTCGTTTGTTCAGCACCTGGTCGAGGACGGCCGGTGGGAGGAGCACCGGGAGTTCGTGCTCGGTCGCGAGCGTGGGAACTCGCACTCGCAGATGTTCGAGGCGTACTCGCGCATGCTCACCGCGTATCGCGAGGTGAAGCAGCGCCGCCCACGCTCCTTCGATCCGGAGAGCTATCTGCTGAGCAAGGACGAACTCGAATACGTCGCCCAGGCGCACACGCACCCGTCGAACCGCTAACGCTGAGGCCCGCCGGGGTCAGACGGCGGGCCTCTGTCGAAAGCGTTCCAGCACAGCAGTTGCTGGGAAGGTGTGTCAGCTCCTTCACCTGTCCTATGCGGCAGGTGCAGGGTCGGCTGGGTTCAACGCTTCGGTCGCGCCGGCAGCGGGTAGCGCCACTGCTCTCGGTCTTCGGCGTCTCTCGAAGTCGTCCACGTCACCGTGATCGTCGAGTCGATCGTCGCCATCGAACGTAGGGCGAAGAACTCGACAGCCTCCCCGGGCGCGATCTCCTCGTGGACGTCTTCGGCTCTGACGATCAAGCTCGGGTCATGCTCGATCTTGACGCCGAATGCGGTGCCATCACCGACGTTCGTCAAGAGATACGCGTCGCCGCGAGACCACGTGAGTGACCAAGCAACGCGCCGCTCAATAGCCCTGCTTTCCCCTACTCTCAGCACCGGCCGCTCTGCGAGCTTCTCAAGCGCGTCAGCGATCCGCATCGTCTGGTCGATGCTCAAGGCGGCTGCCGCCTCGGCGCGTTCCGCAGCGGCATCGGCGCGCTCCGCGTCACGGTTCTGACGATGCGCCGTCCAGAAGAACGTCGCGACGACACCGGCGCCGACCACGATGTTCGAGCCGAGCTGAACCCACTCGGCCGCCTGATCAAGACCTGTTGCCACGAGGCGAGCATAGGAGCGGGTGCCGACATTGCCGGGCGCCCCGTTCTGGGGTGGCTCACGCATCGGTCGGCGGCAGTGGTGTCCGAGGCGGATGCCAGGATCGGTTTCATGAGCGTTGGTTACTTCGGCGCACCCCGCCCACGCGTCCTGGCGATCGGTATGTCGGACGATGAGATCGAGGTGATGCGTTCGGCCTCGGGAAGCGTCGTCGCCGTCACGAGTCCCTTTGAGGCGCATCCAGAAGAGCACGACGTCCTCGTGATTGCGAATGCCGAGTTCCACGAGCACTCCGGCCTTTTCCCTAGGCGACTGGTGTTCGCGGGAAAGCCCGTCTCTCCCACCAAAGGCAGAGTCTTCGGCTATGTGGGGAGCGACTCCGGCGCTCGCTCATCCGCCGTTACTCAAAACAGTCCAGCGCGCGACCTGGAGGTCACCGCAGATGCGGGCCTACTGGCCATCGAGGCTCTTGTGCGCAGGAGCTGCATGCCTTCGCCTGGCGCCATCTACAAGGGTCTGCCAGCATCGGTGAACCCGGCCCGCGACGCCAAGATCCTGCTCCGCGAACGTCTCGATCGCCCCCTTACGCTCGCTGCAATCTTCGAGTCCGACGGATGGGGAGATACGCGGGACTCGGCCATCTGGCTGCCGCACACGGCACGGGCGCATCTGAAGGACTGGCTACTCTTCGCTTTCGGTATGTGGCGCGAGCGAAATCCCGAAATGTTCCCAGTCACCGCTGACTGGATGAGCGCCGACGAGTGGTCGGCGCCGGATGAGATCAGAGCGCGGAATGCCCTCACTGCGTTCGATGAAGAAGAAGAGCGCCGTCAGGCACAGGCGGCCGAGCAACGAGCTGAGCTGGTAGCAGCCATGGACAGCACCGCCGACCACGGCACCGCCTGGCGGTCGCTGATCTCCGAGACCGGGGAAGAGCTCGTCGCTGCGGTCAAAGGCGCGCTCGAGTATCTCGGGTTCACAGTCATCGACTCCGATGCCCTGCCTGAGAACAAGGACAAGAAGCAAGAGGATCTGCGCGTCATTGACGACGGGTGGGTCGCGCTTGCCGAGGTCAAGGGCTACACCGGCTCGGCGAAGTCGAACGACCTCCACCAGGTGACGCGCGCCGCGACGACCTTCGCATTGATTGAGCAACGCACCCCAGACGCGCTTTGGTACATCCCGAACACGCAGCGCGAAATCGACCCCTCCCAACGTGAGACGGCTCTCGCCGGCCGGGACGACGACCTGGCGTCATTCGCGAAGGAGCACGACGGATGCCTGATCGACACGAGAGACCTGTTCGCGCTGCGCCAGCGGGTTGCGACTGGCGAATGCACGGCAGAGGAGGCGCGGGCGCTCTTGAAGGACACGAGGGGCAGGTTCACTGCAGAGCTTGCCCCCGAAGTTTCAGCCGAGAACTGACGCGCCTCGGAACGCAGAACGCCCCGCGCCCGGTTCGGGTACCGGGCGCGGGGCGCTGTGGCTCATGCTCAGACGTTGGCAGTGATGCGGACGCCGGCGGGCTCCGACCAGTAGTTCTCGTGCCGATCGTCGTCCCACTTGAGGAGCTTGGGGCCGGTCTCCGAGGGCATCACTTCCAGCCCGGTGGGCAAGTCCACGAGCGTGAGCGCCGAGTGAGCATCGAAGTCGTTCGCGTCGAAGTCCTCGGGCAGCTCGATTTCGGTGTACTCAGTGGTGGGCTCGACATCGCCCGGGCGCGTCGAACCGTAGATGCCCAGGCGGACGAACCACTGTCCTTCCCTCTCGACGAGTTCGGTGTAACCGCGGACTGCGCCCGTTTCGCGAACCTGGTCGCTCAGGCTGTTGTCGCCGAACTCGTCAGCGCCGAAGTTCGGGCCGACGCCGAAGTAGCCTGCAATCTCGGAGACCTGGTTCTCCACTTTCTCGGCTTCGATGCGCGCGTCGTGCTCGTTTTCGAGCCAGTAGTACAGGTCGGCGAAGGTGTCGTCGTCTGCGTTGTCTCCGCTGCACTCCCAGCGGGTGGGCTCACCGTTCCGGAGAACCAGGAAGGACGGCCGACAGCCTTCAATGTGTTCGGCCCGACGCAGCGAGAACTCAGTGGGCGACTCCTCGAAGTCACCGACTGCGTATGCGAGCAGCTCGGCGAGGTCGTCGTGGTCCTGCTTGACGATGGCCTCGCTGAGCTGTGCCGCGGCCGCGGAAGGGTCACGGTCGAGAGCAACCTCGAACTCGCTGCGTCCGTTGCTCACCACTGCCTGGTAGCCGGATTCGGACGGTGTCATCTCGATGTCGAAGAGCTCACTGTCGAGCCCATACGAGTTGGCGACGTCGCTCAGCGCGTGCGCAAGCGCCTCGAGTTCGGCGCTCTGGGTCGCCTCGCCGAGCGAGATGTCGGCCTCGGCGTTCTCACGCTTCTCGGGGACCCGACGCTCGTGCGCTCGGCTCGCTGGCGTCCCGTCTGCGTGCTTGCCGGCGCTCACGGGGATGGTCCTGGTCATGATGACCCACTTTCTGCCGCGTGTGCGGCCGTTCGATTTGCGGTTGCGGGCTCCTGCTGGCCCGACTCCCGCACACGCGGGCAGATGCAGGTGGAGGATGTGGCTGCCCGGCGATGTGAGGCGGGCCTGGTGCGCTGTGTCAGCTGTCGAGACTGACGGTCCCGGCGTGTCCGAAGAAGCGGTCGTAGCCGGTGAAGTCGGCATTCAGGCCGTAGTCGCGAAGAACGGACTCGAGCACGTCGGTTTCTGGCTGTTCCGGGTAGAAGTTGCGCGGGCGCCCGAAGGTCGCGATGTTGCTTGTGGGGTCGCCTTCGCGGTGCTGGACTGCGAACACGACGGAGTCCGGAGTCCACGCCGAGGGGTCGTTGCGCCCCGCGTGAGCTTGAATCTCTGCCTCGTCGAGTGCGAGGACCGCGGCGAGGTAGGCGGTGTCGATGGGCTCGTTGCTGTCGCGTTCGATGAGCTCCGCGGCGTTGGTCGCGGCCGCCTGCAGGCCCGGGTTGAGCGTCGTCGCCCGGGCGATGGCGCTTTCACGCGTGAGCTCCTCGACCCGCTCGTTGAGGCGGTACTCCACGTCCGAAAGGGACTCGTTCGTGTCGACGTCAACGTACTCGCCGTCTTCGATTCGCAGCTTGATAGCGGCGAGCTGCTGCTTCGTCGCGTCGAGCTCGACCGCGACCGTCTCTGCGGCGGACGCATGCTGGGCGTCGAGCTCCGGCGCGTCGTACTCACCGCGTTCCTTGCTCGTGCCGAACTGCCCGTTCTTGCGGCGGTTCGATTCGCGGCGGTTCTCTGCGTTGGGGTTGATGCTGGTCATCGGTTGTCGTCCTTCTCGATTGCTGCCAGCTCCTTCTCGGCGGTCTGCCATTCGCGGGCTGCGGTCAGCGCATCCTGGTAGAGCGCGTCGGCACGCTTGCTTGCGCTGCGGTCGCCGAACAACATGCGGGCCTGGTAGAGGAGCTCGGCTTCACGTGACTTCGCCGACTTGACGATTTCCAGAAGCTCGGTCTTGCGCTCTTCTCGCTCGTCTTGTTCGTGCCAGTCAAGGAGAGCCTCGATGTACCCAGGGTCCTGTTGCCACTCGCGAAGCATTCGGAGGTCGCTCGGGCTGATGTAATCAGGGCGGAGCGAGACGTCGCCCGCGGCGTTCTGATGTCGCTCCGGCATCCTGCGCTGGTGTGCGCGGGCCGCGGGCGTTCCGTCCGCATGACGGCCGGCGGCTACGGGGATGGTTCTGCTCACTGCTGCTGTTCCTGTTCTGCTTGCTTGGCTATCTCGAAATGGATGAGCGCGGCGTCTCGTTGGGCACCGGCCCGCTGCCCTGGTTGTGCGCGGCCAGCACTCCTGAATCGGCTTGGCACGCCGGAACTTCACCCGATTTGGTTAAGAATCCGGCGTTGTCGAGCGATTCTCGCGTCCGAGATGGGTGTGGCCACGCTCACCACCACCTATGCGCCCAGCCCCGTGCCGGCTGTCCCGGAAACGCGAAAGCCCTCCCCGCAGCTTGGGGTGGGCTTCGTGTCGAGTCGACTGCCGCCAAGCAGACGACTCGTTTCGAGATGTGGGAGGGAGCAGAAACGAACCTCACCGACACCAGTCCTATGCGGCGGTGCCGCGTTCGGCTGGGGTCACTGCGCCGGTGAGAGCACGGTGACCGTCGAGTCGCCGGAGTCGGTGACGAAGACCTGCTTCCCGTCTGCGCTCACGGTCACCGAGCGCGGCGACTTGCCGACGGGGACCGTGGCGATGGCCTTCCCGAGCTGGGTGTCCCAGACGACGACGGTGCCCGAGCTCGCGTCGGCGAGGTAAAGCCACCGCCCGTCCGGCGACAACGCGGAGCCCGCCTGCGTCGAGACACCCGAACTCCACTTCCCGACCACCTTCCCCAAGGTCAGATCGACCTCCACGAGGTTGTTGGCGCTGCTCCCGGTCGCGATCCACAGGACATCGCCGTCTACGGCGACCGACGTCGCGGCGCTCAGCCCTGTCGCAATCGTCGATACCGCCATCGTGATCGGGTCGATGATGGCCACGGACGCGGAGGACGAACCGTTGGCGACGAGACGGCCGTCGTCGAGGACGTGAATCTCCGGTCTCGAACCGAAACCGCCGATCGACTTGGTCGAGATGACCGCTCCCGAGCTCCCGTTCGCCACGTCGAGTTCGGTGGAGCTCGCGGAGACCGAGCGCAAGAAATAAACGGTGGTGCCGTCCGCCGACCACGCGCCGGCCACGGCCGCGGATGCCGGAATCGTCGCCAGCGTCGCAAGAGTCTGGGCGTCGAGGATCTGCAGGCCGCCGACGTAGTTGACGACCAGGAGCTTCGAGCCGTCTGGCGACAGGACGACCGACTCCGGTTGCCCGGTGGTCGTCACTGTGTTTACGACGGTTCCGGTGGCCCGGTTGATGACTGAGATTTCCTTGCTGCCGAAGTCGGCAACAAACGCGGTGTTCCCGTCCGGGCTGAGCGCTACCGACTGTGGCGTGGTCCCGACGCTGATCGAGCTCGTCGGGGCCACCGCCGGATTAGCGGCGACGGTGAATGAGACGCTGGCTGTCGCGGTCAACCCGTGGGAGTCGGTGACCCGGACGACCGCCGTCGAGGTACCGGTGCCGCTTGGCGTGCCCGCGATCTGACCGTTGGACAGAAGACGCAGTCCAGAGGGCAGCGAGCCGCCGACGACCGAGAAGGAGTAGGAGCCCCACCCGCCGGATGCCGTGAGCTGCACGCTGGCCGGCGCATACTGCGTCGCAGCCTCAGAATCGTTCGCCATGAGCAGGGGCGTCGGCTGGACCGTGACCGGGATGACGATCTCCTGCCACGCGGGGTCTGGGGACGAGAGGTCTTCGACGCCGACCGTGATCGACCACGATCCGGGGTCGTCGCGCTCAGCGGTCAGCTGCTGGCCGACCAGCGCGAGGCCGGGCGAACTCTGATCGAGGCGGTAGACGAAGCTCGCGTCGGTCGCGCCGTCGTCGGCGTCCAGGGTCATGCCGCCCACCTGCCCGGCGATCAACGCGAGCGTCGCCGGGGTGAGTGCGGGCGTGCGCGGCACCACATTGATCGTGATGTCCCGGGTCTCGGTTGCCCGCCCGTCGGTAGCGGTGACCTCGACCTGCGTCGGACCTTCGGTGAGCGGCGCGGTACCGCGGAGGTCGGAGCCGTCGAACGCAAGCCACTCGGGGAGGTCTGCGACGTCCAACGTCACAGGGAGCCCCGCTGAGCTCGTGGCTGTGAGCGCGTCGTCGAGGGACTCGCCCACGGTCACATGGATTGTGGCCGGCGCCTCGAGTTCGATCGCGTCCGGGGTCGAACCACCGGAGCCCGGCGCGATCTGCCCGGGGTCGGAGCTCGGGTCGCCTGCCGACGGGTCGGAGCCGGGATCAGAAGACGGATCGGAGCTTCCGCCGTCGCCCGGGTCAGAACTCGAACCGCCCGAGCCCTGACCGCCGGAACCGCTGCCCGAGCCTGAGCCCTGCCCGTTGGCGCCGGAGCCTGACGAGCCCGATCCGGGGTCGGGGTCGCCGGACGATCCGTCGCCGGGGCCGGGGTTGGAAGCGCCGGAGCTGCCGGGGCCGGGTGATGAGTTGCCGCCGGAGGAGTCGCCGGGGTTCGAGCCGGCGCCTGACTGGTCGCCGGACGAGGAACCTGAGCCGGGGGCGGTGGACGGGCTGCTGGTTCCCGCGGCGATCACGCGTATCGAGAACCACCTCGAATAGTGCTTGCCGTCTGCCTCGGCGCCGAGCTCGAAGACGAACTCGCCGGGTGGGGTGCTGACGGTGCCTGCGATGATCCCGGTCACCGGGTCGATGCTGAGGCCTGGCGGCAGCGAGCCGGCGAGCACCTGCCAGTTACTCGTCTCTTTCGCGCCGGTCACCGTCATCGGCTGGCGGTATTCGTCGTCCTCGATGCCGACGGGGAGTGGGGTCGCGGTCGCCGGCGTCTCGCCGTCACCGTCGTCGCCACCAGGCGAGCTGGGGTCGGCGATCGTCGGACCGGCGGGGGTGGTGCCGGGCGTGTTCGGGTTGGACGTTGCCGGGTCACCGGGGGCGCCGGATGCGGGGTCCCCTGGTGACGTCGGACTGGTGGCCGTGGAGGTGCCGGGCTCTGCAGCCGAAGCATCCGCGGGCACAGCCGCGGACGCGCTACTGGGCGCCCCGGCGCTGGACGCGATGGAGTCGCCGTCGCTGTTCCGCGCGGAGCTGCGAGGCGGCTGAACCGCGGCCTGCGCGCCTGCGACGGCAGACGGCGCGATCTCCTGCCTCGAATCCGTGGGCTGGGGCCCGGGCGCCTCGTGATGGACCTTTCCGTCAGCTGTCGCGAGCGGGAACGCCAGCGTGCTCGCGGCGAAACCACCGATGATCGCCGTGGACACGGCAGGTGCAATCCTCACAGCTTCCCCTCCCAGTCCTTGTGTGCGGGGACCTCCGGGCGGCGTGCTGCGGCGCGGGCCGCCTTCTTCTGTGCGAGGCGGCGGTCGCTGATCCGGTCCTGGATGAGGCCGGCCGCGACCAGGCCTCCGAAGAACGCGACGAAGGCGGCGACGATGAGCCAGACGGTGACAGGGCTCACCGCGTCGATGCTGTGTGCGGAGCTTGCCCAGACCATCAGAGCCCCTTCCGGATGAGGTCGGCGAGCCCGATCAGGTGGAGAAGGTCGTCGGTGCGAACTCGGCGGGCACCGCTGCGTCCGGTCGACACGGAGTCGCGTTCGACAGGAAGGGGCCAGCGGTTCTGCCGATACATCTGGTCGATGGCCACGGGGGAGACGCCGCAGAGCTGCGCGACCTCCTGGAAGGTCAGCCGGTCGTTCTCTGACACAAGGCGCTCGGCCGAGGTCGTGCCCGGCAGTGCAGCCTGACCCATGAGGTCAACGACGCGGCCGTCAGGGTCGAGCTGGTACCGCGCGCCCCGAGTTCCAAGCGACGACAGGATCGCTGCGGCGTTGCGATCGCCCGCGGATGCTCGGCGAAGAAGGTCGAGCGCCTCATGGGCGGCACTCACGCCACCGCGCCTGGTGTCGCGCGTTCGGACGTAGCGGAGAGCGCCGAACGGGCGCAGGACGGGGATGTCGAGGTTGTCGTTGGCCGCTTGCTTGCGAACGAAGCCGAGGTCCTGTCCGGTGATCGCGGCGTAGTCGCCGGTCGTCACGAGGAGCTGCGCGTCGACAACCCGATCGAAGTCGGCGGGTGTCAGGGTGCTGGGCCGGGTGAGAGTTTCCATTAGATCCTTCTCATTTCGAGGTGGTGTCGGCCTCGGTGCGGGCCGACACTCAGCTACATGCGGCGGTTTCTTATGAAGGTTGAAAAGCGACTTGGGTGACGTCCAGGCAGCGGGTCTACCCGCGAAGGAGCGCGGCTCGATCAACGAGTCGGATCTCGCTGGTCTCCGGGTCGCGAGCCCACGCGCCCGTCCCGGACGCAAGGTCGGCCAGGACGAGCTGGGCGCGCGGCTCACGCCCGGCGGCCTGGTCCCGTTCGATCCACTCCCCGATCAGGAGGTTGCGGCGAGCGGAGTTGCAGGAGCGGCAGGCTGGCAGCCAGTTGGCCGGGGCGTGGTCGCCGCCGCGGTCGAGCGGGACGAGATGGTCCACGGTGAAGGTCGCGGATGCGGGGACGTCACGACCGGAGAAGCCGTCGGCTCGGATTACCAACGGGCTGTCGCACCAGGCACAGGCCCCATCGGTCATCGCCCAAACGGTGTGGCGCTCTGCTGTCGTCCAGGTCGCAGTCTCCCCGGCCTGAGCGTCGCGAACCTCGCGGTTGGCGGCCGCGCGTTCAGCCTCGGCGATCAGCCAGTCGAGGTGTGAGTCGGAGCAGGCGTGGCGAAATCGCACCCCGGGTTCGGCGAGCACGGGACGCGTGCATCCGCGCTTTCCGCAGGTCTCGACATGAAAGCCGCGGGCGAGGAGCCGGCGGCCGATGGCTGCGTGTTCGGCGCTACACCACCGGACACGCCTGGTCTTGGGGTCGATGTGTGCTTGGCAGAGGGCGCACCGGCGGGGTGCGCGGATTGAGGCGTTCTTCGCCACGGGGACTTCCGATCCGGTCGTGGCGCCAGCGGGGTTGCTGACGACGCCCGGTCAGATGCGGCGGAAGCTCGGTGCCCCGGATCAGGGCATGAAGAAGGCCCCCGGCGATGCCGGGGGCCTCTCGAATCGGAAGTACTGGGTTGTATGCGGCGAACCGCGGCAGCCGCTAAGCCGCCGCGAGGATCTCGGCGATCGTCACCTCACGGGCGTCAGGCCGCAGCTCGCTGGCGACGTCGCTCGGATCGCGGTCAGCGAGGCGAGCGCGGGCGACGAGGCGGATGCGGTCTCCGACGACGTCGAGCGCCTCATGCGCAGGCACGCCGCGACGGACGAGCGTGTGGGCGCAGTGCCCGGCGTAGTCCGTCACCGAGACGCTCGCCCACCCGCGACGCGCAGGCGCCCCGTTGAACGGCTCGAGGCGCTGCGTGAGGCGATCGCGCAGGAGGCGGAAGGTGGCGAGCTCGAGGTCGGGGTCGCCGTCGGCGAAGCGCGGGAGCTCACGCTCCGGCATCTCGAGGCCGAGCTCGGCGACGACGCGGGCGAAGACGACGCGGGGAGCGCGCGCCAGCAGGTGCTGCTCGACGCGGTCGGCGAGCTGGGTTGTGGTGAGCATGGCGCATCCTCGAGGTCTCGGGTTGGTGGGGTGCTTTCACCACCACCTATGCGGTGATGTGCGCGGTGGCTGGGTTGGCGGCGCAGATGATGTGCGCAGCGCGACCGCAGGGGACGGCTGTCGCAGCCGTCTGAACCTGTCAAGAGCTGTTCGCAGCTGTCGGAAGGCCTGACGGAGGGGTCGAGCGGGCCGAAATCCCTTGTCGTGACTGGGGTCTCGACCGTTCTGGGGTCGTTGCGTGGGTCCTGTGTCTGGTCCCATTCCGCAGGAGGACGCTATATAGAGATCTGGATTGAATCTAAGTGCCGAAATCGGCGAAATATAGGACGCTCCCAAAATCCCTATGAGAGAGAGTAGAGATCTAATACATAGGACATACTCTCTCTCTCTTACAGTTTTACCCCTGGTCAGGGTCCAAAAATGGATGCGGCCAGGAGGACGCGACTCCGTCGGACAACCGTCGGACGTGGCCCGAATCTGTCGGGCGGCGCCGTGCGTCTATCTGAGGTGGCAAGTGGCTCAGGAGGCCCAACGGGGCGTACTCGGGGTGAAATCGCGCCTACGGGGCGCACAGGGTCGCTGAGAGGCATGTTTGAGCAGCCTGCACCCGTGCTGGGCGCGCGCTGGAGCTATCGTGCCTGGAAGCTGGGCAAGGAAGAACTCAGCAGCCCGACTCAGGGCAGCCGCTCTCCGCGTTCCGCTTCCGATCGTCGATGTAAGAGCCGAGCTGGCTGATCGCGTTCTCGAAGTCGGCGGCCGTCCCTGGCTTCAGCGTGAGCTGTGGGGCGCCCTCCGGCTCGTATTCCGCTGGCAAGAACGAGCTGAGCAGCTGTCCCTCGAGGTCCAGCGCGCTGCTGCTGATGGTCCCGGTGGCCGTGCCGGTCCAGCCGAAGACGCTACCGCCGTTCGATGCGGTCAGACTCACCTCGTCGCCCACCTCAGTGCCTGTCAGCGTGGCGCTCGCTACGGTCACCGGCTGGGCTCCACTGGTCGCTGGGTAGGCGGCCTGCATCTGCCCGCTCAGCTGCCCGTCGTCGTCCACCCACGACAGGAAGATCGTGTAGTCCATCGTCGCGCCGAGCGACTCGGCGCCGATCCACCCGTCTGATTTCGCTGCGGCCGTGGGCGTCGGATTCACGGTCACCGTGACGGCTGGCTTCGGCGTGAGATAGGAGCATCCCGCGAGGAGGGCCACCGCAAAGATCGCGACGAGAGAAGCTCGGATTCGGCGCACGGGCTCAGCGTATTCCGGCCACGTGCGCCCAGCATGGCGGCAGAGGCTCCACGGTTGTGCCCAGTCCGGGGCACAGCGAAGCTGACCAGGGGCCCACTCGCAGCTCAGCTCAGCCTGTGCCCCGCTTGGAGAGCAGCCCCGGGGGACACGCTCATCCCTTCTCCCGTTTCATCGCATCTTCCTCGACGTAGGCACCTCCCGCCTGCCCGGCCCGTCAAGCCGGTGACCCCGTCGAAAGCGATAGCGATGAGCGCCCCCACCCTCTCCCCCGCAGAAGCGCGAGAGCTCCTGCACGTCGAACGTGGTGCAGCGCCCGAGACCATCTCGCGTCGTTTCCGCGAGGCGATGCGCGCGGCGCATCCTGATCTTGGCGGTGACCGCGATCTCGCCGCTCGTCTGAACGCCGCCCGCCAGCTCCTGCTCACCGCGGCACGCGCTGACGAGGCATCCGTCGCCTGGCGCTCGACAGACGCACCTGCCCAGGCTCCCGCCGCTGAGCCGAGCGCCTCGACCCTCGCCCACGAAGCACGTCTCGCAGCGGGCATCGAGGCTCGCCTCGCCGATCCACCCCGACGTCGTGACCCGCGAGCCGCTCGCTTCCTCGGGGCGATCGCCGCTCCCGTCTTCGCAGCGAGCATCACAGCGGAGGTCATCGGCAGCCACCACGGCGAGCTCCCCACCGGCTCGGCGGTCTTCGCGATCCTCGCCCTCGTCGCCGGCATCCGTTTCGGAACGACCCGGGCGCTCGGCGTGCTCTTCGCGGTCGTCGCGCTGGTCTTCGCTGGCGTGGAGGTTCATGACGCCGGAGGTGCTTGGTGGGCGGTCGCCGGCCTCGTTGCGCCGCTCCTCGCACCTCTTCCGCTGCGCGCGGTATCCCGGGGCGAGCGGTGACCGGGTTTCAACCGGGTGCGGGCCTTGAATCCCTCATGAGCGAGAAGAACGGGCTGCTACTTACCGCGGGCCTTGAATCCTCCATGAAGGACGAGACCCAGCTGCTACCTCCCGCGGCACCTCATCAGGGTATGCAGGACAAGAGGATCATCTGGGGCCTTACCGCGGTCGGCGCTGTGCTCCTGACTGGGGTGTTCTTCGCCCATGCTGTGGTCCCCGTGGCCGTCACCTTCACTGTCCTCGCAGCCGTCTTCCTCGGCTCCTTTGCCCTGGTCCCGCTGTCGCGGCGGATCGAAGCATCCGCCGACGCCAGCCTCGAGCGCCGCGGCGTCGTCGGCCGCCGCCTGGCCCATTTCAAGACGGCGATCTTTTCGACCATTGCAGCGCCGGCCCTCGCCGCACTCGCCTTCGCCTGGGCCGAGATCTGGATCACCGCTTTCGGCTCGATCTCGGTAGGCGCGATCGTCGCGCTGGCCACAGCGCCCGCCGCGTTCGCGGTCCTCGCCGCCGCCTGCTGGGCGCGTTTCACGAAGGGCGGTCGCGCATGAGCCCCCTCGCCCCGCAGCCCGTCGCGCAGAGCTATCAGCTGGCGGCTCGCCGTCAGCGCGCCGCCGCGCTCCTCCGTGTCACCGCTGGCGAGATCACGGTCCCCGATCTGATCCGCGAGGCGTGCTCGGAAGCCGGGCGCCCGCTGCTCCGACTCACGCTCAGGCAGGTGCTGCTCGCGCAGCCGAAGTGGACGAAGGGCCGTGTCGAGCGGACGCTCATCCGGCTCGGTCAGGTTCTCGAAGCGGATCTCGGCGAGCATGCCCGCCTCAACCTCGCCTGGCTCGTTGACCCGCGCTCAGGCGGCAGGCGGTTCACCGCTTTCTGTGACTGCCTCGTCCCCTCACAAGCGCCGCCATGGGACGGCTTCCCCTGGACCCCGCGACCGAAGCCCGCCCGACGCGAAGGAGCAGCAGCATGACCGATCCCACCCTCGACGAAGCCCAGAAGGTCCTTGGCGCGCCTCCCGATGCGCTCCCCGCTGATGTGACCCGCGCACATCTCAGCGCGTTCTCGCAACTCCTTCGCCTTCCTCAGTCGGCCCAGCGCACCGCCTTCGGCCGAGAACTCCGTGCGGCGCACGAGCTCGTGCTCACCGACGCGTGGGTCAGATTCTCGACGCCGACCACAGCGACCGCGCGCCCGAAGCCGCGCCGCCGGCGCAAGCCCAAGAAAGGAAACTCATGACCCCGACCTCCGCCCCGTCCCGCGACGTCACCGACGCGCTCCACGAAGCGTCCCGACCCGAGCTCGCGCTCCTCGAGGACGCACGCCGCGTCGCCGCCGGGCTCCACGGTCCTGAGGTGGCGTGGCTGAATGTCGGCGCGGCGGCCGCACGCCGCGGCATCTCATCGGACCAGCTCGAAAACTTCGCCCGGCTTCAAGGGCTGCCGCAGACCGCTGCGGCGCGCGCACTCTTCGACCTGGGTTATGCGGTCCGCAGCGTCGAGCTCGCGCTCGGCGAGCAGCTGATGTTCGACTGGCCTCCGGCCGAGATCGAGGCGGCTGAGAAGCTCGACCAGGCGCTGGGGCTCCTGCGTGCGGCGTTCGACATTCTGGCCGGTGCACGATGATCGCTCACGACCGACAGAACCTCTTCGCGTCGCTCCCGTTTGCTGGCGGCAACCCCGCAGAAATCCGCGAGCTGCGCCTGCTGGTCGCGGAGATCGAAGTCGAAGCGGTGTCCAACGCGCTCGCAGTCCAGTGGGAGCGCCTCGACACCGAGGCCCTCGAGCTTCCAGGCCCGCTGGTCACGCAGGACGCGCAGTTCTTCAAGCTGATGCTCGACAATCGCTTCGCCGTGGTCGAGCACGACGCCTTCGCCCTCAGCCCTTTCAATCAGCTCCTCCCCGCGGCCTTCAAGCTGCACCTCGATAGCGACGGCGACCTCTTCGACAACCTCGACGCGTTGCGCGACCGGCTCGCCATCGGGTCGAACCTCGTCGACGCGGACAAGACCGGCGAGACCTTCGAGCTGGTTCTCGGTACCGGCGACTTCAACGAGTTCGCGTCGGCTCCACGATTCGGTGTTCGTGTCGCCCCTGAGCAGCCGGACTTCTCGACGGGACAGCTCGCCCGCGATCTTGCGGATGCCGTGATGCGAGTGACCGGGTCGCGGCTCGACATGATCCGGCGAGCTCTGCCGCGATCGGTTCATCGCCACGTGATCAACGTCGGGGTTGGAGCGCTCTACGTCGCGGCGACCTCAGACGGTGACCTCAGGTCGTGGTGTTTTGAGGGTGTCGAGGGCGGGCTCACAGATGCGATTCGAGCACGGCATGAGCTGCTCCACGCGGCGTGACGTGCTCACCGAGGCGGATGCGCAGCGCATCGTCTCGGAGGTCGAGGCGGGGCTCTCCGTCCGACGCCGCGGCGCAGGGTTCCAGCCTCGGCCCGGCCCACCTTGAAACCAGCGATATACATGCTCAAGGATCTGGTATATCGTGGATACATGCCGTCTGGTCGCGACCGTCTGCTCACCGCCGCCCGTTCACTGCTTTCTGCGCAGCCTGACCGCGAGCCGAGCACGCGCGAGATCTATACGGCGGCTGGTGTCGGTGCCCCGACCCTGTACCACCACTTCGGAGACAAGGACGGGCTGTTGGACGCAGCCATCGAGGACGCGTTCGGCGATTACCTCTCGCGCAAACGCATGGTTCCGCAGACCGGAGATCTTCTCGCCGACTTCGCTGCGGGCTGGGACATGCACGTGCGCTTCGGCGTCGAGAACCCTGCGCTTTACCGCCTGATGTACTCGGCGAATGACGGCCGGCGCTCCAGTTCCGCTGAGACGGCCGAGAAGGCGTTGCGGGAGGGTCTCGAGCGCCTCGCGGCTGCCGGAATCCTCACCGTCAGCATCGACGAGGCCGTAGCCATGACGACTGCGACGGCCATCGGCTGCGTGACCGAGCTCGTGCGAACCTCACAGCCCGCAGAAGCGCCTGTTGCTCATCGCATGCGCGACACGCTGATCGCCGAGCTGAGTGGCGGTGGCGACCAAGTAGATGACGCCGCAAAGGCCGCCCGAACGCTGCTCTCGCGTATGCCCGAGGTGGAACAGGTCATGACGTCGCCCGAGGCGGCGCTGCTTGGCCAGTGGCTGAGGACTCTCGCCGCTCACTTCGACCAGGCGGCTTCAACTCCGCCGCACCTGAAAGGACACACCGAATGACGAACCCGACGAACTTGACGCTATCCCTGGGCGGAGTAAACGATGTTCCCCGCATCGGCTACGGCGCAATGCAGCTATCCGGAACCGGCGTGATCGGTCTGCCCGACGACATCGAAGGGGCGATCAGTCTCCTTCAAGCCGCCGTTGCAGAGGGAGTCCACTTCTTCGACACGGCGAACGCCTACGGCCCGCGCACCGTCAACCAGCTGATCGGCCGGGCCCTTGCACCCATCGCCGACGACATCGTGATCGGGAACAAGGTCGGGGCCTGGCGTGGGCCTCACGGGGAGTGGCTCACCGACAGCCGACCCGAAACGGTGCGCGCGCAAGTCGAAGACGCGCTTCTGGACATGCGCTCCGAGACCAGCGCACTCACCTATTTGCGGCTGTGGGGCGACAGCCAAGCTCCGGGAAACGCACCTGAAACCGACGTGCCGCTGGAGGACTCGCTCGGCGCGCTGGTCGAGCTTCGCGAGGAAGGCAAGATCCGCCACATCGGAATCTCCGGCGCCTCACCGGAAATGCTCGAGCGAGCACAGCGGATTACCCCAATCGCTGCCGTACAGAACCGCTTCAACCTCGTCGACCGAAGCGGGGTGGAGGTGCTTGCTGCATGCGAGCAGCAAGGCATCGCCTTCGTCCCCTACTTCCCGCTTGCCACCGGCGGACTCGGCGCGATCGCCGCCCTCGAACGGCCGGCTTCGCGTCTCGGCGTTCCAACGTCGACGGTTGCGCTCGCATGGCTGCTCCGCCGCTCCCCCGTGATCATTCCCATCCCCGGCACGAAGTCACTCGGGCACCTACGCAGCAACCTTGGTGCCGCGCAGGTCGCGGACCAGCTCACTCTCGATGAGGTCGAAGCGCTCACTGCCGTGCAGGACGAGAGCGTCGCCCGCCTCGACATCATGCCCGACGAGATGCTTGATTACCTCGCGTCGAGGCGCAGCTAACGCGTTCGGTGTCCGCTCGAGGACGCGGATGATCTGCTCGAAGTGGAGCTCAGTATTCGAGCGGTGGGCGTCCGCCCTCTCCGCGCTGGGAGCGCCGCACATGCAACTGCTGGGCCGTCATTGCGGGCGTGTCCGCCGCGCACATCCACGGCATGAGCAGCACACAGTCGACCATCGCCCGCCGCCGCACCCGCACCCCCACCGGCGAGTTCGCTCGCGAGCCCGAGAAGCCCGGCATGCGCCGCGAGTCTGCGGTCAACCTCCACCCCGACGGTCTCGCCTCTGATCTCGCCAGGGCCGAGGCTCGCGACGAGCACATGCGCGATCACCTCGAAGCGAAGCTCACCGACCTCGACGGCCGCATCAGACTGGCCCGCTCTGGCAGCGAGGCACGACGCCGCCTGAACGTGAACCGCACCTCCCTCGTGCAGATCCTGGACCTCGCCCGCGACTCGATGATCGACAACGCCGCACGTCGCTCGGGCGCCAAACTGTCCGAAGACCAACGCACGCTGCTGCGCGAACGACTCGAAGACGAACCGTTGACGAACGACGAGCTCGCCGCCGAGATGGGAAGCGCGTCAGCCTAAGGGTGGCTCGCTCCGCGTCTCGCCCATTAAGCACAACAGCCGCGTCTCGGCTTTTGGGGTTCCGAGGGCGGCTGCAGTGATTTTCGGGTGGGGTTGGGGGCGACGAACTTGTCGTCTTGAATGAGTCTGCTCGACGATCCACAACTTTCGCGCAGCCTCGGATCAGGGCTGCCGCAGGCATGGCCCTCAGCTACCCCCAGAGTGCGGGTAGCGCGGCTCGCCGCCTCAGCAGACGTCACGTCAGGAGCGGAGCGTCCGCGGGCTCCCCGCACACATCCCCGGTATGAGAACCGTTCGGGTCAGACAGGGTCAGCATGCCGATGGCAGCGTGGCAGCGCGCGCCCACACCCGCCGCTTGCCTAACGCACATGAGAACACGGCGCCCGAGGTCTCGCTCTCAGATTCACCGGCCGCTTCGGCCACGACTCCACTTGCCCACCCCGAACCCTTCGCTGATGACCGAGAGTGGGCTCGCGCGCTCCTCAGCACTGATCCCGACCTCCGCCAACGCGGCGTTGATGCCTACAACGCCGCGTTCGGCCTCGACTGGACTCATGCCCAGATCATGGCCGCGGTCCGTGCCGACGCACGCCGCGAAGAGCGGGAGAACCGGGCCGCGCAGCGTGCGCAAGGTCCCGCCCGAGGCCCCCGAACCCGACCGCGGCGCCGACACGCGGGCGTTCTCGGCGCCTTCTGGGACGGATTCATGGACGAACTCGCCCGCCGCCGCGCATAGGGATAGTGGAGCCGGTCGGCGAACCCGAAGCTGGCCGGCTCCTCTTTTTCGGGAGGAGCGGTCATGGCAGCGGAGCAGGGTGAGGTCACCTTCTGGCTGAAAGGCCGGTGCTTCGTCGTCGAAGCCCCGTACTCCGCGGAGTGGATCGCCGAGGCGAAGCGCCGCTTCGGCCGCTGGGACTCCCTGCGCGGCCACCGCGGCTGGTTCTTCGAGCGACGCCTGGATGACCACCGTGTTCGCCAGATGACCGAAGCCGCCAAGCAGATCTTCGGCACCTCCCCGCGCATCGTCGACCTCGACGCGGTCGCCGCGTGAGCGCGGAGCGGGAGCGCCTGGACGCGCTCATCCTCATGCTTCGCGAGCGCGGTTTCGATTGCCGCCTCGCTGCCGACCTCTTGATGACCCGCCGACCGACAGTTGGAGCTGACCGTGACTGATAGGACCGTCGCCATCTTCATCGACCTCGACGGGGTCTGCGCAACATGGAAAGACAACGAGCCCATCGAGTCGCCTGCGTGGCCCGACTCGCGCCACATCGAGGTGCAGGTGAACCGCGGTCACGGCTACCGCGAGGTCTTCCCCCTCACCTACTCGCCGACGATGGTCTCCGAGCTTCGCGAGATCCTCGACGACCCGCGAGTTCAGCCTGTCGCCCTGACGACCTGGCTCGAGAACGAGATCTACGTCAAAGCTCACCGGATGATGGGCCTCCCGCCGATGCCGGGCGCCAGAATGCCCGCGCGCGATGCCAAGCGTCGCCTCCCACTCGGATGGAAGCACCGCTCCCTGCGCGAATGGCTCGAGCACAACGACGCTGTCGCCGGCGTCATCTGGATCGACGACCAGGACGCGGCATCTGACCTGC
The DNA here is from genome assembly GCF_039538145.1 of Gryllotalpicola daejeonensis. Lineage (NCBI taxonomy): Bacteria > Bacillati > Actinomycetota > Actinomycetes > Micrococcales > Microbacteriaceae > Gryllotalpicola > Gryllotalpicola daejeonensis. The sequence continues at coordinate 33,862 of NZ_BAABBV010000001.1, read as the reverse complement.
CCTGGCCGCGTATCGTCTCCGAGGCGCTCGGCGTCACACCTCTCCTCGCGATCGCCCCGGACGAGAGCATCGGCATCACGCCGGAGCATGTGGTGGCGGTCCGAACGTTCATCGACGAGGTGACGCGATGAGCGCCGATCCGCGCCGCGACGCCCTCGCCGAGGCTCTCGCCGGTCAGGGTGTCGAGGTTGCTTACCTTCACCCGATCGCCCCGCCCTTCATCGTCTTCGTCGGCGCAGCAGGCCGTGATGCGCTGCGTGTCCCGGTGATCCTGCGCGCCGCCCGGCTCGCGCTCGGCACCGACGACGTGCGCATCACCTTCCTCCCCGCATCGGCATCGTTGCCGCCCGATCTCATCCGCATACTCTCGGAGCGCTCATGACCGACGACCTCGAACGGCTCCTCGCGACCCTCGACCCGGACGCCAACGAGCTGCGCCCCGGCCTCACCGACTTCTACGTCGAGCTCGCGTCCGGCGAGACGATCGTCGGCGATACCCCCGACGAGCTGGTCGAGATCCTCGTCGCCCGCGACCTGCTGCCGATCCGCCGCTTCTCGCGCACGTGGAGCGACGATGCGCGCCGGCTCGCCCTTCGCGCTGTCTGGACGGATCGCCTCGTCGTTGAGTTGCGGCGACGCGCCTACCGGCGGTGGCATGGCCAGAACTCGCTCCCCCGTCGTCGCGAGATCCTTGCGGCGATGCCCGCCGGCATCCGCGCGATCGTCCGGGGCAAGCACCCGCGCGCGTGGATCGCACCGAGTGTTCCGTGGCTCCCCGAATGGCCGTTGGCGGTGGCTACTGCCGAGTGCTGGGAGCGTTTCGACGACCGCTTCGATGAGGTGATGAGTCGGGCCGGGTTCCCTGTCGCGCGTCTCCACTCAGCGACGGCTTCGCAGTTCCTGACGTCGGTGCGCTTGGCATTCGGAACTGTTGTCGAGCATGGCGTCCTCATCGACGGCGTGAGGACCGCGATCAAGTAGTCATCCGCGGCGGAGCCCAGCTCGCCGCTCCCTGTCGAAGAACCGGGCACGCCGCAGCGCGAGCCCTTCGAGGACAACCGCCTCGATACACCACGCCGTCACCGCTGCTGTCGCCTGCGCGAAACTCATAACCTCGCACTCCGGCGCCTCCAACACGGTGCCCCACCCCGTGCGAATGAATCGCGTCGTCTCCGACCCGCCCGGCGCGAAGAGCCGCTCGAACATGCCGCCTTGGCGGCAGATCTCGACGACCATTCCTCGGCCGCCGGCGTCGCCACCGACCTGGGCGTCCATGGTCAGCTCGCGGTGTGAGACGAAGGCCCACATGAAGCCGCCCTGGTGAACTCGGCGCAAGACGGTCGGGATCATCGCCACCGTGATCGGCGCCGGAGTGCCGGCCGGTGACTCGTGCGACGCCTCGAGAATCAGCTCGCCTGGGTCCGGCAGCTCGTTCAGAGCGAGGTCGAGATCGGGTTTCCCGAGCCGTCTGAGATCGAGGGCGGAATCGGGCTGGGCGATGGATGAGATCACTCCATACCTATGCGCGGCACCCCGAAGGGCTCGCTAACGCGACCGTCAACATCCGGAAATATCGAATAGCGAACATTCATGTCGGAGGCACCGCGCATAGTCGACGCGTGACTCTCGAACCGCTCCCGCAGACCACCCTGTCTACCTCCCTGTCGCGTCCAGAGGTGCATGCGCAGCGGATCGCAACCGCGATCGAGTCGGCGCTCGCTCCGTCGACGCGGAAGGCGTATGAATCCGCCCTCGCACGTCTCACCCGGTGGGCGCGCCGCGAAGGGTTCACAGACCCAACGTCGTCAGTGTGCCTCGCGGCGTACATCACCGACCTCGAGGCGACCGGCCGCTCCGCATCCACCGTCGGCCAGATCCTCGCTGCGGTCAGCCGCCACGCGTTCGAGCGGGGAAATCCGGACCCGACGGACGACCCAGTGCTCGTCCAGGTTGTCGAGGGCGTGCGCCGGCGCATAGGCCGGCAGCACACGGTGGAGCGGGCCCACGCGCTGACGACGCCGGAAGTTGTGCGCATCCTCGCGGCCATCGACCAGGAAACCGTTGCCGGACGCCGCGACGCATGCATGATCGCGACGTTCCTCTACGCGGGTGCGCTGCGCCGCTCCGAAGTCGGGGCGCTGCGCCGCAGCGACGTGGTGGCCGGGGCTGACGGGCTCCGGGTGACGATCCGATCGTCGAAGGGCGACCAGCACTCGGCAGGTCAGGTGATCGGTATCGCGCGCGGCAAGCACACGGCGACCGACCCTGTGCGCCTGCTCACGCGGTGGCTGGCCGTCCGAGGGAAGATCGGGCCGGATGCAGCGCTGTTCCCGCGCGTCACGCGGACCGGTGTTCCGACCGGAGCCGGACTCACCGGTCACGCGGTCGGGCGGATCATGAAAGAGCGCGCCGCGGTGGCTGGTCTCGACGCCGAGAAGATTAGTGGGCACTCGGGACGCCGCGGTCATGTGAGTACCGCTGTGCTCGCAGGCAGCGATCTCGCGCTCGTCGCGAAGCAGACTCGACACAAGGCGCTGTCTACTCTGATGCTGTACGCCGACGAGCTGCGCGTACTCGAGAAGACGACAAGCGCCGACCTCGGCCTGTGACCCGCCGGCGCGAGTTCGCGTTCCGAGACGCCCCGAGTTCGCGATGCGAGCGCAGCGAGTTTCGCTGCGCCCGTCGTGACGCGGCACGCCTCGGCTCGGAACGCTGCCGCGCGCGCCGGTTGCGGCTTCCCCGAGCCCATCCTCTTTCGGCTCTCTCGGTCTCGTATTCGCTCCCGCTCACCGTCCCGGCTTCGCCGGGTCGCGCATCGTGTCGCCGCGTGTCAGCGCGCCCATCATCGCCACCGCCCCGCCTGCACGTCTCCGTCGCGCCTCAGGCGGCCGGTACCGGCCGCCGTCACGTTGTCGCCACGCTCACGCCTCTGCGAGCCGGGTCGCCGCGACGCGCAGCGGTCACGTGACGCGGGGCGGACGTGCCGGGCTCGTGGCGGGGTTCCGGCGAGAGCGGCGACGAAGTCGGCGCGGCCCGAAGGGTGAGCCGTGGAGGGCGCACGCGAGTTGACGCAAAATCTGCGACAACTGGTCCAGGCCAGCTATCGCGCTAGTCGTCCGCCGGCAGCCCAAGCCGCGCCCGGGTCCGTGCGACAACCTGCTCGGGTGTCAGCTCCCCGCGCGCGAACGCCCCAAGGTCACCTTGCAGATCCTCACTCAGCTCAGCGCCTTCGAGTCGCCACGACGCGATCGCCTGCCGGAGCATGTGCCACCTTCGGACGCCTTCGATCAGCTGCGCGGAGCCGATCTCACCCTCGACGTAGCGGTCGAAGAGCGGGCGGAGCTCTGGCGAGAGCGGAGGCTTGCCGTCGAGCTCGCCAGAGCGTGCGGCCTCAGCCACCGAACGCGCACGGCGCTCACGTTCTTCGTCGCTGATCTTTGGCATCCGGAGCCTCCCTTCACCCGGCCTATGCGCGGCCCGTCGGAAGCGGCGGCCGCCACGATGGGCGGGCCGCCGCTTCCGACGGGCTCGGGGTCAGGCGAGCGTCGGCTGGACGAGGATGAGCTCCGGCGTGATGTCGCCGTCCGCGCGCAGCCGCTCGACGCGCTGGACTGCCTGGCGCAGCGCCTTGGCGAGGGCCTTCGGGGTGGCGTCGTCGGCGACGTGCGCCTCGGCCGAGCACTGCGGGTTATCTCGGTCCCACACGCGGTGCACGAGTACGTCGCGGCCGTTCTCCTTCGCCCTCTGCGACCCGCTCCACTCCGCCCACGTCGGGATGGCCAGGTATGCCGCCAATGACTCGGCGGCCATCTCGCTCGCGTCCGGCAGCTGGGGGTCGCGCCACGGGTTCTCGAGGTCGTCGTCTTCGCGCCAGAGCTCGTGGACCGAGCCGAACAGCGCGGCGCGGACGTGGCGAGCCACCAGTTCGGCTGGCTCGACGTCGGCGTGCGGCTCGACCTCGACGTAGAAGGGCAGCGACTCCTCGTCGTCTGCGCGCAGGGCTGAGACGAAGATGCGGCCTTCGCCGTCGTCGTCCAGGTCGACGACCTGACGCTCGATGCGGCGGCCTCGGTCGATGAACGCGGTCCAGGTGAGACCGCCGCTATCGGTGGTGATGAGACCGAGGGTCGCGTGGATGGTCGAGAGGTTCTCGGTGAGCTCGGCGATGTTGATGATGCTGTGGTTCTTCCTCATGAGGCGCGCCCTCCTTGGGCGCGGTTGGGTTGTTGGAATCGGATGAGTGGCCGCGAGACGGCGCGGCCGGCCGTGGATTCGGGAAAGGGTCGGGTTCACCAGGGCAGGTGCTTGGCGATGTACTCGCGAGCGAGTTCCTGGACGTAACGCGGTGAGCTTGCGCGAGCCCGCGTGATGTCCGCGCGGTGGAGCGGCCGGCGAACCTCCGCGAGCAGCTCCGGCTTGTCAGCGGCCCGGTGTAGTGCTTCGCGTCACGCTCGGTAGTCGTCGTGCAGGCCGACCTTCGACAGCTCGATGACGCCGTCCGCCCTCTGCCAGTAGTGGAGGCGGCGTGCTGACGGGGTGTTGGTCTCGATGTCCACGCGCCAGCAGGTCGCCCCGTCCTCGCGGACGCGGGCCGGCCCTGCGTCTCCGTCTCGAAGCTGGTGCAGGCGACGGCCCCGGACGTCCTTCGCCCGGCCGGTCAGCACATCGACGGCGGCGCGCAGAGCCTTCCCCTGCTGCTCCGGGTCGAACTCCGCCAGAGAGCGCGCAAACGCGTCACCGAGCTCGTAAGCCGGGAGCGGGTAGAGCTCCTTCTCACGCGCCTCGACGCGCTGGACCCACGCGTTGAGGATGGCGTGCCGCGCCGCATCGTCGGCGTTGTTGAACCGCTCCGGCTCGAACGGTGCGGCAGCGCCGGTCGTCGGTCGCGCCTTGCGTGCGGCGGTTGCGGTGCGCCGTTCGACGGCTGCCGCCCTGAGGCGCGCGTTCTCGACGAGCAGGTCGCGGACTCGCGCGTCGTCGGCTGCGCGCGCCTCAGCCAGCTGTCGGCGGAGGCGGGTGACCTCGTCCTCTACTGGGGCGATTGCCGGCCGCTGCTCCGGGCGGCCAGGCAGGTAGCTGCCGCGCAAAGCGAGGTGAATGAGGGCGTCCTCGCGGCGGCGGGTTGAGTCGCTGTCGAAGCCGGGCAAGAACAGTTCAGATGTGGTCGCCGCGTCGCGCATGCTGAAGCCGCGGGGGTAGATGCGCGTAGCGCCGCCGAAGGCGCTATAGGTCTTGCCGACCTCGTCTGAGAGAAGGAAGGCGGTCTTGAAGTCGATGGTGAAGACGTCGGCGCGCGTTCCGGTTTCCAAGTCGATGCGCTCCGCGTTGTAGGGGATTGCGCCGTTCTCGGTCTCGCTCACGAGGACGAGAGACTTCTGCCGGGTGGGCCGATTGACGAGCCCGATGAGCTCGTGCACGTCGTAGATGGAGTGGATGGTCTGGACGGTCATGCTGTGCGCCTCCTGGCGCTTGACCGTTGTATCCGGTAGGTCAGCCGCGGCACCGTCCTTCGGTGCTGCGGTATGTATGCGCGGCCGATTTGCGCGCCGTGCTACCTGTCTGGAAAAACCGGCCCGAACCCTTGAGTTTCCGCGGAAAAGTTCTTGCTTAGGGTTCGGCTCGCCGAGCTATAAGCGCCCAGATACGGGACGTATCCATCAGAAATCGCGCCGGTCATCGTCTGTCGTCTCACGCCCGCCGACTGCAAGGTCCCCCGGCTGCGCTTGGGCGATCCAGTCTCGATACACCCGATGCCGGGGGTGCGATTCGTCGAGGTGGCCGCGGCTTGTCCGTCCAAGTGCTGCGGCGATGGCCGTGGCGGGTATGCCCTTGACTCGCGCTTGGCCTATCGCCAGGTCGATCTCCGCTTCGAGTTGGTCGCGCGATGTCGACAAGAGCGCGAGCATGAGCAGCGATCGGTCGATCTTCACGCGGCTCGACTCGTTCCGGGCAACGAACCACAGGCGCCGCCAGAACTCCCGAGTCTCGCGAAGGGCCCCATTTGACCGGCCATCACGCCACTCGCGGATCGGTGCGACATCGAACGGTTTGCGAGGGCTCACACCATCGACACTATGTGGGAGCCGCACGCTGCCGGCGCGCCCTGCGCCCCGCGCCCTCGTCCCGCTGCCGCCCCGTCATCCGATTCGCCGACGGTGCGCCCGGTGCTCGCCGGCTGTGGCCCGCGGGCGTCACGGAATGCGGGACGTTGGCGCGCCGTGTGTCCTCAGCCGCCGCTACGCTCCACCCATGCCCCTGACCGAGACCGAGCTACTTGTCCTCACCCAGATCCACATCATCGGTCTTCGGCACTTCGACGGGACAACAGCCGAGCTCAACGACTACGTCGGCCTCTCCGTCCAGCCTGACATCGTGCAGCGGCTAATCGACGACCACCTCATCTACCGCTCCGACGATGATGAGCGGCTCTTCCGCACCACCGACGCTGGCCCGCAGGCGCTTGCGGGCTGCCAGGACCTCGTGGACGCCGTGCGATCCCTCTTCCTCCTCCAAGCGGAGCTGTGGAACGCCGGGGCCCGAGACATCCGAGTCCTCGGGCCGAATGACATCGCGCATCGCGTCGACGACATCGAAGTGCGGCACGAAGACGATCTCGTGCTCGATGAGGCGACCGTCGCCCGCATCAAAGCGATCGTCGGGGCGGAGTAGGAGCGCACGCCGAGGCCTGTCGCGGTGGTGCGGACGAGCGCGACGCGCAGCGCCCGCTGAGTGCGCCGCAACACGACGCACTCAGGGTTCGTGCCGCCAGCAGACCCGACCGATTCCCGCCCAGGAAACGAACCGCGTGATCGCTCCGCGATCACCGCAGAGCTCGCAGGTCTGGTCCGCCGCCTGCTTCGCGTAATCGACTGCCTGCTGCCCGACGCCGTCGAAGACGTCCGCCTCCACAGCGAGCCGGCTCCACGGATCGGTGCTCACCGCGTGCAGCACGCCCCGGGGGACGCGGTCTATCTCGCTATAGGGGCCGCCGGCGAGATCGCGGGCGAGGACGTAGGTCAGGTGCAGCCATCCATCGGGGATCTTCGTCAGCACGAGCCCTGGCACGAGCTCGTGGATGTATTTCTTGTCGCGGGCGGTGCCGGGACGTGGCTTGCGAGCACGCGCCAGGACGTCACGGATCTGGACAATGACCGTCTGGTGCTGCTCGCTGGTTTCCCATGAATCGTCCGTCCAGAGCGCGCCGTTCAGGAGCTGCGCCCACTCGTCGAGACGACGGAGCATCGCCCGGCGGTCGTCGGGGATCGACCCGTACTTGCCGCGCGGGGGAATGTCGGCAGCCCTCCGCAGTCGCACGAGCTGGGCACGCAGCTCCTCGTCGTCGATCGGGGTGAGCGGTCGGATCACAGGTCGTCTTCTTCCTTCGCGTCTTCGAGTGATTGCACCGCGTGCTCGACCTCGTGCGCGGCCATGCGCAGCCGCCGAATCCGCCGGCCGAGCACCGCCGCCTCCGTCGCCGCGAACGGTCGGCCGAAATCAGGCTCCACCTGCGCCTCCGCGGCGACCCTGTCCGCCAGTGCTTCGATCCGTTCCTCGACCTCGTCGAGGATCTCGATCAGCTCCTCTATCACGTCATTCACCGGAGCCGGCGCTCGCGTCAGTGCTCGACCCCTCTGATCTGGCAGCGCGCATCCTCGACGACGTCGCCGGGGATCGGGATGCCGCGGTCCTCCTGGACCGCAGCCACGGTCTCGTTGATCCGAGCTTCGCGCTCGTCAATCCACACCTGGACCCGAGCAGCGACCCACGCCGGATCGAGCTGCTGGCTGACCGCCGCGAGGTCCGCGGCGACCCGGCCCCACAGCCGACGGATGTCGGCATCCGGCAGCTCGATCCCGTGCGCCGCCGTGTGGATGCGGAAGATCGAGGCGGCGACCTCGTCGGCATAAGTGAACCTGTGTGCCGCGCCGTCATCGTCCTCGCGGATCGCGATCAGCCGATGGTCGTGCTCGGCAGCGGTCGCGGCGTAATCCGCCGCGATCTCGGCGCGCGCCATGGTCCGCAGATCGAGGAAGATGCCCGGGTGGAGGCGTTCGATCTGAGCGATGCGAGCGGTGAGCTGATAGCGGTCGTCGGTCATGCCATGACTATGCGCGGATTGAACATGTCGGAGGTTCCGACGGGTTCAACGCACCTTCCGCCCAAGGGCCGCCAGCAGCTCGAAGACGGCGACGGAGAGCACCGCGACGAGCGCCGCGGCGTCCACGGGAAGATGCTGCGCGCACGTGAGCGCGACGGCGTCGAGGAGGATGGCGGCGAGACACGCGGCGTGGGTGCGGCGGGTCACCAGGGCCCGTCCCGGTCAGCGTCGGCGGAGCGATCCAAGAGGTGCAGATCGTTGATCGCGGCGATGGATTGCAGCATGCTCAGCTCATCGAGGTCACGGATGATCTCGACCCGGCCGCGCGGCAGGCGAGGCTGGCGGGAGAACAGCACGCTGCTCTCAGCGACGTATAGCGGGACCGGGCCCGGCCACGCACGGATGCCAGACCATCTGCGCTTGTCGGCGCGCAAGACGCGGGCGATGTTGCCGGGAAGCAGGTCGAGAGCGCCAGCACCGTGCTCTTCCTCGTACTGGGAGATCTCACGCAGCTGCAACGCCGTCGCGGCACCGATAGCGAAGTCGCGACGAGCAGCGAACTGGGCGGCCAGATCCGCGATCGTGGGGCGCGGGGTGGCCGGATATCCGGCGATGACGGTAGCGATGAGATCGGATTCCGTGGTCCCGTAGTGAACTCGACCGTGGCGAAGGTCGCGCAGCTCAAACCGGAAGAGCTGGCCGCGCGCGTCGAACTGCGGGTCTTCGCGTAGCTCGCCGTCGAGGATCAGCTTCGTCACGCGGTGACTATGCGCGGACGGCTCGTGGGCGCTGCGCGACGTCAGGAGCCGAGGATCGCGCGGATCGCTTCCAGGTCGTGATCGCGGCTCCGCCGCAGCCGGCCGTTCGGCCTCGCATCGAGCTGAGTCGGTGTGATGATCACGAGGCGCAGGCCATGCTGAGGGATCAGCTGCTCTCGACGCCGGTCGTAGAGCCGGCGTTGCGCGCCTCGATGGACACCTGACACAGTCATCCGCTCGGGCTTGTCAAAGAACGCCACAGCCTCGTTGTGCTGCTTCTCGCGGTACTCCACGACCAGGCCGAGCTCAGGCCAGTAGGCGTCCACCGGAAGCCGGCGGCACGAACCGTTCCGGCCCGGGTCGCCGACGAGCCAGTCGAAGCGATGCTGGCGCGAGCAGGGGGTGCCGAGGACGAGATCGCAGAGGTCGAGGACGTAGTGCTCGTCGGAGTCGGCGCGGGTCATTTGGCCAGCCTGTCACGTCGGTCCGGCACAGCCGGCATCAGCAAGCGCGCATATACATGGTGAGGGATTTGCAGCGGAGGCTGTTCAACCCAGCCCCGGCTTGGGAGCCCGCATAGGGAGGAGGTGAACAGCGATTCCCTTCCCACCTTCCTCTCCGTGGCCGAGCTTGCGGCCCACCTCCGCGTGCCGGTCAAGACCATTTACGACTGGAACACCAAGGACTCAGGCCCCAGGTACCTGCGGCCGCTTCGTGACTGCCTGTATACGCAGGCAGACATCGACTCATGGGCCGATGCTCACGAGGTCGAAATCCGCGGCTACACGGCGCCTCGAGCCGCGTCAACGGCCGAGCGGCGTTACCTGACCGTCGAAGAAGTCGCAGCGTTGACCCACACGAGCAAGCACGCGCTGTACCACTTGAACTGCCACGGTGGCGGACCTCGCTTCCTCCGCCTCGGTCGACATGTCCGATACCTCGAAAGTGACGTTCTCGCCTGGTTGGTCGTGCAATCTGAGGAGCGGTTCGGAGCGGCATCGGATAAGCGGTGGGCTCCTGCGGCCTGACAATCACCTCAAGATACAATCTCGGGGTCGGCGGAAACCTGCCGCATTCAAAACTCGAGATGGAGCCCGATGGCGCGCCCGAAGAACGCTCCCGGCACGTTCGGCAAGATCAATACGACGCTCGTCAAGCTTGCCGTCCCACCCGACGTCGATCTGCTCAAAGGGATCGAGGCACCGGTGCAGGTACTCGGGTGGTTGCGGGAGCACCCCGAGGCTGTGGTGAAGATCGCGTCCGCGGCGCTGCGCAAGAACCGCAAGGTGACGAAGACGTTCGAGGCGGAGACCCGCGTGACGCCAGAGCTTGGCGGAAAGCCGTTCAAGGTCACCGCCTGGGGCGAAGGTAGCGAATCGGCTGCCGAGGTGGCGCTCCGCGCGAAGCTCGCGAAATCCGGCTTCCTCCGCCGCCAACCCGGACGCCGAGACGGTTCGACGGCCCTCACCCCCGAGAGCACGATTGCCGACCTCATGCGTGTCTACGAGGAACGTGTCATCGACGATCCGCACAACGCAAAGAGATGGAAGGAAGCGACGAAGCGCATCAAGCGCGAGGCCGTCGCCCTCATCCGGGAACGGATCGGGAAGCTTGAGCTCGTGGAGACAAGGGCGTCATCCATCGACACCTTTCTGACGGCGCTGCGTGACGAGGAACGCGAGCACGATCGCAAAGAATGTCAGATCGTCCTCAAGGATGCTTTCTTCCTCGCGATCCGCCTCGACGCTGTCTCCCCGGGCAACAACCCCACCGTCGCTCAGGAGCCGCCGCTGCGCAGGTCCAAAGAGGAGATTCAGGGGGGCGTTGTCTGGATGGACGTCGACCAGGTTCAGCAGGTTCGCCTCGATCTCCGCAGATACGACGTCGAACGCATCGGCAAGGCCGGACCGAAGCCGACGCCGAAGTTCCGAGCCCTCTTCGACGTCCTGATCGCGACCGCCACGCGCGTCAACGAAGCGCTGGCCATCCGCAAGCGCGACATCCTCTTCGACGACGAAGGCCGCATGCTGATCTGGATCAACGGGACGATCGCTGTCAACGAATCCACGAGGAAGCTTTTCCGCCAGGACTCCACCAAGACAGGACGCGAGAAGGTCGTCATCCTTCCGCAAGCGACGGCCGAACTCCTAACTGCCCAGCTCGAGACGATCGCCGACAAGCCCGACGACTGGCTCGTGTTCGGGACGAAGACGGGCCAGCCCGATCAAGAAGGGAACGTGCGCCGCGGGCTGGAAACGAGGTCGCAACTGCTCGCCAACGTCGGCAACGACGGGGTGCAACTGCGAACGAACGGCAAGTCGCAGTTCCACCTGCACGCGACACGTTCAACAGCAGCTACCCACGTCGCCCGTAGCACGAGTATCGAGAAGGCCGCCGGGCTGCTTGCGCACGATGGCCTCGGAAGCATCCACCACTACACGCCCGCCGAGATGCCCACCGCCGACGAGTCGATCCTCGATGCGATGGAGGCGTTGCTGCCCGCGCTACCCGAACTCACTTCTACCGGTGACGAGTGAGAACTTCCGAATGATCCTGCCGGGTTTATGCCGAGTTTGCGGAATCTCGGACATAAGATGAGGCCCGGAATCCGCATGATTCCGGGCCTCTTTGGTCGGGCTGACAAGATTTGAACTTGCGACCCCCTGACCCCCAGTCAGGTGCGCTACCAAGCTGCGCCACAGCCCGTTGTCGACTGCGCCGAGGCGCGGACAACTTGACCATCATAACGTGCGGCCCGGGGCTCAGACGAATCGAGGTGCGCCGGCCAGGCGTCAAATCCCCAATGTCGGTCGCCGGGCCTACGGTGTCGACATGGCAGAGACGCTGAGCGACGCGCAGCTGCGCATCGTGCCTGCGAACGAGGCGAGCTGGTCCGACATCCAGGCGATCTTCGGCGCACGTGGCTGGCCGCACACGTGCCAGTGCCAGTGGTTCAAGATTCCGTCGAAAGACTTCAAAGCCGCGTCCTGGCAGCAGCTCGAGCAGTTCCAGCGCGAGCTCACGCACTGCGACGAGCCGAATGCGACCGCGACGACCGGGCTGGTCGCCTATCTCGAAGACCAGCCCGCGGGGTGGGTGGCGGTCGAGCCGCGCGCGAACTACGTGCGCATGCGGGCGCAGCGCATCCCGTGGCTGGGTCGCGATGAAGACAAAGACGATCAGGATGTCTGGGCCATTACATGCTTCGTCACCAGAATCGGTTTCCGCGGCCGCGGCCTGATGGCGGAACTCGCCCACGCAGCCGCTGCCTATGCACGGGAACGCGGCGCGAGGGCGATCGAGGGTTATCCGCTCGTCGTGGCACCCGGCGAGCGCCTCGCATGGGGCGAGCTCTTCGTCGGCGCCCGAAGTGCGTTCGAGGCAGCGGGCTTCACCGAGGTCAGCCGGCCGACCGACCGCCGCGTCGTCATGCGCATCGACTTCTGACGGCTATGCGACCGCCGCGCCCGATTCTCCGCCGACCTCAGCCGATGCCGCGCCTGGCGCCTCCGTCGACTGCCGCACGACCAACTCAACCCCGAGCGTCACCTGCGTCGACGCGACGGGCTCCCCCGACATCAGGCCGAGCAGCATCTCGGCGGCGGCAGCGCCCGACTGCTCGAACGGCTGGCGCACGGTCGTGAGCCCGAGCCCGGCGGCGAGCGGCCCATCGTCGTAGCCCGCGAGCGAGAGGTCCTCCGGCACCCGCACACCCGCGGCGGCGAGGGCGATGCGCGTTCGCGACGCGAGGTCGTCGTGGCTGGCGAACACCGCGGTGGCGCCGCTCGAGCGCACAGCCTCTGCCAGGGCGGCATCGGCCGAGGCATCCGTCGCCCCTGGCGCTTCAACGGGCACGACGCCCGAGCTCAGCCCGGCCTTCTCGAACGCCGCCAGCAGCCCGCCGGCGCGTTCCATGCCGGCCGAGACGTAGTCCAGCGAGCGCTGCGCATCATGCACGAAGGCGATGCGCTCGTGACCGAGCCCGATGAGGTGCTCGGCCACGAGCCGGCCACCCTCACGGTCGTCGATCTGCACCGACGGCGTCTGCCCGTCACTCGCGTCGAGCAGCACGACGGGCGGCCCCCAGTCGGCGAGCTTGGCGCCGCCCTCGCGCGACAGCGGCGCGCCCATCACGATGATCCCGTCGACCCCGGCGCGGATCGGCAGTGTGTCGAGCAGCGGCGCCTCCGCTACCGCGGTTGATTCCAGGTCGTAGACCATCACGTCGATGCCGGTGTCGCGCAGCCTGTCGAGCACGCCGGTGAGTCGTCGCGAATAGCTGGCATAGCTGGTGAACGGTGCCGCCACGGCGATGCCGACCGGTCGCGCGCCCGTGCGCGCACGCCAGGCGCCGTCCGGACGATAGCCGAGCTCGCGCGCAGCCTCGACGATCTTCTTGCGCGTGGCGTCGCTCACACGATGCGGGTGGTTGATCGCGAGGCTGACCGTCGAGATGCTCACCCCCGTGCGCTCGGCGATCGTGTAGATCGTGGCGCGCGCCGCTCTGTCTGGCACCGTTGCCCCTTTCGCTGAATCTGAGCGTACACTCGGCTTCGGCGCTATCGAAGTACTTCGATAGCGCGCACGCCAACTCACGCGACCACGCACCGACCGGCTCAAAGGAGAGTCCGCATGCCGCGCATCAATCCGCTCATGGACCCGTTCATCACGGCCGCCACCGCGAAGCTCGCGAAGTTCAACACCCCGCAGCCGAAGGATCCGGTCGCGCGCCGCCTGCGCCAGCAGGAGCAGAGCCGGCTCTCGGTCGCCGAGCTCGGCATCCCGATCGTCGACGTCGCGACCGAAGACCACACCGTCGCGGTGCCCGGCCATCCCGACGCACGCCTGCGCGTGTACTGGCCGACAAGTGAGCGGGCGGATGCCGGTGCAGGCCTTCCCGTCTTCGTGTACTTCTTCGGCGGCGGCTGGACGATCGCGGGCATCGACGATATCGGCTGGGACGCCACCGAGCGCCGCCGTGCCGCGGCCGCCGGCGCGATCATCATCGCCGGCGAGTACTCGCTGGCCCCCGAGAACCAGTTCCCCACCCAGCCCGATCAGTGCTGGGCGATCTTCGAGTGGGCGGTGCAGCACGCGACCGAGCTCGGTGGCGACCCGGCCAAGCTCGCGATCGGCGGTGCGTCGTCGGGTGGCAACCTCGCGGCGGCCGTGACCCTGATGAACCGCGAGCGCAACAACCATCCGATCCGCCTGCAGGTGCTCGAGGCGCCGTCGGTGGACCTGACCATGAAGCACGCCGACACCAAGGGCCTCAAGACCGGCGTCCCCGACGCGATCCTGCGCCGCCTCGGCGGCATGCTCATCGACCAGTACCTCGGCAAGGGCAACAAGGCGGCACGCAAGGACCCGCTCGCCTCTCCGTTGCGCGCGGCATCACACGTGGGCCTGCCCGAGGCGCTCATCATGACCGCAGAGCTCGACCCGCTGCGCGGCGATGGCGAGGCGTACTACCGCGCGCTGACCAAGGCCGGTGTTCCGGCCACCTGCATCCGATACATCGGCCAGACCCATACCTCGGGCGGACTCGTCGGCCACGTTCCGGCCGCCGACCACATCGACGCGACCGTCGTCGGCGCGATCCGCGCGCTCGCCACGGCTCCGGTCACCTACCCGGTCCTCGCCGATGTCTGAGGTGGATCTGGAACCCGGCGCACTCGCCTGGGTCGCCCGCATCAATGAGACCTCGGCGAGGCTTCCCGGGCTCTTCTCGAGCGATCTCACCGCGATGCGCGCGGCATCGACCCAGCTCGCGAATGCGCTCGCGCGGGAGTTCACGGCGCCGGCTCCCGAGGACGTCGTGATCGACGAGGTCGAGATCGACGCAGGGGGCCGGATGCTTCGCCTGCGCCGCTACGCCCCTGAGGGCATCTCGAGCCCGCGCCCCACCCAGGTCTTCCTGCACGGCGGCGGCTTCATCAAGGGGTCGCCCCGCGAGCTGCAGAACGATCGGATTCTCGCCGCTCGGGCCCGCGGCGCGGGCATCCAGGTCCTCTCCCTGCAGTACGCGCTCGCCCCAGAGCACCCATACCCCGTCGCGCGCGACCAGCTCATCGACCTGCTCGCCGCACTCACCGCGACGCCCGAGCTCGCGGACGTCGACGCAGCCCGGCTCGGTGTCGGCGGAAACTCGGCGGGTGCGGGGGTCGTGGCGACGGCCGTGCTGAAATGGTGTGCAGACGACGGCGCGCCCCTCGCCCACCAGTTGCTCGAGGTGCCGCCCGCGACCGTGCGCGACTTCGGCGAATCCTTCGAGCTCTACGGACGCGGCTTCGGCCTCGACGACATCGACCAGCTCACCGCACTCATCCTGCCCGAGGGTGCGGCCGACGAATACGCCTCCGCGCTTGACTACGCGCGCCGACGCGAAGCCCCGATCTCCGGCTACCCGCGCACGCTCGTGATGACCGCCGAGTACGACCCGCTGCGCGACACCGCCGAAGAGTTTGCGCGCGAGTTGCAGCGGCTCGGCGCACCCGTCGAGCTGATCCGCGGGGCCCGGCAGCTGCACGGCGGCTCGGCGCTGACCGCTGCCACCGACGGCGCGCGCCTCTGGCAGCGCCGGGCGATCGACGAGCTCAGCGCCGCCTACGCCACTGCCGCCACTGCCGCACAGCCCACCAGCGCAGGCTCCGCCTGATCGCAGCCCGCCCGACCGACCACTCCGACAGGAAGCAGACGACGATGTCCGCACCACTCGACCCTGAGGCGCCCGCCGACGGCGCCGCCGCCCTCGAACAGCTCATCGACCAGTCGGCGGCCACCGGCGCCGCATCCAATGGCACGGCGCCAGAACCCGACCTCGACCCGAACGGCGAGGCCATTCTCGGGCAGAAGCAGCGCGGTTGGTTCCTGCCCGTCTTCGTCATCGCCTGGTTCGGCATCAGCCTGTCGGGCGGCACGATCGGCGGCGCCTCGGTGCCACG
Source organism: Gryllotalpicola daejeonensis (assembly GCF_039538145.1). Taxonomy (NCBI): domain Bacteria; kingdom Bacillati; phylum Actinomycetota; class Actinomycetes; order Micrococcales; family Microbacteriaceae; genus Gryllotalpicola; species Gryllotalpicola daejeonensis. The sequence continues at coordinate 18,062 of NZ_BAABBV010000001.1, read as the reverse complement.
CGCGCTGGCGGTGATGGACAACGCGCACAAGGACTCGAACCTCGCGATCGTCGCTGCCATCGGCGGCGTCGTCGTGATGATCATCACACCCTTGTTCGGGCGGCTCTCCGACCGCACGCGGTCTCGTTTCGGCATCCGCCGCCCCTGGTTGCTGTGGGGCACGCTGCTCAGCATGGTCGGCATCGTCGTCCTCGCGTTCAGCACGAGCCTGCCGATGGTCATCATCGGCTGGTGCATCGGGCAGATCGGTTTCGGCGCGGTCGCGATGGCCCAGCACGCGATGCTCGCCGACCAGATCCCGAAGCGCATCCGCGCCCGCATCGCCGCAGCCGTCAGCGTCTCGGCCGGCATCGCCACCATCGCCGGCACGCAGCTCGTGGCCCTCACTGCGAACGGTGCGCAGTGGCTGTGGTTCCTCGTGCCCGGCGTGATCGGCACGGTGCTCTCACTGCTGCTCGTGTTCGCGTTCACGGACATCGTGCGCACCGACCATGCGATCGAGCCGCTCGATGTGAAGGCGATTCTCTCGTCCTACTGGCTCAACCCACGCCGCTACCGCGACTTCGCGTTCGCGTGGGCCTGCCGTCTGCTCTTCACGATCTCGATGATCGCGATGTCGCTCTATCTGCTGTACTTCATCATCGACCACCTCGGAGTGCCCCTGAAGCAGGCCTCAGGCGTTCAGGCGACGACGATCGTGTGGAACTTCGCGGGCCTGATCGTCTCCACCATCCTGTTCGGGTGGCTGTCCGACAAGTTCCGCCGCCGCAAGCTCATCGTGTGGGTCTCGTGCATCGTGGCGGCCGCCGGCCTGCTGCTGGCGATCCTCGCGCCCAGCGAGCAGATGTTCTTCGTCGCGGCGCTCATCATCGGCGTCGGCAACGGCGCCTACTCGTCCGTCGACGTCGCGATGATGACCGAGGTGCTGCCCGACTTCAGGAACGCCGGCAAGGACCTCGGCGTCGTCGCACTGTCGTACGAGCTGCCGCAGATCATCGTGCCCGTCATGGCCGTGCCGATCCTCGCGATCGGCGGCGGCAACAACTACGGCGCGCTGTGGATCGCGGCGATCATCGCCGCGGTGCTCGGTGCGATCGCGGTACTCCCGATCCGCTCGGTGCGGTAATACCTATCGCTGGCGCCGCTCCCGAACGCGCATATTCAGCACGATCGGCGACCCCTCGAAGCCATAGAGCTCGCGCAGACGGCGCTGGATGTACCGCCGGTAGCCGGCATCCAGGAATCCGGTCGTGAACAGCACGAATGTCGGCGGGCGGCTCGATGCCTGCGTGCCGAACAGGATGCGTGGCTGCTTGCCGCCGCGCAGGGGGTGCGGGTGCGCCGCGACGAGCTCGGCGAGGAACGCGTTGAACTTGCCGGTGCCGATGCGCGTGTCCCACGACTCGAGCGCGAGCTCGAGCGCGGGCACGAGCTTCTCGAGGTGGCGGCCCGTCTTCGCCGAGATGTTGACGCGCGGTGCCCAGTCGACGTGGCCGAGGTTCTGCTCGATCTCGCGCTCGAGGTAGCGGCGGCGGTCGTCGTCAAGCAGATCCCACTTGTTGTAGGCGATCACGAGCGCCCGGCCGGCCTCGAGCACGAGGTCGACGATGCGCACGTCCTGCTCGCTGATCGGCTGGGTCACGTCGAGCACGACGACGGCGACCTCGGCTTTCTCGACGGCGGCCGAGGTTCGCAGCGATGCGTAGAAGTCGGCGCCCTGCTGCAGGTGCACGCGGCGGCGGATGCCCGCGGTGTCGACGAAGCGCCACACCTTTCCGCCGAGCTCGATCTGCTCGTCGACCGGGTCGCGCGTCGTGCCCGCAAGATCGTTGACGACCACGCGCTCCTCACCCGCGGCCTTGTTCAGCAGCGACGACTTCCCGACGTTCGGGCGGCCGACGATCGCGACGCGACGCGGGCCGCCGACCTCGCGCTTCGCGACGGCCGACACCTCGGGCAGTCCGCCGACGACGAGGTCGAGCAGGTCCGCGACGCCGCGGCCGTGCAGGGCGGAGACCGGGTACGGCTCGCCGAGGCCGAGCGACCACAGGTCGGCCGACTGCGGCTCGAGGCGCGCGTCGTCGACCTTGTTGGCGACGAGATAGACGGGCTTGTCGGTCTTGCGCAGCATCCGCACGACGTGCTCGTCGGTCGAGGTCGCGCCGACATTCGAGTCGACGACGAACATGACGGCGTCGGCGAGGTCGATCGCAACCTCGGCCTGCGCGGCGACCGAGGCGTCGATGCCACGCGCGTCCGGCTCCCAGCCGCCGGTGTCGACGAGGGTGAACCGGCGCGACATCCATTCGGCCTGATACGAGACGCGGTCGCGCGTCACACCGGGCGTGTCCTCGACAACGGCCTCGCGGCGGCCCAGGATGCGGTTGACGAGCGCCGACTTGCCGACGTTCGGCCGGCCCACGATCGCCACGACGGGCAATGCCGGCAGATAGGTGATCTCGTCGACGTCCTCGCTCGCGGCGTCGAGAACGGCGAGGTCCTCGTCCTCGAGCTGGTAGTCGTCGAGGCCGCCGCGCAGCGCAGCCGTGCGCCGCTCGGCCGCGGCGTCGTCCAGAGCGGCGAGCTTCTCGGCGAGGTCGTCGCCGCCGACGGCTGCATCGTCGAAGTCGTCGGTGTCGGACATGGTGATCTCGTTTCTACGTGCGGGAGTGGATGCGGGATTCAATGACTGCGATGACGGCATCCACGGTCTCATCGAAGTTCAACTCGGTCGAGTCGACGGTCGTGACCCCGTCAGCGGCGGTCATGAAGTCGACTACCCGGGAGTCGGCGCGGTCACGCGCCTTGAGCTGCTCGCCGACGACCTCGGGCGAATGCCCGGTCAGCTCGGCAGAACGACGCCCCATTCTAACTTCTTCACTTGCGGTCAGCAGAACACGTACCGGGGCGTCCGGTGCGACGGCCGTGGTGATGTCGCGACCTTCGATCACGATGCCCGGCTGCGCGGTCTCGGCGGCGAGCCGGCGGAAGATCGCGGTCAGCGCCGCGCGCACCTCCGGAACCCGCGCGACGAGGCTCACGACGCCGGTCACGGAGGGCCCGCGGATGGCCTCCGTCACGTCGTGCTCGCCGACGCGCACGAAGAAATCATCGGGGTCCGTCGCCTCCGCCAGGGCGAACGTGGGCAGGGCGGAGGCGACGGATGCCGCGTCCTCCAGTTCCACGTCGGCGCGCTGCGCGTGCCAGGCGAAGGCCCGATACGCCGCACCCGTGTCGAGGTAGGCGTACCCGAGCTTGCGCGCGACGGCCTTCGACACGCTCGACTTGCCGCTGCCTGCAGGGCCGTCCACGGCGACGACGACGCGGTCGTCGAGAGAGACGGGGTCTGTCAGGGGGGTGGTCATCCGGCGATCCTCCAGCCGCGTTCGGTGAGGTCTTCAACGGTGCGGGCGAGCATCTCGGGCACGACCGAGATCTCGGCGATGCCGATCTGCGCGCCCGGAGAGTGCTCCATCCGGAAGTCCTCGATGTTGATGTCCAGCTCGCCGAGTTCGGCGAACAGCCGGCCCAGCTGGCCGGGCTTGTCCTCGATGAGCACGACGACGCTCGCGAAGCGGCGGTCCTGGCCGTGCTTCCCCGGCAGTCGGGCGACACCCGCGTTGCCGCCCGCCAGCGTCTCGGCGATGGTGCGGCGGCTGCCGGGCTCGTCGATGCGCTCGAGCGCGCCGACCACCTCGTCGAGGTCATCGCGGTACGCCCGCAGGATCGAGGCGACCGTGGCGGCGTTCGCCGACAGGATCTGCACCCACAGCGCGGGGTCGCTCGAGGCGATGCGCGTGACGTCGCGCACTCCGCCGCCGGCCAGGCCCAGCGCGGCATCCGTCGCACTCGCGAGCCGGCGCGCGAGCAGCGTCGACACGAGCTGCGGGGTGTGCGAGACCAGGGCGACGGATTCATCGTGCGCCACGGCATCCATCTCGACGGGAATCGCGCCCAGGTCGAGCGCCAGCCCCTCGACGAGCGACACCGCGGCACGGGCCAGCTCAGGGCGTGAGCACACGACCCACGGCCGGCCGAGGAAGAGGTCGGCCCGCGCCGAGATCGGACCGCCGCGCTCGCGCCCGGCGAGGGGGTGCGAGCCGACGTAGCGCGACAGGTCGACGCCGAGCGCCTCGAGCTCGGCCAGCGGTGCCGCCTTCACACTCGCGACGTCGGTGACGATCGCATCGGGGAAGGCCGCGAGCTCTGCCGCGACGACCTCTGCGACGGCATCCGGCGGCACTGCGACGACGATGAGAACGGGCGCATCGGATGCCTCAGGCTCACGCCCCGCGCCGTACTCGACGGCGAGCTGCGCAGCGGTGCGCGAGGCATCCGTCACCACGACATCGACGCCGTACTGGCGCAGCCCCAGGCCCACGGATGCCCCGAGCAGGCCCGACCCGACGATGCGCACCGTGCCGCTCACGCGTGGCTGACGCAACCGTGCTTCCGTCACATCCGGCCCTTCTGCTCCTCGGCCCCGCGTGCGAGGGTCAGCAGCTGGCCGAGTTCGATTTTAGTCAGCTCGCGGGTGCGGCCGAGCTTGAGGCTGCCGAGGTGCAGCGGCCCGAAGCTGCGCCGCACCAGCTCGATCACGGGGTGCCCCGCGGCCTCCATCATGCGGCGAACGATGCGGTTGCGGCCCGAGTGCAGCGTGAGTTCGACCATGGATGCCCCGTCGGAGGCTCCTCGCGTGATGAGCTTGCCCCGGTCGATGCGGATCGGCCCGTCGTCGAGCTCGATGCCGTCCTTGAGCAGCTGCAGGGTGTGCGGCGTGACGGTGCCCCGCACCTTGGCGATGTAGGTCTTCTCGACGCCGAACGACGGGTGCGCGAGCACCTGCGCGAGCGGACCGTCGTTGGTCAGCACGAGCAGACCGCTCGTGTCGTAGTCGAGCCGGCCGACGTTGAACAGCCGCTCCTCGTACTGCGACACGAAGCCGCTCAGGTCGGTGCGCCCCCGGTCGTCGCTCATCGAGCTGATCACCTTGGTCGGCTTGTTGAGCATGAGGTAGCGCTTCGACTGGTCGAGCTGAACCGCGACGCCGTCGACGGCGAGCAGATCGGTGGCCGGGTCGATGCGGGCACCGAGTTCGCGCACCTTCTTGCCGTTCACGGTCACGCGGCCCTCGACGATCATGATCTCTGAGGCGCGGCGGCTCGCGACTCCCGCGGCTGCCATGACCTTCTGCAGCCGCTCGCCGTCTGAGCGCTCTGCGCGCGTGTCGTCAGCGGACATCTGCGTCGAACCCTTCCGTTCCGTCGGCGAGCAGAGGCGAGATGAGCGGCAGCTCGTCGAGCGAGTTGATGCCGAGCTGCGTCAGCAGCAGATCGGTCGTGCCGTAGTTGATCGCGCCGGTCTCCGAGTCGGCGAATAGCTCGGTGATCAGCCCACGGCTCAGCAGCGTGCGCACCACCGAGTCGACGTTCACGGCGCGGATGCTCGCCACCTGCCCGCGCGTGATCGGCTGCTTGTAGGCGATCACGGCGAGCGTCTCAAGCGCCGCCTGCGACAGCTTCGTCGGGTTCTGCGTCACGACGAAGTCGGTCACGACCGCGTCGTACTCCTCGCGCACGTACAGGCGCCAGCCGCCGCCGATCTCGCGCAGCTCGAAGCCACGGCGCACGCCCCCGGTGGCCGGGTCCTCTCCGTCGTAGTCGGCGCGCAGCGCCTCGATCGCCTGCCGCACCGCAGCGACGGGGGCGCCGATCGCGGTCGCGAGGCTCACCAGGCTCTGCGGCTCGTCGGCGATCATCAGGATCGCCTCGAGCTGCCTCCGCACATCCGCTGGTTGAGGAGCACGCGAAGCCTGCCGAGCGCGGGTCTCGAAATCCTCAGCCGTCATAGTCCGCCCCCAGATTCGCCAGGTTCTCTTCCGTCCAATTCGCCGCCGACCACTGCACCGTGAGCTCTCCGAGCGGCTCGAGCTGCTCGAAGTGGATCGCGGCGTGCCGATACAGCTCGAGGATCGCGAGGAAGCGCGCGATGATCACGCCCTTCACCTCGACGCCCGCGATGAGCTCGCGGAACGATCGCGGTGTTCCGTCGCGCAGCAGCGCGACGACCGTCGCCGCCTGCTCGCGGATGCTGACGAGCGGCGCGTGCAGGTGGTCCAGCCCGACGACCGGAATCTCCTTCGGCGTGAACGCGAGCAGCGCGAGCGCCGCGAAATCGTCGGGCGTGAGCGTCCACACCAGCTCGGGCGTTCGCGCCCGGTATTTCTCGTCGAGCCGAACGGTGCGGGCGTGGCGACCGGATTCCTTGGCGAGGCGCTCGTCGAACCAGGCCGACGCCTCCTTGAAGGCGCGGTACTGCAGCAGCCGCGCGAACAGCAGGTCGCGCGCTTCGAGCAGCGCGACGTCCTCCGCGTCGACGAGCTCTCCCTGCGGCAGCAGCCCCGCGACCTTGAGGTCCAGCAGCGTGGCCGCGACGACCAGGAACTCGCTGGCCTGATCGAGCTCCTCAGCGAGGTCGATGCCGCGCAGGTACGAGATGAACTCGTCGGTCACGCGCGAGAGCGCGATCTCGGTGATGTCGAGCTCGTGCTTGCCGATCAGCGAGAGCAGCAGATCGAACGGGCCCTCGAAGTTGTCGAGCGCGACGCGGAACGACGGCGCGCTGGTCTCCTCGGTCTCGTCCACGGCGCCGAGACGGGCGGCGGCGCCGACCCCGTCGGTCCCGCCGATCGCGGTGACCTCGCGCTCGCCCCCGACCGGGTCAGGCGACGGCGCCACGCGCGACGAGCTCCCGGCCCAGGCGGCGGTAGGCCTCGGCGGCCGGGTGGTCCGGGGCGAACTGCGTGATCGGCGAGCCCGCGACCGATGCGTCGGGGAACTTCACGGTGCGTGAGATGACGGTGTCGAGCACCTTGTCCTTGAACGCGTCCTTGACGCGCTCGAACACCTCGCGCGAGTGCAGCGTGCGCGCGTCGAACATCGTCACGAGGATGCCGTCGAGCTCGAGCGCCGGGTTGAGGCGCTCCTTGACCTTCTCGACCGTCTCGATCAGCAGCGCGACACCGCGCAGCGCGAAGTACTCGCTCTCGAGCGGGATGAGCACGCCGTGCGCCGCGGTGAGCGCATTCACGGTCAGGATGCCGAGCGAGGGCTGGCAGTCGATGAGGATCACGTCGTAGTCATCGCTCACGCGGCGCAGCACGCGGGCGAGCGCCTGCTCGCGCGCGACCTCGTTCACGAGGTGGACCTCGGCCGCCGAGAGGTCGATGTTCGCAGGGATCACATCGAGCCCCGGAACGCTCGTCTGCTGGATCGCCTCGCTCGGGTCGAGCTTGCCGTTCAGCAGCAGGTCGTAGATCGTCGTCGCCTCGTGCGTGTTCACCGCGAGGCCGGCCGAGAGCGCGCCCTGCGGGTCGAAGTCGATCGCCAGAACACGACGGCCGTACTCGGCCAGCGCGGCCCCCAGGCTGATGCTGGTCGTCGTCTTTCCGACGCCGCCCTTCTGGTTGCAGAGGGTGATGATGCGCGCCGGCCCGTGCTGCTTCAGCGGTGTCGGCACCGGGAAGTCGGTCTGCGTGCGATCCATCGGCACAACACTACCGCGCACGCGGATGCGCCTGTGTGTACACGTCGCGCAGAGTGTCGGCCGTCACGAGCGTGTACAGCTGAGTCGTGGCGACGGAGGCATGCCCCAGCAGCTCCTGCACCACGCGGACATCCGCGCCGCCCTCGAGCAGGTGCGTCGCGAACGAGTGGCGCAGCGTGTGCGGAGAGATCTCGCTCGCGAGCTCCGCGCGCTCCGCGGCCTTCTTGATGATCAGCCACGCGTTCTGCCGCGAGACGCGCTGTCCGCGCACGCCGAGGAAGAGCGCCGCGACATCGCGCCCCTTCCCCCGGCTCGCGAGTGCGGGGCGTGCGCGCACGAGATAAGTGTCGAGGGCGTCCCGGGCGTAGCTCCCGAGCGGCACGATGCGCTGCTTGTCGCCCTTGCCCGTCAGCCGCACGATCTCGCGGTCGACGACGTCGTCCACATCGAGGTCCACCGCCTCAGACACCCGCGCCCCCGTCGCGTACAGCAGTTCGAGCAGCGCCCGGTCCCGCAGCGCGACCACATCATCGCCCGACGCCGTCTCGATCAGCGCCGTGACCTCCGCCTGCGGAATCGCCTTCGGCAGCCGCATGGGCTTCTTCGGCGTGCGCAGCTCGCGTGAGGCATCCGCCTGCGTGCGCCCCTCGACCGCGAGGAAGCGGTGCAGATTGCGAACGGTCCCCAGCATGCGCGAGACGGATGCCGCAGCCAGCGGCGCCGGGCGACTCGATCCTTGAGGAGCTCGCGGAGCCTGCGTAGCGCGCGTCTCGAAAGGCGCCCGCTCCCCCAGGTACTTCGCATACGCGCTCAACGTCTCAGGCGTCACGTCGTCGAGCGAGCCGATCCCCTGGTCAGCAAGCCAATCCGTGTACGCAGCAAGATCCCGCCGGTACGACGCGATCGTGTTCTTCGCGAGCCGCCGCTCGAGTCCCGCGTAGCGCAGGTACGCGGTGACGTCGCACTCGAGCGCGCTGGGCGGGCGCTGGCTCAGTGCAGGCGCGGATGCCTCGTCCACGGCTCCTCCGGCGAACCGAGGCTCGCCCAGTCCCGCGCTCGGGCGGCGTGCGCGGCCAGCGCCCCGATCGTCAGAGAGGGGTTCTGCAGGCGGCGCGCCAGTACGCCGTCGACGACCTCGTCGAGCGCCACCCAGCGCGTCACGATGTCCGCCTCCTCTGCCTCACGAGCGAACGGGGTGCCGGTCGGGGCAAGACCCCTGGCGAGGTACACCCGGATCGCCTCGTTGCTGCCACCCGGGGTCGTGTAGTACTCCGAGAGCACGTTCCACTGCTCGGCGACGAGGTCGGCCTCCTCGGCGAGCTCGCGCTGCGCGGCGAGCAGCGGCGCCTCGCCGCGCACGTCGAGCAGCCCCGCCGGAATCTCCCACTCGCGGTGCCTGACCGGGTGTCGGTACTGCTGGATGAGAAGCATCCGCCCCTCATCATCGAGCGCAACGACCGCGACCGCGCCCGTGTGGTCGACGAAGTCGCGGGTCAGCTTCGCGTCGTTGTAGACGAAGGTCTCCGTGCGCACATCCCAGACGTGCCCCGCGAAATCGAGCCGCGAATCGGTGATCTCGAGCTCGAGCGGCTCATCGGCGATGAGCCCCTGCTCCCCCGACTCAGGCAACGTTCTCGCTCTCCTGCTCCTCGACGGGGAACAGGCGGGTCGACTCCTGGCGCTCGAGGGCGGCGCCGATCAGCCCGCGGAACAGCGGGTTGGCGCGATTCGGGCGGCTGCGCAGCTCGGGGTGCGCCTGCGTCGCGACGTAGAAGGGGTGCACCTCGCGCGGCAGCTCCACGTACTCGACCAGGTGGTCGTCGGGCGAGGTGCCCGAGAACCACAGGCCGGCGTCGGCGATCTGCTGGCGATAGTGGTTGTTGACCTCGTAGCGGTGGCGGTGCCGCTCTGAGGCCTCGGGCGCGCCATACAGCTCGGCGACGATCGAGCCCTCAGCAAGCTTCGCGGGGTAGAGGCCCAGGCGCATGGTGCCGCCCAGGTCGCCGCCCGCGATGATGTCCACCTGCTCGGCCATCGTCGCGATCACCGGGAACTCCGTCTCGGGGTCGAACTCGCTCGACGAGGCGCCGGGCAGGCCGGCCATGTTGCGGGCGTACTCGATGACCATGCACTGCAGGCCGAGGCACAGCCCCAGGGTCGGGATGCCGTTCTCGCGCGCGAACCGCAGCGCGCCGAGCTTGCCCTCGATGCCGCGAATGCCGAAGCCTCCGGGCACGCAGATGCCGTCGACGTCGGCCAGTGCCTTCGCGGCGCCCTCCGGCGTCTCGCAGGTGTCGGACGCGATCCAGCGCAGGTTCACCTTCGCGTGGTGTGCGAATCCCCCGGCTTTCAGCGCCTCGGAAACCGACAAATAGGCATCCGGCAGGTCGATGTACTTGCCGACCAGCGCAACCGTGACCTCCTTGCGCGGCTCGTGCACGACCTTGAGCAGCTCGTTCCAGCTGCTGCGGTCGGCCTCTCCGGCCTTCTCGCCGAGGCCGAGCTGGTCGATGACGTAGGCGTCGAGGCCCTGCGCGTGCAGCGTCGACGGGATGTCGTAGATGCTCGGCAGGTCGACCGTGTTGATGACGGCGTCCTCGTCGACGTCGCACATCAGCGCGATCTTCTTCTTGTTCGAGTCCGAGACGGGCCGGTCGCTGCGCAGCACGAGGGCGTCGGGCTGGATGCCCATGGAGCGCAGCATGGCGACGGAGTGCTGCGTCGGCTTGGTCTTCTGCTCACCGGAGGCATTCATGAACGGCACCAGCGAGACGTGCACGAAGAAGACGTTCTTGCGCCCGAGCTCATGACGGATCTGACGCGCCGCCTCGATGAACGGCTGCGACTCGATGTCGCCGACGGTGCCGCCGACCTCGGTGATGATCACGTCGGGCTGCGGGTCGGCGTGCGCCTGCAGGCGCATGCGGCGTTTGATCTCGTCCGAGATGTGCGGAATGACCTGCACGGTGTCGCCGAGATACTCGCCGCGCCGCTCCTTCGCGATCACCTGCGAGTAGATCTGGCCGGTCGTGACGTTCGCGGCCTGCGAGAGGTTCACGTCGAGGAAGCGCTCGTAGTGGCCGATGTCGAGGTCGGTCTCCGCGCCGTCGTCGGTGACGAACACCTCGCCGTGCTGGAACGGATTCATCGTTCCCGGGTCGACGTTGAGATACGGGTCGAGCTTCTGCATCACGACGTGCAGGCCGCGTGACGTCAGCAGATTTCCGAGGCTGGCGGCCGTGAGGCCCTTGCCCAACGAAGAAACGACACCACCTGTCACGAAGATGTGCTTGGTAGTGCCGTTGTTGTTTGCCTGCGCCGCGTCAGAAGAATCCACCACGGGCTTCTATGCTATCAACCCGCCAACGGGATTCCTGACCAGAGACACACCGTTCATCGGCCGCTCTGGTCGAGCAGCCCGCGCCGTCCCGCTGGTCGAGCAGCCGGCGCGAAGCCGGGCGTATCGAGACCCTCTCCTGGCCCGCGGCCACCCGGCCGTTCGACTCGGCGAAGCCGAATGGAGACCGCGGCCCGGCGTCTACCCCCGCGCGAGCTCCAGCAGCTCCCGCGCGTGCGCGACACCGCTCTCGGAGTCCGCGAGGCCCGACAGCAGCCGCGCCATCTCGGCCTCCCGCTCGGCACCTTCCAGCTGTCGCACGCTGCTCTCGGTCACCGCACCGCCGGTGTCTTTGACGACGGTCAGGTGGTTGTTGGCGAACGCCGCGACCTGTGCGAGGTGAGTGACCACGAGCACCTGTGACCGCTCGGCGAGCTGCGCGAGCCGCCGCCCGATCTCGATCGCGGCCGCTCCCCCGACGCCGGCATCCACCTCATCGAAGACGAACGTCGGCACCGGGTCCGTACCGGCGAGCACGACCTCGATCGCGAGCATGACCCGAGAAAGCTCGCCGCCTGAGGCACCGCGCCCCAGCGGCCGCGGCTCGCTGCCCGGGTGCGGCTGCAGCAGAATCGCCACCTGGTCGCGCCCCGACGCGCCGAGTTCGCCGCGGTCGCTCACCTCGACGACGATGCGCGCGTCCGCCATCGCCAGCGCGGCAAGTTCTTTGGTGACGGATGTTTCGAGCTTCGCCGCCGCCTCAGACCGCGCCTTCGACAGCTCGCCGGCCAGCGCTTCGGCTTCCTGCGCGTCATCAGCGACGCGCTGCGTGAGCGCTTCGATGCGCTCCGCGTCTCCGTCGAGCTCGAACAGCCGCGCGCTGCCCGCCCCGAGCTTCGCGATCACATCCTCGAGGCTGTCGCCGTGCTTGCGCACGAGCGAGGCGAGCAGCGCCTTGCGCTCCTGCAGCAGCTCGAGATCATGGGCGCCGTCGACGTCGAGACCGGCGAGGTACGACGACAGCTGCGCCGCGGCATCCGTCACCTGGTACTGCGCAGCCTGCAGAGTCTCGGCCAGCGCGCCAAGCTCCTGATCGTGGCGCGCCGCGTGCTCGAGCGCGCGCCGCGCACCGTCCAGCAGCGACAGCGCATCGGGTCCGTCGGATTCCTCCGCGGAAAGCTGCTCACGCGCCTCCGCCGCGGCGACCCGCAGCGTCTCGACGTTCTCGAGTCGCTCGATGCGCTCGTCGAGCTCCACGTCCTCGCCGGGCTGCGGCGCCGCCGCCTCGATCTCCTCGAGCGCCGCGCGCAGCTCCTCCGCCTCGCGCACGCGCCGGTCGCGATCACCGGTCAGCTCCTCGAGCTCGGCGACGCCGTCCTTCCAGCGGCGCCACACATCGTGATAGCGGGCGAGGGATGCCTGCAGCTCCGGCCCCGCGAAGCGATCGAGCGCCTCGCGCTGCGCCGTGGCGCTCTTCAACCTGATCTGGTCCGACTGCCCGTGCACCACGACCAGCCGCTCCCCCAGTTCCGACAGCACAGCCACCGGCGCGCTGCGGCCGCCCGCATACGCCCGGCTGCGGCCCTCCGGCGACACCGAGCGGCTCAGCACGAGCTCCGCGTCGCCGCTCTCGCCGATGGGGTCGACGTCTCCGCCGGATTCCCGCACCCGCTCGCTGACCTCGCCGTCGGCGGGAACGCGCCAACGTCCCTCGACCCAGCTCTGCGAGGCGCCCAGACGCACCACGCCGCTGTCCGAGCGCTCCCCGAGCAGCAGGCCGAGCGCCGTCACGACCATGGTCTTTCCCGCACCGGTCTCGCCGGTGATCGCGGTGAACCCCGGGCCGAGCGGAAGGGTCGCCTCGGCGATGACGCCGAGATCACGAATCGAAATCTCCTCGATCATGCCGGACGCCCCTTTTGCTCGCGGCTCCGCCGCGAGGCGCTCGCGCGCGTCATACACGTCACCGCCTGTTCGCGGCTCCGCCGCGAGGCGCTCGCGCGCGTCATGCCGGCCCCCTCCACCCGACGACCGGAAGATTGAACTTCCGCACGAGCCGGTCGGTGAACGACGCCCGGTGCAGGCGCGCCATCTTGACGGGAATGGGCGAGCGCGTCACGACCACCCGCGCCCCCGGCTGCAGCTCGATCGACCGGCGGCCGTCGCACCACAGGATCCCGGTGGTCTGCACCCGATCGAGCAGCTCGACGGCGATCGCAGAATCCGGCGTCACGACCAGCGGCTTGGTGAACAGCGCGTGGGCGGAGATCGGGGTGAACAGCAGCGCGTCGAGGGTCGGCCACACGATCGGGCCACCCGCAGAGAACGAGTATGCGGTCGACCCGGTGGGCGTCGACATCACGACGCCGTCGCAGCCGAAGCTCGACAACGGTCGCCGGTCGACCTCGACCATGACCTCGATCATCCGCTCACGACTGGCTTTTTCGACGCTCGCCTCGTTGAGCGCCCAGTCCTCATACACGACCCGGCCGTCGTACTTCACGCGCACGGCGAGCGTCATGCGCTCCTCGACCTCGTAATCACCCGCAAGTGCACGGGCCACCGACCGCGAGAGATCGTCGCGCTCGCTTTCGGCCAGGAACCCGACGTGCCCGAGGTTCACGCCGAGGATCGGCACCTCGGCGCCGCGCACCATCTCGGCCGCGCGCAGAATCGTGCCATCACCGCCGAGCACGATCACGAGTTCGAGATCTCCCGGCTTGCACTCGCTGCCGAGCACCTCGAGCCCCATCAGCTCGGGCGCGAACGCGCGCAGGTCCTGCAGCTCGTCGGCGCTCAGCACGGGCACGACGTCGGATTCCTCGAGCAGCTGCCTGCAGACCTGCTGGGCTGCCTCGAGCGATTCCTCGCGCCCGGTGTGCGAGACGACCAGGATGCGGCGACCACTCATGAACGTCACGCTCCCGTCATCGTCGAAACCCTGTCGACCCATTCTGTCGGATTCGCGCCGCGCACCGCCGACATCCAACACAGGTACTCCCGGTTGCCGTGCGTGCCCGCGATCGGCGAGGGAACGAGCCCCGCCGTGCCCAGCCCGAGGTCCCACGCCGCCCACAGCACGCCGGCGACGGCATCCGCCCGCAGCACGGGGTCGCGCACGATGCCTTCTTTGACCCCCGTGCGCCCGACCTCGAACTGCGGCTTGATCAGCATCACGAAATCCGACTCGGGCGCGACCGACGCACGCGCGGCGGGCAGCACGTGCGTGAGCGAGATGAACGACAGGTCGCCGACCACAAGGTCGGGCGATTCCGCGATGCCGGATGCCTGTGCCAGCGCCTCCGCCGTGAGATAGCGCGCATTCACGCCCTCGATATTGCTCACCCGCGGGTCTCCCTTGACCGGGACCGAGAGCTGCCCGTGCCCCACGTCGACCGCGAGCACATGCCGCGCCCCGCGCTCGAGCAGCACCTGCGTGAATCCTCCCGTGGAGGCACCGAGGTCCAGCGCGAGTCTCCCTCGTGGGTCGACGTCGAAGGCATCGAGCGCGGCGATCAGCTTGTGCGCCCCGCGGCTCACGTAGTGGTCGGGCAGCGCGACGACGATGTCGCTCTCGTCGTCGACCTGAGCGGATGCCTTCACCACCGGCTTCCCGTCGACCGTCACACGTCCGTCGGCGATCAGTTTCGCGGCCGCCGTGCGCGAGCGCGCGAGCCGGCGCGCGACAATGGCGGCGTCGAGCCGGCTGGATGCCACGCGCTCAGCGCCCGCCCTGGCGATCGGCCGCGTCGAGCGCCTCGCGCAGCTCATCGTGCAGGTGCGCATACGCCGCTGCCCGACTCTCCAGCGGCTGGTCCTCGATCAGCTTGAGGCGCGGCAGCAGCGCGTCACCGCGCGCTTCCTCGTTCCGCTCGTCTGCCACGCTCCCCACGCTATCAACCCCTACGTGTAGAGCCGCTCCGGCACGTCGAGGGCATAGATCGCAAGACCGGAGTCCCAGATCGCGCGACAGGCCGCGCGCAGCAGATTCAGCGGGTCGCTGCCTTCGCGCACAATCTCGACAGTGGTCCCGTTGACCCGAACGGCGGCGTCGCCCACGACGACCGCACCGCCGCGCCCCTTCTCCGCCGTGGGGTAGGGCTCGTGCAGCCCGCGCAGATCGTCCAGGATGTACGTCGGCCGCGAGTCCGCCCCCGCGGCGAGCAGCTGCTTCGCGCGATCGATCCCGGTCAGCACCAGCACGGAGTCGATGCCCGCTCGATTCGCGCCGAGCACGTCCGTGTCGAGCCGATCGCCGATGAAGATGGGGTGCTTCGCGCCGAATCGGGTGCGCGCCTCGTCGAAGATCGCCACCTCGGGCTTGCCGGCCACCACCGGCAGACGCCCCACAGCGGTGTGCACCGCCGAGACCAGAGTCCCGTTGCCCGGCGCGACCCCCCGCGCCACCGGAATCGTCCAGTCGGTGTTCGTGGCGACCCACGGAATGCCCTCGTCGCCGCCGGCGAGGGCGAAGGATGCCTCCGCGAGCTGCTTCCAGCCGATCTCCGGGGCGAATCCCTGGATGACGGCCGCAGGCTCGTCGTCCGCGGACTCCACCACAGTGAATCCGGCGTCGGCCACGACTGAAGAGAGCCCTTCGCCGCCGATCACCAGGATCCGCGAACCTTCGGGAACGAGTCCCGCGAGCAGCCGCACAGCCGCCTGCGGAGAGGTCACGACGTCCGTCGCCTCGACCGAGAGTCCGAAGCCTTGCAGCTGCTTCGCCACGGCGGCATCCGTGCGCGATGCATTGTTCGTGATGTATGCGACGCGCGCCTGCTCCGCAGCCCTGTTCAGGCTCTCGACCGCGTGCGGGATCGCCTCGTGCCCCTTGTACACGACGCCGTCGAGGTCCGCGAGCACGACATCGACGCCTTCGAGCGGCGTCGGCCCGGCGCTATTCCTTGCCCGGAACAGTGCCATCCGTGCCCTCTCCCTCGTCCGTCTCGCCGAGCAGCTCGGCGACCTCGTCCTCGATGCTGAAGTCATCCTCAGCGCCATCGATATCGACCGCGTCGTCCGCTTCCGCCAAGTCCACGTCCACCGCGTCGTCCGCGGTCTCCACCGGGTCCAGTTCGACGCCCTCTTCGAACTCGAGCCCCTCCTCGATCACGTCGACGGTCTCGTGCTCGGCCGTGGCTGCCGCTTCTTCGAGCACCTCGGCCGCATGGTCGGCGCGGTCCCACCACTGCTGCGCCTCGTCGGTGCGCCCGAGCTCTTCAAGCACATCGCCGTACGCCTGGAACAACGCGGGGCTCCACGAATACGCCACGTCCGGATTCAGCTGCGGGATCTCGAGCTCGCCGAGAGCGAGCTCCGGCTGGCCGAGATCAAGGCGCGCACCCGACATCGCAATGGCAAGGGATGCCTGCACCTCATTGCTCAATGTCGAGCGATCGACCGAGCGCCCGAGCTCGAGTGCACGCTCCGGTCGTCCGACACCGCGCTCGCTATCCACCATCAGCGGCAGCTGATCGTCCCTGCCGGAGATCCGGCGGTACGTCCGCAGCTCGCGCAGCGCCAGCGCGAAATCGCCGATCGCGTATGCCGTGATCGCGAGGGTCTCGCGCACGATCGCCACACGGCCGGCTCGGCGCTCCGCCGAGAGCGCGTGCTGATGCGCGAGCTCCGGGTCCTCGTCGATCAGCCGCGCGGCCATCACGAGGTGGCGCGCCACGTCCTCCGCGTTGTCCTTCGACAGCGTGCGCAGTTCGAGCCGCGCACCGTATTCCAGATCCTTACTGGTGACGGATGCCGGCAGCTCCGGGTCGTTGTGACGGGGCCGCACCGACTTGAGCTCGGCACGACGCTGACGCTCCTCGTCGTCCCGCCACTCCTGGCTCGAGGCGTCCCGGTCCCCGCGCGCGGGGCGACCGTCGCGGGTCCACAGGCGCTGCTCATCTTGACCTCGCCCGCGAGAGCCGGCGTCCGAGCGTGGGCGGTCATTGCGGTCTCCGTATGCCCGACGCTGACCGTCGCGGGGCGCGTATCCGCGCCCGTCACCGTCACGGCGCGGCCGGGCATCGCGGTCACCGTAAAGCCGGCGTTCACCATCGCGCTGTCCGTAGCCTCGCCCATCACCATCACGACGCGGCCGGCCATCGCGATCACCGTAGGGACGACGTTCGGCATCGCGCTGGCCGTAGCCGCGCCCATCACCGTCACGGCCGGAGCGATCGCTTCGATCGCCGAACGAACGCCGCTCACCGTCCCGCGGTTCATACCCGCGCCCCTCACCGTCCCGACGGGGACGACTGTCGCGATCTCCATAGGGCCGCCGCTGACCATCGCGCGGTGCGAACGGCCGGCGATCTCCATCGCGACGCGGTCGATCGCTCCGGTCGCCGAACGAACGCCGCTCACCATCGCGACCACCGGCGCCACCGTGATCCCCGTAAGGGCGACGCTCACCATCGCGTTGCGTGCGGTCTCCGTACCCGGGCCGCTCTCGATCGCGCGGCGCGTATTCCCGTCCGTCGCCTTCACGACGCGGTCGGTCGTTGCCGTACGGCCGACGCTCTCGATCTCGTGGCTCATAGCCACGCCGCTCTCCGCCGCGGGCGTCGCCGCCATACTGCCCCCGCTCGCCTTCGCGCGGAGTGTATTTACCCCGACCAGCGTCACGGCCGGACCGACCATCTCGGTCACCGTAGGGACGTCGCTGCCCGTCACGCTGTGGGCGTTCGTCGTACGCGCGCCGTTCGCGGTCGCGTGGCGTCTGAGCGTCACCGTCGCGACGGGGACGACTGTCGCGGTCGCCGTAAGAACCACGCTGGCCTTCGCCACGAGGACGATCGCCGTAGGGCCGTGACCCGCCGCCGCGCGCCGCATAGCCTCGCCCGTCGCCGTCTCGGCGCGGCCGGCTGCCGCCGCGGTCTGAGCCCCCAGAAGCCGATCCGCCCTCGCGGCCGCGAAACCCTCCGGGCCCGCGGCGGGCGCCGCGCTCCTTGTCGTCTTCGCCTGAGCCATCGCTCACGGTCTGCTCCTCACGCTGCTGTGGATTTATAGGTATTAAACGTGAAAAGGGCCATCCGATAATCGGATGGCCCTTTCCTAATAGGTGTTCGGCGGTGTCCTACTCTCCCACAGGGTCGCCCCTGCAGTACCATCGGCGCTGGGAGTCTTAGCTTCCGGGTTCGGAATGTGTCCGGGCGTTTCCCTCCCGCTATGGCCGCCGAAA